>LWDK01000015.1 GCA_002083485.1 Proteobacteria bacterium SG_bin7 | reverse complement strand
AACTGGTGCGCCAGAATGGACTTGAACCATCATGCCCTTTCGGGCGCCAGCCCCTCAAGCTGGTGCGTCTGCCAATTTCGCCACTGGCGCACACATGTTAAGTAACCCAATAGATATAGGACTTTGGCCTAAATTTTTCAATCACTAACCGCGCCTAAATCTTAAGCAGTCTCTAATATAACGACCTAAACCCAAGGACGGGGGGATCACAAAATGAACTTAAAATCTGACATGAATAAGCTTGAAGAACTCTCTGAAACACTTCGAGTTTTCAGACGTACTAAGGATTCGCGCACAAAAAGCCTTCTCATTTCTTATATTCAAAATTTAATTCGAGAACTCTATAAGGAGAAAAAATAATGAACGATGTCGCAATTGTGGTCCTCTTCTGCGCAGCTTACGTTAGTCTTGTGATTTTTTATACTAGCTACGTCGTAGGATACAATATTTCAAAGCGCAGCCGAAAAGCCCGCTCTACCTTGAATTCGCTTTTTGACTAAGCTCTCTAAGACCCGCCTCGAAGGACTTGAACTCTTGCTCAAGTGTGTCCATGAGCCCAGGAATTGAATCGCTTTTATGTTCACGCCCCGCAACTTCGAGCTGATAAACACAGTCATAAAACTCCTGGCAGCCGAAATGCGCAATAGACCCCTTAAGTTTATGGGCGTGATGTTCAAGCTGGGAAAAGTTTTTCGCATCCGCAGCAGTCTTTATATTACCAACATACTCTGGGACCTTCTCTTGGCAAAGAGTAACAAGCTCGCGTATCAAATCCCAGTCGCTATCAAAAGCCTCAAGCAAACCATTTACATTGATCATTGAAACACCCTCCCTGGATGTTGACCTGTCATAATATTAAACGAAATTTTGGAAATTCCAAGAAATAGCTATATTAATAAATGCTTAATATCCATCCATTCAAGGACTTAGCTATTTTTTATTTAATAACTCATGCCTCAGACTGAAACATCACTACTTTTTGGGATTTAGGCTAATAACGACATCTCGTAGGTTATTTTCACTTATATCTAACTTTTCTCGCTGAACTTTATAAGCTTCTGACTCACCATTGGATCTACGAAGCGCAAAGTAAGTGCTAAGTTGTCGGATTGGTAAAAATAATCTCGATTGACTTTCGATTTGAAAATTAGAATCCGTCATTTCTGCCGACCAAATAACTTCTCCGTTATTTTCGGTCACTTTGATTCCATTTTGAGTGAGAGTACTTTTGAGATCACCCGCCAGAGGAGAAAGCATACCCAAATTTATATTTTGACCCTCATTAGGAAGTAGTTGTGTGCGAACAAGCACAGGATAAAATCCAACCTTTTTATCTATAAAATTTGCTACCAGAAGCTCACAATTTGAATCGACACATACTACTTTAGCTGAAAAACGTGGCCCCTGATCGATAGGCGGCTTATTGATTGGCACCCTTACCGACTTCTTTGGTCGCACCCCGTTTGAATCAGGTTGTTCTTCTATAGATTCTTCAACAACATTGCTATTTGCATTTTTCGATTTATCTTCTTCCAAGTGACTCTCTGGAACCGTATCAGCCTTCAAGTCCCCACGTTGAGTGGCCTTGTCGACTTCTCCAGAAAATACAAACCCTGATTTGCTATGCGCCTCGACAAGTATCTTATCTTTTGCTTCTGTGAGCTTGGGAATAATAGATATGATGCCAAAAGTGCTTTCTAATGATTCGTTAGCAGAGGCTTGTTTTTTATCTGTACTAATTGCCGCGTCATAGGCACGCAAAATTTCTTTGGTAATCAAAAGAAACCCAGTCTCGGGAGTGGGCTTTCCGGCTTTGCTATTTTTTTTAACTTCCGCAACTTTGGCAATAAACGAAAAGAGGATATGGCTTCCCTGAATCTTGGAATTGGCCTCGATAGTTTTATTGTTTCTTTGTCCAGTTACTCTCCCATTTCGGCTATTTCCACAGGCCAAGACTGTCCCAAGCAATAGCAAAATTGAAACCTGAAGATAACCATTTAGGAACCTCATTTTTCCTCCGTGGGTTATAAGAGTTTCCCACGATTTTCGATAGATGCAAGCCCGAGACCTAGTGGCAGGTCCTTTAAGTCAAATATAGACCTAAACCAATGAAATGAAACGTAAAATTGCTGGCCGGCAGGGACTAAATTCGGCCTTGACGGTAATAGATTCAGCCAGGGAGAATAAAACGTCACTAGAGTTTAATACGTATCTAATACAAGGAGGTATTCGTGAAAAAACTTATCGCTATTTTGGCGCTTTCGGTGATGGGATCTATGGGATTTGCAGCCGAACAGGTTGATCTTGTCGCGGTGCAAACGACAATTACTCGCCATCTTACTGGTGTTATCGACTGGAAAGTCGGCCAGGAGTTAAACAACAAAATTACTTTAATGGGTATGGAAGGAACTATGAATGTTTCTGTGGCCTCAGAAACCGACAAGGGTTACTGGCTAAATCAAGACATCAGTATCCTAGGTCAAAATATGACTTCAGAAGCGCTTATTAGCAAAGAAGATGGAACTATTATTGAATTGAAGGTAAACGGTCAAAAACAAACTCCACCGGAACCACCAGAAATGGAAATTGTTGAAATGAAAAATACGGACATTACTGTTCCCGCCGGAAAATATGCTTGCGTTTACGCTAAACTCAAAGATTTGAAAACTAACCAAATCACTGAGGCGTGGCTTAATCAGAAGGAAATTCCTATTAACAATATGTTAAAAATGATTACCTCACAACAAGGCATGAAACTCACCTCCGAACTCGTTTCTTTTAAAAAGTAATTGTTTAAAAAAGTATTTTCAAGGGAACTGGCCAACAGTTCCCTTTCTATTTAATTAATCTCTTCAATTCACCAACAAGATACAAAGAACCCGTTACTAAAATCATATCCTCTTTTTCTGATTTCGCCACGGCATAATCTAAAACCGTTTTTGGGTCGGAATTGCTGTAGATGGCATCAAATTTATAGTCAGAAAGATTCATTCCTCGAAAAGGTGTCTCTGTGAGCAAAATTTTTGTCCTCGGGATTGAAGAAAAAGTTTCTAGCATTTGTTTCGCGTCTTTTGCCTTTCCAATGCCGATGACTGCCCAAAGATTTCTATAACCAAAATGAGATAGAATTTCTTTTAAGCTTTCAACCCCTTGAGGGTTGTGATCCCCAGAAAAATAAATTTTCTTATTTTCATAGACCTCAAAATCCATTCTCCCTGGCCAATTTACTTTTTTCAAAGCCGATAAAAATTCCCGAGGATCGAATCCTAGCTCCGAAAAGACCCGTAACGCCAAAGAAGAATTTTCCACCGCCCTCTGCCCCATAAGTCTTAAGGGCGTGACTCCCCACGGGGTTTGCAACCTATAAACTGGCTCATCCTTCGTTTTATCAATTTCAAAACGAAAAGGATTTACTTCAATAAATTGGCTTTGCATTTGCTTTTTATAATTTATAAACAGCTTGTCGACCTCGATGGGAAGTGGAAGATGTATAACTTTATGTTCTCGGCCGTCACGGGTAATACCCAATTTATTTTTCGCAATCTCCCACATGGATTGCCCCAAAATATCCTGGTGATCAAAACCTAAACGGCAAATTACTGAAGTGTCATGGTCAAAGGCGTTGGTGGCGTCCCAAATTCCACCGAGTCCTACTTCGTAGATTATCCAATCACATTTTTCAGAGGTAAAAACCGTATGCGCCATAAGCGTTAACATTTCAAAGTGGCTTAAACGCTCATGAGGTATTTTTTTCTTCACAAAATCAAATGCCGTCACAAATTTTTCTTGGGAAATCGGTTTCGAATTAATACGAATTCTCTCGGTCGTATCTATCAAATGTGGCGAGGTATAGAGACCCACTTTTGCACCTGTAGCTTCAAGTAATACCGAAAGTGTGGCCGAGACAGTTCCTTTTCCATTCGTTCCCGCCACGACGATAACTTTTTTGGGGTCATAACCAAGGTTTAGTGAATTTAGTCCTTCCTTCACCGGCAACAAACTTGGTGGTCGGTCGGGCATAATTACTCGTTCTTCAAGATTTTTGACAACTTCTTTATAGGACGGCATGCAATACCACATCGTGAACTCGGATATAGTCAACTCCCTCATTCACTAAATATTTAGAGACTGTTAGGGTCTCTGTATCGCGATCCTTGGGATTTGAAGCCATTGTAAATAAACGTAAAAAGCTTTTACGTGAATGACCAACAAGGATACGAACTCCCAGATCTTTGTACTCACCGATGCGCCTGAGAATCTCAATGCTTTGCTTTGGCCCTTTGCCAAACCCAATTCCAGGATCAAAAATCAATCGGCGCTTTGGAATTCCCAACGTTTCTATTTGATTTTTTGCCCAATCCTTTACGACAAGTACAGGGTCTTGGTCACTTGGCAAAAAAACATTTGGATTTGCAGGAATTCCCAAATTGTGCATGAAGATAAAATCATTATTGCTATTTTTCGCAATTTTGATCATCTCGGGGTTAGTCAGGCCGCTGACATCGTTAATCCAATGAGCACCTTGCCCAAGGGCCCAGGCCGCAGTCTCAGGGTGCCGAGTATCTACACTTATGACGACCTCACGTTTAGAAAGTTCACAAATACTATTTCCCAGCCGACTCATTTCTTTTGTGGCATCTATAGAAACTGCGCCAGGCCGAGTCGATTCTGCACCGACATCGAGAATGCTGGCGCCCTGAGAAACCATAAGATCGGCTTTTTTTACTAGGCTCTGAATATCAGAAAGTTCACCGCCATCACTAAAGGAATCTGGTGTGAGATTTAAAATTCCCATGATTTGCGTCGTATCTACTTTCCATGAAATCTTCTGAGTATTAAACGGAATTTTCGGCCCCCACGCCGGTGAGATATCAATATATGGATTTAGCTCTAGAAGTGGCAGTAAAACAAAGGGTCGATTTCGTATTTCAGGATGCGGGATTTTGAGAATTTCATTTTGAATTTTCTCACCGTCAATAAACAGCAAATCAATATCAATTTCTCTTGGCGCCCACCGCTGACTTGGTTTTCTACCGATAGCGGCCTCGATATCTTTGACTTTTCTCAACAAATCCATCGGATCCAAACTTGTTTCGCCAGTCACCACAATGTTTAAAAATGGATTATTCCAATTTTCTGGTGCGCCTGCCGGCATCAGTGCGTCAGATTCAAACGTCGACGACGCTGAAATTCCCGATAGAATATATTTTAACTCAAACCAAGCTTTACGTAAAAACTCTTTGCGAACACCCTGGTTAGAACCTAAGCCAAGATATACTTTCATCAGAGCCGTTTTACCTTAAATTTAAAGCAGGTGTCTAGCTGATAAGGGACATTCTCGCGATTAAGCCGCTTTTCTTTCGCCCAAAAGCAAGTTTAAATTGGTGCTGAGAGTCTCTAGAAATTCTTGAGCCTTAAGAAACTTCTCATCGGCTCCCGTAAAATCGCCTAATCTTCCCATATTTTCTAGCTCTAAAAGTAATTCCTGGACCTCATGGTTAAAAAAGTTGGCTGCATTGCCTTTTAAGGTATGGGCAGAAACCTGCAAATCATGTGATTTCTTTGTTTTGATCGCCTGTTCAATTTTGCCAAGGCTTTCGGGTAGAGAAGAAATAAAGCTGTTTATAACCTTCTTCATAGTTTCTTCGTCGTGGTTAAAGTGCTTTTTTATCGCCGTGAGATTAAAAATCTCTGGTGTCCTATTTTCAACACTTGATTTACGAACTTTTCTAAGTGCTTCGGCCAACGAGGAAATCGAAAATGGCTTTGAGACAAAATCATTCATTCCACACTCATAGCACCTTTTCTGATCCTCTTGAGTCGAACTGGCCGTAAAAGCTATGATCCAAGGCAATTTTTCTTTACTATATCGACCTTGAATTCTACGACTAGTCTCATAACCGTCCATTTCGGGCATATGACCGTCCATAAAAATAACGTCATAATGTTTAAGCTCAAGGGACTTAAGGACCTCGAGGCCATTACCCACAATGTCTAGTTCATAGCCAAGTTTTTCCAAGTAGGTTTTGGCCAAAAGCTGATTGGTAGAATGGTCGTCAGCCACTAGAATTTTTAATGGATGTCTCTTTCCCATCTCGGGATCAAAAGTACTGCTAAAATTAGATTTGATTGAAGATTCTGTCGCTGGCTCCGCAATAAAAGTAAATGAAAATGTCGATCCTTCTCCCATTTTACTTTCCACCCAAATTTTTCCACCCATGGCCTCACAAATCCCCTTACAGATTGCTAACCCAAGACCCGTGCCCCCAAATTTTCGTGTCGTCGACGCGTCCACCTGAGAAAAAGACTTAAAAAGGGCTCCTTGAGATTCTGCTGTCATACCTAGACCAGTATCCTTTACGTCGAGACGAATTAAATGTTTTTCACCCATGTTCTCTTTGACAGAGGCTCTAATTGTTACCGAGCCCTGCTGAGTAAATTTTATGGCGTTTCCAAACAGGTTAGTGATCACCTGTCGTAAGCGAGTAATATCAGCATTGAGGTACTTTGGAACGGTTCGCTCAATATCAATGTGAACACGAAGTCCTTTTTCTTTGGCCTTAAAGTAAAGAAGAGAGACAAGTTCATTGACCATATCCTCCAGGCAAAATGCGACTCGCTCCAAAGTCAATTTTCCTGCTTCAATTTTAGAAAAATCTAAAATGTCATTGATTAAAGTTAATAAGACTTCCCCACTGTTTTTCATAATTTCTAAATTACGACGGCCATTTGGTGAGAGCTTTTCTTCAGATAACAAAGTTGACATACCCAATATTCCGTTAAGCGGGGTACGGATTTCGTGACTCATATTTGCCAAAAAACTTGCTTTTGCTTTGGCAGCGACTTGGAGTTTTTCATTAATCGCGATCATTTCCGTAATGTCACGACCAATCGAATAGATAAGACCTTCTGCGGAAGGGGTCGCTGTCCAAGCTACGTGGATATATTCGCCCGACTTGGTTCGACAACGACATACAAACGAGGTAACCGACTCACCTTTTGATAACCTCTCAGCTTGTAACTTGGTACTCTGAATATCCTCTGGGTGAACTAGGCTAAAAAAATTCTCTGACAAGATTTCTTCGGTCGAGAAGCCCATAATTTGCGCCCAAGATTTACTGATCTTTTTGAATTGCCCATCGACGTGAGCAATGGACAGTAAGTCCTGGGAAAGATCAAAAAACTGATCGAGCTCTCGTTGCTTAGCTTCTAATACTCTCTCATCGTTTCTTGATTTTTTAAAAGCGAAAACACCAACTAAAAATAATGCAGCACTTAATACAAAGTTCATGACCAAAATGATAAGAGTCTGAACATACTGACGTCGCGCCAGATCCACCTGCACATCGCCAAAATTATCGTCCATTTTTCTAAATTCTACCCTTAGCTCAGTAAAGGACCGGCGCATTTCGGCATAAGTCCGATCCATTTGGGCCATGCTTTTTGACGCCGCAAGAAAGTTTTTTTTCTAAAATTAGTAAATATATCGTTGGTCATGGTGGCTACGATTTCACCGTAAAGCTGTATCGAATCTAACGTCTTAGATACTCGGTTCCAATCTTCCAAGTCGAGGGACTTTCTAAGTGTATGATGGAGTTCAGAAACTTCGCTCGCAAAACGCCTTTTGTAGTTCTGAAAACGAGCCTCTTCAAAATCGATATTTTTTGACTCAAAAATATCGTTTCCAGGACCGTTCAAATCGCCAATCGACGACTCAAATTTAATTAAGCCCGTTAGTGCCTTATTGACCTCTTGTCCTTTACTAGCAACTACTTCTAACCTTTCAGCACCCAAGTGAATAACCAAAAAAATAGTCAGAAAAGATAGGACATTAACTGTTACGATCGCAAAAAAAACTTCAAAAATACTATGCTTGATTTTCTTGATGCCCAATTGCTCTCTACCTTATGTAACCTGATCGGCCTTGGGATGTGGAATCTAAAGTAAAATTAATTACTGTCTAATTTCGAGAAGAGGCCCATATTGGGACAGTAAGGCCTAAAGATCTTCTAACTCAAAACTCGCACCGCCCAGCAATCCCTCGACGGGAGCCTCTGGTTTTGTAATCATGAGTTTCAATTTCATTTTTTTTGGAATTCTTTGCTTTACAAAAGCAAAGAGCTCCCAAGTTAAGTGTTCAATAAGTTTAAATTCCTTGCCACTCACATAGGATTTGATGGCAACGGCCAGAATATCATAACAAACCGTATCTTCGAGGGCGTCGGTTTTGCAGGCCTTAAATAGGCTACTTCCCTTAAGCTCGATATCAAGATAAATTGTTTGCGGTTTGGCCCGTTCTTTTTGGGGCCATCCCAAAAGAATATTAAGCTCAAATCTATTAAGTCTTAAGCGACTTTCTGGTAAACGCCCGATAGAAGATCCCACAACTTTTCAGAAATCTCATTCGCAGCACGACGAGCTCTTTCTTTTTGCAAATCACTCAGTTGATCCATTAATTTTGCAACTGCTTGAGCATGCCATACGTCCGCCCGCAAATGCACCTCAAAAAACGCTAAAGTTTTTTCGTCATGAATACCGTAAAACTTCTTAAGACCCTCAATTTTTGAGGCGGCGATTTCAGGAATTTGATTTTCATAGGCAAACAAGGCGCCTAGACCCTCCTCATAACTTGACTTTCCTAAACGCAAGAAAGTACTGATAAGCGCTTGCGTTTCTGGAAAACATTTCTCATTTTTTACATTTTCTCTTGTTTCACCAATTCCCTCGGCAAAACGTAACCAAAGCTCTGGGTGATTATTTGGCCCCTGCTCTTCATCATTTAAATTTTCAAGAAGAATTTGGCGACTTTCAAGTTCACTACAGTTGGAGTGGGTCGCACTTATAAAGCGCGGAAATTCTTTCACATGTTGAAAGTACTGACGAGCGTAGGTACGCAATTGATCTATCGTCAATTTACCGCAAGTCCACTCGTGGTAAAATGGGTGTTTGAGAAGATGTTTGGGGGCTAACTCAACCAAAAGTTCTGATGCAAATGACATATGCGGGTCTCCTTTTGGGTATGGTCGTTAAGATCCAGCCTATGGTCAAGTTTCCGGAAGGCCGCTAACGCAAATAGCTACAGAGTCGAGTATTTTTAAAGTAGGCTTAATAATATGCAAAATAAATTACTGGGCATCCTAACAATCGTGTTGATCGGCGTTTTTGCTGCAAACGCTGAAGAATCCGTCAAAAAACTCTATATCAATATTCCTCAACCACCGCAAAAAAAAATAGACACTATCGACGAAAAAAAAGCCGAAGAAACTCCCCCTCTTTCTTCGCCAGGCAGACATGCCCCTGATAGCGATATCAATAAGCTCTTAAACGAAGGACCTTTTAACGTTTTCGCAAATCCAAAGTTCAAAAAGTTTATGGAGTTTCTGACCAATAAAAAAATGATTGAATCCATGAACAGACTCGCTGACAAAAATAAATTGCGCTTCATGATTATTGGACAAATTGTTTTGATCGTGCTGAGTTTAATATTGCGCTCAATAGTGACTACCAATACCCGCGGTTTTTTTTCCACATTAGTTGCAAATACTTGGGTGGCAGGGGTTCACTTGTTTTTGGCGACGGTTGTCTTACCACGTTTTCTTTATGGGCCACACTATTTTGAGGTGATCGCTGAGCTCTATAAAATTATTTCCGCGGGTCAAACCTAAATTATGGCAAAATAATTTTGGCCACTGCCCCTAAAATCCCGTGAGCGATCTCAGCTAAATATTTGTGATCAAGCTCCCTCTGCTGATCACATTTTCGATGATAACAAGGGTTACCATCGCCGCCAAAAAAGTTCTGCGAGACAACAATTGCCGGACGATTGTAGGACCAGAATATGGCGTGATCTGAGCGATCTGTGCACGCCTTCACACGCTTCAATGGCAACCCATTTTCTTCTATAGACTCGATCACGAGCTTTGAAAGGTCAGCACTCGTATTTTCCTCACAATCAATAACATGAATGCCATTTCTATTTTGTGGATTGTATCCCGTCATTTCCACTTGAAAAACACCTAGTAGGTTTTCCATCTGTTTTTGGCTCTCTAAATGTTTTGCATAGGCCCTTGAGCCGATAAGACCAACCTCTTCAAGATCAAAAGCCACAAACTGAATTCCGTGTTTTAACTGACTTTGAGAAAGAGATTTCGCTAATAGGAGTGAAGTCGCGATGCCGCTCCCATCGTCGTCGGCACCAGGACAATTTACGGTATCATAATGGGCAGAGACGATAACAAAGCCTTTTTCAGTTCCTTTTTTTTCCGCAACTAAATTGATTCCACTATATCCACCCTGCGAGAACGCCACTTCTTTGATCGAATATCCCATTTTTTCGTATTCACTACGTAAATATTCTCTTGCTAATTTTTTATTTTCATTCGTGCGTCTGTCTTTAATATTTTGACCCCGAGTTGATTTTTCACCTGATAAGATGGCGACAAATTCCGTCGCATCTTCCGCACTTGGCGGTGTTAACTCTACCAAATTAAAATCTTTTGAAATCTTACTTTTAACGTCCACACTGAGTTTTAACGGCCGAATAAAGTCACTAGCTACCCGATGATAAATCGCGCCATCGACGTGAGCTTCCTCAAGATTGCTTACTGTCTGCAAACAAAAATCATCGATACAAGCGCCCTTGTTCCCACCCTCAACAGCATAAAGTGGTTCATTGCCTTTCACTTCGAGTCGCGCTACCGAAACTGCATTTTTAATGGGTGTTAAGGTGACCGAATAGTGATATTTTTCGGTCGCCAAACGTATGAGAAACGAGCGTACTTCGTTCTTTTTAGTTTTCGAGAGGTAATAAGTCTGCGGTGCCGAAAAAGAATCCACCCCTAATACCAAAATCAAAACTATGATACAAATTCTCATTGTTACCCCCCGCCTGGAGAGTATACGATAATGACTAAGTGATTATGAAGCGTTTTTTTTCAATAATATTTCCAATGGTTTTGTGCCACGGTGCTCTCGCAGACGGCAGCTATCAAATGGCATTGGGATTCTTTCCGATGGGGCGCCTTATTAAAAAAACAGCAGAAAATAATCAGACCGCGTTGACGGGTGATCTTTACCTTGGCTTCACAAATGCAAACAAAAACTCTTATGGAATCATTTTGAGTGCTCAACACGAAGAGGCCGAACAAAAAGGTTATTCCAATCCTTCTGATAATCAAAAAGTCATTCGTGATCGCACCTCCGCAGGTTTTGCATTTGGTCATAGTTTTGATTCTTTTTACCTACGGCTCGGTGTCTATGGTTACTCCCGTTGGGTCGATACTTTTAACACCGTTGCTACAACTTATAAAAATGGCCTTGGAGTCCAATTTGATTGCGGTGTACCCATTATGATGGGTTCATCGTTTTATTTTGCTCCACAAGTTACAATTCAGATGTTTCAATACTTAAGTTCAGAGTCTAATGGCGAAGTTTCTACTCTCAATCCGCCAATGACCGACACAGTTTTTAGTCCTTATCTTGTTTTTGGGTTCACGATTTAAGCTTTGATGCCGATCTGCTTTTCATGCGCGTGCGACATGTTGTCTGCCTAGTCTTTTATATAGCTATAACTTCGGCCTGCAATGTCTCCAATGAAGGATCGACCAGTTTAAGTTCCTCCTCGTGTTTGCGAGATGGAGGACCGGTAACAAAAAAACCACCACTTCCGAATTTTTTTAAGTCTTTTGATCTGCCTAAAGTTTTCGATATTGTGCCTCTGATTTCGCCGCTAAATTTACCCCAAAAATTTTTCTGGAAAAAAGACTCCGAGTTTGTCGTTATCCGGTACCCTCGTTGCTCTCAACAATTAGCAAGTCACTTAAAGTTAGACCGAGACGTCAGTTTTGAAGAGCTCAAAAATTATTTTTAT
The DNA here is from genome assembly GCA_002083485.1 of Proteobacteria bacterium SG_bin7. GTDB lineage: Bacteria > Bdellovibrionota > Bdellovibrionia > Bdellovibrionales > SG-bin7 > SG-bin7. The sequence goes on along the minus strand of LWDK01000015.1, from coordinate 11,962 downwards.
GGAGACAATTGTTTGGCATCCATTTCTCCAGAAATTTCGCTTCATACATTGGCCGTCACAAATGATCCTGAATATACAAATCAAACTCATCTGACGTCGCTCCACGCCACTGAAGCCTATAATTTTTTATACGGGCCAAGTGGGCCTACGAGCCAGGTCACAATAGCCATCATCGATTCCGGAGTTGACATCGATCATGAAGACTTCAGCGGAAATCTCTGGGTAAATTCAAATGAAACTGCCGGAAATTCCGTCGATGATGATCACAATGGCTATGTTGACGATGTGAATGGGTATAATTTTGCATCAAATACAGCGAATCCTCGTCCCCAAGCGTGGCCCGCGCCCAATACAGGAGGAGAAAGTCATGGAACCCACGTCGCGGGGCTTGCCGCTGCGAAAGCCGACAACAGCAAAGGTATCGCTGGAGTCATGGGAAAAAATATTAAAATTATGTCGCTCAATGTTTTTGGAGCCACGGCTGGAGCTAGCACCACAAATATCATCAATGCAATTTACTACGCCATTGACAATGGCGCCGATATTATCAATTTAAGTCTTGGCGGCTATGGCGTCAGTGAATCGATATTTCAGGCGCTCAAGAATGCAGCCGCAAGCGGAGTTATGGTCTTTGCCGCCGCTGGCAATGATGGCTCCCTTTTAGATGATGGACACTTCATACTCCCCGCCTCTTATGCACAAAGTATAATGGGAGTACTTTCCGTGGGTGCGACCGATGATAACGATGGAAAGATCGCATGGTTTTCTAATTACAGCTCGCGCTATGTCGAGATCGCTTCCAGCGGTACCCACTCGGGCAACAACGGTTTAAAATCAACTCTGCCGGGAAATTCCTATGGGTTTAAACAAGGAACTTCGATGGCGACACCAGTGGCCGCCGGAGTTGCGGCGTGGGCTATTAGTTATTTAAAAAGTCTGGGCGTCACCCCAACCCCGATGCTCGTCGAACAATTCCTTCAGGAAACATCTGACACTGTTCCTGACTTGTATGGAAAAGTCTCGCGCGGACAGCGCCTGAATCTGCTGAGTCTTGTAAACAAAATTGGCGATTGCTTTTGACCTAGAGGTTACCCTTCGCCACCCGAGGCGCGAATAATACGGCTATTCGTTTTAATGCTCGCTGTTTTTCGGGCAGTATTAACCCATTCACTCATCACACTCTGGCCGCGTGTGCGGCCGATATCCTTCATCAAAGAATCGTCAGCCTTTTCTGATATACTTTTCTCACTACCTTTATACCTTAATAAGAACTCAGCGCCACTACTTGATGCTAACCGATTAGCAAGGGGTGACCTATCATTAAGTGTCCCCATAATATCGGCAAAATCATCGAAGTTTCCAAGTTTAGGAATCGAGTAGTCCGCCAATCCAAATAAGCCTGTTTCCTCCCATGAAAGTCCCCGCGCCTTTAACCAACCGTCGATTGCTGCAGAGTCTTTTTTCGCGACGAGATTTTTAAATTCCTCGATGGATTCCTTAGCCTGTTCACGCCCCAAAAGTTTACGAGCTATCTCGACTTTTACCTTTTCAAGTGGCGTTGAAGCTTTAGATTTTTTCTCCATCACTTGAATCAAATGATAACCATAGTCTGTTTTGACGGGCTCACTGATTTTATTTACAGGAAGCGAAAACGCCGCTTCGTCAAACTCCGGCACCATACGGCCGCGACCAAAAAATCCAAGGTCGCCTTTCTTGGCTTTCGAACCAGGGTCATCGCTATATTTTTGCGCAAGATCGCCGAAGTCTTTTGTTTTTACTTCAGCCGCGATGTCTTTAATTTTCTTAAGAGCTTCTTCCTCTGCCTTCTTATTTCCTTTTTCAGCCTTCACTAAAATGTGACGAGCTCTAACTTCCTCATCTTTATTATAATCATTACTATTCTGACTATAGTAATCAGAGATTTCTTTGGCATGTTCGCTCGCCCACTTATCAACTTCCCCATCTGCTTTCTTGAGTTTTTCTTTTTTCTCGAGTTCAGAAGGAAGAAGTTTCACAAATTGAAAATTTAATTTTGTTGCCTTCAATTCCGATTCCTTACCCACCATTCCCGCTGTGGGGGTCATAGCAATATTAAATAGTTCGTTGACCCTTTGACCGCGCAATTCCTTTTTCAACTGGGATTCGAATTCTCCCGCAGAGCGACCAACTTGTCGCAAATAGTAATCATATTTTTCTCTCTTAAATCTCCCTTTTTCCTGAAACACCGGGAGATCAATGATAAAATCACGGACTTCATTATCAGTAGAGTAAATATGATTTTTCTCACTTTCCTGAGCGAGGAGTTCACGGTTAATTAATTTTTCCACGGCCTGTGTGCGCAAGAATCCTTCTTGCCCGCCCATCTGTCCACCAAAAAACTGTTTGTACATTTGTTCCATTTGCTGAACTTCTTGTTGGAAGTCTCTCATGGGAATGTAAGTATTGTTCACCACGGCAACAAAAGAAACGCCGCCGCCACCCAAATCAGAAACGGGTAAACCAAAAAGTGCAAAAACCAAGCATATCGCACCAAAAATTACGATTGAAACTATTCTCTTTGTTGTGTTCTCCACGAGAGGACTCCTTCACCAGTTATGGTCGCCGAAACATTTCATTCTTAAATTAATAAAAATTCAAGCACTTGTTAATTTAAATCTCCATTGGTAGAATCTCTGCAAATGGGACCATTCAACATAGATTTTCGCCGACTACTTTTGCTTCTTATGCTAGGAGCAATTCCTATTCTTGCCATTAACACTCAGCGCCAAGCCACCGATTCGAAACTGCTGGCACCTTTTGCGGCGGTAGTTTCTCTCGTTTCAAATTCCTATGCGAATTTTAGTCATGGCGTACGCGAAACTGCTTCGCTCTACATAAATATACTAAACATCAAAACTCAGAATCAAAGTTTGCAAGCAGAAAATATGGAGCTTAAAGCTCGACTCACACAGTTTGATGAAATTTTGCACGAAAACGAGCGCCTCAACTCTCTTTTAGATTTCAAAAAATCAGACAACTTGGAGTTAGTTGCTGCACGGGTGATAGGCACAGACGTTAATCCCGATTATGATACAATTCGAATCTCACGTGGCACACACGATGGCTTGCGGCCTTTCATGGCAGTTATTTCCACCGACGGAGCCGTCGGTTATGTTTTTCGGCCACAAGCACGCTCTTCGCAAGTTTTGCTATTATCCGATCGTAATTCTGTTGTCGATGGACACGTCCAAAGATCGCGAGCTCGTGGCCTTGTTGAGGGACATAGCCGGGACAAGCTAAAAATGACTCACCTTCTGCGCGCCGATGACGTCGTGGTCGGCGACATTGTAGTTACCAGCGGGATTAACCGCATTTTCCCCAAAGGATTCCCTTTAGGAAAAGTCACATCTGTAGAAAAAGATGCGTACGGAATTAGTCAAAACGTTGATTTAGAACCAACGGCAAATCCCTACAGTCTAGATGAAGTGTTTGTCGTGAGAAAAGTTTTAAAAGACTTTGAAGAAGAACCCGTAGAAGAAGCGAAAGAGAACAAAGACGTCAAGGAAACGAAAGTAAAATAGCGGAGTCTAAAGAAATGCCGGCGATTATGCCCAAATCCAGCCAACTTATTATAAATCTCTTTTGCTCATTTGCCTTTTTGCTTTTGCTTTCCCTTACCCAGACCACAGTATGGTTCCAAGTTTTTCATCCCGTCCCTGCCCCCAATCTTTGGTTACCCGTCATTGTCTACTTTAGTTTATATCGTCCCTTTAAATTGGGGGTCAGCTGTATTTACGTTTCGGGTTTATTTTTGGCAACTATGACTTCGCAGCCACTGTACCTCATGCTTTTGAACCTGCTTTGTATTTATTTTGGTTTGCAGATTTTACGTCTAAAATTCTTTTGGTCGGGCACAGGATATTTTGTTATGGTCTGCACAGCATCGATTTTTTTACTAAATTTTTCGAACTGGATTTTGTCGCTTAATTTCGAAAATAATTTTCTTCGTCACCCACGCTTTGGTGCTTGGATTTTTCAACTTTTTATTATGCCATTTCTGGCTCCTATTGTGTTTGCACTTTTTCGTCGTATCGATAGCTGGACACAATTTCAAATTCCCAACGAATATGGATTTGAAACCCTATGAGTACGCTTCTAGATACCACAGAAGATACGAGAGACTTTCAACAACAATGCCGCTATTTATACGTATTGGTTGGCGTCGTGTTTGTTGTGTTCTTCATTCGACTTTGGTTTTTGCAAGTTATTAGCGGAACCGAACTGCGCTTTTTCTCTGAAAGAAATATCAGCAAGAAAACCACAATTCCAGCAGCGCGCGGGATTTTTTTCGATCGCGACGGTCAGGTGTTAGTGGATAATTTACCTGGCTCTGAGGTCACAATCACACCTCAGTATTTAACCAACCCAGAAAACACATATCAAGCCCTCGCCGGTGTTTTGAAAGTCTCTGCAAACGACATCGCCGCGGATGTTGCCAAAAGTAAACGTAAGAACGGCCCATTTGAGCCCGTAAAAATCAAAGAACACCTAACGCTCGAAGAAGTTTATCAGTTAAAACTTTTACGGATCGACCACCCCGGTTTAAATATTAACGAAGTTATTTTGCGTAACTACCCCTTAAAAGAAAATGGAGCGCAACTTTTGGGATTTGTCGGTGAGGTCTCAAAAACCCAACTCCCAATCTTAAATAAAAAATATAAAGAAACCCGCTTTCGCCAAGGCGATCATATTGGTAAGAGGGGTTTAGAGAAGTATTTGGATGAAGACGTTCGTGGCCGCGACGGCGTTCAACACTTTGGCGTCGATGCGCGCGGACGAGGTGCCGAGTTTTTGAGTTCTGATTTGCTCGAATCGATTCGCCGTTTCAACGCTATGCCCCTGCAAGGGCGAAACGTACAACTCACGATTGACCGTCATGTGCAAGAGGCCGCTTATAAAGCTTTTACCGATAAGTCTTTTCTTGGGACCGGAAGAATTGGTGGACTTGTGGCCTTAAAAACTAATGGCGAAGTTTTGGCATGGCTAAGTTCTCCATCTTTTGACCCAAACAATCTTTCCGCAGGAACAATCTCGCCGCAAGTTTGGTCGCAATTAATTAATGATCCGTTTAATCCATTAACCGATAAAGTGATTCAAGGCCACGCCGCCCCTGGATCGACAATCAAGGCCATCGTAGCGTTGGCAGGGTTGCAAGAGAATTTAATTAACCCCAATACGACTGTTTATTGCTCGGGGTCGATGAAATTTGGTACCCGACCCTATCACTGCGCCAGCAAAGGCGGACACGGAAATGTAAATCTCTTTCAAGCGATCGAACGTTCCTGCAATATATATTTTTATAAATTGGGCTTACAACTTGATATTGATAAGCTGGCCGAATACGCATTTGCTCTGGGTTTGGGAAAAATTACGGGAATAGATCTTCACGGGGAAATACCGGGCCGTGTACCCACAAAACAATGGAAAGAGAATTTAACTGGCGAGCCCTGGCAGGCTGGAGAAAACTTGAGTAACTCTATCGGCCAAGGTTATATGCTGGCCACACCACTTCAAATGGCGACGGCTTATATGGCGATCGCCAATGACGGGCCACTTTATCGCCCTTTTATCGTAAAGAAGATTTTTGACTCACAAAACAATGTGATCAAAGAATTTCACCCCACTTTAATCCGCGACGTTTCACAAAGAGATAGTCCTACTCCTATTAATAAAGAAAATTTTAAACTCGTAAAAAAAGGACTTTGGCAAGTTGCCAACGGCGAGCAAGGTACTGCGCACTGGTGGAAGATCCCCGGAATCGATATTGCTGGAAAGACAGGAACAGGACAATTGGCGAACCTATCTTTAGATCAGGTCTACTCAAAATGTGAAAGTAAACCGCTCAATCAACGCCATCACGGATGGTTTGTCGCATTTGCGCCTGCGAGCAACCCGGAAATCGTTGTCGCTGCCCTTGCTGAGCACTCCTGTCACGGCAGCACTGGCGCGGCACCCGTTGTTCGCGATATTATGAAAGCTTATTTTGAAAAATATCATCCTGACTTAATCAAAAACCCAAAGACAATGTCTGCAGTTGTTAAAGAAATACCGGCGGTCCCGGCACGCGAAGAAGGTGAAGACTAATGGGCATGTTAACAGGACTGAGTGTTCAAGAAAGAAATTTTGCCAAGCGCGTGGATTGGAGCTTCATTCTTTATATTTTGGCGCTGAATTTTGTGGGTTTAATAAATCTTTATTCAGCAACACACGGAATTTCTGGAAATTATAATCGGTTATTTTATGGACAACTTGTCTGGATCGCAATGGGCTGGATCATATTTTTTGCCCTGACCTTCCTGAATTATGATCTCCTGAGGAGACTTTCCTTACCCTTTTATGTCATAAATTTATTTCTCCTGGCGTTGGTTCCGTTCATTGGCAAATCTTATTATGGCGCAAAACGCTGGCTGGATCTTGGTATCTCGAGTTATCAACCATCTGAAACGATAAAACTCGCACTCATTTTTTTCTTGGCCCGCTACCTATCCGCCCGCTCTAAGCCTGAGGGCTTGGGAATTTTAGACCTCATGGTCCCTTTACTAATTATCGGAATCCCTTTTGGACTGATCGCCAAGCAGCCCGACCTTGGAACCGCCTTACTTATTGGTTTTATCGGATGTTCGGTGTTGTTGTTTGTTGGAGTTCGGCGCTACATCGTAGTTTTGGGCTTAATACTCTCAACCATGGGTGCAATTTTAGCATGGAATTTTGCTCTGAAAGATTATCAGAAAAATCGTATCGAAACTTTTATGGATCCGGGAAAAGATCCACGCGGGACTGGATACAATAGCATTCAATCTAAAATTGCCGTTGGTAGCGGCCGAATTTTAGGAAAGGGTTTTCGTAAAGGAACTCAGTCGCAACTTGAGTTTTTACCAGAACGCCATACTGATTTTATTTTTAGTGTGCTAAGTGAAGAACATGGATTTGTAGGATCAGTTACGACAATTGGTTTATTTTCAATTTTGTTTTTAATGGGAATACGTATCGCCAGCCAGGCTAAAGATCGTTTTGGGGTTTTAATGGTTGTGGGATGTATGAGTTATTTGTTTGGCCACATGTTAATTAATATTGGCATGGTGATTGGGCTTCTGCCGATTGTGGGAATTCCCTTACCGCTATTGTCGTACGGCGGATCGAGTCTTTTTACCACAATGGTATGCTTGGGAATTACTTCTAGCGTGAGTTACCGCAAGTTTTTATTCTAAATATATTTATTTAACGTCGTAACGATATTGTCTTTTGGATGATTCCCAACCATCTTTTCCATTTGTCGGCCATCTTTGAAGATAATCATCGTTGGAATTGAAACAACGCCAAATTTAGCAGCAACGTTAGGATTATCATCAACATTGACTTTTCTAACATCGATTTTGCCCTTAAGTTCTTGCGCAATTTCTTCAAGTTTTGGAGCCAGCGCACGACACGGAGGACACCACTCCGCCCAGAAATCGACAAGAACTGGTGTTGAAGACTTCAAGACGTCACTCTCAAAATTAGAATCCGTTGTATCTTTGGTAAATTCGCTCATAACGGGCCTCCGCTAAATTGCACTTTAATCACAAAATATTATGAGAGCAATATGTTAATACGCTTCAATTTGAGGCAGACGCAACTTTCGTCCTATCGCGCCGCCAAAATTCCTTAAAATAATATGAGAATAAATCAGATTTCCGCAAGGTTTTCCGATAAATATTTGATGGCTGCCAAGAAAATTCTTATTGTCGATGACGACAAAACCATTAGCGAGGCCCTTAAGTCAGCTTTTGCCAAAAAAGGCTATGAACCCGTCATTTGTGGCAAAGCTAACGAGGCGCTAGAGAAGTTAAAACTCTCCGAGTTCAAGGCTATTTTTTTAGATTGCATGCTCCCTCAACTGAGCGGCGTCGACCTTGGAGCAAAAATCACTCAGGAAAACTTATCAGATGCCCCCATCTATCTCATGAGCGGTATTTACAAAGACAAGCGCTATATTCGCGAGGCAATTCAAAAGTCTCATGCAACTGATTTTATTACCAAGCCATTTAACATCGAAGACCTCTTTAAACTTGTCGATAAGAATTCTACTGATCCCGTAGAACATTCGCGGCCACCACTATTCCGAATACTTTCCAACCCAGAAGCCAACACTGAAGATATTTTGCGCGCAATCGACACTACGGACACAATTCACGGTTTCGACTTACCAATTATTTATTCTTTCTTGTTAGATACCGGAGTGAGCGGCCAACTCCAAGTTCAAGAAGCCAAAGGCGACAATTATATTATCTCTTTTTTAAACCACAAAATCGTTAACGTCGAGACTAACCACAAACAAAGTTATTTAGGCGTTTTACTTGTCGAAAAAGGCTACTGTACAAAAGATCAAGTTGAAACTATTATGAGTGATACGACCAATAACAAACGCATTGGCGAACGCCTGTTGGAAGCCAATATTATCAGCCCGCATTCTATTTTGGAAGTCATTGCCGATCAACTTATTATACGCTTGAGCAAAACAATTTGGGATACTTCGGTAACCGCCAATTTTTCTCCTAACAGTGAGATTAAAGATGGACCTCGCGTAGAGGGTGAAACATTTCACATGTTACTCCATGACTGGATGTATTCTAAAATTCCTTTTCCTTGGCTGAAAGCTTTCTATGTAACTTGGATGGATCAACAAATTACCCAAGGCCCTTATTTTGGGAAAATCTCTGATGCCTACGGCCTTTCTGTTTTCAAGAGGCTTCCTAATTTTGAAAAACTAATTTTTTCTGGTCGTACAGTTGACCGTTTACTTACCGACGGCAATTTTAACGAAAAAGATTTTTATACTGCCATTCACTATCTTGCCACTCGTCGAATGATCTGCTTTGGTGGCAAAGACGAAAAAATAAACTATGACAATGCACTCAGCCGCCTCCAACGCATGTTGAGTGAGTTTAAGGGTAAAGATCATTTCCAAATTTTGAATTTAAGTAGAAATGCGCGCGACCCTGAGATCAAACAAGCATATCATGAGCTTGCAAAAGCATTTCACCCCGATCGCTTACCAAAAGACGCTCCCACGAAGGTACGCACACTCACGCAAGAAATTTTTGGCTTAATATCAGGAGCATTTAACGCGCTAAAAGATGCTCCCTCACGCCAAAGTTATTTACGGCAACTCGAAATTGGTCAAGCCGAAGACTTATTGCAAGCCGAAGCAATCTTTGAGCGTGGCAAACAACTCTTAAAGGTCGGACAGGCAAAGCAGGCTCTAGAATGTTTTGATTTAGCACTGGCAAAAAAGTTTACGCGTTCATCGCTAAATCTTCATCGTCTTTGGGCAATGATCAGAATGTTTGAAGGTGGCGACAAGAATATAAAAATTCGTGAGCTTGAAGCCTCTTTAGATGAAGTTCCTCCTGAAGATCGTCACGACGGCCTCTACTTTTTTGTTAAAGGTCTATTTTTAAAATCTGTAGGAACGGTCGATCAAGCCAAGTCATTTTTTGATCGCGCCATTGCTGTCGAACCAGATTTTATCGAGGCTCGTCGCGAAATCAACGTCATCCGCTTGAAACAAGAAAATCATACCGCAAGCGGTGTCAGCACCATTCTAAAGACCGACCTCGGCACTCTTCTTTTTGGTAAAAAGAAGAAATGATGCTAGAGCCGGTTTCATAAATACGTCAGTATGATTTTGAAGTTGTTTTTTTAACGCACCGTTTAGTCAACGCCGGCGGTAAAAAAATTGGCAATAGGTCAAAATAATTTGGTTTTAATAGTGAGTTATGAAACTCACGGAAGACCAATGGGCCTTTATCAAGCCCATATTACCCAGAGAGCGAGTAAGAAAAGATAATCACGTATTTATGAGACCGGTTCTACTTTCGGTAAAGCGCCTTCACAAATTCTTGGCGCGCCAAATCCAACTCCGGCTCTGCACCTTCTCTAGCTATCTTTGCGACCGCTTTTTGAATGCTGTCCTTGTCAAGTCTCTGCTGCGCGGGTAATTCAATATCTAGAAGTTTGTGATTTAAATATTTGCTGGGACTCACTTCCGATTGAGTATTGGCTCCAGAAATTTCGAATAAGGAATCCTTGGTACCCCTGCCTTTTACCCACGTTGCCGCTTCTTCAATTTTTTCTTTAGACTTTACGAAGGTACTATCTTTAGGAGTAACTTCTTCAGGCATCCTACTTAACTTCTCTAACTGCTCTTTTAAAGAATTCAAATCCAATTTTAAATGTTGGGCCACCAACTCCAACGCCTTCATGGGATTAATTGGACTCTCCAAAAAACCAACAATGTTTATACCCTTTAACTCGGCCGGCCTAATTCCAGAAGAGCTAGAGATAGCCAGCACAATTTTTGTCGCATCGCCCTTAGGATTCATCTTACGACAAAGTTCTATTCCATTAATTTTTTTGCCTCGCGCAGTCATGATTACAAAATCGGGCCGGAAACCTAAGAATTTATCCATAATGCCGACATTTGTCTTAACGACTTCGACATCAAAGCGCAGCTTGCGAAAGAGATTTTCAAGAAAAGTCATTTCCTTAAGTTCTTCTAGAATTAACAAAATTCTTCTCATATAATAAGATTCTCTTATTCAACATAGAGTTGGTCAAGCCGGGCCAGAACGTTAGGAGAACCAGCCTTGAATTGGCGCAGTGGCAAAACAGCTTTTAGTTATATTATGCTCCAGATGGTTCCTTATTATTTGTTAGGCGTTGTGATTTTCTTGTTCATTCTTCTCATGTTTCAGGCCTTACGCCTAACGGAATTTGTCTTGGTTCACGGAGTCAATCTCTGGATCTTGACCAAGATCGTGATCTTTCTTTCAACTAGTTTTTTGCCTGTTATCCTGCCTATGAGTTTACTATTCACCGTCCTGTTCGTTTACAACCGCTTAAGTTCAGATTCAGAAATTTTAGCTTTCTATTCGCTGGGACACAACGTTTTCGTTTTAGCAGCGCCGGCCCTTGTACTTTCGGTTTCGGTAGCTCTGATATCAGCGGCAACCTCTTTTTATTTAGGACCCTGGGGAAACCGAGAGTTTGAAATCATTATTGAAAAACTCGGAGCCAGCAAGGCCGAAGCGGCAATTCGCGAGGGAACATTTTCTGAAGGTTTTTTTGATTTCGTGATATACGCCAACAAAGTCGACACTAAAGAAGGACGCCTTTACAATGTTTTTCTTTATGATGAGCACGATCCGACAAATCCGCTCACCATCATTGCTAAGCAAGGCGTTATCGTCCGCGAAGAAACAGAAACAGAATATCGCGGCATTTTGCGACTCATCGATGGAAATATGCATATTTCTCGCGGTCCACGTTATACTAAAATTGATTTTGAATCTTATGACCGTTATCTCACAAACCCAATTTCCTTCAATGCGCGAGAGAAAAGCTTAAACTCTATGACATTGGGAGAAATTAGCGACCTTATAGAAAAAAACCCCAATGATAAAAACCTGGCTGATGGCTATCGTATGGAATATCATAAACGAATTGCCATCGCCATCGCCTGCTTGATGTTTGCACTTGTTGGCGTCGGGATGGGAATGACTATTTACCACCGCAAAGCCTCAAATGGGCTCGTAGTCTGTATTGCCTTGATTGTTATTTATTGGATACTCTATATCGTTGGCGAAGGCCTGGCCAACAGCAGGGCTGTACCTCCAGGAATTGCGATTTGGTTTGCCAATATTGTTTTCGCAGCATTTGGGACTTGGAAGGTCAGAAAACTTGCGCACGCCTAGCCCAAAAGCTAGAAGGCAGAAGGCAATACGTTTGGGTCATGGTCAACGGGTTATTCGCACCAACAATTTATTCACTATTTAAGTGATGTCGATCTTTCTAAGAATCGCAATCTGTAAATTGTGACTTTTACGAAGTTATAAAGTTATATATTATTTCTTAATACTTTTTCTGATACCAAAAACTTTTT
>LWDK01000014.1 GCA_002083485.1 Proteobacteria bacterium SG_bin7 | reverse complement strand
GACAGTATAAAAATTTTATCGAACAAAGATGAAGCGTTTTACGTTACATTTTTGTTGTACCAACCGCTTGGATCCCTTTGGAAATAAATCTCGCAGTACTCGCCTGGTGCATAGGGATTAAAAGTGCTCCTATTTTCCGCTGTACCATTTCGAAAAACTGTAATTGGACTTTGTTCGTACGTATTTTTTAAATACCAACAGAAGTGACCTGCTAACCATATTGGGCTGAAAATACTCAAATACTTATATGGGGTGCTCCTTTATAATAATTATGAGCTTGGGGGGTGAAATGTTTAACCATAAACACGTTGGCTCATATATATTTCTCATTTTTGGATTTGCCATTATATTTGTTGGCCAGGGATGTTCTAATGATTTTCGCTCTCTTTCGAGCTTAAGTGAATCTGAGGAAATAAAACAAATATCAGATACAGAGCCTCCATCGATGCCGACCGGACTAACCGCAACGGCAATTTCATCATCACAAATTAATCTATCGTGGATGCCTTCCACCGATAATGTTGGAGTTGTGAGTTACTCGGTTTACCGTAACGGTTTAAAAATCACAACGGTAACTGGTAACAGTTATTCCGATAATGGTCTCGTGGCCTCCACGAGTTATATCTACGCTGTGGCCGGTCATGATGCTCAAGAAAACACATCACCATTGTCCCAACAGGTTTCTAAAACGACTTTAGATGTGCTACCACCCAATATTGGAATGGTTCCAGTAATTGTCGCTCAAGGTTTCATGGGAAGAACAACAATTTCGTGCGACGATGGGGTCACTTGGATTAACAACCGTAGCTTTGATTTGGAAGGAAGTTATTTAGTGACACCGCCTGGGCAAGCTCCTAAAGCTGTTAGGTGTGATGCTGACGGAACTGGTAAAGGTGCAACCGCCTGTTACACGTTGGCTCAAAATGGATCTTATACTTTATCGCCCGTTTGTGATTGTGGACACAGTTCAGGCTTTGGAAAAGGGGTCGTTGTCGCTAATGGAACTATCTATGCAAACTTTGGCTGGGGAGGTCAAGGGGCGCTTATTGGTTCTACGGATGGTAAAGTTTTTAAAGAGGTGCGTCATGAAAGTTATGCGGGATACTCTAATATTTTATATGGACTCGGCAAGTTCGTGCTCTATGACGTCTATGATAATTTCACTTCTATCGATGGAATAAATTGGGTTCCAGCGCCAAATTATCCCGGTCCAGGAGCCCGTGCCGTTGCGTTTTATGATTATGGAAATGGTGGCCGCTTCGTTGCGGCTGTTGATGGCAACGTAATGCATGTAAGCAGCGACGGGATAAATTGGCACTCCGTAGTTCCGCCCGCAAATTGCACACAAGGAATTGGTCAGGCCCAAAAAATCGCAGTAGGAAATGGAATTGCGGTGATGACTTCTTGGCAATTCGGCACCTCCTGCAGCTCAAGTGATGGTGGTGAAACTTGGAAAATCAGTCCGATAGTGAGTGGTGATCTTTTAGCTCATGGTATGTTAGGACAAACGCCCGGTTTCGCTAATGGAAAGTTTTTAGCATCATATTTTGATTTTAATACGGGCCAAAGCTATCGCTATTCTAGCGTCGATGGTATCAAATGGGTTGCTGATAAATCGAATGCCTTTTTTGGGCCAAACGGAGTCTCAATGAAAGGTAGTTTGATTATGACTAATGGTGGAATGTACGAAAATCAATTTCTATATCGCAGTACTGATAATGGAATCACATGGAAGCAAATACCGACATCGAATTACATTCAAGGTCACGGGTTTACACGCTTTGAATCTGGGTACATTCCAGCAAATACTTTATGTAAATAGTCAGTTACGAAGGTGGATTTTCCAATTGAACTATTGTAGTGGGTTATAGCGTCGAGCATCCGCCCATTGTAGAAGCGTATTTAGTATTAAATACTCGGCTTGCGCCGCCTGAATTTCAAATTCGTTGGCCAACACTCTGCTAAGATCGGCCACAGATTTATCAGGAGTTAAAAGAGAGAGCAATCTCTCACTAAATTTAAAACTGGCTGCCATCTGATCTTTCGGCAAACTCAATTCGATCGGTTTGGTGGTGTCATGAACCCAGGCAGGCAGCATTTGCTTGCCAATGTTTTGTGGTAACAAGTCGGTTTCTTTGACCTCCAGTTCTTTTTCTTTTTTCGCCGCGAAACAATAAACGTGCTCCGTTCGCCAATGCCCTGAACTTGGATTTTGAAAATAAGGAACTGGTTTATACTCAGAATTTAAAAACTTAAATCCACTTTTCTCTACCAGACTTGCCACTTCTTCTTTACTTAAATAGTTAGCAAGAAATCGGTTCACGAATCCCACGGAGCCTTGATTTAACCAAATGCCACCTTTTTTTAAAGTCTTATTGATGAGTGCGAATAAATTTCGTGGCGGAAGTGGCGCCACATCGATAAACCATGGAGTGATAATCATATCAAATGAGGCCGACAAGAAACCCCACTCCAACAAATCATGAACTAAGAATCCAATACTTGTCCCATCTTTTAACTTCGTGGAGCACTTCAGCTCTGAAGTTACTGCAAACAAGTTGATATCTTTCGGCGTGATCGGAAACTCCATGAGTTTCAATTTATTTCCATTTATTACTTCACTCGCGCAATACAGCAGAAAAGGATTTACATCCACGCATAAACTGTATTCGGGATTTAACAGTCGATGAATTTCATAAGGAAAGCGACTTGCGCCGGCACCCAAGGTCAAAATGTGTTTTGGCTGTTCATTTCCCAAAACCGACTTCGCAATAGCAACAGAGGCTTGTATTTCTTCTTCACCCCAACCCCAGTCACGAAAGACATGCGAATACCCATTCATAAGTATGTGGCCGCTCCGCTTTTGGGAAAGATACTGATTGAATTCAGTCATCTTGACGTCGCGATATTTTAGTGGCGCCAGGATTTTAGATAATTCTCTTTTATGTCCCTCTAGCGAATCTCTAATCTTCTTTAAACGCAAGCCCGTCATTTTCAAATCGAGCGGCATTTTGATCTGGTCAGAAATATCTTGAATCTGATTCTCCAAACCGAGTAAAAGCTCAAACGCGTCAAATGCTAGAATTAATTTTGATTTATGAATATCTTGGGCGATGAAAGGAATCGATAGAATCTCGTCGTGATTAATATCTTTTTTGACGAAATTTTTGTAAAACACTTAACCACGCTAGCCAATCATATCGGCGGAGTCAAATCATATAACGCTACCGATTCTGTTTGTCTACGAATCGTCAACTAAGGATTTGCAAAACAGATACCTTAATCATATAAATCGCCGCAATATTTACAATATTCAGAGTACACCAAATCTTAATGAAGGAATTGGTGACAAAAAATAGGTTTTGGGGCTATACGTACGGCAAGAGTGGAGGTCTCAATGACTAAATTTTTGTTCGTATTTTTGAGTGCTTTTTTAGGATATTCATCTTTTTCTTTAGCGTGCATTCCTTCAATTGCGAAGGATGTGACGTATCGAATCGTTTTTCCCGGCGATAAAGTTTTAACTGCAGAACCTTCTGGAGGAGCTGGCCACGTCACGGTTTACATTGAGTTAACCGTTAAAAAGGCCTCATCCGAGACAGTGGTTGTAAAGTTTAACGAGGACAATCTTCAGCTAGTTGATACCGTAAAGCGTGGAGATGCCACTGACTATACATTTTTAGTGATTGGAACTGGTCGTAGTGAAATTTCGGTTGTAAGAAATGGTGTGGTTAGTGAGCGCCAGGAAATAAACACTAAAGTATTGCCATCTCCCAGAGGCTGTTAGATTTAACTGATTCGGGAGATCGCTTCGATAGCAGAAGCAATCTCGTCTGGAGAAATTTTTAAAAATCACGGCTAAAACCTCAAATTTCCGGCGCTATAATCAGTGCCGGTTACTATTTAATTCTTGTCTTGTTGGTTTGTGAGACAAGACAGCCATTTGTTTCATGGTTTTTTCAAACCCCTCCATAGAACCATCAAAAGAAAGTATGTCAGCAGGATTAGCGGGTAAATAATTATAAGTATAAGGGGTGAAGACACACTCGAATATCCAATTGCAATATTTGTATTCTCCAAAATAAACGGCCCGCCACTATTACCAATATAGGTTGAACAGTTGTTGCGGACCCAGAGATCTTTGTCATCGTGTATAGATGGCTCACTGCTAATCCAAGACGGGTCAACTGGGCTCATACTTTAGAATTGAATTGCAAACATCGCTCCAAATTAAAATCGATAGCAATGAAAAACACTATTTTCTTGATAAACTAAATTAAAATTGGGACCCTGATTTGACAATAAAATTGGGGGTAAAATGATTAATAGAATAGCTTTTGTAGGAATATTTATATTTTTGGGTCTGAATTCTTTGGCCGCCGACGTCCAACTTACCGATATTTTGCGCGACGAAACGGGCAAACCATTATTGCTTAATATCGTCGACTCTCATCTCATATGTGCAAGAAATAAAAATCACCTTCCAAGTTCCCGAGAATTTTTACTTTACGCTGTTAAACGTGGGGCAAAAAAAATCGTAGAAACTAATTTTCCCGAGATTTCTATTTACGATGAAAAAGTAAAAAAAGAAATCGTTGAGTACTGGGATAATGGAATCAAACCTGCTTTTAAATATAATTCTATGAATCAACCCGTTGTGGACTTCTATTACGATGTGACTGGATACGAGCCGGAGGCTGGAGATGAGTATAAGGCCCCATTTTGGACGGCATCCACTGGTGATCCTTCGTATGGACATGGATACCTAATTTTTCTGGGGGACTCCGGCGACATCTCAGGTTGGATTCGCGGAAATGATTCTAAGAACTACGTTCGGTGTGTTGTCGGTCAACATAGATAGATCTCAAGGGGTGACGTTACATCACCCTTAAGAAGATATAGTTTTTATTCTTTATACCAACAAGCCGGGCGATAACCTATTTTGTGTCCATCGGACTTATTACAAGTTCCGATTCGGGCGTCGACTTGGCTCACGTCAACCTTATGGTCAACGCCGCACAACGCTCCTGAAAAGTAAGTGTTGAACGAACATTGATAAGAGGGGAGCTTGGTTTCGTCATCTTGATAAACTTCTGGATCAATGATCTTAGCTTCCTGGCCGTTCATCTGTGCCAACAGATGCGACAAAACAAATGCCGCTGACACGCTCCTCATGCACAATGCGCGAGATTGGTCATTGTCAAATGACAAAGCACAATGCTTTCTGACAATGGGATCAATCTGCATTCGGGAAATTTTTTCGATGTTATCGTCATTCTCCCAGAGTTCTCGCATACATTTTAGACCCGTGAAATAGGCCGATTGCATATACTTGGTGGCCCACTCACTTTCTTTTGGAAATCCCCCGATATGGGCTCCTATTTCGTGGCAAGCGACAAGCGCTAAACCGTCTGTCGTCATTAACTTGTTTCGACCTAGCCCACCAAATATCGCAATAAACCAGGATTTCCCCATTCGACGAGCGTGCGCATTAACTGTTGCATCATCCCAGTAATTCTCGACGACAAAATTAGCGTCAAACTTCTTTTTGAAAATGGGTTTATAGGTTTTTTCAATCGACTCGAGAGTCTGCGCGAACTCCTCTTTTGTTACAGAGGCCGTTGCGTTGTCCACTGCAAGAGCAATCAATAGTAGCATTAAATTTTTCATATTATTTTCCTCTTTCTTGGTGTTGGCAAAAACCAATCGGCGCCTGTTTATCTAGCTGACCTTCTGAATCCAACGTTGCAATACTAAATGGTTCATTAAACCGGTAACGTACAATTACTTTTTGTTTCGCAAAAATCTCATTCTCTGCTTCAAATACCTGATGCAAATTCGCATTTTTGTCAGTCACGTTCAGAATTGGCCCACTTGGGCCGGTATCCGACACCATTTTTGTCGGGTCGATTTTTGCCGGGACTATAACACGCAGTAGAGAGAATGTCTTTTTCCCGAAAATTTGAGTAAATTGTAAAACCGAATTGTTGGCGTTAACTCCATACAGAAAGAATCGCGACTGATTTTCAAGACCACCTAGAAATCCCGCTGAGCATTGCCACGAATCTGTCGGCAAACTCTCAAGCGCCGAGGTAAGGGGCTCTCTCGCAAACAATCTGCCGACGATGACTCGAGAGTTTTCCGATGTTTTGTCACCGGCAGTTCGATAGTCGCGATAAACACTTTCGTGTACCATCAACGCGACCTGATCAACAACTGAGAGCGATTTCCAAATCTCCGAATTTATATCGATGCGATTTTGATCATCACGGTACACAGCCAGCTGTTCAAGACGACAGTCTTTCGGCGGCGAAATTGTTTTCCCAATATCTTGCACGACTTTGAGTCGAACGCCTGAAGGCAAAAAATAATAGAGCTTTTGAAAACTGTCCTTCAGGTTAGCGGCAATGTCAGAAAGCTCGCTTGGTCCTTCACCAGTCAAACGATGCATTTCCAACATTTGTTTACTATATTCAGCTTCAAAATTATCAGATGGCTGACGAATTGTTATGCCGCGCCTTTCTGCCTCGTAAAGATCGAGAACTTGGCTTTTTTCGATCTTGCCCAATTGATCTCTGCAAACGATGGCCTGTCCACCACCACTGGAAACTTCGCCAGCGTTTACGAAGTTACCTAGAATCATTATCATCCATAAAAAAAGAATTTTCATTTTCCTCCCTTGATGATCTCCATTAATTCATCTAGCAAATATTTCGAGTGAGAACTCAATATATTGGCGCGCGATAAATTCTCTTCTAATCGGGAAAAGCTGTCGACACATTCATCGCTTTCGACGGTTTGCACAAGGTTTTCAACCCTAACTTCTATTTCTGTTGCTTCCATGCCGCCCCCTTTCACACCAGAATATTTTGTCGTGGACATTCTGTCGAGTTTGTTTTTATAAATCATAAATGAGGAGCGTTATAAATTATGAACAATACCGTTTTTGATTATGACGACTATAAGGATTTCTTAAGAGATTTATGCAATGAGCGGCCGAAAGGTTTCGTTTCACAGCTCGCTAAGGCCGCTAACTGCCAACGTTCTTATATTTCGCAGGCACTTAACTCACATATTCAGCTGACTCCTGATCACGTACACGGCATAAATAGCTTTTTGGGCCTTCGCGATTCTGAGAGCGATATGCTCCTTTTGCTTTTAGAAAGAAGTCGATGCGCTTCCGCATCTTACCGAGAGAAAATTAATGAAAAAATCCGTAACTTATCAAAAGTTCACAACAGACTTTCTCAAAGAGTAAAGGACAATTCCTCAAAAATTAGCGATGAGGCCGCTAGCAACTATTATTCTTCGTGGCATTTCGCCGCCATCCACATCGCTACCAGCAGCACAATTCTAAACACTCAAAAAGAAATTTCAAAATATCTCGGTCTTCCGGAAGAAATTGTGGGTAAAGCACTCAACCAACTCAAGTCTTGGGGGCTCGTCGACCTAGAAAACGAGAAGTGGATTTATAAAAAAGGGATCAGCTTACATCTTGAGGATAATTCTCCATACAATCGTTCTAACCATGCCAATTGGCGAATCCGCGCACTCGCTAACCCCATGAGCGACACCAGTATTCATTACTCATCTGTATTTACGATTTCGTCCAAAGACGTTCCGAAATTGAGAAAACAAATCTTGGACCTAATTGAAGAGCAGCGAAAGCAGATTCAAAAATCCGGCTCTGAAGATGTGGTTAGCTTTTGCTGTGATTTCTTTGTTCCTGCAACTTAACGAAATATCGTTCGGGTCTTCACTCTTAAGTACGTTGGGCACTGGTCTTGGCTACCAATGCGCCTAGCAACATACGATGCCAAACACTCCCTTGTAAACTCATCAAAACCCTCTAACTGCAACAATGACGTAATTGTCTTATAGCCATAGCGCCCGTACTGACAGGCAAGATCAATAATTCGTGCTCGTAACTTTTCTCTCTGAGGATCAACGATTTTCTGATACTTTGAGTCGATCTTAGCTGACCAATAACCCTACAAGCCAAACGCCCTGAAACTTTCAACCTCTTTATTGCGTGCTGAGCAGCTTCGCGTTTCCTTGCAGGGCTTAGAAGTTTCCCGAGGCTACTTCTTTCAAAATTGAATTTTCAACGGCCTGGTTTATTGGTAGCCAAACTAAGAAGTAGCGGAAAGATTTTTGTTAAATCAAAATTCACGTGTATTCCACTGTCTGGCGGAGTCGGAGGGATTTGAATAATTTTAATAAAATCAAACCAAAATTGGTTTTTGATAAATTTATTTCTGCCATAACTTATTGTAATTATGGTGACCGCGGTTCGGTAGTATACGAACCGTTAACCATGGTTCGAGACTATCGTATTTCATGGGAAGAGAATAGTAAGATCTCGGCGGAGCTGGCACGTTTGCGCTGGGAGAAGAGATGGGCAGTCAAGAAAATCGCCGATCACATGGGGCTGAGTTATGATTCAGCCAAAAAGCGGTTGCAGCGGTTGAATAAGGCCCGCGCCGCTGTGAGAAGGAACAAAAAAATTTAAAAAGGTAGGCTTTGTTCGCCCAAGCGAAAAGCCACTGCGTTTTAGGCCGAGTGTCTAAAACGCGGTAAATAAGGGTGAGAGTGAAAGACTGAAAATAAAATAGCTTTTTTTATGAACTATCGCTTTACGAATCCAGGGCAAGTGGTCACCCACGCACTATTGTCACCTACACATTTTTTAGAATTACAGATGGAATCAAAAGTTAGGCCCACGTGAGTGACTTTGCGCTGACCCAACGGTCCGAATGAGATAAGTTCATTTTGAGTCTCGGCATCTTGGCTCTTCCTTAGTTCGTCACGAACACATATTTTTGCTTGTGATTCCTCCTTCAACATCTTTTCAATGACACGAATGGAAGTTTGCGCTGAGCGGAGCCACTCGATTGC
>LWDK01000013.1 GCA_002083485.1 Proteobacteria bacterium SG_bin7 | reverse complement strand
TCCACATTTTGCAACAAAAACTAGAGAGATCCCAGCTTTGTTTTAACAAATCAAAGACTCTCATTTTTAATCCGTCCCCAGTCGTTTTTCAGTGATCACGACTAGACAAAAGACCAAGGAAAGGAAAATACCCACCATAGGTTCCAGATTAACTAAATTTCTATTTCAAACCGATACAAAGGTGGATGAACATAAGTCACCTTTTAGCGAACTTACAAATCAATGGCATATGTTACCTAGGAGCCATCCCACAAAAAGAAAAATTTGTACAAGTTGACCTCGGAGAAAACCTCGTCGGCGAAAATGATGAAAGCTTTGCGCATATTGCATCATCTCTTATCGAAAATATAGAAAAAAACAGTACAGTTTTAGTAACAAGCCCAACCATTTCAAGTGGAAAAACTTACTCTGCCGCTAATTTAGCACTCGCACTTTCCAAGAAAAATCGCATTGGGTTGATGGATTTAGACCTGCGCCTACCGGCGATCAAAACTTACCTTAGTCTTCCAAACTCGCAAATGGACTTTGAACCTTTTTCTTATAATTCAAATCTCGATGTTTTTTATAACACCAAAAACCATGAAGACCCGACAAAATTTTTAGAGAGCACGCAGCTAGGAAAATTTATTACTGAGAAGAAGTATAACTACGACTACTTGATAATGGATAGTCCCCCACTCTTAGAAGTTCATGACGCCACTCTGCTTGCGCAAAAATCCGACGCCGTACTCCTCGTCTTAAGGTTTGATGAACCTGGACTAAAGAACATTCCTCAGTTTCGTCAACGCTTGTTTCACAGCCATCCAAAACCGACTTTTGCAGTTCTCAACGGCGTTGAAAAAACACGTCGACGTTCGGCCTAGCGCAGGTTTCCATTTTTTCATAAAAATTTGCTCTTTGCGGAGATAATTTCATTGTCATTTGTTATACTTAAACAAACTATGTCACGAAGAGTTAGGGACGACTTTTCTAAGCTTCTTTTCATGTTCGTTTGTGCACTTCCACGTGTTTCATTTTCCCAAATATCTGGCCCTATCGACTACACTCATGCCAGCGAAAACTTGGCCGAACTGTTTGTACTTTCGACAAGCCATCAAGCTGTTCGCCCCACCGATGACTTTGGAAAATTTTGGGGAACTTACACGCAATCTGAGAGTTGGTCGGAGTCCTATTCCATCGAATACGGTATATCAATGCAAATTATTCCACTTAATCAAACCTTACGAAATTCTCTTTTGACATTCGATGTCCCCGAAAGTCAAATCCCCCAAAATATCTATGTGCCACGCTTTCATTACATGCTAGGAATTCGCAAAAATCTCGCCGTTGGCTTAAATGCACTTTACTATCCCGACTGGCAGACGATTGGCGTGGGGCTTACCTTTGCATACACATTTTTAGAGTCCAATCACTGGTACACTGGTTTACTTTTAAACTACGGCGGCGCTTGGAAAAATAATTTCATGGATATTTCGTCAGGTGGCGTGGCACTTGTCGAGACATATGCCATTAAGAGTTTTGAAATTTATGGCGGTATTAAATATATTTTCGGTACCGCTAATTTCGTGGCACCACCAAATCAGCAAAGCTTTGGAAAGATAAATTATGAAAGTGAATTTGGATCCTCTTATTTAGCGGGAATTTCTTTTAATTTACTGCGTAACCTCGGCGTCTGGGACGAGACCGTCACCTTCACCGGCCAAGTCGAATTTGAAAAAAATCTTGATCCCAACTACATCGTAAAACTCACCTTGAAAGTTCCGTCACATCGGTCTTACTCTAAGCCGCTTACAGGAAGTCAAGGACTCATAAGATGAAGCCATTCTTCTTAATTTCAATTTTATTGGTTTTATCAAATTGTGGTGGTGGCGGCGTTGTATCGCAGGGGTTCGGTCGTCCCCCCGTAGTTATTACTTTTGAAGCCGCAACGTTTGACTTTGGATTGGCGGGCACTGGCACCACCGCAACTGGCACTGTTAACGTCACTGTGGATGGGGGTGTTGCGGCAACCAACATCAATGCAACAACTTCGGCTCCCTTCGGACTTCTTGGCGGAACTTATCCCGGTACAGGGGGAACATGTACAACAAGCGAACAAAATAGCCATTGCACGATCGTTGTCAGTTATTCACCCGTTGTTGTGGGCTCAGATTCAGCAACACTCACTGTAAGTTACAACGTCGGCTCCACCACCTATACTTCTACGATGACTCTTACTGGTTATACCCAAGCCGTTCTCACCATCAGTGACGGGCCAACCTACGATTATGGAATTAAGGCAGTTGGTAGTGTGACGGACAAAGTTCTCACAGTTTCCAGAGCTGCCGGTGGCGCCACGGCAACGAACTTGGGTGCACCCGTACTCTCCACACCATTTTCATTTAAAGGCGGTACCTATCCTGGCACCGGCGGAACGTGTTCGGGGACTCTTCCCAATTCCATCACTTCGTGTACGATGGTTATCACTTACAACCCAATGACCCTGGCCGCGCATTCAACAACACTCACACTTTTTTATAATGACGGAATTAGTAACACATCGACAACCCGAACTATTGCTGGGACAGGTGTGCCGCCAGCTGTACTCACCGTATCGGATGTGGCACCTCCTGCTGCTTACAATTTTGGAACACGCGCGGTAGGTGCCATTGTCAGCAAAACGTTCACCGTCACCTATGCCTCCGGTGGAGTTCCAGCGACAAGTTTAAGTGGTTCGGGACTGGCAACAAATTACGTATTTCGGGGTGGGAGCTACCCCGGCACAGGCGGAACCTGCGGCACAACTCTCTCGTCAGGCACCTGCACAATCGTCATCGAATTTCGTCCGCAAACAGTCGCGACACACGATGGCACAATGGTCTTTAGTTATTTCGATGGTGCATTTCCACAAACAGTTTCTAGAAATGTAACAGGCATTGGAGTTCCACCAGCAGTTTTATCAGTGAGCCCAACAACATTTAACTACGGCCTGGTACGCACTTCACAAACTCTGGATCAGAGTTTCACGGTGACTCACACCTCGGGCGGAGTGGCCGCGACAGGCTTTGGCCTCACGGGAATTTCTGTTCCTTACGTTTATCCTGGTGGCTCATTTCCTGGCACTGGCGGCAATTGCACTACAACGATAAATATCGGCACGAGTTGCACTGTGGTGGTGCGCTACGCGCCTACTTCCACCGGAACATTTAATCGCACTCTGGGTTTTGCCTATAACGACGGAGCTTTCGCCCAGTCAATTCCCGTAAGTCTTACCGGCACAACTCAAGCAGGTCTGGCAATAAATGGCTTTACTTATGGAAGCAAAGTTACGGGCACTGTTACTACAGGAACTCACAACGTGATCTACTCTGGAGGAACACCGGCCACAGCTATTACTCCCGGAACTCTCACAGCTCCTTTCTCATGGGCAGGCGGAAGTTACCCTGGCACAGGCGGAACCTGCGGCACAACCATCAGTGCAAACTGCACAGTTCGCGTTAACTTTACTCCTGTTGCCAACGGAACTTTTAATGATACGATTTCCCTTGGCTACAATGATGGCTTTACCGGCCAAACCGCTACCCGAAGTATTAGCGGAACTGGAGTCGCAGCGACTGTGCTTTCTGTTTCTGACGCCGGAACATACGATTATGGCAACGTCGTCACGACGACCTTCGCTACAAAAACTTACACCGTCACCTATGTTTCAGGAACCTTAGCAGCTACAGGCTTAGGCACCTCAGGACTAGCAGCACCGTTTTCTGTAACTCCTTCTTGGCCAGGTGGAGGAACTTGCGGGACCTCAATTAGCTCTGGAACCTGTACGTTCATTGTACGTTATAGTCCGACAGCCAATGTCCTTAGCAATCGCACTTTCAATTTTAACTATAACGATGGAGCGGTCGTGCAATCAATTTCACGTACCGTTCAAGGAACAGGAATTCTTCCCGCAATTCTTACAGTTTCCGATACCGGCACCTATGATTTCGGCAACGTGGCAACCGGGACAAGTGCCGACAAAACTTATACAGTGACCTATTCTTCGGGCCAAGCAACAGCGACAGCACTTAGTGTCACAGGACTTGCAGCTCCCTACAGCTTTAAGGGCGGAACTTATCCCGGTACCGGTGGAACATGTGGCACAACTCTGTCATCGGGAACGTGCACGATCGTTATGACTTATAGTCCAGTAAGCATTGGTTCATCGAGTAATACATTTACGTTTTCTTATCACTCAGGAGCAACAACACAAAATGTCAGTCGCACCATGCAAGGCAACACTGAAGGACTACTCACGATCTCCGATGGCGCGACTTATAATTTTGGAAATGTCGCCACGGGCGCAACCGCCTCAAAAACCTTTACCGTTTCGTATTCCGGTGGAGCAGCCGCTACAACAATGGCAGGCGTAGCACTTTCCGCCCCCTACAGTTTTGCTGGCGGCAGTTATCCTGGCGGCGGAACCTGTGGAACTACTTTGAGCTCAGGAACTTGCACGATAATTGTTAATTATTCTCCTTCCACGGTGGCAACACACAATGCGACACTACAAATAAATTACAATAACGGTTTTGGCGCAACCAACGCCCAGCGCCCCATGACTGGAGTCGGCATTGCTCCTGCGACGCTCGCCTTTTCTCCCTCGACAACTTACGATTTTGGAACCCATGCTGTCACCGAACCTACCGATGTGACTTTCACTGTGACTAAAGGTGGAACTGCCGTAGCAAGTTCTATGTCAGGATCTGCCCTAAGCACACCTTATTCCTATAAAGGCGGAAGTTACCCAGGCACGGGAGGAACTTGCAGTACGAGTTTGTCCTCCGGAACCTGCACCGTAGTTGTTACTTATACTCCCAACTCAGCCTCTGTGCACAATTCCACGGTCGCAATGAATTATTTTGATGGAGCCAACAATCAAAGTACGAGTCGCAGCCTCACCGGCACGGGCGCTGCCTGGGCCTACATTTCAATTTCCGACGGCCCTACCTACAACTTCGGGACAAAAACGGTGGGTAGCACGACAGACAAAACCTTTATTGTCACAAATAGCGGAGCCGTAACGGCAACTTCTGTTGCTGGAATTGGACTCACGGCACCTTATTCGTTTAAGGGAGGAGCCTATCCTGGCACGGGTGGCGGTTGCTCTACAACTCTTCCTGTCGGCTCATGCACGATTGTTGTTTCTTACCGACCCACATCTACGGGAGTTACTTCAGGAACTATTCAAATTGTTTACAATAATGGGAACACAACAGTGAGTGCAACTCGTGGAGTTACCGGCACTGGTGCCTTCGCTCCCTTTTCTATCGAAAATCTTGCAAGTTTTATTTTTGAAAGCCGCAAGCTGCAAAATCTTTTCGAAATTAATGATCTTAACCACGATGGTTACAAAGAAAAAATTTCTGGACTCAGTATATTTGACGGCTGGCAACAAAAGTTACTTTATCAGTTGAAAGTTAATATTCCCAAGGACGATGCGCTCATCACGTCCTCTGATGACTATGATGGCGACGGTATCGAAGACATTTTATTTTCGGAACGTAAAAATGCCATCTCCCATTTTCGCGGTGTGGATGGATCTCAGTTCAATCTCTTAGAATCACCAAGAAGCTGCGAGCAATTTGGTAATGAAATTTACGACTATGTCGATCTCGACAACGATGGAATACGGGAATTTATCGTACTTGATAAAGAACAAAATGTTTATATTTACGGCCAACGCCCAACTTACCCACTTATGATCATCGATAGAAGTGGATGGTTAGGAGATTCTCAATGATAAAACCCGCCACGCTATTTTCGGCTTTGATTTTCATTAGCTCATGTGCTCACGCGATAAAACTTCCGTCGAGCTCGACAAGTACCAGCGGTGATTCAGAGTTGTCAGAACTCAATCTTGGTATCGAACGTTCGCTCTATATGGATCTATTTTTATTTACTGGATATGCCGAGTTTTCTCATCCCAATATGAGCCATTCCGTTGCTGGTTCTTACTCGGGAATTGGCGGATCTATTGGCACAAAAATTGGCTGGGGATTTTTTGGCGGTATTACCTTCGACTATCGCTATATGGGCCAAACGTCCACAGTCGACAACAATCATCTCAACCTTTCCTCAACACGCTTCATGCCATTCGCGCCGATGCTTGGTTATCGCCAAGAAAAATATATTTTGAAATTGGATTACCAAATTGCCGGTAATCTTGAGGTTAGTAAATCTCTTAGCGACGGTTCAACGCTAAAACTCAATCACCCTGAGGGATTTCGTTTAATTTTCATTTTTGACAAATGGTTTGGATTTGCCCCTATAGGGCTTTACTACGAAAATGTCCGCTTTAAAGAACAGTCTTTATCACAATCTGGAATAACTACACTTTCGCGCACCTTTGACACTTGGCAATTTGGAGGACTCATCAATGTACTATTCTAAAAGAATATTTTTTGTCTTTTGCGGTCTATTATTTTTAAGCTGCGAAGATACCAAAGATAATGTCCCACTCGAACCATTTACCATTATCTCCGTTGCCACCGGAGGTGGCGCCAATGCATTGGGAACTTTGACCGATTCTCATACCTGCGCGGTATTGAGCAATCAGAAAATAAAATGCTGGGGAGGAAACTCCTACGGGCAACTAGGACTCGGCGATTTGAATTCGCGCGGTGATGACTTACGCGACATGGGAGTGAACCTACCATTTGTAGACATCGGTACAAATCACACCGCAAAATCCGTAGCGGCTGGAGGACTACACACCTGTGCGATTCTCGACAACGACACAGTGAAATGTTGGGGCTATAACAACTATGGACAACTCGGAATCGAGAACACCGATAACAAAGGCGATGAAGCTGGAGAAATGGGTGATAACCTTCCCGTCATTAACCTTGGTACGGGAAGAACGGCAAAAAAACTTGCTCTTGGCCTGTGGCATTCCTGCGCGATTTTAGATAACGACACCGTAAAATGTTGGGGTTATAACTTGACGGGGGAACTTGGCCAAGGCGACATTACTTTTCGTGGCACGTTTGCAAACTCAATGGGAGATAATATCACACCCATCAATTTAGGCACAGGCAGAACCGCAGTCTCCATAACCTCGGGTCCACACCATGTGTGTGCTCTTCTTGATAATGCAACTGTAAAATGTTGGGGAGGAAATAGCACTGGGCAACTTGGAAAAGAAAATACGGTCACAATTGGAAACGATCCCGGCGAAATGGGAGATAGTTTAACAGCCGTCGACATTGGAGCCGGAAGAACGGCACTTGCTATAGCGGCTGGTGGTGAAGGTACGGAAGGCCATACATGCGTAATTCGTGACAATGGTACTCTTGTCTGTTGGGGGAAAAATTTTAATGGACAGCTCGGAATTGGAGACGTGTTTGACCGCGGTGATGGCGCTGGTGAAATGGGGGCCGGACTTGCAAACGTCAATCTCGGCACAGGACGAACACCGTCGACCATCGCGGCTGGAAGGTCTCATTCTTGCGCGATTTTAGATAACTCAGCAATTAAATGTTGGGGACAAAACACTTACGGACAGCTTGGTCAAGGTCACACAAATCACCTCGGCGATAACGCCACAGAGATGGGTGACAATTTGACGACCATTGATTTAGGGACCGGGTACACCGCAACTTCCATGTCCCTGGCAAACCACAGTTGTGTTGCTCTAAATACTGGTCGGCTTAAATGTTGGGGAAATAACTTTACAAGTGCTCTCGGTACGGGAGACCGTGTAGATCGCGGTGCGCGAACCTCCGAAATGGGAGACAACCTGGATCTCGTCGAATTAGGCGGCGTCGGCGTGGTACTGCAATAAGGTGCCTGACAACCAGTTGATATGCATAGCATAAACTCCATAGACAATTTCAATTTGAGATAATTTCTTTCGAAACTCTCGAAAAAAATTGAACAGCTGTCCAACGCATAGACAATTTCTCAGGCCTCGCCTAATCACCGCTAACTACACCCGGTACCGTTTTTGCTAATTTATAACGATAGTATAAGAGAGGTAAAGCCGGTGAAAATTTTATCCAACAAACTATTTTATCTTATTTTGATATCAGTTGTCATCGTTCACCAAAACTGTGGACAGGTCGAGTTTAATGCGAACGAGGGTGGAAATAAAATTCTTGGCTGCGACCCGAATGACCCACTGTGCGTGCCTCCACCCCAAGTTTCAAAACCAGGTGTAGTTACAATACTTCTTGCCATGGGTGATTCTGACAATATGCCAAATCCAACGGTCGACCAGGTTTCTGCACAAGTCGTTGCCGAAGCAATGGTGCAATTTTCTTCTCCTGTGATAAATCCAAAAGTTTTGGTCGTCCTTGATAACAATAATCATGGCGAATCTCCAATGGATTTTAAAAATCTTTATCAAAATTTACTCCGTCGCTATAATCCCAGCTACATGAATGAACCCGTAGGTGGCCTTTCGGCCTCGGACATCGCTAATTATGACGTGGTTTGGTTGGTCAACCCTGGGTATCCCATGGGATCAAAACAATCGCATGATACACTCCTTGCATTCAAAGGTGGTGTGATTTTATCTGGCGATGACATGACGCGCGGAAGTGGTTTTGATAACTCCGACCTTACAGGTTTAATACACGTCAACAACGGAACTTCAGTCACGTGTGGTAACAATACCTATAGCATCGACAACAACAAATCTTCAAACTATTACAATGTGGCCTTGGATGATGTGACATTTGCTTCTGTTGGCCCCAATCACCTGGCATTTAAATATGGAAACGACATTGATCTCGCAACACCAACATCAATAGCAAGTGGCTCCGTAGAAGTCCTTGCTTGGGCTAAACCAAGCCCTGCAGGATGCGTAGACAAACGTCCCGTAGTCGTACGCTACCCAAAGAATTAACTGAGGTCAAAAATTCAACCTTACTTAACCTTTTTAAAGAAAAAACAGTTATAATTATAGTCTTTATCAAGAGAATGGCGAAGGACACCAACAAACTGATTCCCGGATTTTTTAATAGCCTGAACGCCTCTGCCGAGATGTGAGTAAATAGCATTGTCCGCAAATGAAACTTCCATGCTTTTGAACTCTTGGGAATTCATAAATCTTTCAAATATCGCCCGATCTGTTTCACTTAACTGATCATACCTATCGGGAGCACTATCACTTTCAAAATCGCTGACGATCGCTAAATGCTTGGCATCTGTTTCAGCCGCCATGAGTAGAAATGCAAGCGGCTTGTTAGGTTCATCTTTCTGGAAACAGCGTCCCGACCACCACCCCGTAACTTCTTCAAATGAACTCTGAGTGCCATTATCATAGAGCTCATCAAGGGTAGCATAATTGTATTCCTGGGAATAACTAAAACTAACAACAAAAATTGACAATAAGTTTAAGTGCAAAAATATAAACAAATTCGACTTCATAGAATTTGTTTATATAACTTCATGCAGATGTCAATAAACATATTTAAAACAGCACGTCAAAGCTAACGCCAACTCCTTTCCGCCAAAAGATCTTTGATTAAGCTTTCGTTTTTAAATCCCTCTTTTTTGTACTGATCCACTGTATTCATAAATTTCGGTTTTGGTGAAAATCTTCCCATGGAAATATGGCATCTCATACATGTATTGACGACAGAGACTTCGCGTTTTTCATCCCTTCTTCCCATGTCAATAGTCTGTGTGACCGGAAACCAGTCCCCCATAACTCGCTCATACATAAAAGGATGCCACTGCCCCTTATAGTGAGCAAAGACTTCCAAGGAATGCGGTTCGGATGTTGCTTTGTAATTTACGGCAATTCGCAATTTTCCCAGCGAAACTATTGGGTGGTCTGGCGAATATCTGACGAGCGGCCAAAAAATCTTGCGAAATCCAAAATCACCTACAAATTGCTGAAGCAGACTACTTGATGGTTTAGATTCCGTAGTTACGATAACAGCATCTGTAGACTCTCCTGAACTTCTCCACCAAGACCCTCGAGTTTCATAATCATGATCACGGATCAAGCGATCTAAAATTTTTGTATTATTCGGTCGAGTCTCTGACACCTCAGTAAATCGAATCTCTTTCAACAGGCTATTGTGATTTTTCCAATAAAGGTCATCAATAGTCGAATTAAATATCTTTGCTATCTTCTGGGCCAATTCAAATTGCTCGCGCGAAATCTGAGATTTGTAATCGTTATAATAGTCAACGAACACCCGGGCGACACCATTAAGCTTGACTGCCAATTCTTTCTCTTCCTTAATACTCCACGCAAATCTCGGTAATCCCGGCGCTATTTCGATAGTCTTAATTCTCTCATAGTAATAAAGCATGTAATCTAGTAACTGGTGATAACTAGGTCTTATCCCACTCGGTACCAACAACGACTTAAGGTAAGTAGTCCCGATTTTTTCTCTGATTGCATTATCCGGGTGAAAAACCTGCAGGCCACCAGAGCCGAACTTGCCCCAGATCCATAACCAACTCTCGACATCTTGAAAATTTATGCCTTCACTAAGGGTTCGAACTTGAGAACGAGCCTCTAAGGATTCAAATAACTGACCACATATATCTATGCTAGCCCCGGCATAGATAGGAATAAGGAATATCCAGGCAAAAATCAATTTTCTGATAAACCCGCAAAATTTGTCAACAACAGCCTGAAATTGAAGTAAAGTAAAACCCATTTGCGTTTAAATTCCTCACAAAATACTCTATCAAAGTATGTGCAATAATCTTTCCACTTTAAAAGCTTTGAATGGGTCTTAAAAAAAATTGGCACGCCCGGAAGGAGTTGAACCTCCGACCACCTGGTTCGAAGCCAGGTGCTCTATCCAGCTGAGCTACGGGCGCGCACGAGTCTATTAAGATCGCAATACGTAACTTGGGTCAAGCGCGAAGTAAAAATCTGCTGCTTCTTTAACCTCTGGAGAAGTTGCTTCAGGCCATGACCAAATTTCAACCCGGCAACCCCGTGATTTTAAATACCAAACTAATGGCAAAAAATCTTTATCGCCTCCCATTATGATGGCAACATCTAATTTCTCTGCCATAGTAACAGCGTCAATGGTTAAAAATGTATCCGCATTTTTCGATGGCCTCTTTATTTCACCTCCCAGCCCATGCCAAAAGGACTCAAAAGTGGCCGAAATTTCTTTGTACTCCGGTTTGTAATATAGAATGCGAATAACCTCTCTATCTCCAACCATTTCTAATATCTTTTTATAGTCAGTTCGGCCTTCGTGATGTTTTAGTCCCGACATTTCAATATTTTCAGCATCAACAAATATTCCGACTTTTTGGAATACAAGGTGTTTTGTTTTTTTACTCGGTTCTTTCTTTTTCATATTTATATGTCCTTAATTATCAGTTTATTGGAAAGCTCGTCAGTATCAAATTCCCTTTTGGGAAAATCTTTGGCGAGAATTTCTCCGCAGCGTTCGATGGCTTTGACGATACCGTCCTTCAGCTTTCCTTCTTTAATGGAGCTTGTCATTAACGCCACCACTTCGTCCCAGGTTTTATTGTCGTGAACTTTGCTGATTTTCTTATCGGCTAACACGACGGCCATTCTTTCTTGAAATGACAAAAAAAGTAAAATCCCTGTTTGATCCTCTGTTTGATTAATCCTCGAACTATAGAACTCAAGCTCCGCGCGAATATTCACCTGACGTGCGGCCTCTTGAGTATACGTCAAAACCCGGCGTACAAGAGAAATTTTCGTAAGCACCTGACTGACAGTCGCCAAGACAATGATCTCGCAAAAAAAATACCAGCCATTCGCCGGCCTAAAATTTAAAAATTGGATTGCTGTAAGAAGAATTAAAAACACAATTATCGGAATATGGTAATAGGCCCCCGATTGCCGAATGAGAACAGGCACAATCTCACCGCTCGTGCTTTTTTCAGCTTTGATCACAGCGGCTTCAATTTCTTTAAGATCACTTTCGCTAAGAAATTTTTTCACCCAATCCATAGTTACCACCTACCTGAGGCGCCACCGCCAGAAAATCCGCCTCCACCACCGCTCCAACCACCACTTCCCCCACCCCAGTTTCCGCCCCCCCAGGAACTACCACCATAGCGATGTCCACGACCTCCGCCAACAAACAGAAATGGAAATTTAAAAAATAAAAAAATCATAAATAGGAAAAATAGGAATTTAAAAAAGGGGGGCATGTGGACGACATTAGGCCTGTCATCTCGCTGATAGCCACTATAAAATGGGACTTTGGGATCTATCAATTCCGCAGCACGCACAAGCCCCTCGTGAACTCCCCGCCCGAATTTTCCATCACGAAAATAGGGAATCATGATGTCTTCGATGATTCTTTTTACTTGCACGTCCGGAAGAACACCTTCCAGGCCTTGACCCACTTCAATTCTTACCGCGCGTTCCTTTTTTGAAATCAGAACTAAAAGTCCTTGATCACTTTTTTCTGTACCCAGTTTCCATCGCTCAGCAATTTTGATAGACGCCTCT
This sequence comes from Proteobacteria bacterium SG_bin7, assembly GCA_002083485.1. Lineage (GTDB taxonomy): Bacteria > Bdellovibrionota > Bdellovibrionia > Bdellovibrionales > SG-bin7 > SG-bin7. The sequence goes on along the minus strand of LWDK01000013.1, from coordinate 116,535 downwards.
TCTACAGTGAGGCCACCAAGGTCTTCAACTGTAAGCACGGCCACCTGCGCCCCTCCCCTTTGACGGTAATCTCTAATTTCAGAAATTAATTCGTCACGCTCCCGCAAACCGATCAGTCGGGCTTCGTCAATAACAGGACTATTGAGCCGCGGTACTTTAAGTTCCGCAAAACTCAAAACTGGTAAAATGAAAAAAGCAAAGCTTAAAACAAATCTCAAAATTTCACTTCAGGAGCTTTGTCCACTTTGTCTTTTTCTTCAGGTGATACATCCCATTGCGGCATTTTTTCGAAATGGTAAAGTAAGCTGTTTGTCCAACTCTCGGGTGGAACAGTTACAAGATTATTAAAATTTTTGATTTGCTCAATGTACCTTTGGCGGGCAATTGCGATACGATTTTCCGTGCCCTCAAGCTGTGCTTGCAAATCTCGAAATTGGGAATCAGCCTTTAAGTTGGGATAATTTTCTGTCACCATCAACAGTCTTCCTAAGGCTTGCGATAGAGCGCCCTGGGCTGCTTGAAAGTCGGCAAGTTGTTTTGCTGTAACTTTACTTGGGTCAACCGTAACTTGGGTCGCTTTTGCGCGCGCAGAAACCACAGCTTCAAGAGTTTCATTTTCATGTTTCGCATAACCTTTTACAGCCTGAACGAGATTAGGCACCAAATCCGCACGGCGCTTATATTGATTCGTTACTTCCGCTAGGGCCCCCTCAACCTCGTTTTTACCTTGTGGAATCGTACGCCAGCCACAACCAGACAAAGCAAATAAACCCGTAAATAAAATCGCTCCAAAAAACCTTTTCATATATGGACCTCTTTCAGAGCTATTATGGGCACAGACCTAAAGAATGCAAGCTATGCTAAAATACATTATGTTACATTTTTTTGAATATTATCGGAATGGTGCCAATATTTTAAACCTCAGCCGGAAAATCAGTACCATTTTTTCGTAAACGCCCGTCCATAAATCCCGCTTGTCTTAACTCTTGAGCTATTTTTTCAAATTTCCCTTTTCCGCGCCGAGCGACAACTTTGGTGTGAATATTTCCGCGAATATTAAAATCTCCTAAGACTTCAATGTAATGAGGATCCAGCAATTTCACTAAGTCACCCGTGATGATATTTGTAACATCCTCGTGAAAAACTCCCTGGTTGCGAAAAGCGTTAATATAGAGTTTTAAAGATTTTAATTCGACACATTTTTGATCCGGAATATAGCGCACATAAATCGTGGCAAAATCCGGAAAGCCTGAGCGCGGGCAAAGGCAAGTAAACTCAGGGCAGGTGAACTCAACTTCATATTGCTGATCCAAAGTGCGATTAGGAAAACTCTCGAGTAATTTAAAATTAGACATTTAAAGCTCCCAATAGTTGTTCGGCGTTTGTGAGTGACTTCAACAAAAGTTTACCGCGATAAAGTTTTAGGTGCTCCTCATCTCCAGTATTAATTTTCTGACGAGCCGTAAACATCGAAAGCGCCGCCGCAACGGAGATGTTAAAACTTTGTGAAAAGCCATGCATGGGAATATATACGCAGCCGTCACAGAGCTCGGAAATATCAGGCCTTACACCTTCTTTTTCATTACCAAAAACAAATGCCGTTGGCTGACCAAAATCGACATCATGAATCGACATTGCATTTTCAAAGCCTGTGCTCAAAACCTTATAGCCTCGCCCTTTCAAAGAACTCACCACACTGGGATCTCCCCAAGTAAAAATATCAAGCCACTCATCAGCCCCACGCGTAACTCGATTCGCTACACGAAAGCGATCTCCACGTTGAACTAAGTGAATTTCGCCAAAACCCATGCCCTCGGCTGAACGCAAAACCGCGGAAATGTTTCCGCGATCATAAATATCAGACAAAACTGGAATGAATTTATTGGTTCGTCCTAACGCTACAGTTTCTATGCGACCCAAACGCGCAGGCGTTGCAAAGGTACTAAGCGCACGCCAAACAGTGTCGGGGTCGTAGGCCTCAGCTCCAACTAAAAGCTTGCGTGATTTTAATTCTTCAAGATATTTTTCGTAAGAAATCTTAGCCTCCTATTGACCGGCAAAAACTTTAGTATTTAATAGCTAATTCCTTATGATCCGTCAAAGATTCGAGCTTGAAATCGATGCAGTTATACCGACATACAACCGCGCGGAGACGCTTTCTCGCGCTATTAGTAGTATTGTTGCCCAGACATATCCTGTAAAAAATATCTGGGTTATCGATGATGGCTCTACGGATATGACTTTTGAAGCTGTGGCAGAGTTTGAAGATCAAGTGCAATACGTAAAAACTGCTAATTTGGGAGTAAGTCACGCTCGTAATCTCGGAGTCGGGCTGTCCACTTCGAAATGGGTAGCATTTTTGGATTCTGACGATGAATGGTTACCTCAGAAATTAGAAAAACAAGTTGAGATTTTAAGAGAAAATCCCGATTTGAAGCTGATTCACGGTGAAGAGATTTGGATTCGTAATGGCGTACGTGTGAATCAACATAAAAAACACACAAAGTCGGGGGGAAATATTTTTGAAAAGTCTCTCGCCCTCTGTTTAATCTCACCTTCGGCAACTTTGATTCGCAAAGAAACTTTGCTTTCTCTTGGTGGCTTTCGCGAAGACTATCCGGTTTGCGAAGACTACGATATGTGGCTTAAGTTTTGCTCTCAATACCCTGTAGGATTTGTCAGTACTCCAATTATTAAAAAATATGGAGGCCATAATGATCAGCTGTCTAGAAAATATTTTGCAATGGACTACTGGCGCGTGAAATCTCTTAATTCTTGTCTACATCTACCCCACATTACAAATAGTATGAAAAGGAAAATTCAAAGACTTATAGTTGCGAAATCTGAAATTCTTCTCAACGGATATCAAAAACACAACAACACTCGCGACATGGACGAGATCGAAAAAATTTATAAAAGTGTCGCTTTTTTAACGCGTTAACGCTTCCGCATTTTTCACAAGATCATTGGTAATATTCTTCTGATGAGCCTCAAGTGTTCCGCCGCCGATTTCCAAAAGCTTGGCGTCTCTCCACAAGCGCTCAACGACATACTCTCCGACATATCCGTAACCACCTAGTACTTGCATCGCACGATCCGCAACGTTTTTTCCCATGGTCGTAGCGACCAACTTTACTCCATCTGAATCTAGACGCAGTCCATACTGATCCAATTTCAAACGACGAGCGGTCTCGTAAACATAACAGCGAGAGGCCATATACTCAGCGTAACTATCGCCAATATATCTTTGAATCTGTCCAAACTCACGTAATGATTTTCCAAAGGCTTGTCGTTCTCCCGCGTAGCGATTCATGACTTCGAGACTACGTTTTGCAATTCCTAAGCTCATTGCCGCAAGAGTCAGTCTTTCGAGCTGAAGATTTCGCATCATATGCGTAATCGAATCACCGAGTTTTCCGACCAAACGGTCTTCACTCAATTTGCAGTCAGTAAATACGAGCTCGGCCGTATTAGAAGCACGCATTCCCGTTTTATCACGAATTTTTTGGCCAACAGTAAAACCCTTATCGCTTTTTTCAACAATGAAGGTTGAAATTTCAGGACGATTATTCTTTGTTCCCGTCCGCGCATAAACCCAAACTATGTCACAAGCTGTACCCTCGTCGTCAACACAACCATTTGTGATCCACATCTTTTGACCATTCAAAATGAATTCTTTTCCTTGTTGAATCGCCGTTGTTGCCATTCCCAAAACATCAGTACCCACGTGGGGCTCACTCATCGCCATCGCCCCTACCCATTCCCCACTACAAAGTTTCGGGAGATATTTTTGTTTTTGCTCTTCACTGGCGTTTACCGCAGCATTGTTCACGCATAACATAGAGTGAGCAAGATAAGCCAAACAGAGTCCAGGATCTGAATAGGAAAGCTCCTCATGGGCAATCACAGTCGAAACCGCGTCCATACCCGAACCACCGTAATCTTGATTGACGGTGATCCCCAGGAGCCCCAAATCCCCTAATTTTCTAAAAAGTGGCAAATTAAATTTTTCCTCGCGATCAAACTTTGCAGCCTGAGGCTCAACTTCCGCCTTCACAAATTGACGAACGGTATCGCGAAGCATTTTATGGTCTTCGGTCGGATTGAAAAGGTCATAGTCGGAAAAATTCATTAAGGCCTCCAAGTTATCAACGGAAGCCCTAAGTTTTATCAAATTTTAATTATAAGTCAAAAGAGATGCCGGCACTACTCATAAAGCCTTGAGTATTTCCGCTCATACCCGTCATATTAAAGGAATCTGTTAAGCCACGAAGATAATATCCTTCGATAACGATCGCCATCGAGTTGCTAATTTTAATACGGCCGCCAGCACCAAGGATCGCCAGCGTGTCCCATTTTGCCTGAAAGGCCGCCACGTCATCAGAACGATCATTAGAAAAATTCGAGCTAAATACCTCTCTTTTTGCCGAAGTTAGATACATCGGCCATAAACCGGCTTTCGCAAAAAAGTTTGAGGCATTAGAGGTATATCTCTCCATAAAATTATAGACACCCACTAAAGGAATCGCGACGTAATCGCGGTCGATAAATTCCATATAATTATCAGCCCCATATCCGTGAAGCCCATATTGATTAACTTCACGCTTGATACCACTGCGAACATAAAGGAGTCCTGTTTCAAACTGCCAACGGCCACGACCTAGATCAGCCATTACTCCACCAATGAAGCTATCGCTGGATTCCCAACCTTTAGCTCCTGGCGTATATAAATCCTGACTGCTAGTGATTGACAACAAACCATAACCACCGACAGGAGCAAGCGAAATCCAAGACGATGATTTTGATTTCGTCTCGTAAGTATAACTGTATCGTTGGGTGTTTTCGGGGCTCTCGGGCGGCGGCGGAATTTTTGCGGTCGAAACCGATGGCTCAACAGGCTCCTCTTGGTGAGCCTCAAAACTGTCAAAAGTGGTTCCGGCGACCGACCCAGCGACCAAACCCTTACCCTTCAAATTACTGCCACCCGCTTGATTTGAAAAAGAATTCTCTTTGGGACTCACTTTGCCGGTGTTTACCGCGACAAAGGAATCAGTAGATTCTTTCTTTTCTTTTTTACGACGAGCCTTAGCACGCTTTCCTTCAGCTTTTACAAATTTGTTTTCATATTTATCGACTTGATCTAAATCCGAAAGCTCTTTTAACTCATTAAAGAATTCATCTTTCGTAGGACGTTTTTTCTTCGGCGTATTGTATTCGACATTAGCAAACATCTCGTTAACTTCTTTATATTTTTTTCCTTTTTTCTTAAGTTTTGTTTTCGCTATCGATTCTGCTTTTAAATTTAGTTTTTTTCCTAAATCTCTGTGGGTAGCTAATTTTGTATGATAAGTTTTGGGAACTTTTTTTCGGCCTTTTATTTTTCTTAAACCAAACTCCATGCCGTCTTCTTCACCGAATGCTATTCCCAACGACAAGAAAATTACTGCTAAACTTATACATACGCTTTTCATGGTTCCTATTCCTTTAAAAAAGTGTCCAAATCTAATAGATTGCAGCACCTGTACCACACTGGAGCCGTAAATCAGCTTTTAAATGCCCTAATTTCGAGTAGAAAGTTAAAAACCAAAAACTGCGCCAATTCGCGGCCCTTGTCAAAACTCGTGACAGGGGTCGGGCTCTTTCTTTCACGGGGTCTATCTTTAATTTGTTGTCAATGGTTTGTATTACTGCCACGAGGAAGTCGCGGACAGTCGCAAATTTTAGAGCGTTTTTAGTCAGTCGCGGGTTCGAGTGACTGTTGCTTGGAATGATCCGGGCCAGATCCTTTCATTAAGGAAAATTGATGGCAGAGACCATCAATTTTATATTCGCCTCTTTTCTGACGGAAAAATACGCACACATCACGAGCTATTAACAGAAGCTCATCCTTTAGGCCACATAGTTGGAGCAGACTTTACGCCAAACAAGGACTATTTCTTACCATTGCTCAATAAATTCATCGAGCGCGGCGCCAATAAAAAATAGTTTTAACTCCAAAAACGTTGCGCTATGATTTTTTTACTCACGGAGGTTTTATATGCGCAAACTACTAGCCAATATTAGTTTATTTTTTTCCATCGCCGCCTGTCACACAGTCGAGAAATTCCCAGAAGCTAAAGATGTAAATACAGGCGCCAACATTCCTAACAAAGACTGCCGTGAAATCGGAAGTATTCGCGGACGGGCGAACTCAAAAACACCTGATATGGAAGCAGCGATGAAAGACTTAAAAATGGAGGCGGCCAATAAAGGCGCAAACTATGTTCAGATTAAGGAAAAATCTGGATACGGAACTGAAGTGGTTGGTGTTGCGTTTAACTGTCCTTAATTCCCGCCTCTGATACGCGACAGTTCCGAAATCAATTTCTGCGCGAAAGTCTCGCCAAATCCTGGAAGGTCCGATATTTCTTTTATCGGTGCTTTCGTGATTTCATCAATAGAACCAAAATGGATGAGCAACTCTTTTTTTCTCTTATCGCCAAGGCCCGGCACTTCATCAAGTACCGATTTCAAACTTGAATCTTCACGAAGTTTTCGGTGATAGGTAATCGCAAAGCGATGCGCTTCATCTCTTAAGTTTGTCAGTATATGGAGAGCGTCCTCATTTCTATTAAATGTAATGGGATTAACCTGCCCTGGTAAGAAAAATCTCTCTTCCGTTTCACCAACTTCTTTGTCAGAAAACTCTCCTGTGACCCGCGCTTTGGCAATTCCCACCACGGCGATGTCTTCACGTTTGATTTCTTTCAATGCCTGCATGACCTTACTAAGCTGCCCCTTCCCTCCGTCAATCAAAACCAAATCTGGATCTTCCCACTCGGTATGCTTAAAACGCCTTAGTAAAACTTCTTTTAATGAGCCGTAGTCATCCGCACCTTCAACAGTTTTAATTTTGTAGCGACGATATCCATCTTTAAATGGGACTCCATCAACAAAAGTCACTTGGCTACCAACAGATTCCTTACCTTGAAAATTAGAAATATCATAACACTCTATGCGTCGGGGGATCTTAGGTAAATGTAGTTTCTTTTGGACATACTCCAACGCCTTTAATTTATTTTCTTCACGCGTGACGTAAGAATTAAAATGTTGTTTTGCATTACTCTCAGCAAGCTCCATTAAGCCCCGACCTAACTCATCAGTGGCAAAGCGTACAGAAACTTCTTGCCCTGACCTCTCATATAATACATTTTGTAAAAGCTCTGTAAGGTCTCGGCCAAGATCCACCGGCAACAAAACCTCATCAGGGATTACATTATCGTAATAATATTGGTTCACAAAATCTACCAACCACTCTCTGACGTCTTCTTTTTCAGAGAATATATTTACCTGGGGTAAAAAGTGAGACCTTTGACCAATCACCAGGCCGTGACGAACGTGAACGGTGGCCACAAGCACGCCACGCTCATCGCCATGAAAACTAATGGCATCTTGATTTTGTTCATCAGCCGCATTAATCACGCGTTGCTTCTCTAAAATGGCTCTTAGCGCCTGAAGAGAATTCCGATACTTTGCCGCCTGCTCAAAACGTTCGTCTTTGGAGGCGCTTTTCATGAGTCTTTCTAAATGCTCAACAACCTCTTTGTTTTCACCGCGCAAAAACTTAAGCGCCCCGGCGATTTCTTTTCGATATTCCTTATCAGACACCAAAGCTACACATGGCGCTTTACATCTGCCGATTTCAAATGTCATGCAAGGGCGTTTACGAGTGGACATAAAGCCATCTTGACAGTCCCGAATATTAAACGCTTCATTCAAAAATCGGATTGTCTCGCGCACAACAAATCCATTCGTATAAGGACCAAAATAAAAAGATCCGTCTTTAATAACTTTGCGACAAAGATAAAGCCTCGGAAAATTATCAGCCATCGAAATTCGAATATAGGGATAACTTTTGTCATCCTTTAAGCGAATATTATATTTTGGCCGATGCTTTTTAATAAGACTGGCCTCAAGAAGAAAGGCCTCGACTTCGGTTTTTGTGACGATGTAGTCGATATCGTGAATCTGTTTCACTAAAAGCGATGTTTTCGCGGTTTGATCGCCATTAAAGTAACTGCGGACTCGGTTCTTTAGGTTTTTTGCCTTGCCAATATAGAGAATTTTACTTTCATTGTTTTTCATTAGATAAACACCCGGAAGCCCTGGGAATCCTTTTAGCTCTTCACGGATCTTATCAACCTTTGTTATTTTTTTCTTTTTAAGAGGATTGTTTTGATTCTCTTCCATCAATTACCTTGTCGAGCTCTTTATCAACGGCCCCCGTACGGCGAGTCAGATCACTTAACTCCAGACGCTTAATTTCATCACGCAGTTTTGCCGCCTCTTCAAACTCTAACTGCTCCGCCGCTTTCTTCATTTTCGTTCTTAATTTTTTTACTTGCTTTTGAAAGGCTTCGGGAGCGTTTTCATAATTTTCTTTAATCGAACGCAAATACTCGAGGGGTTCCGTGGTCACCTTAGAATAATCGGCTTCGTAAATTTCACCAAGTCCATCTCTAACTCGTTTGCGAATTGTCTCTGGAGTTATCCCGTTAGCTTTATTATACTCTTCTTGCTTGGCACGACGCCTTTTTGTCTCATCTATGGCCTTTTGCATGGATTCAGTAATAGAATCGGCATAGAGAATTACGCGACCTTCGGCATTTCTCGCCGCACGACCAATCGTTTGAATTAAACTTCGCTGCGATCGTAAAAAACCTTCTTTATCGGCGTCGGTTATAGCAACTAAGCTCACCTCAGGAATATCAAGTCCCTCGCGTAATAAATTAATTCCCACCAGCACATCAAACACACCTAAGCGAAGATCACGAATAATTTCCGTGCGCTCAAGCGTATCAATTTCGCTGTGAAGATATTTAACTTTAATTCCGAGGCTTGCAAAATAATCTGTGAGATCCTCAGCACTCTTTTTTGTTAGAGTCGTCACAAGTACACGCTCTTTACGTCGAATTACTTTCTTTACCTCACCATAGAGGTCGTCCACTTGATGAGTCGCTGGCTTAATTTCTACGTTGGGATCAAGTAACCCGGTGGGACGAATAATCTGCTCGACGATCAACCCACCTGATTTTTTCAATTCATAAGGCCCAGGTGTCGCCGAAACATAGACGACTTTGTCCATCATCTTTTCAAACTCTTCAAAATTCAGAGGGCGATTGTCAAGCGCGCTCGGCAGACGAAATCCGTGTTCAACCAATGTTGTTTTTCGCGCGCGATCCCCACGATACATTCCTCCAACTTGAGGAATCGTGATATGAGACTCATCCACAAAACAAAGAAATTCACTAGGGAAATACTCTAGCAACGTCGGCGGAGGCTCACCCGGCCCACGCCCAGTTAAATGTCGCGAATAATTTTCAATCCCCTGACAAAAGCCCATTTCGTCGATCATCTCAATATCGTAATACGTTCGCTGCTCTAACCTTTTTGCTTCTAACAACTTCATGTTAGTGTTTAATTCATTTAAACGATGACGAAGTTCTTCTTGGATACTCTTAATTGCCATTTTCATTTTTTCCTCAGGTGTCACATAGTGACTGCCCGGATAAATGGCCGCCTTATCCAGTTCTTCTAAAACAATTCCTCGCAAAGGATCTACCCAAGAAATTTTCTCAACATAGTTTCCAAAAAATTCCACACGAATGACGCGATCATCTTCATAGGGCGGAAAAATATCAACTACATCTCCACGCACGCGAAACGTCCCGCGATGAAAATCAATGTCATTTCGCGAGTATTGAATCCTGACTAACTCTCGCAACATATTATCGCGACGAAGTTCTTTTTCCGTCTCAATGATAAAAACCATATTCTCGTAAGCTTCGGGACTACCAAGACCATAGATACAGCTCACCGAACTTACGATAATGACATCGCGTCTCTCAAATAAACTATGCGTTGCTGAGTGACGCATCTTATCGATTTGCTCATTGATAGCCGAATCCTTTTCGATAAAAGTGTCGGTCGCTGGCAAATACGCCTCGGGCTGATAGTAGTCATAGTAACTCACGAAATATTCAACGGCATTGTGCGGAAACAATTCTTTAAACTCAGCATAAAGTTGGGCCGCCAAAGTTTTATTTGGTGCCAAAATAAGTGCCGGCAGATTTTTCTGCGCAATCACGTTGGCCATCGTAAAAGTCTTTCCCGAACCCGTGACGCCAAGTAGAACCTGATGTTTCTCACCTACCGAAAAATTTTCGACAAGACTACGAATCGCCGCGGGCTGATCTCCTGACGGTTTGTAGTCACTCACTAATTGAAAAGGTTTTTGGATTTTAGGCACCGGCTCTGACTATATGACAAGAGACTTGGGTTGTCTAAATGTTTTACAGTTGTTATCACGGTTGCGCTCGTGTGGACTTATTTGATCTGTACGCCTCTATATCGAAACAGACTTGGAACAGTGTTTGAAATTAAGTTTCTAGAGGTGTGTTATGAAACAGGTCTTATTGCTATCGCTTCTGATTTTTTCCTCGCTTTCAATCCGGGCCCAAGGCACCGAAGAAGTTCCGCCTGGACCCAATGACTCAATGATTGAAATTGACGTAGCCGGCTACGAAAATATATCAGACTACAATATTTATATGCGCAAAAAAGTTAAGTATGAAGGGCAGGAATACGCTCTAGTATATAACTTGCTTACTTCCTTGGGAGGACAATCTCGAGGTTCGGTATTTGTGGGTCTTTGCAAATGGGGGAAAAGTGACCTACTTAGTACTTGCCTTAACGACGACGACTGTAAAACTCGGACAATTTTTAACTTAGCATTAGATTTTTACGGCCTTTTTTCAAAAACCAAGGCGCCAATTTGTAAAGAAAATCGACCTTAGGAAACCCTACTTCTTAACTTCCCAGAATGTCGTGCCATCGGGCATATCGCTGACATTAATATTGAGCGCGTTAAGCTTATTACGAACTTCATCGGCTTTGGCAAAATCTTTAGCTTTACGCGCCTCTTTTCGCTCCAAAACAAGACTGTCCACTTCTTCACGTTTTACATTAGCTTTTTTCAGTAACATATTATCAAGATAATATAAAAATGCATGCGGTTCCTCTTGAAATAAAGCCATCATCCTGCCGTATTCACTAAACCACTTTACAAGAGCCTCGGCCCGCGCCACGACCTTCGGCGTTACTTTCTGACCCCGTTGATAGTGGTTAAAGGCTCTCACACTTTCAAAAAGTCTAGCCATCACTTCCGGAGTTCCAAAGTCATCATTGAGTGCAGCCTCAATTCCGTTCGCTCCATCATCCAAAACTTTTTTAAACTCAGCGTCCAGTGGCTCGGCTTTTACATTCACTTTCAAAACTTCGCTCGCTAAACATAATGAAGAATAAATTCGTGCTAGCCCCGAAATCGCGTGATCCACTTGCGCATCAGAAAAATCTATTTTTTTACGATAGTGTCCAAGCAAAATCATAAATTTGTAGATTTCAGGATGAAACTTTTCAACAAACTGACGAAGAGTGACCACGTTGCCTAGCGACTTACTCATTTTTTGTTCAGAAAAATTCAAGAACTCCCAATGCATCCAATACTTAACAAATTCTTTACCGGATGCCCCTTCGCTTTGCGCAATTTCATTTTCATGGTGCGGAAAAATTAAATCCACTCCCCCACCATGAATATCAATAGTGTCACCCAAAATACTCTGGCTCATAGCCGTACACTCAATATGCCAACCCGGCCGCCCATTACCCCACGGAGATGCCCAAGATGGTTCGCCTGATTTGGCCTTTTTCCAAAGCGCAAAATCCGCAGGATATTTTTTTTTCTCACCGACTTCAACTCTGTGGCCGGCGATTAAACCCTCGAGATCTTTACCGCTTAACTTTCCATAACCAGGGATATCTTGGACCGAACACCACACATCACCATCAACAACATAAGCTTTTTTATTAGCGATTAGCTTTTCGATTGTCGCTATAATTTGATCCATGAATTCTGTAACTCGCGGATTGCGGTCGTGCGGTCGAAGTCCTAGAATTTCAAAGTCTTTTCTGTACTCAGCAATATATTTGTTGGCGATGTCACCTTGAGTTGTGTTTTCTTTTTTTGCGCGACTGATAATTTTATCGTCCACGTCGGTGTAATTTAGAATGTAAGTCACTTGATAGCCCAAATGCTCCAACCAGTTTCTAACTAGGTTAAAAAAAACAGGCCCGCGAAAATTTCCGATATGTAAGAAATCATAGACCGTAGGACCACAAACGTAGATTTTTACCGACTTACCGTTAAGTGGTTTAAATTCTTCTTTTTTATTTGAAAGTGTATTGTAGACTATGAGAGCCATTAGAAAAATTTTAGCTTAAAAATGCTTTTTTGCGCAATAAAATACTTTCGTTTCTATATTCTAAGGCAACTCTCCGCTCTAGCGACCAAAACTTTTTTATCCAAAAGCGGAACTAGCTGCTTCAATTCCGCGCCATGGGGTTTACCAATGATCGCTACCCGTGTCGGCATAAATAAAAATTTACCCTTAACATTACATTCGTCTTTTACTGAATTAATAATCTGGTCAAATTCTTCACTCGAAATAAAGGGGGCTTTAAAACTCTCGACTTTTTCCTGCCATTTTTTAATAACTGCGGGCGAACTCTCCCATTTTAAAACTTCCCTAGCTTCATCATTAAATTCTAAATCCGTATGACTAAGTGGTCGAAACAATTCCACGGCATCAGCTAAAGTTTCCATCGAGGTTTTCATCACCGCGAGAGCGCGATCAATCCAGGCTAGATCATTTGGAAATTTTAGTCCCGCTTTTTCTAAAAATGGCAGAGTCCGTCGCCATAACTCGTCGTGCGGCAAGGCGCGCAAATAATGCGCATTGAACCAACGAAGCTTAGTTTCGTCAAACACAGCAGGGGCCGCGTTCAAGCGATCAACATCAAATTGCTCAATCATTTCATTCACTGACAAAATCTCTTGGCCTTTAGGTGAACTCCAACCCAGTAAAACCAAAAAGTTCAACATTGCCTCTGGCAAAAAACCAAGTTTCATAAATTCATTGCAGCTGGTCGCCCCTTTGCGCTTTGATAATTTTTGTCGATCGGAATCCAAAATAATTGATAGGTGACCAAATTGTGGAACCTTTAAATCTAAAGCTTCATACAAGAGAAGTTGTCGAAGCGTATTACTTAAATGCTCCTCGGCGCGTAACACATGAGTCATTTCCATCAACGCGTCATCTATCACACAACAGAAATTATAAACCGGCATGCCGTCACTTCTCAAAACCACAAAATCGCCAAGTGTGCCTGCAGGAAAATTCACTTCACCACGAATTAAATCTGTAAATTTCACGTCGTGGGTATGGCTTACACGAAAACGAATCGATCCCCTTTCGCCATTTGCAGTCCGTTTTTTTCCTTCGTCGATCGTTACGTTGCGACAAGTGCCGTCATAATGCGGAGGTTTGCCTGCTTTCATCGCTGCTTGCCGTTTAACTTCTAGCTCCTCGTCCGTACAAAAACAGTAAAACGCTTTCTTCTTTCCTAGCAATTGTTCTGCGTATTTTTTGTAAACTGACGTGCGTTGACTTTGCCGATAAGGACCTAAATTTCCCCTATCTTGAAGAGTCCTTTCATCAGGCCCCTCGTCCCACCGAAGATTTAACCAAGCTAAATCTTCTACCACCATTTTCAGCGAGGTCTCAGTACTTCTCGCCTGATCCGTGTCCTCAATACGAAGAATATATTTTCCGCCTTTAGATTTGGCGTAAAGATAACTATAAAGAGCGGTACGCGCGCCACCGACGTGTAAATAACCTGTGGGTGATGGTGCAAAACGAGTTCGAACTGACATGGAAACCCCAATCTACAAAATTGCCCAATTGACACAGCGAAGAACAACTAGTTGTCGGGCACCTTAAGCAAGACCAAAGATATCTTTAATATCTTTTTCTTCTTCAAAATTCGTAGATTTGGCGGCTAAACGCAACTCTTTTAATAAGAGACTGCGAGCAGTATCCAAAAGTTTTCGTTCACCAAAAGATAATTCTTTATCGACTTTAAGCAGGAATAGATCGCGTAAAACTTCGGCAATTTCAAACACGGAACCGGTTTTGATTTTTTCCATGTACTCACGGTAACGACGGTTCCAAGTTTGATTATCGACTTTCGCTTCATTGGTTTTCAAAATGCGAATTACTTCTTGCGCCTCAGATTCAGAAATAATCGGACGAAGTCCCACGTTTTGAAGATTAGTTGCTGGAATCATAATCTTCATTCCAGTTTCTATAATCTCAATTGTGAAAAAAGAATGCTTTGTCCCCATAATCTCTTTGGTATCGATCGATAAAACACGACCCACACCATGACCTGGATAGACGGCATTATCGCCAACTTTCAAAGTTGCCGCTATGATGTTACTTTTGGGGACCTTACGAGGCTGCTGAATTTTTGGTCCCTTGGTAGTTTGATTTTTCACTATAATCTTCCCCACACCAGAAATGAGTTATATCAGTTTTGACACAAGTTATCAACGCTCCAACCCCCCTGAACATCTAAGTTATAAACTTTATACACTGCGCGAAGCACGCAACTGCTTTTCCGGTAATATATTAGAGATGGCATTTCGAACCTCTAAAATTAATTTATTCAGCGCCACAATGCTTGTTATGGGTAGCATTATTGGCTCCGGAGTTTTTAAAAAAGTTGCGCCAATGACTCAAAACTTAGGGTCAGAATACTTAGTTCTTTTGGCTTGGGTTTTTGCTGGAATCATTACTTTATTTGGTGCCCTTACATTTGCAGAAATTGGTTCGCGAATTCCTCACTCCGGCGGAATGTACGCTTATTTGCGGGTGGCTTACGGCGATAAGCTCGCGTTTTTGTATGGCTGGGGATGTTTTGCGGTCATGCAAAGCGGTTCCTTTGCTAGCATGAGTTACGTATTTGCAGAATCTGTTTGTACTTTATTTTCTTTAAACTCTGCATTAGCAGCAAAAATTGCTGCGGTCAGTACAATTTGGTTTCTAACGCTTATAAATTATCAAGGGTTAAAACTTGGCTCTTTAATTCAAAATGTTTTTACTCTCGGAAAAATTTTAGGAATTATTTTTGTTGTCGCGGCAGGATTATTTTATTTTAAAGTGCCCATCACCCCGGTTATGGATATAAAATCTCGCTCTGACATCGGGGTCGGCTTGTTTTTTGCCAGTATGCTTAGTGCTTTTTGGGCCTATGACGGGATCGCAAATATCGGTTATATCAGCGAAGAGATTGAATCACCTTCAAAAAATATTCCAAAAACTTTAATCTTTGGAGTGAGCGCCGTCATCGTTTTATATTTCACAATTAATTTTTCCTATTTTCGCATTCTTAGCATCGACCAGATTCTCAAGGTCGCCAATACAAAAAACTCTGTCTTTGTCATCGAAGCCATTCGCTCTCTTTTGGGAAACTTGGGCGCTCTGGTTATGATTTTGTTTGTCTGCGTTTCTACTTTTGGTTGCGCCAATGGTTCGATTCTTTCGAGTTCTCGTATCTATTGGGCGATGTCACGAGACCGCTTGTTTTTTAAATCTTGGGGAGAGCTGCATCCTACCTTTTTGACTCCCCACCGCGCCCTCATTGGTCAAGCCATTTGGGGATCGATCCTAATTTTCACCGGAAGCTTTGATGAACTTACAGATCGACTGATTTTTTCAAGTTTTATTTTTTATGGATTAGGAGCGATTGCTCTTTGGCGCCTAAGAAAACGTAAGGTCGGCAATACTTACTTTACCGTGCCCTCACTCGTAACCACTCTATACGCCCTATTTTGCGCAAGCTTAGTGGCCGTTACTCTCTGGACCCAGACCAACCAGGCACTCAGTGGGGTTTTACTTATCGCTAGCGGAATTCCGGTGTACTATTATTGGAAAAGACGATTGAGGGAGTAATGTTATCAGTTTTTTGGAGTGTCTTATTTACGTTGGCTTCGGCCAGCCCAACCCTAAATGACGAAAGCATAATTAGAAGCGGTTCAAAAAACTGTAACTGTGTGGCCATCACTTTTGATCTTTGCCCAGTGAAAGAAGGTGATGGTTACAATCAAGAGCTTATGGAATACCTTATAAAAAAGAAAGTTCCTGCAACTTTTTTTGTTTCTGGTCGCTGGATTGAAAAGCACCCTCGAGAAACAAAGAGACTGCTAAAAATCCCCTATTTTGAATTTGGAGTTCATGGCCACTGGCATTCTCACCTTCCCGAAAAGCCTGAAGAACGTCAGCTTTTTGAAATTCAAAATCCGCTGATGATTTTAAAAAACAAATACCACTATTCGACAATTCTCTTTCGCCCCGCCTTCGGTGAATATAACGAAACGACCCTAAAACTAACAAACAAGCTCAATTTAAAATTTATCCTCTGGACTTTTGAGTCTGGAGATCCCGATCCAAAACTCTCTTCTGATCGCATTTTAAAAGTCTTAGAAGAAACCACAAAAGCTGGCGCCATAATCCCCTTTCACGCTAACCGCAACGGCGTACATACTCAAGTGATTATTCCGAGGTTTGTCGAAGGAAAGATTAAACAAAGTCAGCTGAAGCTCGTCAAAATCAGCGAGATGTTAAACATGCTGACTCAAGCGGAACATTGACATTTATCCTATAAATATTCTTTGCCGTTCTTCAAGAGTTTCTCTTAGGACTATGTGTTCGGGGCGTTTTAACTCCGGATCCATTGCAATCAAATTTTTAGCCGCCTGACGCGCTTCCTTTAGAATCTCAATATCAGAAACTAGATCCGCCATTTTAAATCCCAGCGCACCCGATTGACGAGTTCCCACAAATTCTCCTGGCCCACGAATCTTTAAATCGGCTTCTGCAAGCTCAAATCCGTCATTAGTTTTTTCCAACCACATGACACGCTCACGTGATTCATTTGAGACCGCGTTACCCATAAGAAGAATGCAAAAACTTTTTAACGATCCTCGCCCCACCCGGCCACGCAACTGGTGCAGCTGCGAAAGCCCAAAGCGCTCGGCGTGTTCTACAACGATCATATTTGCGTTGGGAACATCCACGCCAACTTCGATCACCGTTGTTGAAACCAGCACGTGAATTTCGTTTTTTCGAAACTTTTGCATAACCTCGTCTTTTTCTTCCGAACTCATTTTTCCATGTAAAAGTCCAAACTTTATTTTTGGAAACTCAATCACAAGTTTTTCATATTCACGAACCGCATCTTTGAGATCTATTTTTTCGCTCTCTTCAACGAGCGGAAAAATAAAGTAAGCTTGTCTACCTTTGGAAGTCTGTTTGGCCATAAATTCTAAAACTTGTTGTCTCTTATTTTGAAACACGACACGCGTTTGAATAGGCACACGGCCTGGAGGCTTTTCACGAATAATCGAAACATCAAGATCGCCATAAACGGTTAAAGCGAGTGAGCGCGGGATGGGAGTTGCCGTCATCAAAAGAAGGTGAGGACTAATCCCCTTGTTTTTTAATTCCTGGCGTTGCTCAACACCAAATCGATGTTGCTCATCTACAACTGCGTAGGCCAGATTTCTAAACTCCACTTTCTCCTGAATCAAAGCCTGGGTGCCGATAACAAGATTTATTTTTCCGGATTTTAGCTCAGCAAGAATCTCTTTAGGATCGGCACTTGAAGATTTACTCGTGAGGAGGGCGACCTTAATCCCGTGCGGACTAAAAATTCTATTCGCAACTTTATAATGTTGTTCTGCGAGAATTTCCGTTGGCACCATAACCGCCGCTTGATATCCACTTTCAATAACTTCGACCGCCGTCAAAAATGCCACCAGAGTCTTTCCACTCCCCACATCCCCTTGAAGCAAGCGATGCATGGGGTATGAATTTGAAAGATCTTTTAGAATTTCATCGATTGCTGACTTCTGGTCTGACGTCAGCGAGAACGGAAGGTTCGCCAGAATTTTCCCACACAGATTTTTTTTCGATCTCACTGCGATCGCCGAATGGGTTTTTAATTTTTCATGACTTCTTGCTAACAGAAGCTCCAACCAAAAAAATTCTTCAAATTTTATACGATAGTGATAAGGAGTTTTTAATTTGCTAAATTCAACTCCCGAATCAGGCGGCGGGCAGTGAATCTTCTCAAAAGACTCAAGCCTACCTCTTAATCTATACTTATCACGTAACCATTTTGGCAAGGTTTCGGGAACAGCCACCTTGCTTGTTTTTAGCGAATCTATGGCCGCTTTTACAAAGCGAGAGATTTTACGACTGGTTAAGCCTTCGGTCTCAACATAAATCGGCACAAGTGCATCGAGGTTTTCATCTTTATTAAACTCATAAATGTCAGGATGATGAAACTCAATTTTTCCTCTGTAATTAACGACTCTTCCAACAACTCTGACTTCCATACCGGGCCTGAATCTCTCAAAGTAGCCACGAAAGGGAATACGAAAATATTTGCAGTGAACGCTTCCACTGCCATCCATCACCAGCACATCATAAATTTTTCGTCGAGTGCCAATTGGTATATGAGATACCTTTATGATCTTGGCTTTGAGCCCAACCGTTTCACCTTCGACAAGACTTCGAATATCACGCGCTTGTCTGCAATCTTCGTATGCGCGCGGATAATATTCCAATAAATCTAATATTGTCCTGAGACCTTTGCGAGCCAAATAGTCAGATAGTTTGGGACCAACTCCCTTCACGTATTGAATGGGGGTGTCAATGGCTGCGAACATATTCATGAAATAAGTGGGAAAATTACTATGGTCAATTATAATGACGGTATTTTAAAGGAGTGTGCCTATGATTTGTGCCTGCGGCTCTGAAAAGAATTTAAGTGTTTGTTGCGGTCCGTATATTGAAAGGAAATCAAAACCTGAGACCGCCGAAAAACTGATGCGATCTCGTTACACAGCTTACACACTCGCCGATATCAAATATATAAAACACACTCTGGCTCCAGAATCCCAAGACGATTTTGATGTAGCCAACGCGTTGGAATGGGCAAAAAAATCGGATTGGAAGGGGTTAAAAATTGTTTCCACTGAAAAAGGAACCGCTGCCGATAGCGAAGGCGTCGTCGAATTTATCGCAACCTACGGACAGGAAGGAAAATATTTTAATCACCATGAGATCTCTTATTTTAGAAAAGATACCTCTGGCCAGTGGCTCTTTGTCGATGGTCAGCCTCCTGAAAAGAAAACCATCCGCAGAGAGTCTCCAAAAGTTGGCAGAAATGATCCTTGTCCATGTGGGAGTGGGAAGAAATATAAAAAATGTTGTGGGTAAATGACGCGCCATGGACTGGAAAAAGTCTCAGGCACCTTAAAACACTAACTCCAGGGCCACGGCATAACCTGCTCTTCCCTTGAACTCGTATTGCTTCTCGAATCTTAGGCTCGGGGTTAGTTGCAAAAATAAAATTTTCTTGTACAAATCATGACGAACCGAAAAGTTTAGGGTGTAGTGATCGAGGTGGTACGATTGGCGACTAATTGAGTAAAAGGTAAATGCCGTACTCATCCCCGTGCGCGACGAATAATTGTAAAGGAACTGCGGACCAAAGTTGGTTGAAAATAAATTCTGCAAGTCAAGATATTGCTCTTCGTTTAAGAACTGAAAAATTAATTTATTATTCATTTCAAAATCAAAATAAAGAGCCCCTGATTGCCCGGTACCTTTTTCTGAATCAGCAAAAAACCGAAACTCAGGCCGA
The DNA here is from genome assembly GCA_002083485.1 of Proteobacteria bacterium SG_bin7. GTDB lineage: Bacteria > Bdellovibrionota > Bdellovibrionia > Bdellovibrionales > SG-bin7 > SG-bin7. The sequence continues at coordinate 96,885 of LWDK01000013.1, read as the reverse complement.
ATAGTCCATTTTCCAGTCTTCGCCTTACTAATAAACTGTAGCAGATAAAAAGTTTGAAAAGGGTCCGTGAAAATCAAACGCGGTTGAAACAGCGTCTGAAACTGTCCTAATTTTTTTACTAAACCAAGTCCCGCCCCGTATTTTCGTGCTCCTGGGGCTGTTCCGTAACGACGCCGATCCAAACTGTTAAAGTCCTGAGGTTCTACGCTCGACAACATCAGTTGCCAGTTTTCTTCTAGGTTTGGAAGCCGCAAACTAAAATCTACTGCCGTATCCGTACGTAAATCGCCCCCTTCATACAGCTCCGCAAATCCAATTAATTTTAGATATGTTTCATTCTTCTTCTTTGGATCACGTTTGCCGCTCAAGAAATAATCAAGGCGTTCGGCCAAATCCTCAATCCCTTCTGAGATTTGCTTCTGCTCGTTAATTAATTTTTTGTTTATCTCCTTTAGAGCACCCTCACTCTCAGCAAAAAGGTGTGGCGAACCTATGCAAATTAACAAAAATAAACTGACTTTTGCATCTTTCGCCCTAAAAATGGCCATAAGGTATGTTTAACTTAAAGAAACTCCAAAGGCGAAAGCTTTTTTATTTGTTGTTTTGTATTCTAACAAGTCAATTTGCACTGGCACATGAACCCGGGGTTGGCGAAGGGCGCATGACCATTGGAGCGATGTCAAATCGTTTCATTGATTCCCCGGCTCCTATCAAAACCCCAACCACCTTTGGGGCCGGCATTACAGGTGAACTAGATATCGGTGGTCGCGGGGGAATCGAAGTTTCGATGTTTTACTACGATGGACAATATGCTGTCAGCAAAGGTGGTTTATGGCTGGTCGAACGCTCTACTCACCTCTACATTCCTATCGGTTATCGCTATTGGCTTAGCAAAAAGATATCATTTGCCACAAGCTTTTATGCATCCTTTCGTATTGGACAATGGACGGAAATCTACCGTGATACAGGAATTTCCTCTGATGCCGTGACTTCCGCACAGGATATCACCGAGTATGGTTTTGATTTTTCGATCGGGGCTGACTTATACACAGGTGATAAGTATACGCTTATCCTCGATAGCCGCTATTTATTACCCACAACCGACAAACCCGACGAAAACTCGCGTGCCTATGTTTTCTTCTTAGGGATAAAGTACCGCATCCACTAGCCATTTGCCTTAACGCAGCCCGCGGGACTCGCCCTCTGACTTTGGCTACTGCTACCATAAAGCATGATGACTGAAAGCAAAGACACTAAAGAGACTAAATTTTTTCGTATTCGCATCCGTAGCATTTTTCCTGAGACGCCAACAGAATTTAATCTCTATGTTTTTATCAATGGCCGCCACGTCCTTTATCTTCACGCTGGGGATAAGCTGACTACAGAAAAACTTAAAACACTTGAGAGTCATCCAGGTGCGGCCTTTTACATTCAAGAAAAAGATATTCCTATTTACAAGAAATACATTCATCGCGAAGTGAATTCGGATCGCCTCGATCCGCGCCAGAAGGCTACAATCTTAAGAGAAAGCTCCTACGCCCTTGTTGAAGAACTTTATGAAAATCCTGACGTCAACAAAGCCCTCGATGAAAGTAAGGAAGTTATCAACGGCTTCGTGAGTTTCATGGACGCCGTTCCTGAAGGGATGGCTCACCTTATTAGTCTGTCGAGCCATGATTTTTATACTTATAACCACTCGCTGGATGTAGGAATTTATTGTTTGGGTATCGCTAAGTCTCAAAACTATAATGCACGCGATTTGCTAGAAATTGGTCAGGGCGCACTTTTTCATGATGTTGGAAAACGCATGGTGAGTGTGGATATTATTTGTAAATCCGGCCCCCTAGACGATATGGAGTGGGCTCAAATGTCTCGACATCCGCAATTTGGTTTGAAAATATTAAATGAAAATGGAAACGTCTCCGATGCTATCAAAGCCTGTTGTTTTGAACACCACGAAAATTTTTTGGGAACTGGCTACCCGCAGGCTTTGAAGGGACCCGATATTCACCCCTATGCCAGAATGGTAGCCCTTGCTGACACCTACGATGCACTCACTACCAAACGCTCTTATAACAAACCAATGATGCCTAAAGATGCGCTTAATTTTATGAACCAAAAGCTCATGGACCGTTTTGATCCAGAACTTCTTAAAGCTTTTACTTCGGTATTATTTAAGCTCGAAAGTTAGATCGTCGAAAGCGAGATCATATGGGTTATTATTCTTCTTCCTCTTCTTCGTCGAGCTCAATATCAAGACTTTCGTCGGCGTCCTCTGATTTCCTCACACGTGCTTTGCGCGTTCCGCTGTTCGCGTTTTTCTCCTGCTCCAAAAGCTCTTCTTTTGAAAGCTCCTCCAAAATCGACGAAGTTTTCGATTTGGTGCGTGATAAATCCAAGATTTCGCGGTTTAACGGCCCTGGAATTCCTGTATAATCTCCTGCCATGATCACATCATTTGACTGCACAACCACTGCCGTTGAAGTACTCTCAGTAACGTGGACAATTTTCATTAGACCCACGTCACGTTTGTGAAGATCGTCGATTGTTTTCGAGTTTCGTAACTCTTCATTGGCCAGAGCATACATCAATCCCCCGACTTTTACCCCTTGATCACTGCCGACATCCAAAAACACGAAATTTCCCGTTGAAAAATATTCTGTCAGGCCCTCTAAATTTCCACCTCCGATTTGACCTTCCACATTCAGTAGTGGACCAATTGTCGAAAGCTCAACGGTTGGCATCTTTTGACGAAGAAGTCGCGCTCCTGTTCGGATAGAATTCGTGGTCGAAACAATCGCGGCCTTATAATAATTGTCATCAAGTTTCTCAACAAGCTTAACTTCGCCATCAATACTGATAGGCACACCTGACAAGATTTTAAAAAATTTCCTTGGTTTTTCAATGCGGCTGACAACTAATAAAGTCTCTCCCACTTGACCATCGTCAACTTCTGCGTAAACAAATTGGTAGTTGGAGCCGACGAGCCCAGCATCTTTAAACTCTACAACCTCACCAATATCGTCAGGAAAATCATCTGCCAAATAGGCTGCCAAGGGTATAATCGCAGATTGCGGAGCAGATGGTAGGGCTCCGGAAAATGCGACTTTGCCTTCTGCAGGAATTGTCGCCATTGTGACATCCCAGACGGGCAAACTCGGAGGAATGGATTTTAGTTTTGGTGTCGACTTTATTCTTGGTGGAGGAATGATAACCTGATCTGCGGTCTCAGCGCGCAAACCGGTGCTTGGTAAAAAGTCTGAATCTTCACCCGGCAAAAACTCTAATTTCTCGCCTTCATTTTCTTCGCTAGGGGCAATTCCTTTTGCAAGAGGTGCCGACACTGGTGCGCTTTGCTCTGTTTTAATATCGATGACTGGCTCGTCACTAATCGTGCCTTGATAGAAATTAAGGGCCAATCCCGGACGCACAAAGTGAGGGTTGGTAATATCTTCATTTACGGCCCAAACTTTTGGCCAAAAAAACGGATCGCCAAAAAGAGTACGGCTGATATCCCAAAGCGTATCCCCGCTTTGAATTTTATAAGTTTCTTTACGGCGTTTGCCGACAACCTTTTTCCATGACTCTTCACTAATCGGACCTTTGAGCTCAGAAAATATCTTAAACAAGCGATCTTCAAGTTCGACATCGGGGTCGTCAACACCTTTTAAAACCGGCTCACCGCTTGCGATCTTTGGTTTTTCTTCAAGCCCTGGATCCGGCGAGGGTTCTTCAGTTTTTTCTGCTTTTTTTTCTGCTTTATTTTTTGGCACAACCTCGGCTTTTTCATCTGGCGATAGGTCTTCTTCTTTATCGATATCACCATCGAGTTCCTTTTCTAAATCAATTTCCTCTTCGCCTTGCGCGTAAGCTATGGACGTTAATATAGGAAATGAGAACCAAAGACTCAGGAATATAAACACCAAATATGACGCAAAGAATTTAAACATCCTTGTTCAAATACCTTTTCTATTCTTGACGCAACAATTTTAATTGCACACCAGCCTGGAAATATTCCGGGCTGCCGGCAAACTTGTCTTGTACAGTTTTAAAGGCCTTTTCTGCTTTTTCGAGCTTTCCCAATTTTCGTAGGGCGATTCCTTTGCCAACTAAACTTGCGGAAAATTTATTTGTTTGTGGGTAAAATTTTTGCAACAAAACAAAATTTTTAATAGCGCGTTTGTATTGTCCTTTAGAAAGCGCAAGCAGGCCGTTTAAGTATAGGGCATTATCAGCATGAACACTCTCTGGATAATTTTTTATCAGCAATCTTACAGATTTATTAAGAACAGTACTGTCGCCCTGCCGATATGCTTGGATAACTCTTGCGTAAAAATCTTGATCGGGTGAAGTATTGATTGCCGCAAATCCAATATTTGAAAAACTAAAACCAACTAAGATCGTAAAAACCCAAGAGATTTTTATTTTCATTCTGTTCACTCCTCAAAGAAAGTTAAGCTCTCTACAAATAATTCTAGGAAGATTTTCTTAAACTGTCAGTAGTAATTGCGTAATCAGTCCTAGACTTTTCCACATTGGATGTGGAAAGTTGACCCAGCCAGACCTTGGGCCATAGTGCGGACAAGGGTTTTAGCGAAATGCTTACAAATTTATCACTACATAAGTATATGATTTAAAAAATAAATTTAAAAAAAAGTGATTTTTAAGTTTCAGAAAAAGTTTAAATCTTAAATTCTGCCTACGGAACAAAAAACCTCTTCTCAAAAAAACAAAACAACCTAGTAGTTATCAGTATTTGCAAGGAACTAAGAAGTTATGAAAATCATTTTCTATGGGCTAATTTGCCCTTGTATGTTTCATGTGGCATTTTTACCTCTGCTGACTAGCCTATCATCATACTTTAACAGTATCTGTATTGATCTTTCGCCAACTTCTGAGTGGAAACATGCTTATGAAGGAATCGTTTGTGGTGTCCCCCTTAAACAAAGTGAATTCAAAGCCCACCTTATCACCACAGGTTTGATACATCTGATTGTAGTTTCAGGATCCCATTTACTTTTCCTCGGGGCATTTTGCGAAAAATTCTGCAAAAAAAAATTTGTTGCCATGATGATATTAGTTTTTTTCACCCTTTTAACAAACCTACAGCCACCGACAGTGCGAGCTTTGATTTCAATTTTTCTCGATTGGTTTTGTAAGAAACATTTCCTGTTTTGGACAAAATCTCAACACGTCTTTGTCAGTGGAATAATTACGTTACTTTGTTTTCCAAATTGGATCACTTCAATTTCATTTGTAATGAGTTGGTCCGCAAGTTTTGCTTTGGCATCTAATAGGTTTCATAGTCGCCGTGTTCGCCATCACCTCTGGATTTTTCTGATTTTGTTTCCAATTTTCGCCCCACTCTCCCCACTTAATCCTATTTCTATACTTACTAATCTTACTTTTGCTCCAATGATTGGCGCCATTCTCTTTCCTATTTCAATTTTGGGATTTATCTCAGGTGTCACTAAGTATACGGACTTTTTATGGACAGCCTTTGACTTTGCGATTCAAAAAGTCGCAGTGATTGCCCCTGATTCGATTCGTCCAATTTCCATCCCACTTTATGTTTTGTGGGGTTATCTATTTTCTTTACATATTTTTTCTCACGTAATTTCTGTAACAAAGAGGCAGCAACCAAATGCATAGAATCACATCAATCATAATTTTATTCTCGTTAGTGCCAGCTCGACTCGAAGTTGAAAAAGGACAAGAATTTATCATTTGGAATGTAGGACAGGGTTTGTGGACAACGGGAACGGGTGCAAGTAAGTGCTTTCACTTTGACGCTGGAGGCGAGAAAAAATATTTTTTTCTTATATTTCCCAAACTTAAAAAATTATGTTCCGGCAAAAACTTTTTTTCCTTTAGTCATTGGGATTTAGATCATCTTTCTTTTGTGGGCCGAATGTCGGGAAAATTAAATTCGTGTTTACTGAACTCACCTGGCGGAAAAACAAGAAGCATTTTCAAAAAAAGATGGCTTGAAAATCTAAAACCTTGTGTTGCAAAGCATGTCATTCCTGAGGTTATTGAAATTGGATCCGGAAAATCAAACAGAACCTCCAACGAAGCTTCGCGCGTCTATATTTATAATAAAAAATTTCTTCTGCCAGGAGATTCTCCCCTAAAATCGGAAAAAATTTGGTCATACTCAGTTCCCTGGTCCATTAATTTCTTAGTTCTTGGTCACCATGGAAGTCGCACAAGCACCGGAGCAGATCTACTAAAAAAAATTCCGATGGCCAAAATGGCAGTAGCAAGCAGCGATTCAAAACGCTATGGTCATCCCCATTTCGAGGTGAGAAAAAAATTAAAAAAACATGGTATTGCGCTTTTAGAAACCCAGTTTTGGGGAAATATTCACATTGTCTACAACTGAGTTACCAAGCCCTTTTCACTTCTGAGACAATCGTTGGATTTACAATCCAATACTCATTGACAGGTACGAGTTCGTACTTCTCGGTTAATTTGACAAGATCAGCACCCATTAAAAGGGCAAAAGTCTCAATCTTAGAAAGGGCGTCGTCCCTTAGGGATTTCTTTACCCTTTTTACGGCGGCGGAAAGATCTGGAAATTCTTTATCATATTTTCCTTTGATCAGGGCGGGTACAAACTCATCAAGGTACCATTCATAAGCGGGCCGTCGAGAATAAGATCCAGGAAGATCACCGACAGTATAAGTCAGATCCAATATTCGGGCTGTCGACTTAACTTTAACTTCTAGAATCACTGAATCCGCGGATGTGTTTTGATAAGCAGGAAACCCTCCGGCCCCAAGACAAATTGCGGCGTAATTTTTTGAGCCTTGGGACAAAAGCAGCTTTTGAGAATCTAAAATTAAAGCAGCTGTCTCGGCATCGGTCATGTGATAGAGCTTTGGTTTTGAGATAGGGTTCTTATGGTGCTTTGTGGTATCAACAAGAAATCCATCCTCAAATCTACGATTTAATGAATTTTTATGGTCAAAGTTTTCTCCCTCATGATTTTTCACTGGGTCGATAAGCTCCTTAGGAATAAGGGACTGGAATTCTTTAGGATTAACTTTCAAAATAGCTTCAACGATTACGATCCAATTGGGGTCTAAAGAATGACTTCCTTCGGTTAAGGATAAGTCTAAGTAGGATTTAAATTTACCCTTAGCTCTGGTTTCTTCTTTTTCAAAAAGAGGACATGCTAGTGTTCCGGGACGCGCTTGAAGGGCGTTAAAAGAAAGGGTTAAGAAAGTAACAAGCGTTAAACGCAGAAAAGTCATGGGAAGGCTAAATCTGCCAAACACATGCCAAGTTTTCTCTTGGTTTTTGCGATTTTGAAGAAGGAAAATTGCCAATTTGCTGCTGTTTTAAATAAAAATAGTCACTTCTTGCGTTCTGGGAGGTTCCAATACTACATTAGGGCGCTTAGAAGGGAGACTTTATGAAATTCTTAAGTGCAGTCATGATTTTGGTTTCAGTAACCGCCTTTACTGCAGATACTCCAATTCAAGAAACAGGGGTGGGCTCGGGTCTAAACGCAATTTCCGCATGTTCCGTCTCTGATAACGATGCCGAAGCAAGAGCAATAACCAGATGCAACGGCACAATTACATCGAAATCTTGCTCTCAATTTCCAAGTCAATTTGGCAACACCTATAGCTGTATTTCGATGTGCCAGTTTACTTGCAAGCAAAATTAGTAGGCTCACTGGACGTTAGCGCCTTCGTATGCCAAATTCCGTAGACTCGACAGAAAATGTTTTTAGTAAGCGGTTAGCCGCCCTATTTATTATGGCCTTAGTTCTGCTCTCTTAGTACCGAGATTTTATCCCTTAAAAGGTCGTAGCTCCATTTCAAGATCACGTGCTACGGGTTCGTAAGAGACATAACCTTTGTAAACATTGAGTCCCAAAAGAAGCGCAGGATCTTTACTAAGGGCATCTTCTAATCCCATTCCGGCAATCATCGAAGCATATTTAAAGGTTGCGTTCGTCAAAGCATAAGTCGATGTGCGGGATACAACACCTGGCATGTTCGGAACGCAGTAGTGAATCACACCATTTACTTCATAAGTTGGATTTGTATGTGAAGTTGGTTTACAAGTCTCAATACAACCACCCTGGTCAACCGAAACATCCACGATCACACTTCCCGGGGTCATTTGCGCGACCATTTCTTTGGTCACGAGGCGTGGCGCTTTGGCACCCGTCACAAGAACAGCACCAATCACAAGATCAGCCGTGCGAACGGCTTTTTCGATATTCGTTGCATTCGAATAAAGTGTATTAATTCTATTTCCGTAAATTTCATCAAGATGCTCTAAGCGCTTCAAATTAATATCAACAATCGTCACGTCCGCACCAAGTCCAACGGCAATTTGAAGGGCATTTACGCCCACAACGCCGCCACCAATAATAACAACTTTTCCGCGCGTAACGCCGGGAACCCCACCTAATAAAATCCCTTGGCCGCCATGATCCTTTTGTAAACAAATTGCCCCGATTTGGGGAGCCATTCTACCCGCCACTTCGCTCATTGGGGTAAGTAACGGTAGACTACCGTCTGGTTTTTGAATGGTTTCATAACCAACAGCTTTGACTTTGCGTTCGCAAAGAACCTTGGTCAGTTTTGGTTCCGCTGCCAAGTGCAAATACGTATATAAAATTTGATTTTCTTTTAAGAGATCATATTCATCCGGAAGTGGCTCTTTCACTTTCACAATCATTTCGGCTTTGGCATAAACCTCTTTTTTCGTGTCTAATATTTTTGCGCCAGCCTGTTCATATTGTTCGTTAGTAATTCGACTCCCAATTCCAGCATCTTTCTCAACATACACTTTATGACCTTCATGAACTAATTGACGAACACCCGCGTCTGTCATACCGACGCGATTCTCACTAATTTTAATTTCCTTGGGTACCCCAATAATCATACTAGACTCCTTATGGATTAGAGAGTTTTATAATAGTACGTGATGCAAGGTCAATGTCGATACAAATTTCTAGTAGCAACTTTTCTTTGCGCTTGGGCATTAAACGCCCGAAGTTCCGTTCCTGAGGCCCTCGAAGGACTTTTGGTTTCATCCAAAAATCAAGGATCGCGCTCAAACCTCTCTTTGCAGTCCACGGAGTCTATGTGGCGAAGCGAAGGCACTAGCATTTTGGCAACGGCCGATATTATTACCACTGCCCGCAATTCATTCACTATCGGTTACTACCAAACACTTGATGACTTTAGTTCTCCCAAAAAAAATGCTTACTTTTTGCGCTATGATTATACGTTTTTGGGGACACAAAGTGTTTCTCTAAAATGGTTACACAACGATTGGAATTACATACCCGCCGCACAGGAAAATATTGCGCTCGAGTATAATGGGTTTTTGCTGGTGGAATCACTTGGCACGGGCGCATACTATTCCATAGGTATCTATAAACGTTGGTTAAAGCAAATTTGGAATGAGAACTACCAAAGTCCTTTTTCGTTTCAAACTGAAGATACCTCTTTTTTTGCAGTCGCTGCACTTGGACTTTCTTATCGTGTCAGCGGAAATTTAATTACCTTTGATTTTAATAATCGCTCGACATTTAATTTTTATAATACCGACGATGTCGGTACAGATTTAACTTATTACTGGCAATTTTCGAGCGGTAGCTTTCTGCGCATGCTCTTAGGCACGCGCTGGTCGGGGTTTTTTACATATTTACCTGGATACGCGACCACAAGTTATTTAGCTTTGGGGTATTCGTGGTAGACAACGTCTCTTGAACGATGTGCTTTAGGTATTGCAACATGTGCATAGGATGCGAATTCATGTCGCTGATTAGGTAGTTAAATTTTTGTTCGAAGTTTTCGTTGAGCCTGAGCTCTGTAAACAGCTGCTGCTTTATCAAGTTATTCAACGAGCTGAAAAATTTGACTTGGGCGAAATGTAACATAGGATCGTAGAAAAAGCGATCGGCATGTTCTAAATCATGAATGACAAATTCATAAGGCGTTTTGTTATTTGTAGGCACTTTGGGAACTGATACAATTCTTTTGCCAAGCGACTGCATCTCTAAAACTTCCATCGGACTGGGAACATTTTCGGTGAATAATAGATTATATTTCCCCTCACTCCAGGCAACAAGGGAGCGGTTGACACGCAAGGACACTTTTCTCAAGGTGTGGGAATTCAAAAGTTTTAGAGCCGGAGAATTAGGTTCGTCTGAAATTGGCGCAATCTTACTGCCAACATAAAATTTGCCATAATTCTTCTTGGTTTCCTCAATTAAGAATTTTGCGACAGTCTCAACTACGGATACCATACAGCCCCCCCTTAGAAGACTATACGAAATCACAATGATATCGTTTTACGATAAGGACTGGAAGCCTGTAATTTATCGCCGCAACCTACCGAAAATTGGCCTTTTATCACGAATGCTACGGAAAAAATCGCCGTATAAACCTATCTATTGCTCCCTACCTTCTAAAAATTGTGGCCCAGAAAGTGAATTGGCTTCTTTCGGGTTTAATCCACAATTACGGATTTAGGAGAACGTATATGAAAAAAACAGTCCTAGTAGTCGCTCTCATTGGTGGAGCACTTTTCTTTTCAGGATGTAAAAATAACGACGGTGGTGGGGGCGTACCAGCTTGTCCTGCGGGAACAATTTGGTCCGGTAATCAATGTATCGCTAATGGCACCTTCCCGGGTGGTATTGCTGGTAACATGTGTCCTGCGGGTCAATTACAAACACAATATGGTTGTTTGCCAGGCGGATGCCAAGGCAACGCAAGCATGGCCACCTACAATGGCCAATGTATCCCCGGCACACTTGGTGGACTGGGACAAAATCCCTACGGCAACCAATATCTTGGTGGCATGTATCCAAATGGATATCCTTACGGATATCAACCTTACGGATCAATGTATAATCAAATGCCATGGGGATATAGTTACTACTACATGTACGGTTTCTGATCGCACTTTAGTGGCTAATTTGTCTTGATTTAGATTCCCTCGTGACCTAGAACTTTTTACGAAGTTTTGGAGACGGGGGAGTCATGCAAAAATTAATTTTAGTAACATCAATTCTAATTTGTTCTTTCGCATTAGCTGAAGATAAACCACACCAGATCCACTTAACTGGCAAACAACAAACCGAAAGCCGCTTTTCTGAACTCTTAAAAAAGATTAATGAGATCACGCAATCAAATTATGTTGAAAGTGATTTCAAACTTTTTGAAGAGCGTGATCTCGCGACTTCTCACTACCAATTTTATGTTCAGGTCTTAAAAGATGCGCCACTACGCCGTCGCACGGTGCGCATTTGGTCGGACCTAAAAAATAGAAATTTGATTCAAATGGAAGCGACCCTAGAACCGCAAAGCAGCGTTCAGGAACTCTGGCTGACATTTACGGACCAAGGGTTTTCTCCTCGTAATCTGCAGGCGTCTCTGAGTTCACAGGAAACCATGACAATCGTGCGCGATGTCGTTTCTAAACACCGCGATGACCAAAGGATTCAAAGCGTAAAATGGTCTGACGAGTGGAGTAATGGTTCTTTGCTTCGCTTTATTAAGGTGAAAGGCCGCGTTGGGACCCACAAAATCGTCATCAACCTGACTTCCCAACAGGTAGTTGATAGTTCTTACGAACAATTTCCGCAAATTGATATCCCCGCTCTTGTATATCCAATTTATGAAGAAGCCGGAGAAGGTTTTATCCCGCCGACGCGTATACCTGTTCTCCTAAAAAATATTAACGATAGAGTCCCGAACATTACCGAAGATCCTTATGTAGTTCTTCGCAAACAGCGCTACTTAGAAGACATGATGGACCCGATTTTAGGGATGGATCCCAATTTTCAAAAAAAGGGGTACTGGTCGCCAGTGGCTATAAAAAATCAAGCGCTAGCGGTTTTAAAGAATCTATCGACACGTGACAATAATTTTCAAAACGGGTTAGTCCTCGATGGAAAATATGTAACAATTAGCTTGCATGCTTCTGTCATAGCGAAATTCCCGGGTATTAAATTCAAACCCCAACAATCCGCACAGTACCAACCTGTTTGGAAAGAAACCACAATTAATGACAAAATTTTGTCTGAACTCGTTCCCCAAAACGCACTCTTAGGAAAACCTGTTATTAGTCCCGAAGAAGTACTAAATCGTGTAGCCTTTCGCCATCCCCAACACGATCCCGAAACTTATATTAATGATGGGTTTGATGAGGTTCAAGTTTACTGGGCCGTGGACACGTTGATGACGGCATTACAAGAGATGGGGTTTACGGACCCCGATCTCTCAACTCGGCCATTTAATGCGATTCTCTTTGATCCAGATATTTCAATGAAAAACAACGCTTACTATACCGATGATACGATCAACTTCACCACTTACTCGCCAGAAGCGCAAAATTTTGCCCGTGACAATACAACGATTTGGCACGAGCTCGGTCATGGTGTTATGGATCGCCTAATGGGAGATTATCTAGAGCTTGCTGACACTGGCGGTTTAAGCGAGGGCATGGCTGATTATCTTGCCCAACTTATCATTCAGTATGTAACTAACGGCAAACCCTATGAAGGCTTAGAAAAGATGCGCATCATCAATCAAACTGGATTTAATCTTACTAACGAAGTTCATGATGATGGTGAAGCTTACGGTGGAACTATGAATGATTTCTTGGTAAAAGCGCTTGCTAAATTTGGGCATAAACAAGGATTGCAAAAAGTAGTTGACCTAACGCTCGAAGCAATGAGGCTTAGTCGCAATCACTCAGGCTTGACCGCACAGGATTGGTTTAACCACATGTTATTTGCTGACGAACTTGCAAGCAATATGAGAAGTCCCGGTGAGCTCAAAGATTTACTTATCGACGCTCTCAGAGGCCGAAACTATTCCTTCGATGGCTCAACAACAGCGAAATTCCAATTGATCAACGATAAAGATGAGGTTACGAGCGAAACTCAAGGTTCACGCGAAAAACCGATCGAATTAAAAGTAAAAAGAACCGATTGGGTGACTTACAACATGCACACCAAACTCATGAGTACCGAAAATTATAAGTTTAAGTACCCGGTCACGGTAAAAGTACAATTTGAAGGTGGGCCTATCCAAGGAGCTATTCGTTGGGAAGGCCAAGAAAATAAAACCGTAGAATACACACTAAATGCCGAGAAAGATGTTCTCGATTTTGCTTTAAAAGCATATGGCACTTGTGACGCGATTAATCGTGACGATGGTTCTTGTGTGGACTTTGCGTACGTGCAAATTTGGAATAGCGGAGAACAAAAACCCGTTGCTAAAAAACGCTTTTACTTGCGCATCAAAAGTTTAGAATAACGAAAGCAACTTGTTACATGATCATTGACCATGCCCACAGCTTGCATGTGGGCATACATAATCGTACTACCCACAAATTTGAAGCCACGTTTTTTTAAGTCTTTGCTAAAGGCGTCAGACTCTTTGCTTGTAGCTTTAATTTCGCTAAGCTTTCTAATTTTATTTGCCAACGGCTTACCGTTAACAAATTGCCATTGGTATTTACTGAATGAGCCAAACTCTTTTTGAATCTCTAAAAAGAGTTTGGCATTTGATACCGCAGATTCAATCTTTAAGCGGTTTCGAATTATGCCAGGATCCCTTAGAAGTTGACTAATTTTCTTTTTATCGAACTTCGCCACTTTTTTTGGATCAAAGTTTGCAAATGCTTTACGGTACCCTTCACGTCTTTTTAAAATAGTTATCCACGAAAGTCCGGCCTGGGCACCCTCTAAAATCAAAAATTCAAATAATTTTGTATCATTGTAAACGGGAACTCCCCATTCATTATCGTGATATTTTACATAAGTAGGATCGGTACCACACCATGCACAGCGAGTTTTAATTTGTTTTTTCATCTTATAGTTCTACTTTCTGATGGTTGATAGAATTTCCGTTCACAGTAAAGCGCACTAAGTGATTCGATTGACCGGGATCTAAAAAGGAATTCACTCCACCCGTGACGATATAAGTAGTGTTTCCAAGTTTCATTTCGCGAAACCCATGATAGTGACCCGCCACAAAATAGTTAACGCTGTTTCGATGTAAAATATTTTTTAATATGGCGCACTCTTCTTCGCTAGCCAATTTAAATAAATTATCAAGCTCACCAGAAACCGGAGCATAATGAGAAACCACAATTTTTATGGGTTGACTTGTAGCCGCCAAATCACTCTTTAACCAATTGAGTTGTGCTTCGCCTAAAGTTCCATTTCCAGAATCAAGAATCGAAAAATGAACATTGTCAGCATCAAAGGAATAAATGCTTCGGCCAACGTATTGTTTAAAGTTTGTCCAGCCATCGAAGTAAAGGTCGTGATTACCGATGACCGATCGATACAGGTGCGCTGAAGCATTCATAGTTCCGATATAGGCGTTAAACTCATCGGCTTTACCAAGGTTCGTAAGGTCTCCGGCCACCACCACAAAAGCATCTCCATCATTTTTGGATTTCATCATTGCTGACGAAATAAAACTCGTCGACGTTAGTCCTACGTGCGTGTCGCCAAAAACTGCAAACGTAAATGAATTGCTTCCAGCAGGGTCAATATTACTCGGGGCGCCGAGGTTACCAGAAAAGTTTTCGCGGAAGCGCTCACGAATGCCTTCAAAGTTAAAATTATTACATGCAGAAAAAAATAGACACATGAAAATTAGAAAAATCATAAAAATTTGACTCATACCTTCTTTAGTTGCCAATTGTCCCTCGATTACTTCCGCCATCACCTGAACATGCGCCGTGAGCTGTATTTTTTCAGAAATTTTACCGCGACCAGTTGTACTGGCTGTCGGCAGCAACATCAGGAAGGTCAGCTCCCAATTCAATATGACGATAGGAATCTTTTGATTCCACAATTTTTCGAACTAAGTAATTCATTACATCATGGCCCGACTTAAATAAAACTAAATGCCCCATGAGAGGCATGCCGAGAGTAACCAAATCTCCCAGTGCATCGAGAGCTTTGTGACGAACAAATTCATCACGATAACGAAGTCCACCGCTATTTAAAATTTCTTGGTTATCAAGCACAATCGCATTGTCTAAACTGCCACCTCGCGCCAGCCCTTTTTCTTTCAAGACCTCTACGTCTTTTAAAAATCCAAAGGTGCGGGCCTTTGAAAGTTCATTTGTAAAACTGTACTCGTTAATATCTAGATCAATTTTTTGTGTTCCAATTTTTGGGTGCGAAAATTCAATGGTGCAGGTTAAACGTAAACCGTTATAAGGAAGGACATAGGCATGTTTTTCAGCGGTACCGTAATAAATAGGTTTTGTAACATACGCATACTTTCGAGGTTGATCTTGCTCCACCATTCCTGCAGTTAAAATAGCCTCTAAAAATACCGAGGCGCTGCCATCACCGATTGGAATCTCGGGCCCCGTCAATTCAATAAATAAATTATCAATTCGAAGTGCCGTTAAGGCCGATAAACAGTGTTCAACGGTTGACACAGAAAACTCTGGTCCAGTCAAAGATGTCGCAAAGGATGTTGATTTGACGAATTCCCAATTAGTCGCCAAAGCCGGCGATCCGGGTAAATCTTTTCTAACGAAATAGATCCCTGTGTTGGAAGGAGCTGGACAAAAGCGCAGTCGCGCCGGCGCCCCGGTATGAAGGCCAATACCTTCAATTTCAATCGGTTTACGTAACGTACGCTGTAAAAACATAGGCTTATCCTAATATAGCAGGCCTTTTGCCGGATTGCCTAGGCCTGAAATACAAATCGTAGATTCTACAGGTTTGCTGCT
This sequence comes from Proteobacteria bacterium SG_bin7, assembly GCA_002083485.1. GTDB lineage: Bacteria > Bdellovibrionota > Bdellovibrionia > Bdellovibrionales > SG-bin7 > SG-bin7. The sequence goes on along the minus strand of LWDK01000013.1, from coordinate 81,132 downwards.
AGCCTTGTCTCGATTTGAAAGTTAGCCGATTTGGGAAGTGGATGCGTCTATCATTTTTTGCTGCTATTTTACTAATTTTCACTTTGGGTTGCAGTACGAGCGAAGTACAACAGCAACCACGGACCTACCCACACCCAGCCTCATACGCTGTCGATGGGTTTTACTTGGACAAAGAACCACCCGTGCATGAGCGCGAGCCAATCCCAGGACCATTTTATTTTCGTGACTGCTCGCGGGCTACCCAAGGCTCTTATTTTTCAAAGACAGCTTTTAGTTGCGCAGATCACTAAATATTTTATTTCGAGTTCTGTAAGTGCTTCCTTGCCAACTCCGAAATGATCCTTCCCCGCGGTGTTTTTTGTATAAATCCTTCCTGTAAAAGAAACGGTTCATAAACCTCTTCGATTGTTTGTGTTTCTTCATTGAGGATAGCCGATAATGTATCGATACCAACAGGCCCGCCGGAAAACTTCTCATCAATTATTTTTAAAATTCTTCGGTCCATATGATCCAAACCAATAGGATCAACTTCAAGTTCATCTAAGGCGTGGCGAGAAAGTTTTTCGTCGATCACTCCAGTCCCAACAACTTCGGCATAATCGCGTACGCGTTTTAACAAGCGGTTCGCTACACGCGGAGTCCCACGACTGCGTTTGGCGATTTCTAGGGATCCATTTTCATCAATAGGAATATTTAAAAGCGTTGCCGATCTCTTAATAATTTTCGCCAACGACGCGTGATCATAAAAATGCAGGCGCTCCATAATTCCAAATCGCGCCCTGAGTGGCGCATTGATAAGACCTTCACGCGTCGTCGCGCCAATGAGAGTAAATGGTACCAACTGAAAGCGCATAGATTTCGCACCTAATCCCTCACCCGTAATGAGATCGATAAAATAGTCTTCCATGGCGCTGTATAAATACTCCTCGACCACCCGAGGCAAACGATGGATCTCATCAATAAAAAGCACAGAATTTGGTTTTAGACTGGTAAGAATTGCTGCGACATCACCTTTTTTCTCTATGGCTGGTCCTGACGTTGTTTTACATTCGACCTTAAGTTCGTGAGCGATAATTTGCGCCAGTGTTGTTTTTCCAAGGCCGGGTGGTCCACTAAACAAAATATGATCAAGGGGTTCAGCCCTTTTTTGAGCCGCTTTTACAAAAACAAAAAGTTTTTCTTTTAACCGCTGTTGTCCCGGAAAGTCAGCAAAACTGTGCGGGCGAAGCTTATTTTCCCATAGGCCTTCGCCATTATTCTGTTTTGCTCCCGATATCATTCTTTCTTCCATATTTCGCTCCTAATGGCCTGCTAATTGCGAAAGCCCCTCACGCACACCCTCTTGGAATTCGACATCGGTTTTCATGCGTGAAACGATTTTTTCAACTTCGTTTGCGCCGTAACCAAGATTTACAAGCGCCGAATAAATATCGCGTTTTATTCCGTCACGAATATTCGTTGTTGAAACTCCTTGTTTAACTAAGAACTTATCTTTTAGTGAAAAAAGAATTTGTTCTGCAGTTTTCTTGCCCACCTTTGGAAGTTGAGTCAGCGCATCGATATTTCCTTCTTCAATCCAACGAATTAAATCAATGACTTTTGTGCCTGATAAAATTTTTAGCGCTACTTTGGGGCCAATACCACTCACCGAAATCAAAGACAGAAAAACTTCTTTTTCAGCGATAGTTGAAAAGCCAAAAAGAGCCAGCATATCTTCACGCAAATGAGTGTGAATAAATAATTCGACATCGGTTTTTTTGTAGATATCATCGATAGTGTTTTTTGAACACTGAGCCTCGTAGCCAACCCCATTCACAAGAAGTACTATTTTTTCATCACTAAAAGATTTTAATTTGCCAAACAAATATGCAATCAAACCTCAATCCCCCGACTGGCTAATAAATTTTCTCTATCACAATTCATAGCTGCAAACAAAGCCAAAGCCAAGGCATCGCTAGCATCAAAGCGAGCTGATAAATCCACTCTTAAAATTCGCTGTACAAACAACGCCACTGTTTCTTTTTCAGAACTACCATGACCAGTAATTCCTTTTTTGACAGCCTTAGTTGCATACTCAGCCACACGAATGTTATTTTTTCCGGCAATGGCCATGACCACCCCACGAGCAAGGCCAAGCTTAAATGCGCTATCAGCATTTTTCCCAAAAAAAGCCTTTTCTAAACTTATTAGAGTGGGTGAAAATTCAGAAATTATGGAGCTTAATCTCTCTAACAAAATTGCTAAACGCTCCGCGGGCGAAAGCCTATGACTCAACATAATGATGTCATGTCTTAGATATCTACACTGCCCTGCTTCTTCTGCAACAATGCCCACGCCCGTGAAGCGCAGTCCCGGATCGATACCCATAATTATGCGGCTAGATTGACTTTGTTTCACTCTTCTCAGTGTACTATTAGCTCTTGCTTAATCAAGTTCATATGTCATGATTGGAACTATGGGAAATTTAGATCCTGAATTCATTGAACGTTATGAACGCATGTATCGCCAAGATCCTCGTTCGCAAGTCTTCGCGCTGCTCGCGGATGCTTACCGAAAAGTTGGCAAACTTGAGCAGGCACTTTCCGTTGTAAAAGAAGGACTCAAGTATCATCCGCAAATGGCTAGCGCTCATCTCGTTTTAGGAAGAATTTATCTTGACAGCCGTGAGACTCAGAAATCATTGGGACCTTTACAAGAAGCCACCAAACTCGCTCCTGAAAATATATTGGCGCATCAATATTTAGCCGAAGCTTACTTAAAACTTAAGCGCCCCAAAGACGCCTTGAGCGCCTACAAATTAATCATGCTAATCAACCCCTTAGATTCTTTAGCAACAACTGCAATAAAAAAACTCGAAAGCTTAACTGCCGATGAATATTCGGAAGATCTCTTTGCCACTATCTATCCGGCTAGCCGCAGCACCCCAAAAACGATTGATGATGCCAATAAAGAACCTCACTCCGAAAAAGCAGATGAGGCAAAGACTCCCCCCCCGTCAATGTCAATGAATCGATCTCTTGACCGCACTCTATCGCTTGCCGATGCATTGGCAGCTCGTAATGATATCGATAAAGCGATAAAGGTACTAGAAGCTGGAGCCAGCGAACTCGGCAATCAAGCCGAAATTTTAAAACGTTTAAAAATGCTAGCAAATCTTGGTGAAGAGCCTATTTCCCAGGAAGCTCCCGCCGCGAATACAGCCTCTATAAATTTGAATCCGTTGAAACCGTCTTCTCGGCGTGATATAGCCAATAGTTCAAAAAAAGAACTACTAATGAAATTGCTAAAACGGGTTCAATCTCGCAAACGCGATCTCGAAAATTAAGGTCTTGTAGGGAGTATATATGCACGCGACGTCGGATTTTAAAAAAGGCTTAAAAATAATGGTTGAAGGTCAACCCTACTCCATCGTTGACTTCCAGCACGTAAAACCAGGAAAGGGAAATCAATTCACACGTACAAAACTTCGCAACTTACTTTCAGGCGCAAACTTGGAGCGTACGTTTAAATCCGGTGAAAAATTTGACGTTCCCAACGTAGAATACCGCGAAATGAATTTCTTGTACAAAGATGAAAGCGGTTATAACTTTATGGATCCGAAGAGTTTTGACCAGCTTAATCTTGACGAAAGTGTAGTTGCCGACTCTAAATTCTATCTTACCGAGAACCTCCCCTGCATTATCCTAATCTATAACGATCGAGCCGTTGGAGTGGAATGCCCGAAGTCGGTGAACCTAAAAGTCACCCAGACAGATCCAGGCTTTAAAGGAAATACCGTAAGTGGAACTACCAAGCCCGCGACCCTAGAAACTGGCCATGTCGTGCAAGTTCCTCTTCACATCGCTGAAGGCGACACTTTGAAGGTCAACACACTTACCGGTGAATATGTGGAGCGCGTTTCCTTGAAATAATGCCTTGCACCTAGTCTGCCTATTTTACCCAGGTATTTTAAAATATTTGGGGGAGAAAACGCTTTGCAGAATCAGGTGGAATTTGAAATTCAAAAGGGCCTGCGTGCGGGTCAAAGCTGTGAGTCTATTGGTCAGTCATTGGTCCAGAGCTCGATCATGGGAAAAACTAATCAGGGAACCGTCAACGCAATTGGTTTTTTTCTTTCTCAGACAGGCCAATACCCTCTGCTTTTTGACTTTGTCTCTCAGCTCGCCAAAGAAAAGAAACCAATCCCGTGGGGTGCGACGACGATGGCACTCGCCTATCTTTCAGAAAAAATCCCTACTAGTTATATGGATCTCATCATGGAAGGAGCTAACGAGCAGGACGAACTCGCGCAAATTCTCCCGTTAAAGAACTTAGAGGGATTTAGCGATAAATTTTTGCTCGAACGTAAAAAGTATCTAACCCATCTTCGCGAAGAGTACGACAAACACAAGAAATCGATTTTAGATAAAATTTCGTACTTCAAAAGCCAACGGATGATTGATGAAGAGTCTAAAGCCATTGCGGAATTTGCGGTAGTTTTTCCATCCTCTGATGAGATTAAAGATCTGCGAGAAGACTTTGAACGTCGCAAAGCGGAACACTTAATTGCAAGCATGAATGAACAGGCGGAAAAAAAGACGCCATTAAGACGTCCTCGCCCGCAACCTGTGCCCGTAGAAATACAACAGTGGGTAACAGCACTCGTAAAGGTATGCCAACAAAAGGCAAAAAACGACCCGCAAAGCGCCATAGATTTAGCAATGATGTTTTATTTTTTTGAGCTTTACAATGAAGCGTTAGCAGTAATTTCAATGGCTCCGCCTTCCCATGCTGTGAACTGGCTACGTTTGGAGTTAAAAGTACTCGCCGGTCGATATGTCGAAGCTATGGAAGAAGCACGGAATCTCGAGCAACTCTACGCCACCGATCCTGAGTCAACTTTCGCCGCCACTTACGCGCGCGCTCAGTGTCTATGGGAATTAGGACAAAACTCTTTGGCGATCAGTTTATTACAGGGTATTGTCAGCATCCGGCCGTATTTTCGTTCGGCCTACTCGCTTCTTAAACAGTGGACGGAAGAAAATCCATGAAAATTAATTTCAAAAATTGGCGCCATATTAATTTCAAGTTCATTGGACAAGCCGGAATTGTAGCTGGATTTTTCTTTATGCTGGGATTTACTATCAAGTACCACTACCCGCAACTAAAGACCTGGGCGACTTTTCAAATCCGTGAAATCAGCGCCAAGAATTTTGGGATTGAAATAAAACCAAGAAATATTGAGATTTCACTTTTTCCTTTAGGAGTTCAGCTTGCCGATCTTGAAATACAAGCACAGAGAGAACATAAAAAAGATTTTCCTCGAATAAGTGCTCGCTATGTCGCCGCCTATATCGACATCTTAGGATTACTCACCGGAAGACTTCGGCTATCTAGTGTCGACTTTGTCGAACCAAAAATTAGTTTTGTGCAAAAATCAAAGTCTAAAAATAGCAGTCCTGTTCCGCTGCAATTTAGTTTTCGGCGCCTACGCTCCATTCCTATAAATCGCCTTCGAGTCATTAAAATGGACCTCGATTTGCGACTTATGGAGCCTGAAATATTTGTAAGCACAAAAAAATTTTCACTCGCCGTGGATAACAATGAAGGCGCTCTTAAATTTGATATTGACGGACCAGAAATTTCTTACCAACAGACTGACAACAATATCGGTGCTGACTTTTCTTTTACTACGAAGGGCCATGTCTACCGCAATGAAATTAATTTTGGCAAACTGCAAATAAAACGTCAAAATTCCGAAATCAGTATTCGTGGAACCGCTTTTGGAAAAGTTGAAGAGGGAATACTTCATGAAATGGAATTTGACTCTAAAATCCACTTGAGCCTTGGCGAGATCCGAGAGCTGACTTCCAAAATTTTTCCAAACACCAGGCAGCCAGAAGTTCAAGGCGTTGCTGAAGTTGTGGCAATTTCGAAATACAGCACTAATAAAGGATTTTCCGTTCAATTTCTTACCAAGACTCAAGATTTGAAAATTGATACCTTCGTCGTTGGAAATGTCGAATCACGCGGCAATTACAAAGATAAGTCAATTGATCTTGCACATTTTATAGTTCGTAATAAAAGTGGGGAATTCGGATTAAAAAGCACCCATCTTAGCCTGGAAGATAAAATTACCATTCAATCTGACCTCGATATCAAAGAGATGGAGCTGCAAAAATTTCTCGATACTCTTGGACTCCATGAGATTCCGACGGTCATTAATCTCTCCGGCCTATTCAAATGTGAAGGAGAAATCATTCCCGAACTAGGGCTTTCTTGCCAGGGGAATGCTGAGGGTAAAAATCTTCATGTCTATGCTGGACACGAGAAACGTTTTTCAATTGTGAAGCTTCCCGTCTTTGGCGCGCAAGGAAATGTCAAAATTTCTAAGCACAACGTTTCCTATCAGGCGGACTTAAAAGTCAAGGAGTACACCGGAAAGAGTGCCGGTGTTATTGATTTTGAAAAAGGATTTAAGATTACTTACGAGACGCCAGCACTTAGTTTTAACGTTCTTGATCACTTCGTGGGTCTAAAAACCGAAGGAGTTGCGAAGCTCTCGGGATCCACCGAAGGCAATTCTCAAACGGCGACCATAAACACCAAAGCAATGGTCACAGATTTTTGGTTAGACGACTATTTGCTTGAGAATGCGGAGTTTACATTCGCCTACAAAAGCGGGGTACTTTACTTTAACGACATTAAAGGCCATGTCGATGCCACTTCTTACCTCGGACAAGTTGATATTGATCTCCACAAGGAACAAATTCAGATTAGTGCCCGCTCCCCTGACGCGGATCTAAAAGACGTCCAAAGAGTGCTAAGCCGAAAATTTCAACTCCCGGTTGAAGCAACAGGGTTTGGAAAAATGCAAATCACATTATCGGGTCCTTTGGACCCTAAACAATTTGATTTTAAGTTTCTCTCACATTTTAGCGACGGTAAAGTAGCCACCGAGTCTTACGACTCCCTCATCGCCAACGTGTCCGCCGAAAACGGAGTGATAAAATCCAATAAAATAATCATGACTAAAAATGCTTCGCAAATTTCCGTAATAGGACAAATTAGCCCTCAGGGCTCGATCCAAGTCACCGCCACGGGTGATCAAATTAGGATGGAAGACAGCCAATTCATTAAGTCGCGCCTGCCTGAACTGCGTGGTCAACTTGATTTTGATCTTTCGTTAAAGGGACCAATTACTAAACCACAAACTCTTTTTAAAGGCTATTTAAGTCAGATGAGTTTAGGAAGTGAGTCGATAGAGTCCTCGACTTTCAACCTTGATATTGGCGAACGTGCAATTATAGGAAATGGAAAATTTTTTGGTAGCCGAGTCAGTAGCCAATTTGAATTTCCGATCGCTGCGGATTCTCCATTTCGCATTGATCTCGTGGCCAAAGAATTAAACTTCATGCCACTCATGGGGCTGTTTATGAAAAGCGAACGGCATTGGGACTATAAAAGTTCTCTGACAGGCACAATGGCTATCAAATCGCCAAGAGGCGGGTTTTGGAAAAGTAGTGGCACGGCCAACATCGATGCCATTGCGGTGGAACGCGGTCCGGTTTATTTAGCTAGCGATACTCCAAGCAAAATTTCATTTGAAAACGGATTAATTAATTCTACGGCCATAAATTTAAAAGGACCAAACTCTTACCTTCGCGCTCAAATTTTAAATTCTAAACGCGAAGAATTAAATGTTACTGCATCAACGAAGGCCGATCTTTCGCTTTTTGCATTGTTCACTCCATTTCTAAAGGAAATGCGCGGACTGGTTACCGTTTCGCTAAAAATAAGCGATAATATCGAAAATCCAAGCATTCTTGGATCCGCACTTGTTGAGGGCGGTCTTATTAAACTTCCTGACTTTCCCGCGGCATTTCAAAACCTACGTGCCGATGTGCTTTTCAACAATCAAAAAATTTTGATTAACTCCGCTAGCGCCAATCTTGGCGGCGGTACCATTCAAGCTGGAGGAGGCATAACTCTTGTCCCCAAAAAAATGCCGACAATTGATGTTCAGGGATCATTTGACCAGGTTCATTTGACAATCCCCGATGGAGTAAAGTCGGTAAGCACGGGAAGCATTTCCATTACAGGAAATTCATATCCTTACAAGCTTTTGGTTAAAGCCAACATTGAATCTGGTGACATGATCAAAGAATTTTCCTCTGATGACTCCCAACCTGGAGTCGTCAAACAAAGTTCACTCCTACCCAAACGCGCTACCGAACGAGAGGTTTCTCCAATCACACTCGATCTTAATCTCTTGCTTTCAGATAACGTTAAAATTAAAAATGAAATCCTCGATACAAATATTGCTGGTCAACTCCAAATTTTTGGAGAGCCCAGCGATATAAAACTCAATGGCCAAATTAATTTTGTAAAAAATGGGAAAATCTATTTCCGAAAAACTCCATTTGAGGTCTCTACGGGAATGATTCGTTTTAAGGAGGCGATGAATAATCCGGAGCTTTTCATCACTGGTACCGCGCGCGTTAAAGATTACGATGTCACGTTGCTTATTCAAGGCACGGCACTAAAAATGGTTCCTCAACTGACAAGCCAACCATCCCTCACCCAGTCAGAAATTATTTGTCTCCTAGCTTTAGGCGTAACCTGCGACACCATGGAAAAAAACGTGGCGTCAAGTCAGCAAGGCCAAGCTAGTTATGGACAAATCGGAGCGGCAATTCTTTCAAATAATCCTCTGCAAAAACAAATCAAAGACCGCTACGGCGTGGATGTCGGCTTTTCCACAACATTTGACTCCGATAACTCCTCTGTCCCACAGGTGACCGTAGGCAAACAAATATCTCCTAAAATTGGTGCAAAAGTAATTCATTCTCGGGGCAAGGAGCCTAAAGTCGATGCGCAAATTTTCTGGGACTTAAATCGTAATTGGTCGTTCGTGGGAAGTTGGCAGGGAAGAACTGAGGACAATCCGACTGATAAGTCTGTAAAAGATAAAACCAATAACAACTCCGTTGGCGTGGATTTGGAATATAAGATGGAGTTTAAGTGAAAGCTCTATTCCAAATATTGATATTTTTGATACTTCTCAAAGACCTAGCTCTCACAGCTGAGGTCAAACTTATCGACATACCTGAACCCGTTATCAAGACCTTTATCAATCTTATCACGCAAATAAAAGCCAACACGAGTCGGTACGAAAAAATCGATCAGCTCTTACGTGAAATGATGAAAACAAAAACCTTTGAAAGCGTTGAAGCAAAAACCGATGAAAAGGGGAATTTGCTAATTGTGGCACGACCGGCGCGAAAAATTTCACGAATTACTGGACGTGGAAACACCGCCATCAATCAAGACGAAATTATAAAAATCCTTGGCCTTGACCTCAACGAAAGTTTCGACAGAAAACAAGTTCTCGAGGGTACGCAAAAATTAAAAAATAAATACACCGACCTAGGCTTCATCAATACTGTTATTACGGTGGATTTTAGGACAGAGCCTGAAAATAAAATTGCCATAGAACTTAACATCACTGAAGGCCCCGAATGTTTTATAAAAGAATTTAAATTCGATGTCAAAAATCCTTTTTTAGCAACACGGTTGCGGAGTATTGCCAAGAAATTTGTGAAACAAAGATTTTCAGCCAATATCCTTTCTGACTTTCAAGCTAAGGCAAATGAGGAATTTATAGCCGATAACAGCCGCTACTTAAACGCATCCCTTTCCGCTCCCCAAATTGATTTTAATGCTAGCTACAGCGAAGTCACAATTTCTTACTCTGTCACTGATCCTTACAAAATTGAGTTTTTATTTAAAGGCAATAACTCGTCTAAAATGGATGACGATAGTTTACGTCGTGCCATCGACCCAGATTCACTAGCACAACTCGGCTATAATATTACAACGGAGGCTACCTCCAGGGTAAAAGACCACTATCTGAATGCAGGGTACGCTCAGGTCTCGGTAAACCCGCAAGTGAAACAATATGAAGATCCACCTCGGCGCGAAATACATTTTTACATTGAAGAAGGTCCAAGAGTTGAAATTCGTAAATTCTATATTCAGGGGCAAATTTCGCGTCCCCCCCAATATTACTCAGATTTTATCACTGACCATAGTTCCGATCTGGTTAAAAAAGGCCTTTACAATGAGCGGGATCTTGAGCGCGGCTACAAAAACTTAGTCACCGAACTGAGAAACCAAGGTTTTTTTCGCGCCCGCATTCAATCGGCGTCATTGCTTGAGGGCCCAAAACGTCAATGGGTAGATATTCAAATTTCGCTCTATGAAGGTCCTTTGACTGCCATCCAAGATATAAACTTTTCCGGCAATAGGAGTTTTTCTGAAGAAGAGCTGAGTGCTGCCCTCACGATTAAAAAAAATGGTCCGCTACACCTTAATCAATTAGAAGAAAGCATTGAAACACTTCGTCAGTTTTATTTTAATAAAGGCTACCTTGAGATGCAGATTTTGGGTTCAGCCGACACACTTGTGAGTTACAACAAAACCAGTACACTTGCGACTATCATGTTTAAAATTCTAGAAGGTCCAAGAATTACCGTTAACTCCATTATCATTGACGGCAATGACCAAACAAAAAACTCAGTAATCCTCAGAGAACTCAAATTTAAACTAGGGGAACCTCTGACACCCGCCGCCATTGAGACTTCAGTCAATAACCTACAACGCCTAGGGCTTTTTAGTAAAATAGAAATTGAAACTTTTGAAAAAGGTACCAGTACAGGCCCACGGACCGTTATCATCAGACTCGCAGAAAAAAATCCCGGACTTTTTAAATTTGGTATGGGGGTTGCTAACGAAATTAACCTAAACGCAAGAGGTTATGTCGGAGTGTCTTACCGCAACCTCCTAGGAACAGCAAGATCTGTGAGTTTACGTCTCGAACAAGATAAAGCCATTGCCCCCTTACAAGGAAAGACTCTCGACTACGGCGCTGACTTTCTTAACAATAAGATTACCGCGGGATATTTTGAGCCCTTCATTCAGCTCCCATTTGATACCGTGGTTGATGGCCGCGTTAATGTTACTCGCTCTCAACTCATTGCAAGCTATCCCACGACGCTTTTGCAAAAAACTGACGTCCGCGAATCTAACAGCGTGGAGTTTCTTTTAGAAAAAACTTTTACTCCAAACATTAAACTCATTTGGGCACTCTATGGATTTTCACATGACAGCAAATTTTTCGTCTATGAGCCACCGCGTTCAGTAGAAGACGTGGCGCGCATTGGACCTTCGGTCGATTTTGACTATCGTGACGATATTTTTAATCCTACAAAAGGCCAATTCATCCGCTTAAACTTAGACTATTCGTCTCCGTGGATTGGCAGTACAAATACAATTGAATTCATTCGTACCGCCACAACCTTATCCCACTATCAACCAATCAAACCAGGATGGGTTTGGGCCAATTCAGTTCGCGGCGGCTATGTAAGAAATCTTTCGACCTATCCCTATGTCCATCCTCTAAACAATACACTCTACTCGGGTGTACCCTATGCGCAGCTATTTTCTCTGGGAACACGTTCGACAATTCGTGGATTTGATCCCTCACTCGAATTGATTCCACGCCTTGATGAAATTAAAGCCAATCTTGCTGGCGTAACTATACCATCTGACTTTGCGATTACGGATTTTAAACTCAAAGACGAAACTTATTTTTACTTAGTAAAGTCAGAGATTCGATTTCCAATCTATGGCGCTGTTGGTGGAGCAATTTTTTATGATGGTGGCGCTGTAGTGATCCCGAACTTTCGCTTTGAAAAAGAATATCGCCACTCTGCCGGAGTGGGGCTACGCTTTGTAACTCCCGTCGGTCCTGTAAACTTTGAATTAGCCTACAAGCTAAATCCCATCGAAACCTCTTCAACCAATCCAGATTATCACGAATCTAAATATCAATTTCACTTTAGTATTGGGTCTTTTTGAAGTGCCCGACACCTTTTTTCGTCTACACTGCGTTAACCTATATCAGTACGATCGCACTGAAATATCAAGATCCTTCAATGCTTCAGAAACTGGTTTGGGGAGGGGCTTTGTTTTGGGAACAGCGATACTCTCGTGTAACGTGACTGGAAAAGGACCGTAGACCTGGGCTTCGACATAGTCTCCAAACCCATCGGCATTATCCAAAAAAATATCAGTAGTGCGCACATGTATGTTCATTTTTTTATGCAACTCGTTCTTAAAATTGGGTACCCGGTCCTTAACTCTGAAAACACCCTTTACATAGTCCACAACACTTTGAGAATCTCCACCGGCCCTATTTTGAAAATCAACGACGAAAGGTGCCGCCAGATAAGGAAAGTAATCATATGGAATAGCCTTGCCATGCCAACTTTCACTACTTCTAATAGAGTCTCCCAAAGTAAAGCTCAAAAAAATCTCGCCTCTTGAGATAGAGGCCAGAAGCTTTTCATTGGAAACTAGATAATGAGTTTCCCCATACAAAGAATATCCTGAGAAATATTGGTTTTTACGACTATGAAAAAATGTTGAGACCGGACGATAAAGTGGAGGGATTTGGACCTGATAATCGGTCACACTCATTCCTAAATTTTCAGCCTCAACTTGGCGTCGAACATCCTCATAACCTAATGCACTATAGGCAGAAAGTCCAACTTGATCCATCGACTTCGTACCATTGGTGATCACCCCAAAGCGCTCAAGGCTTGAGCCTATACGTACTAGCTGATAGTCATTAAAAAACTTTTGCACATATTCACGATATTCAGGAACCAAGAGAATCTGAGCCTTATATTCCTCAAAAGACTTGAATCCTGTGTTCGCCAAAAAGTCTCTCAAAAATCGCCTTTCCAGTGAATCCCTAATTTTTTTTATAACTGTTTTGTCATGTAGGACTTGAGTTTGCGATAACATCACACGCCGCAAAACCTCTTCTTTTGTCGTGATTGCCGCTTCGTGCTCCGTAGATAGGTGTTGAATCGCAAGCTGCAAGCGGTAGCTAATTTCGCCGGCTTCGCGTGAGGTCGCTCCCAGTTTTTTTGCAAGCTTAGCAGCCTCAGCAGGAGAGAGAGCTGATAAAGCTACACTTACCTCTCGCCATCTGTCTTTCACAAATTTCAAATTAAAAATTTTAAAGCCAACAAACTCTGAAGTAATTTTTTTATTGAGAAAAAAGTCAGATCGAAACTGACTCGCTATTGCATAGACGAATGGTTTAGAGCCCTGCAAGTGAACTTTATAACTGTTATGGATATTTGAGTCCCCTAACACATAACCTATTACACTGGTTACAGCCGTCAGAGTTTGAAACTCTTTCGTCATTTCTCTTTCTGAGTATTCATTTACCGACTGCCATACTTCTGGGTCGCGGAAAAACCATTTTCCATCTTTGTCTTGCGAATACTCCTGCAGTCGCACGTCGATCCCCACTCTCGCAGATAGTTCCACTAAAAGTCGGTTAGCCAGTAGGGTATATCTTTCTGGTGGATCGATCGGACGCATTGGCTCCGTATTAAATAAATCGTAACAAAGGAAAGGGGCGGCCATTGCGGGTATACAAAAACATACAAAAAAGGTCGCAGTGGCAAAAGTTTTGACACTTAAAAAGATTGAACTCGATTTTACTTTAAAAGGTTTTGCCATCCCCTAAATACATACAACAGTTATGCCAACATTATTCCCGCACAAACTTGGCCATGTAAAACCCATCAAACCCCGTATCATCAGGCAAAAGAGTTTTCTCTTCCATCAATTTAAAACCCAAAGAGGTTTTTGCAACAAAATCTTTTACGATATCGCCATTTTCCGAAGGTAAAATACTACACGTGGAGTAAACTAAAGTTCCGCCCTTTTTCACCATCGCCGAATATTCAAAAACAATCTCTCGCTGCAGCCCATTTAGTTCCGAAATTTTTTTCAAAGCTAATTTCCATTTCGAATCTGGTTTTCGACGCAAAACCCCTAACCCCGAGCAGGGCACATCTAACAATAGACGATCCGCTGACTCCGCTAACCGCTTAATTGTTTTCGTTTCGATTGTCTTGGTTTCAACAATATCGACCCCGGCACGATTTTTTCGGCGCCGCAGTTCTTCTAGCTTTTTCTCATAGATATCCATAGCAACAATACGACCTTTGTTTTTCATCATCGCCGCCATATGCAAAGTTTTCCCGCCAGCGCCGGCGCAGGCATCGATGACACGTTCACCGGGTTTTACTCCTAAAAAGGGAACAATCTGCTGCGACGACCAATCTTGAATTTCAAAAAGACCAGCCTGATAGGCTACAGTTGTAAACAGATTCTTTCTCGTCAGCAATAAAAGTGCATCGCCATCGATGGGTTTTACCTCAACTCCTTCTGATAAAAGCGCGGGAATCAATTCGCTAGGTGTTGTCTTCAATTGATTTACACGCAAGACAACATCCGCGGGTTTATTTAGAGCTTCAACCACTCGCCCCCAACGCTCGCCAACTTCCTTTCTTCCTAGTTCATCCATCCAATCGGGAATAGACTCTCGAACTGCAAAAGGAAAAGAGCCCACCACCGACTCGTTTGGGAAAGTAAATCCCTTTAAAACTTCAAACTCGCGCCAGTTCGGCAACTCAAATCCACTCTTTACCAAATAGACACCGTACCAAATCCACGGATTTTTTTTGTCAAAGCCCGAATTCTCAGCGACATGTTTGAGCAGCCGCCACCAGCGGACAACTTCGTAAACTGATTCGGCGACAAAACGCCGATCGCGCGCGCCCATTTGTTTTTGCGATTTCAGCTGAATATTAACAACTTTATCCGCAAGATATTTATTTTCGAAAATATCTCGCAAACATTTTACGATAATTTCAGATTGGGGCCGATGGACTTTCAAAATGTAAACACAGCGCCGGTAGTTAAATAACTACCGTTAAACTGACCGTCGCTCAACATCATAACATGATTTCTAAAACCAGCCTCAACAAACAAACCGAAACTTTGAAAGAGGTTCATAAATCTCAAACCCAAAAATAATTGATAATCCAGGGATACACTAGATTCTCCCGGCAACTGTTTAAAGAAAACCCCAGGACCAATGCCAGCACCAAAATAAAATGGAAACCGGCTACTCGCATCGGGAAAGCTAATGGCATAAAGTATCGACATTTTCGTTGCCTTCTGCCCACCTGCAAATTCGTACGAAGCAAAATCTATTTTTACAATTTTGTCGCCAGAATTTATCCACTCATCAAAGCGATAAGCCAAGCCACCAATGAATTTCCCGTTATCAGATTCGCCAGGACTTCCCCAAAGATAGCTATCGGAGCTTAAGTGGTTACCAATATAGACGGCCAAATAATGAGTATTGGAATCAGTAGCGGATGTTGTAGAACCCGCGACTTTCTTAGGCTCGAAGTACTTGGCAGCGGCTTTTGTGCCAGTTTCGACCGGCACAGGAGTCGGCTGTTGAAATCCCGAAGTCAATAGCCCCGCGACAACTAACGATAAAACCCGTAAAGCTTTCATAGAAAATCAATATATCCAAAGCCTATTTGACGCGCAATGCGTTTTATGATTAATGCTACTCCATGAGTACGCGCCGCGCCTCAAGAGAGGTGGCATTACAAGTTCTTTTCCAATACCATTTTTCGCCTGAAATCGATTTAGGCCAATGCCTTTCATTGTACGAAAGCCAATTCTTGCGCGACAAAGAGGCATGGGATTATGCGAACAATCTTATTGGTGGCGTATTGGAATTTAAAAAATCCATTGATGAAATTATCACAACCAAAAGTAAAAATTGGAAAATCGAACGTATAGCCGGGGTCGATCTTAATATTTTACGCATAGCTGTCTTTGAAATGAAGTTCATGAAAGAAGCTGTTCCTCGCAACGCCGTGATCAATGAGGCCGTCGAGATTGCAAAAAAATTTGGTAGTGAAAACTCATCGGCTTTTGTAAACGGCATTCTAGACCAAGTCTAATGTTTTGCCTTTCAAAAAAGGAGCTGTTATCTTTTTAAAATGAACATTTCTAAACTTGAATCTCTCAGCGCCTTTTCTCCTGGCTCAAAACTTTGGGTCGTGGCAGACCAAAAAAACTCACGCTGGGCTGAGATTATTGATTGGGAGTTAGGATTTCAGCTCACTCGTGCTGATCAACACAAAGATCCCATTGCGGCAAAACGTTTAGAAGAAATCGTTAAAGCGTGCGAGATGAAAGTGGATACACCAAAGGCACAAGAAACCTCCCCACTTATGGTGGCATCGACAAAGTATCTCCCAAATACTTATACCGTTAAAATTCCGTACTCCGGCGAAAAACAAAATTGGATTAAAAATGTGACAAATGTTTGGGCGAATTTAAACTTTCCACCCATTCGTGTTTTTTTACCGAAGGGAATTGAATTCGAAGATTTCAGAAAACATTGGACCAGAAAAGATGTTGCGCAAGATATTTCGGTCGTATTAGAAAGCTCAGCGACTCGTTAGTTACTTCGCTGTATTATGCTGTAAAGCCCGGTATAAAACTTCCGAGGCTGCTTTGGCCTGAGAATCTTTACGTGTATAAAATTTCACATTAAAGGAATAATTTAAATCCGCCACATCGACACGCGCGAGTCGCCCAGATGTTACCTGTTTGCGAATCGAATGCGCTGGCAAAAATCCCCAGCCAAAGCCCGACTCAATCACCCGCTTAAGAGACCCAACGTTGGTCGTTTCAATAACAGGATTTAATTTAATATTTTTTTGCTCAAGCTGCTTATTCAAAAAACTCTCGAAGGCCGGAAAATGCTGTTTCAAGCGTACCATGGGATTTTCAACCAACCCACTAACATCAATACTGGAAGGCACCGCTGCATCACGCGCACTTACTACCAACCATACTTCGTCTTTAAACAAAGTTTTTTCTTCGTACTGATCGGCATAACCACCATATTCCTTAACAACATCTGGCATAATTGCCACATCGAGCTCGCCACGTTTCATCGCCTCTAGAATTTCGGCGCCAGAGCCATACTCTAAACTCAAAGTAATCTGACTGTTGGTTTTCAGAAATAACCCAACCAACGGACTCACGAGATACATTCCTATCGAGTTTAGAGTCCCGATAACAAGTTTCCCTTTTACCTCAGATTTCATACTTTGAATTGCGACTTCCGCCTGTTTTGTAAGATGCATGATCTTCTTTGCATATTCATACAAAAGCTGACCATGGAGTGTAGGTTTTACATGGCGAACACCACGAACCAGAAGTTCGACCCCTAATTCCTCTTCTAAATTACGAATTTGTTGGCTCACCGCCGGCTGAGTGAGAAACAGCTTTTCTGCAGCGGCAGTCATGCTGCCTTCGTTTAAGATCGCGCAGAAAGTTGCTAATTGCTGGAGGTTCATCTTAACCGATACTATAAGGTATTGTTATGGGGAATCAAGAATAATCTAAATTGTTTTTAGATTATGGAAAGTTGTATTCAGTGCCTGGGACGTGGGGAGGACTTATGCGCAGGACAAGCGGAATCGGGGTCTTAACAATGGCCGTAATTTTAAGTGGTCTCATTGGTTGTTCACAAAACGATCATAAAAAGTCGGTGAGAATTAATTATCAGACGCCGCAAAATACTAACTTGGGCTACATCGTTCGCATTGCCCCCTCTGAGCACAGTATTTTAGAAAGAAATTTTTCAGGAAATTCTTCTGCGATCAACGCCTCTCAGGGCCTCTATCACGTTAATGCTAAGAGTGAAATTGAAATTGCAAACCTTCTACCGCATGCACAAATTCAGCCAAACTTGCTTTTAGGATCAAAAAAAAAAGATGCCGGATTTGAATGGTTAGCCATGGAAGCCAACCGATCTAAGCCACAATTTCCTAATTGTGTGGTGAACGAGGATGAACCACCAACAGCTGTCATCAAACTACTTAACAAAAGCCAGTTAAAATCACGAAATGGCTACTTGGAAATTAATCAGGTCTTACGACTCTCCGGACGCGAGAGTTCCGCCCAAAACTATAGGTGGTACGTCATGGCACCTGGAGAGATTCGTCCACAAGGTCCTTTCTCACGGGAAGGTGAATTTGATATTCGTGTCGACGAGCTTGGTCATTACGAGATTGGGCTTTTTGTGCAAGATTCACGCGGAGTGTGCGCCATTACAGTTGTTCCCATCAATGTGACTTCCAATCCAAAACTTTCAGTACTTAATCCCAAGGACCGTCCTCTTCTTAGTGAAATGGACCAAAAGTTTGAGCACCTAAAACTCATCAATGCCGAAAAAGCGTGGGATATTTCGCAAGGAGAAGGTCAGATTATTGCAGTGCTCGACTCGGGCGTAAATTATAATCACCCGTTTTTAAATTCTAAAATTCTTGTGAACGAAAAAGAAATTCCTGATAACGGTAAAGACGACGATGGCAATATGCTCGTCGATGACTATCTCGGCTGGGACTACGTACAAAATGATGGGGCGCCATTTGATGATGCCGGACATGGTAGCCACGTAGCAGGCCTGGCAGCTGCCGAAGTTTTCGGTGTCGCACCCAAGGCAAAAATTCTTCCTATCAAAGTCGCGGATGAAAGTGGTCTTGCGGATATGGCTAAAGCGACTGCGGCTATTTATTATGCTATTCACCGAGGTGCAAAGATCTTAAACCTCTCGTTTGGCGGACCATTAAATCCAAATACTCCCCGCGAAGCGCTTCGCCCTGTGTTAGATGCGTTTGAGTTTGCCAACCAAAACGGAGTCATCATCGTCACAGCGGCTGGTAACGGGATACTTGATCAAATTGGAAATCCCATTCCTCTTGACAACGATATTATTCCGCAAATACCGGCCAGCCTCCCATTCTTAAACAACATTACGGTGGCAAGCCTTGATGCAAGTTTCAATCTTGCACCTTACTCAAACTATGGCGCAAGATCAGTTCGTGTCGCGGCCCCGGGAGGGACAAAGGAAGAGCCGTTATGGTCAGCAAAACAAGAAAACTCAAAGGGGATTTTATTTTGGGGTGCTGAAGGTACATCAATGGCAGCACCGATCACTTCAGGGATAGTGGCGCTCGTACGTAGTGTGAGCCCAAAACTATCTGTTCCTGAAATTAACAAAGTACTCTTAGCGTCGGGACCAGATTCAAAAAATCTTTTGGGAAAGACACAGTCAGGTCGAGCTCTTGATGCTTTGGACGCCGTTAACAAAGCAAAAAATCTTAAACCAAGCTCTCCTAGTCCTGAAATATCAGCTATCAAAATAACGGCAAATAAGAGTCACCGCAGGTAAAACGCGGTTGACATAGAGGGTCGGTTCGTTAGACTTAAAAGATGAGTCTCAGAAAGACCCTACTAGCGTCGGCAATATTAGCCTTAATTTCCTTTAACTGGGCCTACGCAGTAAACTATAAAACTTCGTATTTATCTTTTGACCTTCCGCCAAGCTGGAGTTGCGTGGCGGAAGGAACTGAATATGTATGTTCTTCTGGTTTGCAAAAGGGAAAGCGTGATGCCGTTATTGTCTTTACTGCCAAAGAGCGAGGACCAAGCGATAGTTTTTCTGCCTATGAACAACATTTAAAAACCCCGCGCACGATTCCTAACGATAAAAATCAAATGACTCAATCCAAGATTATAAAAGTGGTAAGAAATACGATTAATGGTCAAGAATGGGTCGATGGACTCCATGACAACTCGGAAGTTTTCAACTATTTCACCCGCTACCTTGCGACTGTAAAAGAACAACTTGGAATCCTAATTACTTTTAGTGCCCATAGAAAGAGCTACTCAAGATACAGTCAGGATTTCGACCGAGCAATTCGTTCGCTCGTAGTTTTAAAGATTCCTACAGCGGCACCCAATATTCCTGTAACATCAACAACAAATACGGTGCCTACCTTTCCGTCGAATTTACCGCAAATTAGCCCGCCGCCTGAACCTGAAGCCATAGGTAGCGGTGGCGAAGGTGGCTCGTCTATGTCAACCACCCTAGGCATTGCACTTTTATTCCTAGCCATCATCGGATATTTGGTGCTGCGTCGTAAAGACAACTAGTTTAACCCCACTACTGTTTGAGTTTGAACACAATATTCGGTAATAGTTCGTTCGCATGAAGCTATCCAATCTCCTTGAGTCTTTAGAGGGAATTGAACTTTCCACAAACGCCGTCATCGCTGCCCTAGTCGCCCTTTGTATCGTGACTGTTTTGATGTTACGGGAATTTTTCACGTGGATGGTAAAAACCAAACGCGTTCGCCAAGATATAAATAATATCGCATTTCAGTTAAATCGTATTGAAGAAAAAATTGATAGTCTACGAATTCAGTCTGTCAATACAGAGGTCACAAAAGTAACTGGCCCCTATTTCAATTTTCCTTTGGAAATGAAACCGGAGCCAAAAATCGTCGATCCTACCGACATTCTTTAGAGATAATCTCTAAAACTCTTTACTTCCACGGGCCCAACAGGTCCCAGTTGATCTTTTACCGATCGCGAGTTTGAATAAACCAAAATCTTCAAGGATTCCGGTTTTAAATAGTTGCGAATTACCTGGTTGACCTCAGAGGTAGTAATTTTCTGCACATCATCGATAAAGTCTTCCAAGTAGTTGTCACCAATCCCATAAAGTCGAAGCACCATTAAGTTATTGGCAAGTTTTTCCGCAGTTTCAATGGCTCGCGGAAAGTTTCCGATCATATAAGCTTTGGCATCTTTGACTTCCTCGTCCGTAGCACCTTGCGAACGGAAGCGCTCGAGTTCTTGCAAGGTCTTCTTAATCGTTTCACCGACTTTCTCATTGCGCGTAAACGTCGTGATGGTAAAGGGCCCAGAATCTTTGCGCGCTTCAAAGCCTGAGCTAATTCCATAAGTAAGCCCCGAGCGCACTCTCACCTCCTGCATCAGTCGGCTAGCAAAACCACCACCCAAAATTGTATTTGCTAAACGTAGTTTTTGAAAATCAGGATTATCGCGGCGAATTCCGTAGTGTCCTATTCGAATTTCTGATTGTACAAGATCACCCTTATCGACAATACGGATTTGGTGACCTTGAATTTGCGGAAGGCTCGGGAATGCCAACTGCGGAATCTCTTTTTCTTTCCATCCGCCAAAATGTTTTTCGAGTTTTTCAACAATATTGTCGGAGTAATTTCCCACCACCGCAAGGATGGCATTGTTGGGTCGATAGTACTGACGGAAATGCTTCACCACGTGTTTTTGCTCTACCATTGAAATTCCTTTTCGCCTTCCCATCACCGCATGAGAGTACGGATGCTCCGAATATAAATAGTCTTGGTAAGCTAAGCTTGTGAATGATCCAGGCTCTTCAGTTGTTTTCTTGATGGCATCGAGCACTTGGCGCTTTAGCCTTTTGATTTCCTCTTTAGAGAATGCCGCATTGGTAATAACCGTTGAATAAATGTCCAGAAGTTCATCGCTGTACTGCGAGAGACCACTCGCATTGATCTGGGTAAAATCGTAGTCGGTGTCAGCATCATATTGAGCACCAATAGCTCCAAAGGCATCGGCAATTTGGGTGGCGTTTAATTTTGGCGTTCCTTTATTAATCATCTCCGCCACAAAATGCGAGAGGCCCGGCATATTAGCGGGATCATGCGCAGCTCCTGACTTTATCATCATGCTAAATGTCGTATAAGGGAGAGCCCTGTCATCAACGAGTAAAACACGTAAGCCGTTTGATAGCTTTACTTCTTTATAGGGACGCAGTTGAAATCCAGAGCCTGGCAAAATATTTTGCAAAGGTGTACTTCGACAGCCCGTAATTAAAAAAACTAAGACTATAATTTTAAAAAATTTACTCATGTTGTCCTCCAGAGGCTGGAACTATTTTTAGGATCGATTTTTGCTCGGGCTTTAGATATTTTTTTGCAACTTCTTGCACTTGCCCAACGGTGACGGCTTCATACTTATCAAGATCACGGAAGAACACTTGATAATCCCCGAACAAGGTTTCATTTAACGCCAGCACGTTTGCTTTTCCATGAATTGTTTTCAACGGATTCACATAATCCATCATGATTTGATTTTTGGCTTTTTTTAGTTCAGCCTCCGTCACTCCCTTTGAACGCAGTACCCACAATTCATTCTCAATCACTCTCAATATATTGTCCGGAGTCATTCCTGATCTTAAGCTCGCGACAATTTGAAAAATTCCCGGCTCCTGAGGTGTATAGGAGCTTGCGTTCACATTCAAAACAATTTGGCTACGATAAACCATTCTTTTGTACAGACGACTCGATTGATCACCTCCTAAGATATTTGCGATCAGATCAAGGACGTAAGTATCGTCGTCGCCGGCGCGTGAAGTTTTAAATACCATTCCCACTGTGGGGGTTTGTACAGCTTTTGAAATTTCGCGCGTGCGAATGCTCCCTTGGTTTGGCTCTTTTGGATAAGTTCTAGGTTTAATTTCAGACGCCGAAAAATTTCCATAGTACTTCTGAATCAAATCTTTAACTTTGGACTTATCAATATCACCTGCGATCACTACGGTAGCATTGTTAGGAGCATAAAAAGTCTTATAAAACTCTTTACAGTCTTTAAGAGTTATGCGGTTTAAATCCTCCATCCAACCCACTACGGGCCAGCGATACGGATGGGCTTTAAACACCAAATCAAAAGTGGCTTCCCACAAGGTACCCATGATTGAATTATCAGTTCTTTTTCGTCGCTCCTCTTTAACAACTTCTCGTTCAGTTTTGATTTTTGCATCGGTAATATCGAGATTAACCATGCGGTCGCTTTCGATATCCATAAAAAGTTCAAGTTTATCACTGGGACCATCAATGTAATACCCGGTGTAGTCATGACTGGTAAAAGCGTTGTTGTCGCCCCCATTAGCGTGAATTAAGCTATCAAACGCTTCACCACTATATTTTTTTGCACCCTTAAACATCATGTGCTCAAACAAGTGCGCAATTCCCGTGATTCCTGGACGTTCATCCTTCGAACCAACCCGAAACCAAGTGTTATAACTTACGCGAGGAACACTATGATCTTCATAAAGCAAAACCGTCATGCCATTGGGCACCTTATATTTTTCAACTTCGAATTTTAAATTTTGACCGATACTTGCGAAAGCATTTTGGGCAATAAAGATAAGAAAAAATGCTGAAAGCTTATGATACACAGTCGACTCCTTGACTATTTCAAATTTCATTTATTGTCTAGCGGTGAGGAATCGCTGTCAACTCTCTTACTGAACGGCAAAATACGTAAAATACACTTCTTTGACCACCCCCTCTTTTAAAAATCCATTGAGAGTTGTGGCAATTTGATCTTTTAAAAAGAGTTTTCCTTGGATGGTCTCAATATCAGCAAAGCGCTTAGCGTTGAGGATTTTTACAATCGAATCGCGAGATTCTGCTCCTAAACGAACCACGTCCTCAAATCCCTTGGTATCGAGCATTTCTAAACTCATTTCTAAACGGATAGCCCGGGACGGAAATCCCGCCAGATTCACCGTAAATTGCTCCATATTGTAAAGCACAACATCGGATTCCATTTCTTCCAGTGCTGTCGAAAGCAATTCCTTTTCATTTTCTTCCACGATTTTAGGTGGTTCAAATTCGACCGTGTTGATAAAGACCAGATAAAGGCCTGCCCCTAAGGATCCAAAATTTATAACTAAGAAAATTGGTAACAGCAGTTTCCCAATTTTTCCTCCTCCACTTGCTGGAGCTTCTTGCGTTGTCTCAGTTTCAGCCATTGCTCGTCCTTTGTAGTATTTATCGGCAACCTGACAAAAGTCTTAATACGAAAACTCACCCTTAAAACTCAAATTCTTGACATTTATTCCTCATCCCAAGGACACTGAGTTATAATAAAAGAAGGAACGGATAACGGATGAAAATCCTTTTGAAATCGTCGAAATCATTGACAATTATAGCAACTCTTTTATTCGCCGCAACAAGTGGTGCTGATGACACTAAGAAACTTTCGATTGAGGAAGAAATTCGTGACTCCTCTAACACATGGATCACAAAAATCAATTACCAGGTTCCAGATAATATCGTAAGTCTCGGCAATACTAATTACTTTCCTAATCATATCTTTGTCGTCGACAAAACCGAAAGATCACTCACCGTTTGGAAGCAATTTGAAGTAGGTAATTTAAAGCCTGTCCGCCACTATCCCACTGATATCGGAAAGAACCAAGGCGACAAACTCGCTCGTGGCGATCACAAAACTCCTGAAGGTATTTACACTTTTTTAGAAAAACTTGAAGGCAATCTAGATTTTAACCTTTATGGTAGCCGCGCCTTTACCATCAGCTACCCGAATGTCTTCGATAAGCTTTTAGGAAAAACCGGCGCTGGAATTTGGCTACACGCAGTCCCAGATACGGTAGCCTTAACTCGAGGATCGCGGGGATGCGTTGTCGTCCGCAACGAAGTCATCAAAGACATTTCGCAATTTATAAGTTTACAAAAAACACCGATTATTATTAAAGACAGTGTTAACTACGTTCCTATCGATAAACAAAAAGAAAAATACCAAGTGCTAACCACAATGCTTGAGGACTGGCGCAAGGCCTGGGAAGAAAAAAGCATTGATAAGTACATGGAATTTTATTCTGAGAGCTTTCACGCATTAAAAATGAATAAGCGCAAATGGCACCGTTACAAAAAAGAACTTGCGGAAAAATATCAAAATATCAAAATTAAGTTTTCCGATCCCGCCGTCCTTGAACAAAAAGATCAGATATGGGTCCGAGCCTTTCAAGATTACCAATCAAATCTGCATAGCGATTTCGGTCAAAAAACAATTTATCTACGCTACGAAAACGGGGTTCCAAAGATCATTAATGAGGATTGGGTCGAAAATACCGATCCAACGGTGGTTAATTCACTAAATAGTTCGGCCGAGATGGGGAACCTTAGTCAAGCTACGAATAAGCTTTAGCGAACCTGAATTGCTTACAATAATTCAACAGAATTTGATAACACGCTCGCTGAGGTGGTATAAGTCACGGAATTATGAAGATAGCAATTTGCACCTTTCTTTTTATTTCGTTGAGCGAAGTTTCAAACGCCGCTCTTTATCATTATTCTTGCCATCTCTATGACACCAACACCAAAACAATTGATTACCGAGAGGTACTAAGCATCGATGTCGGCGAAAATTATTTATACCTTCGCCAAAATGATCACAACAGAACCCAGATTCCGTATCACCGTAAAGATACTGGTTTTGAAAATTTCTTAGTTTATAGAATAGTCAATCAAGTAGGTCCTAGCAATCGGGTTCTGATTAAAGACATGCTTCTTGATCCCGCTCTTCCATTCGGTGGCAAACCACTAGACACTTTCGATAGCGGTGGCTTGATGAAGACCTTAAGACTTAACGGCGTTGAAAAGTCTCACATTTGTCGTCGTCGCACTAACGTTGATTTTTGATCGGCGAGACATCGTCGAATCATAAAGAATCCGCAATGGGCAAGTGGATTTGGCCGTAGTCTCACCAGACCTGGTGCCGAATGAAATGGACAGCAAAATGTTGAAACCCGATCGCTATTTGCTAGTTGCAAGCCCGAAATGGCTGGGGCGTCATTTATCAGAGATTATTGAAAAGGAGAGAGTTATCGATTTTTACGAAAGCGATATCCTCGTCCTGAAAAAACGGATTATTTTCAAGATCTAATTAGATCAATAAAGTAATGGTCGCCCAGCCGCGACCAGATAGTTCGCGCGTTCGTTTGACGTGCCCCACGAACACTTCGACTTATTCTAAATCTAAACGGCAAACAAGAGAGTAGTAACCAGTTTCACCGTGATAACCGTCGTTTCTAACAGTCAGAATTGCGTTGAATTCTTCTTTAAGGCCAGATTTTGGGACCAATAGAGCATAGAGTGATCTGACATTTCCAACGCTTAGAATATTATAGCGCACGTTTTTAGCGTTTTTTTCAGAGCGTGGCTGATAGTCCTTATCTAATTTTGCAACAGGAAATCTTTCTGATTTTCCGTTCATAAAAAGAAGTACAGGGCTAAAAGAGCCGTTTTTAAATTCTGTGGTGATTTCGATACGACCGTCGTTATCATAGCGGTTGTGACAATCAACAGATTTCGCAAACACAGAAGACGACATTAAAAAAATGATAATTCCAAAAGTTACTTTCATAATTTCCCTCAAAAGTTTAATTTTGAAATGAAGTATTTGAACTCCGATATGTTGTCTACAATTGTAAGATTTTTGAAAAAAATTCTCAGGGTAGTGACTCACTATTTGAAAAATTTTGAGACATCGTCGGCGTCGTCCAGCACCTTTTTTGTCACCAAGTACTAATTTTTTACAGTCATTTTGCGCCTTCTCACTTATAAAGGTTTATATCGAACCCGGGTCAGGCAAGCATATTGCTAGTGAAATAATATGGCTATTCAATCAGTCACTACAATTGTTATCGGTTCCGCGCTAGTATTTTTGACTCTAGTGTTATTTACTGTTAGCTATATTTAATAATGCCAGCAGAGAAAACACAAACGTCCCTTCGCACTCTTGTGACTGTCCTTACTGCCTTTGTCGCCTTTCTTTCCACATTATCGACTGTAATGATGAACCGATCCCTCAATCGCAGCTTGCTTTTTAAGAATCAAGAATCGATTTTACAAACTGAAATCACCGACCAATGGAACTTCTTTCAGTCGAGGAATCTTCGTATTGAAATTTCCGAAGTCCTCGAAGCGATGCCTGGGACTAGCAATAAATTGAGTAACGATAAGAAGTTAAAAAAAGAGGAATGGATCAAAAAGCGCGACGAACTTTATGAAACCGCTAAAAATTTAGAAAAACAAAAACAAGGCTTAAGCGAAAAAAGTCGGTTCTTTTATAGAATATCTGGGGTATTTGTTTATGCTGTTGCTCTTTTGCAATTCTCTATTCTTTTGCTTCCTATCGTCATTCTCTACGAAAGCAAACCACTCATGATTTTTTCTGGAACGATTAGTGGCTTAGGACTTATATTTGCGTTATATGGTATCATTCAATTCTTAAAAATGATCTAAAGGCCTGGGCGAAGCAACAAAACTTCGCCCTACACACCTATTAAAAGTAAAAAAGAACCTGGAACCTTTAATGCCCTTAGTGAGCAGCACCGTTTCCGATTTCTTCTTCTTCTTCCTCAAGATCGAAGTGCGCGGTTTCTGATGCTAAATCAGGAAGTGAATCGAGATGTTTTTTGAGTTCTTCTTTGGTAATGAGGCCACGGCGCAGGTACCACTCCGCCATTCTTTTATCGTATTTTAAAGCTTCAAGAACTTTCTGTAGATCCTCAGTCATCTTAAATTCCTCCACTCAATTCCAAAATTTTGGTCCCTTATCTTCTAAAGTCTCGTTATTTACCACTAATTTTAAGCCACGTCTATTGGCAGGTCGACCTTCCTTACCACGGCGCCCAATCGACCAACGTGTCCAAAAATACAAAAACAAGTATCCAACAATAATCCCTCCCAAATGACAAAGGGTAGCGACATTGGAGTCACTACCAGCCTTAGAGTTGAGAAGGGTAATAAATTCGATTCCCCCGAGAATCATCACAAAGTACTTGGCCGGCATGGGAAAGAGCATGAAAAAATATACAATTCGGTCCCCAAAAATAATCCCGTAGGCAAGTAGCAAACCAAAAATCGCACCCGACGCCCCTACTACTGGAGACGCCCAAGCAAGCGTGGGTCCCATAACTAATTGGTAAAAAGTCACACCAATTAAGTAAATTATTCCTGAACCGACACCGCAAACAACATAATAAAGAAGAAAGAAGCGACTTCCCCAACGCTGCTCCAGCTCGCTGCCAAGCCACCACAAAAGAAGCATATTAAATAAAATATGAGAGATACTCGCAGCGTGTAAAAACATATAAGTAGAGATTTGCCACACGAAAAACTTCTCCACCACCATCCCTGGAACCAAACCAAAATACTTTGAGAAAAAGCCTGACGGGACAATAAACTGTTCGGCAATAATAGTGAGAAAAAACCAAATCCCGACGTTAATCATGATGAGCTTCTTCACGATCGGAGTTAAAGGAACTACAATTTGGATATTCATCTGATTACGCATTTGGTTGGCTCAGCTCAATCAAAACGCCACCCGTTGACTTCGGATGAATGAAGGCAACTTCGCAGTTATGTGCACCTTTAAAAGGTTCCGTGTGAATCATCGTAACTCCACCGTTTACCAATCTCTTAATCGTCTCGCGAATATTCCCAACCCTTAAACATATATGATGTATACCGGGGCCGCGTTTTTCAAGAAATTTTGCAACGGTGCCGCTGTCACTTGTTGGCTCTAGAAGCTCAATATTGCACCTATTATTTAGAGCAAAAAAACCTACTTTTACTTTTTCTGATTTTACTTCCTCAACGTGGTCGAGCTTTAAACCCATCGCTTCATAAAATGTTTTGACCGCATCCAAACTTTCGGTAGCAATACCAATGTGATCTAGCTCAAAGCCCATCATACGAGCTCCGCAAAGTTTTTCTCCAAACGCTCATAGACTTGCTGAAGATTTTCAATCATTACTTTTGTTTTTGCAATGAGCGGTAAGAAGTTTGCATCCCCGACCCAACGTGGAATCACATGTTGGTGAAGGTGTTCTGGAATTCCCGCTCCAGCCGCATACCCTAAATTCATTCCGACGTTAAAGCCCGCAGCATTAAAAGATTTTTTTAGCACTTTCAAAGTAAGTGGCAACAAATTGGTAAAATCTGTGTATTCTTCTTCACTTAAATCATATACATGCTCGCAGTGCCGGTTTGGCACAATAAGGAGATGTCCTGAGTTGTACGGGAATTTATTCATGATCACCGAAGCATTTTTTCCGGTATAAACAATTAAACTTTCTTCTGACTTTCCTGCCCTGATTGCCGTGCAAAAAACACAGCCTTCGGGTTTATAAATTTTCAAAATATAGTCTTTACGTTGAGGACGATATAAAACTTGAGGTATTAGCCAGGAGCCAAGCTGCTCCAATACCGGTCGGTTCTCAAGCTTTCCGGTTGATGATAATGTTTTTATTTTCGCCTTCTTTATTTTCTTCTTCATCAATTATGCGTACCTTCTAAAACTCCAGGCAAAAGAAACAACGGCTTACCAAGTAGTTCTGTCCTGAGCACCCGACTAAAAGTTTTCGCCCAGTCTGCCGAACCCAAACTCTCATCTTCATCATCACTTCTATTTAAAAACAACTCTAAGAAATTGGCCCGCCATTTCTTGGGCTCAAAAACCTCCGGCTTCCCTTTAATCCCTCCGGTAATTCCTGCTTCGGTAATTGCATCTTCCAAATCACCAAGTTTATCGGCAAAGCCATTTTTTACCGCAAATTCTCCAGTAAAAATTCTTCCGTCTGCAAAAGGTTCAACTTTTTCCAAGGGAAGTTTTCTTCCTTCAGCGACTGCCAGTTTAAATTGTTTGTAAACCTCATCAATCATCGTCTGGAAGAGTTTAAGTTCGTCATCGCGCATAGCTCGATACTCGGCGCCTGAATCTTTATAAGGGCCTGTTTTCACAACGTAACGCTTTATCTTTGCCCAGTCATAGAGCCCTTGGAGATTTGCAAACTCCATAATCACGCCGATAGAGCCCATAAGTGTACCCGGATTTGTATAAATCACATCGCCGGCGACAGCTGTGTAATACGCGCCGCTTGCAGCTAAATTCGCACACGAAATAATTACGGGCTTTTTAGTCGCGGCTCTGAATTTTTTAATCCCGGTATAGTATTCCTGGCTCGCTCCCACCACACCCCCCGGAGAGTCAACACGTATAACAACGGCTTTGACTTTGCTGTCATTTCCATACTTATCCAACTGCTTCAACACTTTCTCAGCAGACAGAATCACCCCAGAAACGCGCAGTAAGAGCACCGAGTCCTTCGTTAAGTGCATTTCAGGCTCGTCACTAATGACCGAAAATAGACTTCCGGTTACGGTCAGATAAACGCCGCCCATAAACATCATTAATATTAGAATCATTAAGAATTGAAAGAACCGTTTCACGGAATTGCTCCTTCTCACTTAAGCGTAGCTCAAGAATGAACTACGCTCTCTACTCCTAAAAAAATATTACTCGTGATCGGTAGCTGAGGTTTTAGAACCCATACCTTTTAGCGTTTCGCCAAACACATCACCTAAACTTGTTTTTGAAGTTGAAGTTGCCTTCTTAATGTAATCAGCAACGTCTGCTTTTTGCTCGCGAAGTTTTACAAGTTTCGCGCTTAAGCCGATCTTACGTGAATCGCGATCAATCGTAATGATCTCAGCACGAACAACGTCATCAACCTTCACAGCTTCGGATGGGTGTTTAATACGGGTTGTTGAGAGTTCTGAGACGTGAATCAATCCCTCTACTTCTGGGGCAAGTTCAACAAAAACGCCGAAGTCAGCAAGCTTAACAATTTTTACATCGTGTTGGCTACCAATTGGGAATTTTGCTTCCACTTGGCTCCATGGATCGGCCTCAAGTTGTTTGATACCAAGAGAGAATCTCTCGTTATCAGAGTCAACTCCGAGCACGACCACGCGAACTTTATCACCTTTTTTGAAAACCTCAGAAGGATGTCCGACACGGCGGTTCCAAGAGAAATCTGAAACATGGACAAGTCCATCGATACCATCTTCAATGCCTACAAAGATACCAAAATCAGTGACAGATTTTACTTCGCCTTCAATGATCGTTCCCGGTGGATAAGATTGTTTCAATTCATCCCATGGATTTGGCTGCAGCTGTTTCATACCCAAACTAATACGACGATTGGCCGCGTCGATCTCTAAAACAACAACGTCGACTTGATCACCTTCTTTTACAAACTGCGACGGGTGTTTCGCACGCTTATTCCAACTCATCTCTGAGATATGGATTAGACCTTCGATACCCTCGTCAAGTTCAACGAAAGCACCATAGTCTGCAAGAGAAACGACTTTTCCAGACAACTTCGTGCCCTGGGGATACTTATCTTTGACAGCTTCCCAAGGATCATTTTGCATTTGCTTTAGACCAAGAGATACACGGTTCTTCTCTTGATCATATTTTAAAACTTTAACTTTGATTTCATCGCCAACTTTCATGAGTTCGCTTGGATGTTTTACACGCCCCCAACTCATGTCAGTGATATGAAGAAGTCCATCGACGCCACCAAGATCAATAAAAGCTCCATAATCCGTGATGTTTTTCACAGAACCGATAACTTCAGATCCTTCTCTCATCGCATCGATAGTTTGGCTGCGAAGTTTTTCTCTTTCTTCTTCAAGAAGTGCACGGCGAGAAAGAACGATGTTTCCACGTTTTTTGTTAAATTTTAAAACTTTAAATTTATATTTTTTGCCGATGTAAACATCCATATTACGAACGGGACGTAAATCAATTTGGCTGCCGGGTAGGAAGGCTTTGACACCAATATCGACACTTAAGCCACCCTTGACTTTGGCGATGACAGTACCCTCGATAAGCTCTTCATTTTCATGCGCCCGAGAAATATCATCCCAAGCTCGCATCATATCGGCCTTATCTTTTGACAGAACAAGCATGCCGTTATCGTTCTCAATTTTGTCGATGAAAACTTCGACGGCCTCACCCACGTTAACAGCTTGTTGACCCTCAACCGACCGGAATTCCGATATAGGAATCATACCTTCAGATTTATAGTTGATATCGACAAGAACGTAGTCAGGAGTAACCTCAACAACGGTTCCTTTTACAATATCGCCAACGCCGAAATCGCGATCTTTTAAACTCGCTTCGAACATATCTGCGAAATTGTCTTTGCCATTTTTGGTTTGTTTTGAATCGTCTTTAAGAATCTCAGTGTCTTTGGAATCTAAGAGATTGAGAATCTCCTGGTACTTCTTTTGGGCCGAAGTTAGAGCCTGTTTCGTTGTACTTGTTTTAACCATAAAATTTTTTAAATACCTCCTCTGTGTTCGAAATCTGGTTAAGGGTTTCAAACACGCATTTTTTTAGACTGTTTAAGTCTGTGGTTCTTTATAGAAGGTAAAAGAGTGAAAAGTCCAAGGAAAATTCTAGTATTTTAAGATTATTTTGTCGCTAATATTGATTCCACGAGACTAATAACTTGGGCGGCGGCTTCATCTAGGCTTAATCCCGTGGTATCCACAACTTCCGAACCTGGCGGGACCTGCAAGGGGGCAATATTTCGAGTCTGGTCCTTGAGATCGCGTTCTTTTTGCGCCTGCCTCGTTTCTTTGACAGATTTACCCTCCTCAAGGGCACGCCTCTTAGCGCGATCGGAGCTATCGGCAGTCAGATAAATTTTAACAGAGGCATCTGGAAAAACCACCGTACCACAATCCCTGCCCTCAGCAACTAACCCCTTTGGGGAACGTTTGAGGCAATCTCTTTGGCTTTGAAGTAGTGCTTTACGTACCTTTGGGAAGCTACTGATTTTGCTAGCAATCGCGCCCACTTCTTCAAGTGATAATTGAGAGGTTAAATCTTCACCAAGAAATCTAAAAAGCGTATTCTCTTCAGTCAGATCAATAGACCAATCTTCATTTTTAATAACCTCGACGATGGCATCTTCATCACCCAGGTCTACTTTTAATCGACTTGCCATGAATGCGACCCCGCGATAAAAATTTCCCGTCGACACCCAGTTTATGCCCAGTTCTTTTGCAAGACGGCGGCTTATACTTGATTTTCCAGATGCCGATGGGCCATCAATTGTAATGAGAAGCTGCTTTGACATTACGATTTTTTTCCCAAAACCTCAGCAAGCGCTTTTATCAATTGCCGGTTTTCTGTTTTAGTTCCAACACTAATACGCAAATGAGAATGGAGTCCATAAGGTTTTAAGGGACGCACAATAACTCCGCGTTTTAAAAGCTCGTTGTAGATGTTGCCAGTATCTATGGCCACATCAATGAGCAGAAAATTACCTTCCGAAGAATAAAATTTTATTTTGTGCTGGTCAAAAACCTCATAAAAATAATCGAGGCCTTCCCAAACAAGTTTCTGGGACTTTTTAATATGGAGCTCATCTTTTATAGCTACTGTCGCCGCGATTTGGGCAAGGGAATTAATATTAAAAGGAAGTCTAACACGATTAACATAGTCAACGATTTCAGCAGCTCCAATTAATATTCCGATGCGTAGCCCTGCCAAAGCGTACGCTTTACTCAGCGTGCGTAATAACAGTAAATTAGGAGTCGTTTGCAGATATTTTTCAAATCTTGCATAGTCACGCGAACGCGCAAATTCTAAATAAGCCTCATCAACAACCAGAATTAAGTCTTTGCGATTTTGGATGGTACGAATAAGACGATCAGCATCCTTACTATTTATATAGCTGCCTGTTGGATTATTTGGGTTTGCCAGGAAAATAATTTTATGATCCTTGGTCCATTTTGTATCGATAAAATTTATAATAGCATCGATGTCATAATTAAAATCCGATGAAACTGGAATCTCGTCAGTCTTAAGGCGATGGGCTTGGGCGGCAATCTTATAAGCGACAAACCCATATTGAGCAGTTACGATGCGATCACCTGGCTTGCAATAAACGCGGATGAGATTGTTCACGAGCTCATCAGAACCATTGCCAAGAACAATTTGATCAGTATCAAAGCCAAAGATTTCGCTGTAAGTTTTTTTGAACTCATAGGCCGCACCATCGGGATAGAGATGAATCGATTTTAGAGCTTTCTTAACAGCTGTAATGACTTTTGGGCTTGGACCAAGCGCATTCTCATTGCTCGCCATTTTGATGACCGTTTTAATGCCAAACTCGCGTTTGGTTTCTTCGATAGGTTTGCCTGGGACGTAAGGGCTCAAGGTTTTTATTTCGGGAGAAATTTCCATGAATCGTTGAAAGTAAATTTGGGGCAATATCGGTGTCAAGTATTGGGAGAGCTTCTGTATTGGCATGGCGTGGCGGGTGTTGAGATGAGAGGTATTTGAGAACCAATCATTTCTCGGAAAAAACGCACCACTCCCCTCTGCTTAATGATAGAAATTTAAGCAAACCCAGACCATGATCAAGACACAAAATTCGAATTAGAGTCGGAGTGGCTCTGAAGTTTTGGTTTCACATTTGCAATTCTTACTTGCACAAAACGAAAAAAAACATTTTGATACCACAACATGAAAGGAAGAAAAGTTATGAAAAAAATAATTTTAAGTTTTGTTTTGTTGTTTGCTGCGGATGTTTTCGCCAACCAAACTATCAATGTTCAAGGAGCAGGTTACTATCCTGATCATTATACCGCCGACGCCGTTTGTGCGTTTAGAAATTTAGGGCGCGCTAATGGATACACACTTTGGCGTCAAGCTGGCGACGTGATCGAAGGACTGCGTTCTTTCGATGGCCGCCCCTACTTCCAAAGAGAAGTTTGGCGTGGTGGTATGGCACTAGCAACCGTGAACTGTTCTTACGGGGGACCTATTTCAATCAGCGTTAGAAACCAAGGTTACTATCCTGACTTCTTAACAGCGCGAGCGGTATGCGTTTTTAAAGGAATGTCTGATGCCGTTGGATTTACTCAATTTCGACAGGCCGGAGACGTGATTGAAGGAATGCGTTCCTTTGATGGCCGCCCCTACTTCCAAAGAGAAGTTTGGCGTGGTGGCATGTCTCTTGACGCTGTAAATTGCCGCTAAAACATAGGAATAGTTTTTTTAGGGACCCGAGAGTCGGGTCCTTTTTTTCGCTAATTGAGCCAAGGGTTGGAAGCAAAGTTGGGCATAAGTTCATCAAGTGTATTTTCAGCAAAAGCCCAAAGACTAAGAGAGCCCTTACAAATAATCGATTTATTTTTTGCAATGATCTGATCACTGGTAATGCCGTGATTTTTCCATGAATAGCCACGACTGAGAATATTTGAATAAAGTGGTAAAAAGCGATCGAGAGCGCGTACAAATTTGCTCTCAGGAGTTTTGTTCTCCTCAAATTCAAACCAAAGACCTTTAAACTCTGAAGCGTCACCTTCAGGTAGTAAACCAAAAATTCTTTCGGCAGCGCGAGATTCAAGCTCCCGTTTGTTTGCAACATCTGCATATATAAAGGTGTCTCCAGCGTCAATTTCAACAACATCGTGAACCAGCGCCATTTTTACACTTCTAAAAACGTCGACGGGTTCGTTGGCGTAATTGTGAAGTTGCAATACTGCCATCGCCAAGTGCCATGAATGTTCAGCAACGTTCTCACGCCGATTTTCATGATAATTTAACGTTTGGCGAAGGACACTTTTAAGACGGTCTATTTCGGAGATGAAATTGATTTTTGCTTTAATATCCATGCGTGGAAATTCTATCTTAGAAAGCCGCCCAATTCAATGCAGTGGAAAAAATTTCCGTACTCCACTAAATTGCTCCCCTATTTTACCCAGGTTTAAATTACTTTAGCTTTCGAAAAAATTTTTTAGGGAATTATTCCCCGCCAAAAAAGACTCTTAAGTCATTGAAAAAAGCAATCAGCACCGACATAACTATACTATGTTTGTCAAAGGCATCGGCAAAAGCGTTCCCGAGTTTAAATTCACACAAAAAGAAGCTTACCAAGTCGTAAGCCAAACTTACGGTGAACGTTTTCCTGCGGTTGAACGCTATTTTACTTCATTTGATAACTCCAAAATCGAGACTCGTTATAGCGCCTCCCCCCTTCAATGGTTTTATGATGATCATGGCTGGAAGGAACGCAGTTCTATTTTTAAAAAATGTACTATTAAATTAGCTAAAGATGCGATCACGAAATGCCTCACAGAAGGTAAAACCCAGCCCACCGATATCGACGCCGTGATTGCCGTTTCTACGACTGGGATAATGACGCCGAGTTTAGACTCTTATCTTATGGACGTAATTCCATTTCGATCCGACTTAATTCGAATTCCCATATTTGGTTGGGGGTGCGCAGGAGGACTTTTAAGTTTAGGCCTAGCCCAAGAGCTGCTGCAAAGTCCAAGAATAAAGAATGTCTTGGTGATTTGCGTGGAGCTATGCACTTTGTCTTTCTTTAAAGGCGCTACCAATGCCAAAGACGTTATTTCCACGTCTCTTTTCGGTGACGGCGCGGCGGCCGTGCTCGTAAGTAAGGAAGAAGCGGAAATAAAACTTAATTTTTTTATGAAACATCGCTGGCCCGACAGTATTGAACTTATGGGATGGAACATTGAGAACAACGGATTAAGTGTCATTTTTTCGCAGAAAATTC
The DNA here is from genome assembly GCA_002083485.1 of Proteobacteria bacterium SG_bin7. Lineage (GTDB taxonomy): Bacteria > Bdellovibrionota > Bdellovibrionia > Bdellovibrionales > SG-bin7 > SG-bin7. The sequence continues at coordinate 45,059 of LWDK01000013.1, read as the reverse complement.
CCGAAATTGTGAGGACTGAATATCCAAAAGTTTTGGGAAGCTTCTTATCGAGATACAAACGTTCTCTTAAAGATTATAAACACTTCCTTGCTCATCCTGGTGGCCCAAGAGTGATTGATTACCTAGAAGCCGCTTACGGACTCGGTCACGGCGACATGCACGAAACCCGAAAAGTATTAAGTCAGTACGGGAATATGTCATCACCGACGGTCCTTTTTGTATTGGATGAACTTCGCAAAAACAGAAATTCGGGAAGGGCACTAGTGAGTACGCTTGGTCCAGGATTCACGTCAGGAATTTTGGAGATAGAATTTTGATTGCAAAAATGGTTCTCATCTTCATAGTGACTCAAAGAATATTAGAATTATTTTGGTCACGGAGGAACACCCAAAAATTGATTCAAAAAGGCGGCAAAGAATATTTTAGTGAGCATTACAAATGGATTGTGACTTTTCATGTATGTTGGCTGACCTTTCTATTTTTGTCCATACCACCAAACCCTAAAGCTGATCCTATCATGCTGATTATATTTGTCGGCCTGGAATTTTGTCGCTTTTGGGTTCTTCGAACGCTTGGCTCGCGCTGGACGACGAAAATTATTAAGATTCCCAATGAAAAACCCATTACCACCGGCCCCTATCGATTTGTCCGTCATCCTAACTATATTATAGTCGTGGGAGAAGTTTTAATCGTGCCCTTGATATTTGGTCTTTGGGAGTTTGCTCTCCTAGGGTCTACAATGCACGCAATCATCATCGCACATCGGATTAAAAAAGAAGATTTGGCTTGGCAACAAAACGCTTAGAGCCTAGTGGCACCCCGGCTTATTAACAAATTTCGACAATTCCGAACGATAAGAATCTTCGACCAATTCATCTAACTGGTTACGCACATCAAAATCATTCCAATTTGTGCAAAGAACAGCATCTGCTTTTGATAAGGACTTTTTAAATGAACTCAAGGGGTTCGCTAAATTATACAGACGGCTCCACAGAGACTTTTTGTCACCGACATCGCCGACATCATTAAGCTGCGCATTTTTTTCTTTAGTCGTCTTATCTTTTGTGCTTAGAAACTCCCACTTGCGGTCAAGATTTAATAAGCGCTTGGCAATTCCCTGGGCAAAAAGTGACTCGCCGCCTTGACGAGTAACATAGACCACATTCTGACAGACTCCCGTGGCCTTTAGAACTAACACAGGGTGCAAGTCTGACCACCCTCCGGCGGAAAAGGCCTCCTTACCATTTACTTTCATTGGTTGAAGATTTGCAAGTCCCGGTTCAGCAGGCGATGCTCTTAAGACCTCAAGCCAATTTTCGGCTCGACCCAATCCTAAAAACATCGAGCTTTTGGCATCACGACGATCTAAATTAAGAAAAATTTTGTTGAGCCAAGAGGGACTACCCCAATATCCAAGGCGCACATCTTTGATGTTCTGGACTTTAAAATTTTCAGCAACCTTGCGGTCGAGACTTGCGTGATAGGCTTCCATCGCATCTTTCGCTTGAGTAAATGCCGAGTTTATAAGAACCGCAGTTGTTGGAATCGAAGGAATTACATTCCCCACCGGCTGCTTTGCAAAGTTTACGTTTTCCCACACAAGCGTTTGTCCAAAGAAATATGATTCCAAACTGGCGTTCAAGTAGGACTGACAATCTCCCTCTTGTGAGACAAGTTCTTTCCATGTCAAACCTTTGTGACGATGTTCACAGAGCGATATCAGCCGGTTAAAAGCTTCTGTTGAAACTGACGTCGAGTATTTACCGCTCAGATAGGTCGCAATTTTACCCATACCAAACCCAAGCCTCTCAAAGTTTATAATGCCTTCGCGAAAGAAAATAGCCGGATCACTTTCAGCATCAAACGAACCAAATGTTAAAAGGGTACGGCGTAAATCCTCTGCATAAAATCGGATTCGCGGAATTTCATGAGCCTCCAGTTTAATACCTTTTTGCAGATCAAGCAGTTTTTTGAAAAGAAAAAAGTAACGCGAAGATTCGTTAATACCCAAGGCATATAAAGTGTTAACAACCTCAGTCTGTGCCAAGCGTGAGGTTATAGAATCTGGAATCGGACTCTTAATAACCTCACTTAAAGAATCTATCTGCAGATCATTTGCCTTTGCAGTGAATAGTTTTTGTATGTCGAGGCCACTTTTATCAATTTTGTTTTTAATTTTTTTTGAAAAGTAGATCGTAATCCCATGAAGCACCTTTAAAAGGAAAGCAGCTCTCGATTTTTGTTGTTCGTCCGTAGCATTTGCAACCCAAGGGTTAGATGCGATGCTTTCGAGAAGCATCAGACTAATGGCAGCCGAACTTCCACCAGACTGGACTTCTGGCAATCCAAAGCGCTCGACAACGTTGGCAAGAGCTCCCCAGTGAGCGGGTTGTGCCTCCCCATTTCCTCGCAGGGCCAAGCAATAAGGCTCAGTTTTGGCAACTGAACCGATAATTGACACAGAGACGGCAAACGTCGCAAATTTCCGCATGAGTTCTCCTAAATTAGAGAAAAAATTCAGATTTTTGGAGATTGCAGATTTTATGCCGTAGATTTATTTTAGATTCTTAAGGGCCTTGCCATCGAGTCTGTGAACTTGCCAATTTTTTAATGGTTTAGCCCCGAGCTTTTTATAGAACTTAAGTGCCGGCGTATTCCAATCTAGAACAGACCACTCAAAGCGCGCACATTTTTCTTTTTTTGCAATATTAGCAATGTGAACAAAAAGTTTTTTTCCAACTCCAAAGCCTCGATATTCTGGCAACACAAAAAGATCTTCAAGATATATTCCCTTGCAGGCAAGAAACGACGAAAAGTTATAAAAATAAACGGCGACGGCGGAGGGTTTACCATTGACCTCGGCAATCAAAGTCCTAGCAACTGTACCCGACGAAAAAAAAACTTTTTTGACTTTGTTCTCAGTCAGTTTAAATTTGTGCTGAAGCTTTTCATAAACTGCAAGAGCATAAAGTAAATCATGAATAGTTTTAGCGTCGGTTTTTTTTGCTTTTCTTATTTTTACCATACTCTTTTCGCTTCTTTTTCTTTAATCCTGGTACAATTCCGATGCGTGGGTCACCTTTACGAATCAAACGAAGCACCAAATCAATTGAAGCTTCATAAGACTCATCGTTTAAAGGAGCATATAACCATTTCCTCAACACCGGATGATTTATTAACCCTGAGATATCTTTTTTGAGGCTCTCATGATATGGATGATCTGTAGGCACTAAAAATCCATTCCAGTGACTGCCAGGCTCTTCCATCAAAACTGCTACCAAAAGTCCATTGTAATAGCACGCCAATCCCCCGAACATACGTTTATATTGAAAAGTTGGCTGATCCAAAAATCCTTCAAACAACTGGCTCTGAGAAAATTCTAAAAATGGGTCTTTTTTTATTGTCATTTGCAACATGTTTTATTCTAATCGTTTACCTATGGCAACAACGGTATTAAAGTTTGGCGGAACCAGTGTTCAGGATGCTGATGCCATTAAACGACTCATAAAAATTGTTGAATCAAAAGCGGGCCAAAGACTGGTGGTAGTTTCGGCCCTTGCCGGGGTCACAAATTCTCTCGTCGAAATTGTTAAGCTTTGGGAAAAGAAAAAAAGTAAAGCTGCGAACGAAATTATTCAAAAGCTGAAATCTCGTCATCTCGATGTCGCCAGCAATTTGGAACAGAAGGAGACATCACAAATTGAAAAGCTCTTTTATGACCTAAGCAAAAAAATTAAGACGAGATATAAAATAAAATCTACCGATGCGGTCTACGCTACCGGAGAACTCGCGTCTTCACTTCTGATAAGTAGCGCCTTTAAGAATGCAAAATGGATCGATGCCCGCGACTATATTGTTACAAACTCTGAGTTTAACAATGCCCAGGTCGATTTTAAATCCTCTTATAAAAAATCAGCCAAACTTGTGGGCCTGCTTCAAAGTCATATCCTGATCACCCAAGGATTCATAGGGGCAAATTCAAAAAAATTAACAACAACACTTGGTCGTGGCGGTTCTGATTATTCGGCAGCTGTCTTTGGTGCGGCGATTGGCGCCGCTCGCGTTGAAATTTGGACCGATGTCGATGGGATTCTTTCAACCGATCCTAGAATAGTTCCCGAAGCAACAGCAATACCCGTACTTCATTTCAAAGAGGCTTCAGAAATGGCGTATTTTGGTGCCAAAGTTTTACATCCGGCGACAATATTTCCGGCAATTGAAAAGAAAATCCCGGTCATAATCTTAAATTCAAAAAATCCCACAAATCCTGGCACCACGATAGCTTTTGATGACACTCAAAAAACAAACGCTATTTGCGGAATCGCGTTTAAGAAAAATATTACCCTGGTAAATATCTACTCAACGCGAATGCTGCGCGCTCATGGATTTTTGAAGTCTTTGTTTGATGTTTTCGCCAAACACAAACTTTCGGTCGACCTCATTTCGACATCAGAAGTAAACGTTTCTCTCACCCTTGATCCTAACTCAGATCAAAAAGCTATCGACAGCGTCAAGTCTGAGCTTGCTAAATTCTCAGACGTTGAGGTTAATAATAACCGCGCACTTATTTCCGTTATTGGCGGAGGAATCCGCACAACCTCTGGACTTGCTGCAAAAATCTTTAATGAACTCATCGATACCAATATTCAGATGATATCTATGGGAGCTAGCGAATTAAATATTAGCTTTGTGGTAAACTCCGATCAGTGCGACGATGTGGTACGCCGTTTACACCGAAAACTCATCAACTAATATCATTGTCGCTTGCTAAAGGTATTTGCACCCTGTTAGACTTCTTTTATATGACTTTACTTCATGACCCTGTTAGACTGCACCTCGCCAAAAAAATTTCTGCGCTTACGAATTTCGAAACGGAAAAAATTTACGGTGCGTTGGTTCAACCCCCTAACCCTGACCTGGGCGAACTGGCGTTCGGTTGCTTCCAGCTTGCTAAAGAACTAAAAAAAGGTCCTCCGGTCGTTGCTAAGGAAGTTAGCGAAAAACTTAACCCAGATGAATTAATCGTCTCCGCAGTGCCTACCGGCCCCTATATCAATTTTATTTTAAACAGTAAATGTGTTGGCGAAAAAATCGCTGATCAAATTATTTCCGGAAAATATTTTTCGATAAAACTCAGTGAAAATAACTCTCGAACAATGATCGAGTATTCACAGCCTAATACACACAAAGAACTCCATGTCGGTCACATGCGAAATATTTCTCTTGGAAACGCCATCGTCCGCATACTTCGCTACTCGAATTTTGATATCGTCGCCTCGACTTTTCCTGGCGACATGGGAACTCACGTTGCCAAATGTTTGTGGTATATGAAGTATCATAACAAGGAGGCCGTGCCAAAAACTGATAGAGGCGAATGGCTTGGAAAGCTTTATTCCAAAGGCCACTTGAAGCTTGAAGACGAGGAAGGCACTCCTCAAGAAGCAAAAAATAAGGCCGAGCTTACTGCTATCATTAAGCAATTAGAAAATAAAACTGGCGAATATTATGAGCTTTGGAAAGAAACTCGAGAATGGTCTATTGAACTTATGAAATCCGTTTACGAATGGGCGGGAGTGAAATTTGAATATTGGTACTTTGAATCTGACGTCGACGCAGAATCTATAAAGCTTGTTAAGAGGTTTAAAGAACAGGGAAAGCTAGTTGAATCTCAAGGTGCCATTGGTCTCGACCTCAACGAAGAAAACCTAGGATTTGTTCTTCTATTAAAAACAGACGGGACGGGGTTGTACGCCACTAAAGATTTATATCTCGCTTTGAAAAAATTTGAAGACTATAAAATTTCAAATAGCATTTATATCGTCGACACGCGCCAGGCGATGCATTTTAAGCAAGTTTTCCGCACACTTGAAATACTTGGTTACCCGCAAGCTAAAGACTGTTATCATCTGCAATACAACTATGTTGAACTCCCGGACGGTGCAATGAGTTCGCGTAAAGGAAATATTGTTCCACTCATTGCCCTCGTTCATCAAATGGAGCAGACCGTAAAAGAGAATTATCTGAACCGTTACAGAGACGAGTGGACCCAAAAAGAAATTGACGAAGTTGCTACGCAAGTTGCTAAAGGCGCAATTTTTTATGGCATGACCAAGATGGATACTAATAAAAAGATTATCTTTGACATGAAAGAATGGCTAAAGCTCGACGGCGAATCTGGCCCATTCATCCAATATTCTTATGCACGTATCGCAAGTCTGTGCCGCAAAATACATTTTGATCCGAAAAATAAACCCAATTGGGGGTCACTCAACGAAAAGCCTGAGAAAAACTTACTAATGTTCTTAGGACAGTTTAATACAACCGTGTTAAGTGCCGCAGAAAATTATAAACCGGCCTCCCTTTGTAGTTATCTTTACGATCTCGCCAAAAAATTCAATCTGTTTTATCACGAATGCCCAATTGCCAATGCCCCTAGCGAAGAGTTGAAAATAGCACGCTTGGGTTTAAGTTTTGCAACTGGAGAAGTTCTAAAAAAGGGGCTAGAACTTCTTGGTATTCCAGCCCCACAGAAAATGTAAATCGTTCTTCAGGGACAGAACTAGTATACCAAACTTACTGCCGTATACATTTGCGAGAAGTCTTTATCAAATCCCACGAATGAATCACTTTTGTTTTTAGCTAGAGTCGTCTTTTCAATCGCGTGACCAACCTCAATGTCGAGATTCTCCGCAACGTGAAGCCCCAAACTCTGCTCCAACGAATATTTCTGTGTGTGCAGACCACTCTGATCCCACGAATCATCAAACTTTGCGTTCAAATGAGCAGCCACAAATTTGTTAAAACGAATTTCATTTTTTAGCTCGTTAAACATCACCCAGTCGGCAAAATTATTTCTCGTGTTCTGATAAACCATTTTTTTACCATTTAATTCATAGTTAGAAGTTACGTTCAACCACCTTCTTTTTACTTTAAAGGCAGCACCTGGACTACCTTGGTAAGAAAGCTTATCGCGATCTAAAATATTTGTCGGCAACCAAACCTCTATCCGCGGCTGGATTTGCCAGTCTCCTGTGTTATAGTTTTTTCCAACAAATGTTCGCGTATTTTCCATTACGTAGTTGTCATTTCCCGCGGAAAATCTATCCTTTATATCCTGCCGAAGGCCAAAGACAATATCTCCATAGGTAAAGTTCGGATCCAAACGCAAACGAAAATTAGCCTCTGCGGCCTTATCGCTAAAGCTATTCAGTGAGGACCTTAACTCTGACTTTATTTTAAAACTGGTTTTCACTGGTTCAAGTTTGGTTTCAAGTGTCGTTACCGAATTTTCTTGAGAAAAAGCATGAGAGCCCACAAGCAAAGTCACAATAATAAGTTTTGTCATGGCATTACCTTCTTAAGATCTTTAGTGGCTTGAGCATACCGACTGTCTTTTAGCGGCACAAAACCAACTTCTTTAGACAATTGTGACGCCTTTTCTAAATAGAACATCATAAAATTTTTAACTTCATCGCGTTTAAGCGCAGTTTTGCTAACATAGATAAACAGTGGCCGCGAAAGAGGACTGTAGCTACCCTCAAGAATTGTTTTCTCAGAAGGAGTTACAACAGTTTTGTTTTTAATGGGCACCAATTTCAGTCTTTTTTGATTAGCGACATAGTAAGAATAACCAAAATATCCCAAAGAACCCTCATCGCCCTCAATACCTTGAACTAAGATATTGTCATCTTCGCTTTTCGTATAGTCAGAGCGACTGGCCCGGGCTTTGCCATTGATAGCTTCGGTAAAATAATCAAATGTTCCAGAATCTGTTCCGGGGCCATAAAGTTTAATCGCTTTATCTGGCCAAGTGCTGCGAACTTCCTTCCAAGTTTTAACCTGGCTATCGGGACTCCATATTTTTTTTAACTCTTCAACCGTTAAGTAGTCTACCCACGTGTTTTTAGAGTTAACGACAACAGTAATACCGTCCATCGCTACCGGAACTTCAGCATAAGTGATTTTATTTTTTTTCGCCAGCGTAACTTCTTCTGGTTTTATCGCTCGCGACGCGTCGACGATATCGATTTCACCAGCCATGAATTTTTTGAACCCCCCGCCGGTCCCTGAAACACCGACCATCACTTTTACGTCGGCCTGCTTTTTACCAAATTCCTCCGCCACAGCTTCCGTTAACGGAAACAATGTACTTGATCCATCAATGTGGATTGATTTGTTTTCTGCCATTGCAGAAGCAGCACAAACCAAGATGACTAACATTATTGCAATTTTTTTCATAGATTTCCCCCTTTGGCGAGACAATCCCATTAAAATATTTATCGCAAGTTAGTTAATTGTTAGGATTTAATTTGAAGTGACGAACCTTTAATATGTACTATATTCAAACTCATGTCAGTAGTCGTTTCCGCCAAGGGCGTCGAAAAAAAATTTGGTGACTTTACCGCAGTTAAAAACACTACGCTTAACATTCGACAAGGTGAATGTTTTGGACTTCTTGGTCCCAATGGAGCTGGTAAGTCGACGTTCATCAATATGCTTTACGGCGTGGTCCGCAGAACGAGCGGTGAACTAAAAATTTTTCACATGGATCCGAACATCGAGAGCCGCTCGATCAAAAAAAGAGTAGGCGTCGTCACACAGGAAAATGCGCTTGATGAATCTCTTACGGTTTGGGAAAACATGATGATCTATGCCGCTTTCTTAAGTATTCCGCGAGAAAAAAGAAAAGACCAAATTGATTCACTCTTAAAGTTTATGAATCTCGACCATAAAAAAGAGGCAAATATTCGTCATCTCTCTGGTGGGATGCGCCGGCGATTGGTATTTGTGCGCGCCCTAATGGGAAATCCCGAATTCATTGTCTTAGACGAGCCCACCACGGGTCTTGATCCCGCAGTACGCCATTTGCTTTGGGGTAAAGTCAAAGAACTTAAAAATCGCGGCTGCACGATTCTTCTCACAACTCACTACATGCACGAAGCTGAAGTGCTTTGTGACCGCCTTGTGATTATGAACAAAGGAGATGTTATTGCTGAAGGAACTCCCAAAGAATTAATCAACAAGTACACTCCGGGTTACGTCGCAGTTTATTCGGCTCAGAAAACCACAGAGGAGCAAATTAATTCTTTATCTACAAAAAAGCCAAACTTTCTGTTTTCGAAAGACTCTACCGGTTTTCATTTGCGGGCGCCAACACTCAAGGATCTTATTGATTCGCGCCAAGAAATAACCTCCGAACCCGACCAAATTCGCCCAGCAAACCTCGAAGATGTCTTTTTAAAAACGACAGGACAGGAACTTTCCGCCGATGACTGAGTCTATAAAACTTTGTTTTCACATTACGCACCGAAATTGGATGGTTTATAAAAAAGATTTCATCGCCAACATCTCCCCAACACTGGCTGATCCCGCATTTTATATTCTCTCTTTAGGGTTGGGCCTTGGTACTTATGTTGCTAATATTTCGGGACATAGCTATGTTGAATTTATGGCGCCGGGAATGACGGTGACGACGGCCCTCTTTACTTCTTTCTTCGAAACCAGTTATGGATTTTATGTGCGTATGACATATGAAAATATTTATAAAGCAATGCTCACAACTCCGATCGGCGTAAGAGAAATTGTAATGGGGGAATTCATCTGGGTCTCTCTTAAGGGCGCTGTCATGGCACTTGGTGTTTCTTTGGTTCTCGCACTTTTTGGTTTGATGAAAGCCCCTTTTCTTATTCTCTTGATGCCTGCCGTTGGCCTGTTACTGGCACTGCCCTGTGGGGCGATGGGCCTCATGGCCTCGGCAATGGTTCGCAACATCAATCAATTTCAGACCGTGTATAGTTTTATGATTGCCCCTTTATTTTTCTTTTCGGGAGTATTTTTTCCAATGGAGCAATCACCACATTGGGTGCAATATATCTGTTATGCATTTCCAATAGCTCATGCCGTGCGACTCGCGCAAGCTGTGTTTTGGAGTCAGGAAATAGTCAGAACATTTTGTATCCATGGCTCTATCTTATTGCTTCAAAGTTTTATTTTGTGTTGGGTGGCCTATAAAAAAGTTATAAAAAAACTAACCTTCTAATTTTATTTTTCTGCAAATACCGTAGGCATAAAATTTCTTGTGTATCTTTTTAAAAACACTTTTTGTGGAATTACTAAACACCAGTGCTGAAACTGCTGGTACCATCAGCACAAAAAGGCGTTGAAGGAAGTCTCCTCTAGTACTAGAGTCGATTCACTAAATTTTAGGAGGAGACTTCATGAATAAATTTTTATTAATACTACTCATTGGCCTTTGCGCAAATAGTGCAATGGCTTCAAAAGCGCGATTGGCGGCGCTTGGGTTGACATCCAATTTAACAGGACTCAACTACACCAATGACGGAACTCTGATTTTAAAAGACAACCGCAATATTTTTCTTAATCCCGCACAAGTTACTCAGTTAAACAATGGGTTTAACTTTGAAATGGGTAATAGTGATGCCTTCACTACGGCACCAAATGCTGAAGGTGGTATTATTTACGACCTCAGTAACGGAAAACTTGGTTTTCAGCTAGGCCGTCGATCTGAAATTACCAACGCGATGGTAGTTCCTACGCTTGCAGGGGCATCAACATTATTACCTCCCAAAGATAGTTTCGATATTGTTTGGGGGCAATCTACTACTAAAGGGCAAGGTTGGGGCGCAGGACTTCACTATGCAGATCTAAAAAATGATCCTACTGGTGCTGGCGATAAAAAGGCATCGGAACTACTTTTGTCAGGTGGACTTGTGCAAGATAAAGCCGAATACTTTGGACAAGTAGGATTGATGGCAACGGCAGAAGATACGGTTGCGGGAAGCTTGGAGAAGTTCGAAGGAAAAGGCTATTTTAAATTTGGTGGTGCTTGGGCATTGGACAACGTCGCAAAGATAACTGGCACGGTGTTTAAAAATGCATATGACTATACGGCTGTTGGCGGTGGTAAAACCGAAATCGGCACATTAACATTTGATGTTCGCTATACTCGCATCAACAAGCCAAAAGCTGACTTAATGTTCCTGTATGGCGGTGGTTTCACAAACGTCACTGGTGATTCAACGACAGGGGGTGTGAAGACTGATATTACTGTACAGCAGATTCCGCTTTACCTTGCGCTTGAGTCAGCCGCTAATTCGTGGATGGATTTACGCGCTTCTATTACTCAAGCCATTTTATTAAATACCTACAAAGTAGGTACAGAGAAACAACACGACCCCAACACAACAACCGTCGGTGCGGGTGCTACTTTGAAATTTACAAATTTCACAATAGATACAACGCTTCAGGCTGCGACTACGGGCGTGATCAACGGCAACAGCATGTTTGCCAACGCCTCCTTACTCTACAACTTCTAATACATTCGCATTGGTTTTCTTCGAGGGTCAGCTAGGCCCTCGACCTAAGTCACATATTTTTAAAGCAAAAAATAGGTTAATATTACGAGATGCTCTTGCTTCATCTCATGGTTCTTCTTCACGTCCACGCCGGCGCTGCCAAATCTTGCCCCGAATCTCTTAAAAACCCCAGTGTCGATATGAGGAACGAATTTGGACCACTGAGAAGTCAAGACTCCATAGGTTGGTGTTTCTCGTATGCAACCAGTGATTTACTTTCCCATTGGATTTACAAAGAGTATTTCTTAAAAACCAGAAATAAATTTTTCGATACGCGTCAGCGTGAAAATATGATTTCTGCAAGTTGGGGAACCGCAAAATATCATGAAGAAAAACGGCGCGAGCATATAAACGCGCTAAAACTCTATGGACCGAAGGAAAAAGAACTAGTTTCTCGTTACCAGGATGCGGTTCACAACAGAAAAACTATCTATGATGACGTTCGCAAAGCCGCACTTGCCTCTCCCAATAAACTTTTTGCCAATGCCTTCTCTCATTTCGCCACACTTATGGAAAGGCGAGAGCGCACAAAAGGCGATGAACACAGTCGTCTATCTCAAGAAATCGAAAGATTATCAAAAATCATAAGCGACACCGGGGAAATGAACAAAAATGTTGAGCTCGCAATTCAAAGGCTTGCGGTAAACACGTCGGAAATTAAAGAGCTAAAAAAGATCTTAAACCTAATTAAAAACAAAGGAGATCTCGATGGCGGAGACGCCCGAAAGGTATTTGAATGGTTTGTCGATAAAAATACCGGATTTTGCCGAGAGTCTGAATTGCCCAGCGATGACGTTAAAATACCGGCTTTTTACGGAAGAAAAGAAAACATCGAAAATCTAAATAAGCATATTTACGGGTTCCTGACTCTACCGTCGGACGCTAGCCCCGAAACCTATAAAGAACGTCTTAAATGCGCCGTTGAGGCTGGCAGGCTTTTGTTCCCAATGCTCACCGCAATCGAAGTGGCATGGATATTAAAAAAGTATCAAGATGATGAGGACCCAATTTTCAACTTAGCAAAGAAGTCGTGCCGAACAAAACTTTTCATCGATGAAAAAACCGCAGCTCCTGAAATGGCCGTTCTTGAGAACGCTAACAAAAACAACTTCGGTGAAATTAAAAAACTTCTTACTGAAGGTAGTCCCGTTGGTATCGCTTATGATGGCAATCGCGCGATCCTACCACAACAAGACTTCGACACCAACGCCGACAGCAGACACCTATCAATTGTCGTTGGCCAAAGATACAATTGCGAAATGGGTCAAATGGAGTTCATTGTACGTGATTCGGTGGGGGGCCCCGAGGGATGTGACACCTTTCGCGAGTCTTTTAAAAAATATAATCAGATTGCGCCCTACAAATGTGAAGGGGGGCACTATGTGATTCCAGAGTCACATTTGTCTAAATATTCGAAGGAGGCCTATGTGATCAAAACCAAGGGCAAAAAATGAGGATCGTCTTAATTGCTGCGCTTACCCTGACTTGCTTAAACTCTGTCGCCAAAACCATCTGTGCGTCTAAGGGGAAGTTCCGCTATATTGAAGGCAAAAGTGCAGTTATCAAGACAATGGATTACTGTTATGACTCCAACAAAAATCAACTCATTAGCAAAACCTGCGATAAAAAATGCGTTGCTAAAGAAGAAAGATTCTTACCTGATTCCCTGGAGTTCCTAGATTTAGAATACGGTGATCCACTTTTTTCTTATTGTTATCTTTTTAATGGTATTCCATCACGAATCGAATATCTCTGGAATAATCAATGGCGAGAAACTTCTATTTGCACATTTGAAGATAACTCGTTTGTGAATCTCTCTTATCTTTACCGTGAGGGAATTTCATTTATGTCAATCAGTGAGTCTAGCACCGAGGACATGTAACGCAGCTTTGATTTTATCGAGATGTTCGTGATTCAAAATTTCAATTTGGAATTCAATTCTCGCCTCACGCAAAGCCAAGTCGTGATCCATGCGGTTATGGTTCACCTGTAAAATATTTGCTCCTTCTTTAGCAAGCACCGCTGTCAGTTGACTCAAACTGCCAGGGCTATCTTGAAAAAGCACGTTTAATTGGGCTCGACGACCTTTACTGATGAGACCGCGCTCAATAACCATATTGATATTGTTTAAATCAATATTTCCACCCGACATGATAGCTACACATTTTTTTCCAAGATTCAGTCTTCCTGAAAGAACTGCGGCTAGAGCGGCCGCACCACTTCCTTCAACAACGGATTTGGCCCTTTCTAACAAAAGAACGATAGCCTCTGCGATTTCATTGTCGCTTACCACGACAATGTCATCAACAAGTCGAGAAATATATTCCTCAAATAATTTTTGATCTGCTTTCTTAACGGCAATTCCATCGGCAAGAGAGCTATAGCGCGTAACTTCTTTCTGCGGTTTTTTATAAAATAAATCGAACATTCCAGGCGTTAAATCAGATTGAACACCAAAAATTTTGCATTTCGGAGCCTTCGCTTTAATAACCGTCGCAATTCCAGAGATAAGTCCACCACCACCAATGGGAACGACCACCGAATCAACATCGTCACCCAATTCTGCTAAAATTTCTAAACCAATGGTGCCTTGCCCTGCTATTGTCATAGGATCACTAAAGGGATGAACGAAGATATAATCCCTTTCTTTCATGATTTCTTGCGCACGCTGATAACATTCGTCGAAAACCTTACCGTACAGTATAACTTCTGCACCATAATCGCGTGTGGCTTGAACTTTTACTAGCGGCGAATTCAACGGCATAACAATTGTTGCCTTTGCACCTAGTTGACTCGACGAATACGCTACTCCCTGCGCATGGTTTCCGGCAGAGCATGCGATCAATCCTTTTTTCCTTTGCTCAGGAGATAGTGAACGAATGTTATTGTAGGCTCCTCGAATTTTAAAGCTTCCTGTCTTCTGCTCATTTTCCATCTTCAGCCAAACTTCGCAGTTGGCTCGTTTACTGGCTTCACGCGAATGACGAACATGCGTGGATTGAATCACCTTGGCGATGTGCTCTTTGGCTTCTATAACGTCGCTGATTGTAATGGGGCTTTTTGTTTTCATCACCAATATGCCGTCAGTCCATAAAGAGGTTTGAACTGTTGACCATGATACTCAGGCCGAACTTGATTGTCAGCTAAAGGTTCGATTTGCGCATCATCAAAATAATAAAATGGAGCCATGATCTTTCCACAGAAATCACATCTCCCTACTTGATGATTATGACATTCGTTAACTTTGCCACAGACATGACAGCGGCGAATGTGAATGGATGTATCCATATTATCTTCCTATTCTACCCACTCATTTAGGGTACCACTCAATACCTTCGCCCAGCAATACGCCAAATTGATAAATCGTTAGAATGTTTGAGAAAGTATGGCTAATAACTTTTCGCGTGAAAACATACGCAGCGTGACTGTCTAATGACTTTTCGCAACATTATCTCTAGCCAATACGCATTTGTCCGCCTGAATCCGCTTGTGTTCCAAACCCGAATTTTATTTCGCCCTTTTTCTCCTACCCCCTCGCCCCGGCTGCGACAGCTTTTGCAAGTCGAAGAAGGCATGAAACAAATAAATCTATTTAAGAAACAAAAAAGCCAACGATTCTTTGGCGGCCAACTTCTTTTAGGTCGCCGAAAAAAGCAGCGACCTTTATCAAACAATCAAGCTCTTCACATCGTGCTAAAATCTCAGTGGGCGAGGGGTAAAAATGCATTTACACATAAAGACAACTTTGCCGCAACGAAGGCACTTATTCATTCGATTGCAAAAAAATATGGAATCAGAATCTACCGCATCGCCATTGTCTCAAATCATATTCACATTATTCTTCGTGCTAAAAGACGTTGGCTCTATCGTTCTTATATTTGTTCTATCACTGGACAAATTGCTCAACATGTTATGAAAAATCAAAGCTTTGCTGATTTTTTCGAAAAAGTTCGGGGCGAGGGGGTCACAAAAATTCAGGAACAACATAAAGAACAGCGCTTCTGGCTTCTAAGACCGTTTACAAGAATACTCTTATGGGGAAGAGATTATAAAACATGTATGAACTATCTCCGACAAAATATCCTTGAAGCATTGGGATTCGCTGCCTATAAGGAGCGTAAAGATTTTTATGCGAAGTGGAGAACTAAAATCTCGCCTGTGTAACCTATTTTTTAGCAAGGCCCTCGAGATAAGTTTTTGCAAGACCCGTCATGCGTTTTATCTTCCAAGCTGTTAAGCGAAATTGAATTTGCGCATTGTTGTAGTTGATCTGGGCATCAGTCTCATCATCGCCGGATTGTATGACATTCATTAGGGGTACCCTTCCAAAGCGAAAACGTGATTCTTCTAGGGCTACCCGTTCTTTCTGGTTGCCCAAAACTTGTTTTAAAGAATTCACTTTTTCCTTCCAATTCATTAGTTGATCACATGTCGTCATCCAATCGGATTCAAAAGCATTCTTCGCTTGAGAGGCTTTGGCTTCATTAATGTCTCGCAACGCCATTGCCTGCCTTACCTGGGCTTCACCCGCATAGTTATTTAACGGCATCTTAAAAACTAGCATACCCGCATAATGGGGGTGATCGATGGCTGTTGCCTCACTTGAAGCAGTTGACAGACTCGTCGGGTCTACCCCATTTCCTCCGCCAATCAAATTTAAACTCAAGGTGGGGTTAGCATTATTGCGTGTGGCTTCATAAGCAAGATTTGCGGAGTCTTTCTGCATTAAAGCTTTTCGATACGAAGAATTTATTGTCGGCGATGGAATTGCGCGAGAACACATGCCAAGCGCCGCCTCAGTAGGGTTATCAAGTTCGACCGGAATTAAGAGCGGATCGATATTGAGCCAACTGGTAGGCAACTTCAATGTCATAACCAAGTCCCGCCAAATGGAATCTAGAGTTTCGCGCGCATTCATTAAACGAATATTTGACCCGGCGACAGCGCTACGGACCTGCAATAAATCTGGCCGCTCACCCGTGCCACTGCTCACCTTTCGTTGTGTAATTCCCAATAATCTTTCACGACGAGCAAATCCTTGTTGTGCGGCCCTGGCATCATTCTGAGCGCCCCACGCGCGGTAAAAAATCCCTGTAATCCCCATGAGCCACTCTTCTATCGACTCATCAATTTCAATTTTTCTGACTTCCGTGTCGAGTTGCCCCCGCTTTAAATTTCTACGAGTGGCATAGCCAAATGAATCCTTCCACAAGTTTTGGGTCAGGGTAAGCTCGGCTGTGGTTTTATAGACGTCGTCATAGGCACTTTGGAATTGGACCGACGGCATCGTACGCGTGTAATGTCCTTGCACCATGTTGACACTCAAATTTGTACCCGTGAAAAAATATTTTGAAAACCCAAGATTCCAATAGTTATTTTCTAGACGAGTCGGGCCAAAGAGAGAGTCAGGTTCATTTTCACTCTTATAATAGTTGTAACCGGTATCCAAATTAAAAGACATAGGGGCTTTTGCCATAAGGTCAGCGACTTCGATGGTAGGAAACTGCGCCTTTAACATTTTAAATGAGTCAGAACCGGCCATGGCAAGTTGAGTAATGAAATCAAGCGATACCGTTTTTCTTGGAAGTGACTCTAAAACCTTTTTCGCATCTGCTGGAACTTCAGTGTAAGTTTTCGCACTCAGCACAGTAGAACTTAAAATGATTGAAAGCAGAAGAACAAACATGACTTTTATACCTAATCAAAATCGTCTAACTAATTTCGATTCAGGTCAAATTTGTAAAGAAACTCTCGACGCAGACCTTGGCCTCAGGACTTTAGTCGCATGTTGCGGGGAGCTTTTATAAGCTAGAAGTCACCATCGTTTAACAACATCTATCGACGCAGAACTAAATTTCGGTGAAAAATTACTGCAGTGACGACAAGATTTGCAAAAAGCCTTTTGCTTCTAGAGACGCGCCACCAACTAAAAACCCGTCGATATTTTTCTTAGCTGCAAGTTCGCCCGCATTTTCAGGCTTCACACTTCCACCGTAAAGAATTCTTGTCGACTCACCCAAGCCACCCAAACGCTCACGTAAGGCAACATGCGCTTCTTCGGCTTGCTCAGGAGTCGCGACTTTTCCAGTACCAATCGCCCATACAGGCTCGTAAGCAATTACAAAAGGCTTTTTCCTATCCGCTGACTTTAAGCCTTCGTCCAATTGACCTAAAATGACTTCGTTAGTTCTTCCGGTTTCCCGTTCCGATAAGTCTTCGCCCACACACAACATCGGGGTGAGTCCGATACTCTGAACATATGCAACTTTTTTCGCTAAGAGCGAATCGCTTTCGCTAAAAATTTTTCTGCGCTCGCTGTGGCCTACTAAAACATAGGTCGCTCCCATAGCTTTAGCAACGTCCGGAGAATTTTCACCTGTGAATGCGCCTTTGGATTCAAAATAAGAGTTTTGAAGTCCCCAATGAACGGAACTACCGTTAACATATTTTGCAACGGATTCGCAAACCAGCGCGGGAGGAAAAATAACTATCTCGCCCCCTTTTACATTCGATTTTAGCGAAGCTAAAATCGAATCAAAAAACTCCCCAGCCTCCTTCGGAGTTTTATACATCTTCCAATTTCCCGCACATATTTTCTTACGCAATTGGTTCCTCACGTTTTGTACGGCGTAAACTCTCTAGTCCTGGAAGTGTATCGCCCTGTAAATACTCTAAGCTTGCGCCACCACCAGTAGAAATATGAGTTACTTTCTCCGCGTAACCAGAGGCTTTGATGGCTGCAGCTGAGTCTCCTCCACCAACAATTGTGTCACCACTAACTTCACTCAAGGCTTTAGCGATATGAAATGTTCCTTTGGAAAACTTTTCATTTTCAAAAACCCCCATCGGGCCGTTCCAGAAAACGGTTTTCGCTTTTTTCAAATGTTCGGCAAACAGTCTTTCGGTTTTAGGGCCAATGTCAACACCCATCCAGCCAGAAATAATTTCTGCATCCTCGGTGACTTTTACGTCACCCATGCCCTCGATGCTCTGACAAATTCTATGGTCCACGGGTAGCAACAAAGGCTTCTTTCGCGCTTTCATACGCTCTATCAAATCGCCAGCGAATTCCACTTTATCTTTTTCTACGAGAGATTTTCCAACCGGAATATCCATTGCCTCCAAAAATGTATAGGCCATAGCTCCGCCGACAATAATTCCATCCACTTTATCAATCAATCTTTCTATCAAAGTAATTTTATCACTGACCTTTGCACCACCCATAATAACCCAATACGGTGAAGTCGGGTTTTCGACAACTTTATCTAGCATAGTAATTTCTTTTTGCATTAGAAATCCTGCAGCTCTCAATTTCATTTGTTTCGGTAACTCGTCAACACTACAGTGGGCGCGATGACTCGCTCCGAATGCATCATTCACGTAGATATCAATATAACTTGCAATAGTACTTGCCATTTCGTGACCATTAGCTTCTTCATCTTTGGCGAAGCGCAGATTTTCTAGCATGATAAATTGTTTTTTCTTTAACCCTCCCAAAAGCGCTTTGGGAGCGCTGCTATCTGGATCTTCAACCAGCACAACATCATAACCATATTTCTCAGAAATATAATCAGCCACTGGCTCTAGCGAAAACTTCTTTCGATCTTCAGGCATTTTCTTTGGACGACCAAGATGCGACCCCACAATTACGGTTGCGCCTTTTTTTATAGCATATTCGATCGTTGGCATTGAAGCGACAATCCTCGTAGCGTCAGTAATTTGGCCCTTTTCCATCGGCACATTGAAATCCACACGGATGAAAACGGTTTTTCCATCTAATTCAAGTTGCTCTATACCAGTTACATTTCTTAAACCGCGGCTCACTTTAGGCCTTTCTCTTGCATGTAAATTGCCATATCGACCATACGATTAGAAAAACCAAATTCATTATCATACCAAGAAAAAACTTTTGCCATCCGACTTCCCGTTACCATCGTGCTCTGCAAATCTACAATGGAGCTGTGTGGGTTACCATTGAAGTCACAAGATACCAGTGGCGCTTTCTCTACTGCTAAAATTCCCTTCAAGTAAGTTTTCGAAGCCTCTTCTAAAACTGAGTTGATAGATTCTTTGGTCAAATCTTTTTTGGCATTAAAATTAAAATCAACCAGCGAAACATTAGGCGTCGGCACGCGAATTGCGGTACCATCGATTTTTCCTTTTAACTCCGGAAGCACAAGTCCAACCGCTTTCGCCGCCCCTGTCGTCGTGGGTATCATCGAAAGCGCAGCGGCACGCGCCCGTCGCAAATCTTTGTGACCGGTATCAAGAATTCTTTGGTCTAATGTATATGAGTGAATTGTTGTCATAAGGCCATGTTCAATTCCAAATTTATCGTGAAGCACGCGAACCACAGGGGCCAAACAATTTGTCGTGCATGAAGCATTACTCAAGACCACATGGGAACCTGGGTTATAAGTTTCATGATTAATTCCATAAACCACAGTCATATCAACGCCATCAGCCGGCGCCGACACCAAAACCTTTTTTGCACCACCGGCGATATGTTTTACGAAATCTTCTTTACCCTTAAATGCACCAGTACATTCAAGGACCACATCCACCTCCCATTTCTTCCAGGGAATTTGTGAAGGATCTTTAACTTTTGAATAACTGATTTTCTTTCCATTCACGTTAAGGAAATCTTCACCCGCACTCACTTCGCCGGGAAATTTTCCATGTGTACTATCGTACTTCAATAAATGCGCCGCTTCTGCCGGAGTACTTAGGTCGTTTATACCGACAATTTCCAGGCGTTCAAAACCAGCACGAAATAAGATGCGACCGATACGACCGAAACCATTGATGCCCACGCGTAGTTTTGCCATTTTATCTCCTTAATTTATTTAGATTTTTGAATAAACTTAAACTAGGCGATTTTTGAAGACATTTCAATCTCTAATTCTTAGTCGACAGCCTCTATTTCCCTCGGTAATTCCACTGGGCAATGAAAATGAAATTAAAAATTATCGTTCTCTTGGCGTTTTTTGCTGGCCATTTGGCTGCCAGCCCCAACACTCAACTTAGAATTGGCATTGGCTCATCTTCAAACCCCACCCAGTCCCTGGAGAGCACAGACACCTCGTTCTCACAATTTAAACCTGAGTGGAAACAGCCGTTTTATTCGACGGATAAGACAACTTATGCTGCCACAATCAGCGCTAACCTTCGTTTTTTCGATGACGAATATGTAGCTTCAAATGCAAACTACACCAATTTTATTGCCGAACTTTCAGCCGAAACCAGTATTACATCGTTTCTCACTGGCGGTGTTAATTTTCATGCAGGAAAAACAGTCGATCATATTCCGTCGGCAAAAATTAAAAAGATTTTTGGCGAAGAAAGTGGCTATAATGAACTTGCTTTAGGGGTTTTTGGCAAGCTGCACTGGGGAGACTGGTTGTGGCAGCTAGAACCTACTTTTGTGGGCCGCGATTTCGCACTGACAAGTTATGACAATAACGAAAACATAATCCTCGATGATCATAAAGATTTTCATAACATCTTGCGCGTCACTTATGATCCTGTCGGTGACTTGAAAGTTGATTTATCAGGCTCTTGGCGTAACCGCCGCTATGTGGATACACCGCTAAATCCAATTAGCAAATTATCAGCGCCCGCTGAAGGTTCTACCCGACCACTAGAGTTTTTGCAGGAGGATTACACTCTTGTGATAACCCCTGAACTCGATGAGTTTAAAGCCGAGACTTTAATTGGTATGGGATGGGACGTCGACCGCACCAACAATGCGACAACACAAAAACGTGGTCGTTTAACGCAAAAATTTGAATTTCCTTTCTGGAAAGAGAAGCTAAAACTTCGCCCGCTCCTCGATGTGACTTTTAAACATTTTCCAAATCTCACTCTGCCTCTAATACCGGTCCCCCGCTCCGACACGATCATTACTGCTGCCGTTGAATTGGGCTTTGCGTTCTCCAAAAAGCTTGAAGCTGCCGTCGGTTTTTATAAACTTGGCAGTAGTTCGAATTCCCTTGCCAACAACTATTACGAAGACTTTTTATCTACAGAGATTACGGCGACGTTTTAGAAGCTACACCCAATTCAATTTTGGAAATAACCGTTTCGCATTTTTTTTCAATTGAATTGAAAGAACCTCTTCGCTCACGCCCATCAACTCTGCCACAAATTTCGCAGTATGCACCAGCAAGGCCGGCTCATTTTCTTTTCCTCGATGAGGAACAGGAGTCATAAAGGGCGCATCGGTTTCTATGTGAATACGATCGATAGGCAAACTTTTAATCGTCTCTCTTAATTCCCCGGAATTTTTAAAAGTGCAGACGCCGCTAATAGAAATATCCCAGCCCAGCTTCAACGCTTCGTGAGCCATCCATTTTGTACCAGTAAAACAATGCAGTAGTCCACGCACTTTACCGCTATATTCTTTAAGTACAGTTAAAGTGTCATTTTCCGCTTCACGAGTATGAATTTCAACTGACAAGTTATTTTTCTGCGCAATCTCCATTTGTTTCCGAAATACAATATTCTGCACGTCACGCGGAGAATGATCGTAGTGATAGTCCAGGCCGATCTCGCCTATACCGATTACTTCTTCAAGCGCGACTAACTTATTTAGGTTAGCTTCAATTTCGTCTGTATATTTTACGGAGTCATGCGGATGAATTCCCACAGTACAGGACACAAAAGGGAAATTCTCCTTCGCTAATTTCTGAACAACAAAAATATCGTTCGGATCGGTTCCAATTAGTACCATCCGCTCGATACCTTTTGCTTTGGCATTAGCAATCACTTCAGCAGCATCGCGTTTAATCATATTTACATGTGTGTGCAAATCAATCCAAGGCATACAAAGGCGCTGACAAGGCAGCACGACTTTCAAAATAAAGGTTTTCTAATGATAATTTTAAATCCATTGGAGACTCTAAATCATTCTCCAAACGAAGCGCTTTTTGCCAAACACGAACTAAAGTCTTTGGCCCGGCTTTCGCGAACTCAGCCAAACGCTCAGAGCGATCGGAGTGAATAATTTGTTCTCTCAAACCGAAAGCAAAAAGGTAGGAGTCGCGAAGAATCTGTAAAACCAAATTTATCATATCCTGAGCCTCGATTTTATTCTCAACAACATCAGAAATTGATAAAAACGAAGGCGGCCAGCTAGGATCCAGTAAAACGCGCACAAAAGTAAAAGCTTTGTCACGAAGTCTTTCACCTCCACCTTGCGTCCAGCGAAGAATCTTGCCGCAGCGGCCTTCAGAAGCCCTAAGCATCCATTCCTCTACGGTTCCTGCAGTATCACCGTGCCGAATAAGCACGGCATGCACATCCGATAAAGAAAGGGGTTGAAAACGGTGAATCTGACAACGCGAACGGATCGTGGCTAAGAGTCGCAAAGGATTCGCCGAAATCAAAATAAAAAAAGTGTTTGCCGGTGGTTCTTCTAAACTCTTTAGCAAAGCATTGGCCGCTTGCATTGTCATTGCGTCGGCGTTGTCGATGATCACAAATTTTCCGCGAGCGAGAGCCTTCAACGATAAAAATTGCAGTGCCTCACGAACCACTTCAATTTTAAGAAAATCACCGTCGGGTTTTAAGAAGAATACATCTTCGCTCTGCTCATTTAAAATCCGAACGCACTTGCCGCATTTGCCACAGGCGTTCTGGTTTTCACAAACGTAGTATTGAGCAACAAATTTGGCGACTATTTTTTTTCCAATACCTTCAGGTCCAACAAAAAGCATGGCTGTTGGTAATTTGTCAGCATCAAGTAATTTACGTAAACGTGAAATTGGACTTTCATGACCAACAATTCCATTGGCAATTTCGCCTATCTGAGCCATTTCTTCCTCTTAAACGCCGCCAAAATTAGGCCGCTAACCTTCTTAACGTCCAGTGTTCCGTCAATAACGAGCCAACGTTTTGAATTTTTTTTTGCTTGTTGTAAATAACTTTTTCGCACCCGCTCATAAAAATCTCTCTTCTCGACTTCAAAGCGATCGCGAGCCACTCCCGTCGAATTTGCCCGTTTACCCATGCGCCGACTCGACTCTTCCGTCGTAATATCGAGTAAAATTGTTAAGTCAGGAACAAGACCGCTTGTGGCGTATTTGTTAAGGTTTAAAATATCTCTAGGTTTTAACTTTCGCCCAGCAGCCTGGAAGGCGATTGTGCTTGAATCAAAACGATCGCTAATGACCCATTTCTTATCTTTCAGGGCGGGATTAATCACAGTATCTACATGTTGGGCTCTTCCAGCCTCGTATAAAAGTAACTCTGTCTTAGGAACAGGTGGCTCGCCCTGAGTTTTCAAAAGTAAACGGCGAATTTCTTCTGCCAATGGCGTTCCCCCTGGTTCGCGGGTCAAAATAAATGAAATGCCAAGTGATCTCAACTCTCCGCTTAAGCGCTCAATCTGCGTGCTTTTACCGCAACCGTCGATTCCTTCGAAAACAATAAAGGGCATGGGCAACGTTGTCGTCTAAAAGAAGCAATTAGTCAAAAACACTATGCGCCTCAATTGACTTTGAAATGGTCTATTCCTATACTGCGTCAAAATTTTTCTGTGAGGACTCCATGCATAGTATAGTTGATGCCATTCCAATGAGTGTTGTAACGACTTTTCATATCATCGCCTGCCTAATGTTGATTTTCTTTGTACTCATTCAGGACTCAAAAGGTGGCGGAGTTTTTGGAAGTTCTTCGCAATCAATTCTTGGCCCCACGGGAGCACCAACTCTGTTTGCAAAACTAACTCGTTACACAGCCGTACTATTCGCAGTAACAAGCATTGTTTTAACAATCCAAACAAGTCCTTCAAGCAAAAGCGCTACGGATACTTATGTTCCACCGGCATCTATTGAAAAAACTCCCGATACTCCCGCCGAGCCAGTAAAATCAGAGGATCAAGCTCCAGCTCCGGCACCAAAAAAGGGAAAATAAGTATTGGCTAAACCAAATACCCGCAAAATTGCTTTATTTGTCTTTGCTATTGGGTTTGGGCTTCTTGTTTTGGGCGTTACTTGGCTGTTATTACAACGATCTCTAGTTTCGGTTCCTGATGGACAAACGGTAGCGACGGTTGACCTATCTGAAGGTGAAGTTACCTTAACTCGTAAGGCAACAATGCTGGAACTCTCGCCAACTTTTGGTGAAAAGATTTATAGCGCTGACAAAGTAAAGACTGGCCCAAACTCTTCATTTATTTTTAGCACTAAAAGCGGCAGTCAAATTCGCGTTGACGAAAATAGCGTTGCGGTCATTGAGCGCGCTAGCGATAAGGATTTAGTTACGGTACTAAATGGTCAAGCTCAAGCCATTAAGCACGGAGGAAACTTAGAAATTCAGAACACGCATGAAAAATGGCGAACGGCGATGTTCTTGACCGAAATCAAACGCAGTGACGTACAAAAGCCTACGACCAAACCAGTTCCGTCTTCAGCATTTGAGAAACCAAACGAACCTGAATTTTCGCCAGAAGAGCAAATTCTGAAGGCAAGCCTCGATGGTCAGAAAACTTTTTTCAATCGCTGTTTTGCTAAGTACTTAGTACAAAACCCTGAAGCACGCGGTGAAGTCGTTTTAGGATTCTTACTTTTTCCGCAGGGAAAAGTGGAGAAAGTTAAGGTTCTCAGTACATCTCTAAAAGACATTGAACTCGAGAAATGTTTGACTTCCGTCGTAGAAAGAAGCCCGTTCAAACGCTTTGCGGGCGAGCCAATTTCGGTAACATATCCTATCAAGTTTGAGTAAAAAATTAACGATAATCGTTTAGATAATCGATATGCTCTGGCACCCAGGGGTCAAGACTATGCTCCTGTTCCTCTTCAGGGAAGGCAGGACGCTTTGCAAAACTAATCTCCGCAGGAGACACCGTAGGCACATAGGCTGCTGAAATGAATCGCTGATTCGTTAAAAAGGGCATGATCTCTTCAACTGCTTTCTTGGCTAAAATTCTTCTACGAATCAAACCATCAAAACTTCTCTCTAACTCTTCCGGAGAAAAATCATAGTTCATTACTAAGTCTTGAGCGATTTTTACAACCTGCTCAGGTCGAAGTCTTCCATCTTGAAACAAATCAAGTGCCGCCTGAAAAGAGTTTTCAGTCGGAACAATTCTACGGCCAAACTTAATATAATATTCCGGATCAGTATCAACAGCGAGATTAATATAAATTTTGTCGACGGGATCTTGATCTGGAACTTGTTTCTGCAGCTCTAAAATGAGCTTAGCTTGCTCGCCAGTAACATGAAGAGCTTTCAACATATCAGACAGTTGGCGGTCTGACATTCGGCGTGCGCAAATATCAGAAAATAACGAGTAGATTACCGCATCTGACTCGCTGTCGTCACCCCAAAGCACAAGTTTTACATCTTCCGCAAGCTTCATACGTAACTGCATTAAGGCCTGAGTTTTATAACCTACTTGCTGAGTTAGTCTTCGTATGCGATTCGGGCGAAGATTTTTTAAGTTATCTTTGTAAAATGATCCAAACGGAAAAATTCCATCAAGCCTGAGTTTCTCGCGAATTTTATATTCCATTTGAGGTGGCGACGCCGTGATAAAAAAAATCGGAAAGGCCTTTTCGGTTGAACGCGAAGTCAGGGCTCTTACCAGAGTTGCAGTACCAGGGACATTCTTTTTCTGAAAGGCCTTTTCAATGGCTGTTTTATAGAGTTCTTTGATACTTCCCCACGACGTATCAAGATAAGTTTTATCTAAGTCCCAAACATAAACCTCAGCTGTGCGTTTTTGTTCCTGTGCTTGCACATAGCCGAAATAAACTACGTCACCAACAATTTCAGCCTGGGATCGCCAATCTGCCATCTATAACGTGCGTTGACGAGAGCGGCTACTACCACGAAGAGCGTTTACAAGCTCGGTACGTTCAGCGGCCAAGAATAAATCGATAAGGTCACGCGATTTCATTTTGTAAGCTTTTACCAGTTTCGCTAAAGAATCACGGGGGGGACCGCATATCCCACGCTCCCAGTCAGAAATTAACTGTGGGCTCTTATAGCCGAGAAGTTGCTTCACATCACCTTGACTGAGTCCCGCCTGCTCGCGCTTTTCTTTTAGATAAGTTCCAATAGTCATATATTTTTGATGAATGCGTTTCATATTATCTTTCCTTAGTAATTTATTCTAATAGACCCTGCATTTCGCGCGGTCAACTCCTGAGTATATGTACGGTATAATATCCTCTATAAGAGATTCAAGCTAATCAAAAAAATTTGTATCTTATTGTTATTATTAGCATTTCTATAAGTTGTCACCGACACCTAAATCGTGACCAAAAATCTCTCTTAGTAATTAGGTAAAAATAACTTATAAATCCAAGAGCCTAAACATTGTCAAATTTCATAAAATGAGTTATAATTCGCAGCAGTATGAATTTGGATTCACTCGGTTATTATGATAATAAGCAGTTTAGGCGGTTGTTCGGCATTTACGCCAAAGAACAGCGCATGGCTCGTGGAATTTCGCAAAGGACCCTCTCAGAGCGCGTAAAAGTGAACCCATCCGCCATAGCTTCAATTGAAAATGGTACGCGAAAACTAAGGCAAGAATTATTATCCGCTCTTGTAGATGCTCTCAGCCTTGAGGACTCGAAAATAATCGATATTTCTAAAGTTACAGAAGCGCAGTACTTACATGAGCTCTACGGGATTCCTGATGCCGAAAACGCTTCATAAATCCTATCCACTCCTCGAGGGCGAACTGGTGCGAAAACTCATAATGGATGTCGGGTTACCGCTGAACCGGGCACCAGATGCCCTTGGCCTAACCCCAAAAGAGTTTTTGAGATGGTGGTCAAACTCAAGCCGAGTTAAACTCCCGCGTCGCGCTATGACTTCTTTGGCCTCCTTTCTCAAAATCGACGAAAAGCAAATAGCCGAGCAAAATTACAGCAAAGAGAACATCCGCACGACATTATTTGGCGGAAGCTACATTTTGCCCGAACGCTATTCTGTAAATCGCTTCAGTCACTTGCGCTCCTCAGCCCACATTGCAAAATATATTTCTCTTACGCGTGGCCAGCATTTTTGTGATAAAATCATGACATCGCTAGGTGTTCCTTTACTTCTTTACCGCGATCTCGAGGAAACCATTAGTCTAAATTACTTTATAGACCTTCTCGACATCTTGGGAAAAAATGGCTTTTCAGAAAATGAACTCGAGTCACTCGCCTGTTTGCTGTTTTTAGGAATTGAAAATACGGATCTTGGGAAAAAATTTAGCGCGGCCCGTTCTTATGCCGAATGTTACGACGTCCTGGCGAAAAACATATATTCCTTCGACTCTAATTTTATATACGCCTCTGATTTAGATACCACTAGATACATTCTCAAAGCTTATCTGCCTTACGATCGGCACTATCACTTCAATATCGACCACGAACATGTGACGCGCCTGTTTCGATATCGCCAAACTTTAATTGGATGGTTTCCCTATTTGGCACGCCTCGTCCCAATTCGGCCGATGGTCCAAATTGATTATTTAACAACGGGGATCGAGGCCACTTATGTTGTAAAATTTAGCCACTTAATTATTACGAAGCCTCCTGAAGGGTCGGCAATTGTAGAACGTCAGATACCTCTGTCGTAATGAAAGTCTTTATTGCGTCTTGAATATTCATATATTTGGCATCGGCGGGGACAATTTCAAAAATTTGATCAAATAAAACTTTGTACTCGCTGTAAGTATCAAGAAGAAACTTTCGATTGAATTGTTCTATAAGTATAATCATATGAGGGTCTGGCACTGTCGGGTGTATAAAAGTCATATTTTTGGGAAAACTTCCGACGTGCTCCACCCAGCGATGAGCTTTGTATTTTTCGTTCGTGCAACCCACGAAATGATCAAATCCCATTCTGCGAAGCTGCAGATAGACCATAACGTAGCCAATGTCAGAAAGCCGCAGCCCCGAATTTTTCTGTGAAAAGCTTGGGTCCACAAACCACGAATTGCAATCACAAATAGTACCGCGTTGACCGCGGTATTTATTGAACACGTCTTGAAACTCTTTAGAAAGTACGGGAACTAAATCTAAGAAAGGAGTTTTCAGCTTATGCTTTGCGGCCCTATCTTCATAAGTATTGCGAATCGCAAATACTAATTTTGGTGAATAAGGGTTACTGGTCTCGTAAATCATAAAGTGAGAACCAATCATGTCGTGCTTATCAACAACAACATAGTCGGGATCAGTGCGTTCGAAATTTTTTTGCTTAACAACAATTAGGTCGTTTAAGCACTTCGTCGCATCTGAATTATTTAACTGATTCTTAGCATAGTCTAAAATAACTAATTTGAAACTACTCATAATTTACTTATCGTCATAGGTTAAAAATCCTTAAGCTCGGAACGAGAAAATCCGAAAAAGTAAAAATGGATTATAGGAGATATAATGGGTGTCTTAAAACTTTCAGATGGGAACTTAAACGAGTATTACGAACGCACCAAAAGAAATCATTTTTGGGTGAACGGCACCGAAGGCCAAGACAAAATACGCAAACTAAGAGTTGGAGTGGCTGGTCTCGGGGGTATGGGTTCCAATATTGCTGAGATATTTGCTCGTCTTGGCGTAGGTCATTTAAGAATTACTGACCCAGATACGATCGAAAGGACTAACATAAATCGGCAAGTTATCGCCTTCGAAGATACTATTGGCAAGAAGAAGGCCGAGGCTTCGGCAAATGAATTGAGAAAAATAGCCAAAGAACTTGTTATCGATGTCTCTTTTGAAGGAATTCAGAACAATAATGTCGAAAATTTTGTTGAAGGTCTTGATGTAATTATCAATGAAATTGATGTACTCCATATGGATAAACAAATTTTATTGCTGGAAGCTGCAAGAAAAAAAAAGATAAATGTCTATACGACTCTGGTCGTGGGGCTTGGCATTCACCTTTATAAATATGGATGGGAAACCCCCTACACACCCCGTGACTTTCTTGGTGTTATATTGGAAAATCCCAGCGCCGAAAATCTTGTGAACCGTTTAGGCGGCCCCTTACCCGAGTACCTTCAAAATAAAAACCTTGAAGGTTTTGTAAATCAAATCAAAAGTGGTG
The DNA here is from genome assembly GCA_002083485.1 of Proteobacteria bacterium SG_bin7. Classification (GTDB taxonomy): domain Bacteria; phylum Bdellovibrionota; class Bdellovibrionia; order Bdellovibrionales; family SG-bin7; genus SG-bin7. Next base: position 15,636 of record LWDK01000013.1, on the reverse strand, counting down.
ATGTCCCCATCTTCGGAGCCAGCACCTACCTAGGCCAGTCTTTACTCGCAATTCGAGTATTCTATGACATGGGTTTAATCAATCCCGGCATCCAGGTACCAAAAACACCTTGTTTGCCAAAATTTTTAGTTTTAGATCCACTAACACTACAGTTTCAAGTTGCGGAAGTGAAAGAAAATGGGAAAATAGTATGGAATGGAAACTAAACTTTTTTTCCATATGGGGCCTGGGTTTCATGCGAACATAGAACGCGATCTCTATGGCGAAAAATTTCCCAATGTTCATTTCTGGAATCAGCCAAAAGTATTGACGTTTACGGACCTAGTAAATTCTGCACAGTCTAAAATCAACGAGCTCAATCCTAAGACTTTAGTCGCGCACAGTTTTGGGGCGCAAATAGTAATGAGCGTGGTTGAAAAATCCCCCAGCGTGAAAGAAATTATATTTCTAAATAGCGGATATGATCCGTTTGAGTGCTTTCTAAATATGGCTAACCATATTCCTGAGCAACAAATGGATGTAGAGAAGGCGAAAAAACTGCGAAGTTGCAATACCCAAAGTAAGATGGAGTTTATTTTTCGGTTAGCGACCGACCCAAAATTCCCATTACTTTACTGGACCTCTATGGAAAAGATGATTCAACATCAAGATATTTTTTCACGCAACTTGCAGCTTGAAATTTCAGTGTTCGCGGGAGTATTTTCTGACTACTTAGAAAATAAACACAGGGTCATTCCCGATAATATTCACTGGAAAGGTAAGTCAACGGTCCTCTTTAGCAAAGACGATGTGTTGCTGGACTCTGCGAAAGACATTGAGCCATGGAAAGCAAGATTTCCACAAAGCAAGATTATTTCTTTATGTAATGTGGGTCACTATAGCCATATCGAAAATTTAGATGTCGCTAAAATGATCTTTTTGTAGGGCAAACCTCCTCAAACTTCATATATTTAAGAAATTTTATGAACTTCCCGGGTTAACACTGTTTACTCCCTTATTTCTCTATGATAACCCATTGCCATGAAAGTTCGTTTAACTAAAGAATGTGACAGAGTCTTTGATTTTTTTTCCCGCCGACAGCCCAAAGCGGGCTTTCCGGTCTTAGCGTGGGGAGCTCATATCATTACCCAAGTCCAGGACGGGAAAGATGTCGTTAGCCTGAACCCACAAACGACAAACTTGCCACAGCTCATTTTTGACTTGTACCCAGATTTGAGTTTAGTTGAACTGGCAAATCTAGAGGAAAATCTTCGGGCACTTGATTTAGATACTTTTCCAAAAGTTCTAGAAAAATATAACCTAAATCATAGTGAAAATCTCTCGTTAACACTCGATATTTTAAGAGGCGCTCCCGAAGACTTTCGTTCATGGGCCCATGAGCGCCGGGTTTCGGTGCGTGACCTTGCTCCATTGCGTTGTGAGGTTAGCAAAGAGTTTGTCTTTGTATTAGAGCAAATTGTTCGCTCCCGCGCCACTCGGCAACAGGGGGCACAGATTTTAGAAATTGCGGTCGAACTTCACTTGAACGATACCCCACTCTCTGAAGTGATGAGCCTCAGTGACTCGGCAGAAATTTGGCTGGCGTATTTAAAAAAGATTCGCTACCCACTCTCGACAAGCGCTGATCGGGAAATGCAAAATAAAGTTAAATCAATGCCATGGCCAAATCACGTGGAGGCAGAATGGCAGCGCCGAGGAGATCAGGCCGGTGTGCAAATTAGATTTTTTGCGCAGTCAGAAACCGAGCTTAACAGGCATCTCGAAAATCTTAGGAACATGAAATCGCCATGGACAAATTAGTTCAAGGGATTGACCGCGTTTATATTCATAAGAGCTCTCTCAATAGTTCAGTGGTAGAGCGCTTTTTTCGGCTTTTTCCTAGGGAAAAAATAGAAACAATTGAGGATCAACCAAATACGAAATCTCGCGGAGCATTATCAGCTCGGGAATTTGATCAAAGTAAGCGCCAAGTGCTGATTACGGAATTTCAAGGGCAGTTCTTTAAACAATGTCCAGGATTTAAACCGGGACTGATATGCTGTAATTATTTTGTTTTAAATCTTGGCCTTCAGTGTAACATGAATTGCAGCTACTGCTATTTACAAAGTTACATTAATTCTCCCTATATGACGATTTACTCAAATATCGACGCCGCAATTTCGCAGATGCGTGAGCTCGCTGAAAAATATCCTGACAAAGCATTTCGGGTCGGCACAGGCGAAACCATAGATTCATTAAGCCTTGACCCTCTCACACTCTATTCACGACATTTAATTTCATTCTTTAACGAATTTCCGAAGTGGACTTTAGAGCTAAAAACAAAATCAGATCACGTAGATCAGTTTTTGGATGTTAACCCTGCTGGAAACACAGTCGTTAGTTGGTCAATAAACCCACAAAATATCATAACCCACGAAGAACATGGAACCGCATCGCTAGAGGAAAGACTGTCGGCCGCCAGAAAATGTCGCGACAAAGGTTATCAGGTTGGTTTTCATATCGATCCCATGATTTGGCATCCAGGTTGGAAAAAAAATTATAGCGATTTAGTAAATGAAGTCGCGAAGCGCTTTCGACCCAATGAAGTCGCCCATATTTCCCTAGGCGCATTACGCTTTGTTGCCGAGCAAAAAGATATAATGCGTGAGCGCTTCGGCATGAAAAGTTTTGTGACGAATGCCGAAATGTTTCCAAGTAAAGATGGAAAGCTTCGTTACGACGGAAAGTTGCGAGCCGACATGTTTGATACTCTTCTAACTCTTTTTCGCGAGGACAGTCCGGAGTGGAAAGTCCTTCTTTGCATGGAAACTCCAGAAACTTGGATCGCGCGTTTAGACACAAATCCACGACACGTCCGAGAAATAAGAGAGTTTTTTCAGCCACTGCCACGGAGTTAGAATCTAAGGCCCGCCACCACCCAGGCCTTTGGGCAGTCGAGGCTGCCGACCGAAAAACAGTTTTATAAAACAGTACTAAAATTGAAATCTTATCGGCTTGCGATGTCAGATTGAAATAGGTTCTCTTTAATTTAATGTTCCTTATACTTACTTAGGTGAAAAGTGTTTATAATTTAAAATTCAGTATCCATCAAACACGCAACCCCAGCCCTTTTGATGTCGAATTAGTAGAAAATGCATTTCTATTATGGCACCTCTCTTGGCGTCGGACATTTAACGAGCTAGGGGTCAACGTAAACTTAAGATCCGATGATTTTCTAGATCGCGAAATGGGATTGTTAACCGACAACAATCAACCCATTGGAATGCTTTTTTATAATTGGCTGGACACATCGCGACTCTCGAATCGGCTACACAGTTATTTTAAAGACTATCCCCCCTCTGTCTTAGAAATTGTCCCGCAGTCAAAAATAATGTTGATTAGCTACATGACCCTACATGAATCGTGGAGATGGCGCTTTACCGATGTGCCCGTTAGTGAAATGCTTATTGGTTTTAGTGTAAAACGATTTTTACAATCGGATGCAAAAATTCTTCTTGGATATTTTAGAAATGAGAAGAGGACCAACCAAATGTTTTATAGTCATGGCGGAAGGCCAATATTAACAAATCATACAACATATAATGTCGATGTCGACTACGCATTCATAGATAAGGAGTTAGCACATGATAGTACAAACCAATACGTTGCCGAGGCCGTCAACACACTCTGGAGTCAGTGGCTGGGATCTAAAGGGTTATCTCGACCTCCACATGGACTCGGTCGTGGAAACTTTAAAAAAGCGACCCTGGCTTGAAAGAAATTATTATTGTAATTACTTAGCGCAAAGTAGTTTTTATACTTTTTACTCTATTAGAATGCTAGCCATGGCAATTGCCAATACTTCGACAGATCAAAAAGAATATTTTCGGCGAAGTTTAGAACATTTTAAAGAAGAAAATGGTCACGACTCCATTGCCATTATGGACTTAAAATCCCTTGGGGAAGACATAAAAAACTATAGCGAAAAGGGCATGACCCGCGCCTTGTGGGAACCGCAATTTTATAAACTTCAAAAAAATAATACGGCTCTACTCGGCTACATTTTGGCTCTTGAGTATCTGCCTGTAAAGTGTTTTGGATGGCTCGATAAAACTCTTTCAGAAAAATATGGCCGGCTCTGCAGTAAATTTGTCCACGTCCATGCCGAAGAAGACCCCGATCACGTCGAGAAATGTTTAGAGCAAATAAATCAGTTAAGTGAGTTCGAAAAAATAGAAATTTTTAAGAACTATGAACAAACCTGTTCGTCATTTAAATACTTTCTGTTGGATTTAGAAATAAACTAATTAGTTATTGGTTTTACATTTGTGTCGTCAAATGCCGACCCAACGAGAGTTGCTCTCAAAGTAGAGACCCAAGCAACTCTCGCACCAGTTGTTTCACAGTAGACGGGAGAAATATATTTCATTTTCATGGCAAAGATCCGTTTATTAACATGTAGTTTTTCAATCAGTTGGTGATCAGGAATATTCCACATGTTGACTGAGTCTTGCTTGAGGGCAACGTCTTCGGTTCGCTTTATTAGCATTGGGCCAATTTCTTCGTCGCGCTCGAAAAGCTCAGGAAAGGGCGTTGCTATCGCAAAGAGTAAATCATAAGAACTAATTCTCAGGAACTCGAGGTTTCTATAGATTTGCGTCTGAGACTTAAAATCATAAATCTCAACGATGTCTCCTTGCTCGATAACGTTCAAAAAGTCGCTAGGAACTTTAAGCTTAGCAGCTCTAACAACTCGATTTATTACCTCTAACTCGAATCTCGTTTTGTCAATTCTTGGATCTATAGAATCTATTACAGATGCTAAAAAACTGATGGACTCTATAATTGCTGTCTGCGAGATCTGGGGAAGGGAGTTAAATTTGTTGAGAGATATTTGACTGTACCCCGAAAAATGAATGCCAAAATTTCGGGCTGCACTCTCTAGACTATCTATAGCTTGCCTAATTCCAGTTAAAGACAATAGTTTGGGCTTATTTAATTTCATAGACATCAAAGTATAGCACTGACCTTTCAGGCAATTGTAACGTTATTATGACAAAGTGAAAAACTTCCATGCGTTGACAGTATGAACTCATCAATCTACAAATAATATGAATGATCGTACTTAAGCAAATCATAATTAAGGAAATCCTTGCAATAAATAACGAGATAAATCGCATTAGAGGCATAAAATCTATATTATCTTATGGTGAATCCTATGAGATGTTATCAAAAGTGTCTGAACGCGAATTGTATAATAAGCTGGATCAAATGAAAATAACTTATAATCAGTTACAGAGTAAAGGGCATCTTCGCCTTATAAAATAGTATTTTATTTAATTATTGTCTTTTTGCGGGCAATGACTTCTGCTTCCAACCTGGGTTCGTTTTCCAATATAGGTAGATTCAATAAACTTCTGATTTTATTTCTTTTCTGCAGATTCGACTTTCTGACGGCGCTGATAATGTCATAAAATGGATAGTAGGCGTCGATGTCTTTAAGTTTTCCCTGTATCACTCTGTACTCGTTTGGATTAAGGTGGTAACCACCCTCGCCATCGCTTCCATACTTAGTAGATCTTAAGTTCATTGCCTCTTTTATTTCATGAATGAGTCTTGCAACTTCAGGATTAATTGAACTCTGCGAACTTACGTCAAAGCCGAAAAGTTGTTCCTTTGTACACCCTAGAAGCTTACAGATTTCTTCGAGTCTCTCGTCGCTTGGCAAATCATGACCATTTATCCATCTAGATACAGTTGACTGTTGAACGTTTAACCCAAGCGATAGGGCCGACTGCTTCACTCCTGACTTTTCCATGGTTAAACGCAACCTGTTTCCAAAATACCTGTTCAAAAATTTCATGCCTGTACCTTTATTGCGCAAATACGCAAAATAATGTGCATTTAAAGCAAATATGATTGCCTAATTATGCGTAACCACGCATATTCTATAATAACCAAAGCAGGGATAAGGGTCAATCGTATGAAAAAGCGTTCCAAGAAACTAATTCCAAAATATGTAAAGATAGGCAAATTCCTCCAAATTGCTCGCAAAAAAGCTGGGCTCAGTCAGGGTGATATGAAAAATATTTTAGGCTACCAATCCCCGCAAATTATTTCTGATTGGGAGCGGGGGATTTGTGGCGTTCCGCTCACATCGATAAAACAAGTCCTTGAGGCTTACAAGATGAAAGAAGAAACTTTTGTCACAAAATGGTTAGAAGCGCATCGAGAAGAACTTGAGAAATTATTTAAGGGAAAGAAGAATTGACTTGCCTTCTTTTCACCGCCAACATCGGCGGTGAATTTATAAGCATCTTGGTAACGTAGGATATTTTACAAATTTATCGAAAGTGACTCCCAACAAAATTATTTTAGAAGGCAAGAAGTAGATAAGCTAATATCCCACTGATCCAAGCAATGGAGGATGCTAAGGGCCGGTCCTTATTGCGCTGTGAGTTTAGCGTGGCTATGTCTGATGAAATAAATTCTGGTTCGATCCTTCTCTGGAGCTCTTCTTCCATCGCCAATTCGTCTTTGAGATGTTTTAACTCAAGCGGAAAACGCGCCAAATCGCCTTCGTTGAGTTGGGCCACGTTTTTGGCACGTAGGAGTTCGACAATCGCATGAATCCCATCTAGACGCGCCACTCTTCCCTCGGCAAACACACTAAGGCGCCCACCTTCACCGAAAAGAGGTTCTAGATTTATCCGCGTGAGCCTTACCCACTGCACCTGGTCACCTTCGGCAATTTTGGTTTTCGCACCAACTTCAATTTTGGCATAGGTCTTTCCATTTTCATCGAATGTGGACTGACCCACGATAGGATCGACGATTTGCACTCCTTGATAGGGAATTGAGGCAATGAAATCATTTGCTAGCGACACTGCCGCTTTTGAAAGTTGTTTACTCACGCGTACAGACTGATGTAGCGCCAGCTGTTGACGCCAAAATAAACTTCCATCTTCACCGCTGTAGACGACCATCTTCAGAGTATTCTTCACCATAAAAGTTACTACGAGAGCATGAGCATCCAGTAATTTTCCCAGAATAATTGCGTCAGCAGGAGTCAGAGAACCGCGCGGTTGAAATACATCCTTCTTCTGCATGAAGTATTTACTTGCAAGCAGGAATCTCTTGTTGGTCGTAAAGCGCTCGCGCACATCCCACCAAGCACTTTCACTAGCTTGAATAAACTCTTCCGGGACTTGAATTGGAAAGACGACAACTCGGCGAATCACGCCATACTCGTCGGCCTGAGAATTAAGAGCAAAGAAAACTAAAAAAATCCCTAAAACTTTAGCGAGATCCATCTCACCATCTATTTCGGATTTTTTGCCATCGAATTGAAGTCAATTGGTGATCTTGCCTTATCTTAGTCCAGTAAAGTTAATGTCTTGTCTGGGAACACAGATCCATGTTTCTGACTTTGGAAACCCCTGAGGGCGTGGTTCACACAAATCCTGGTCATTGAGATAGGCCGTAAGGCCACAAATTAATGCGTCAAACGCGTCCGCATGCTGTGCCATCGTTCGTAAATCCTGCTCATAAATGAAAAGTAAGCCTGAATCCACGAATTTTTTTAAGATCGTCAGCCGATTATCCTCGCCTTCAGCAGAGTGTTTCGCAAACGTTAAAGTACCTTTTGAAATTCCAAGTGAAATTCCCATACGCCAAAGAGATAGAGGGGGATAAACTTCAAGTGCCTCGGACCCTAAGCGCCTAAGGAGAAAAGTCGCGCGCGCCAGCAAAGGAGCCATGTTTGCACCTAAAGCATCTCCCGGAAAAAATGACTTTTCCATTTCCTGTGCCAGGTGAAGCTCTACGCAACGTTGAGTGTATGGCGAAAAAATTTTGTTTGGTTTTTTGCTTTTTCCACGCTTTTTATGCCAACGCCACATCCATTTAATCTCTGGCTCGCCACAACTTTCATAGCCTGGGCATGGTAACTCGCAACGCATGCATTTTGGCCAGGTCAACGGGGCATCTATAGCAAGACGATCCATCGGTGCTTCACTGACAGTGAGTAGATGATGAAGCTTCGCATCCGATGACTGATCTTTCTCTGGGCCTATTTGACTGTGGAGGCGACTTAAAAAAACTTTTTTATGCGTTGGATAATATTCCAGTACCGCCATGCAAGTCTTATCTGATTTTCCACCGCCCAGGTGTAGCCCCACATAGCGCTTAATCTGCGAATCACCAATTTTATTTTTCGCTTTTCGTTTAGACATTCACCCCTTCAGTTTCTAAAACCTTAAAACCCGAATCTTGAATGGCCTTTTTTACTTGGTTCTTATTTTTTGAATCGCTCCAAACCATGACACAACCGCCACCGCCCGCACCGCAAATTTTAATGGCTTGGGCATTAGCGTCCAGAGACACTTTACGTAACCTTTCGATTTCAGGGCTTGTAAATGCACTCGTCAGCTGAACTCGATAATCATACTCTTTATCAAAAATCTTTTTTAAATCTTTGGTATCTCTAGTTTTTAGGCGTTCATGAAGGTCAAGTGCTACGTCACGAATTCCTCTAAGAGCCCTCAGAGTTACCTCGTTGCCAATCACCGCATTTTTGAGAACTTCAAAATTATTCAGTCCGGAGTAATGTGGCCTTCCGGTGTAAACCAAAATCGCGTGATCGTTATAAAAATCAAGAGGTACCTTTAATTGTGAAATTTCGAGTCCTAACGGAGAAAAAGAAATGGCGTTGATACCGCCTTGAATTGCTGGCACATAATCTTGTACTCCCGTTGGAGTCCTCAGTATTGCCGCTTCAAGGTTATGTCCAATGCCAACCATTTCGGTAAGTGACATTTTTTTACCAGTCGCTTGAATAAAACATTTCATCACACTCATTGACAGACTGGAACTGCCGCCAAGCCCCCCACCCAAAGGACTTTGCGAGTTCGTGGTCAATTCGAAGCCAAAATCCGGCTTCCAAAACCCAGCATGCACCCGGAAAAAGTGGAGTTCAGCTTGCACATCAGCCATGAACTCATTCCAGCTATTAAACTCGAAACTAAAATTTTGATCTCGGCTTGCAACCTTTATTTTTTTATCATCACGAATCACCAACTCGCACTCCGTAAAAATCGAGATGGCGACGTTGATCGTCACGCAGTTATCGACAAAGCAATTAAGTGGCCACATATCTAAGGTACCACCGGCTAAATCAACACGCGTTGGTGATTTAGCGCTGAATTTCTTCACGGAGCCTTCCCGTCCGATTTTAAAACTCTATCAACGTTAAGTTCATCAATTTTGCTTGCCTTCACCACAAAGTTTTCTTTAATCAAATTGGTTTTTGCGTAAATAAACTGATCAGGACCCTCAACAAACTTTTCTCCCAGGGCTAATTCTAAAATAGTTTTTCCGGTTTGATCTTTAAGAATTAGTTTTTGCGAAGGTGGGGTTAATCCCTTCACCACATCTTGTGGCAATAAAAATTTGTCGACTGAGATATCTCGCAATTTGGTAACCAAAGAATTTAATGTCGCCGTGTCGGCATCCTTTTTGTCACCGCCAGCCGATACCTTCCAATGATCCTTAGCCTTATCAAGAGTTACTTTCAATCCCGGCTTATCGATTTGGACTTGAGTTACGTTAGACTCATCAAAGGTAAATGGAATCTTCTTATCCCTAAAATCAGAAATCGTTTTTTGAATTGGCGTCATCATCGCCGTGGTGACTTCATAAATGATCGGCTTCTGGTTGGTTAATAAATAAATTTTCTGATCTTTGGGATTTGAAGCTATAAACTCGATACTTTTCTTAGGCTCCAAAATTTTTACTTTTAAATTTGGCTTATCTAAACCGTACTTCTTTTTGTCGGCATCCGTCGCGTTTTCTGTCAAAAAATCATGGGCTTTTACATATTTTAAAGCTGCAATCCAGTCCCCGACAGCTTTTGGATCTAACTTTAAATCTTTATTAGGCACATTTTTCCATTCTTCACCAAATTTTTCAAAAGTAGCTTCAGGTTTTCCATCGACTTGCACAGTAAATTGCTTTGGGAGTATTTCGCCTAAAATCTCCTTACTACGCAGCTCTTTCACCGGCTTCTCTAAAAGCTCTCCAAATGCTGTCGATACAAGATAGATCTCATTGTTCCCATCTACTTTCATATGGTATTGGCGGCCATCAAATGTTTTCTTATCGCTAATTATAAACCTCTTGGTCGCACCGGAGGTTTTAATCTCGATAAAACCAGAACCGGCAGCAAATCCAAAAGATTTTGGATCAACACCTTTGGGATCATCCAACTTTAATATATCTTCTTTCTCTGTAGTGAGAGTTGTCAAAACTGACTCCATTGTGTACTTATCAGCCTCGGCATCTAACGGTTGCAGTAGTCGCCAGAGGCCATCCTTTTTTTGCATTTCCACGTCAGTTGTACCTTTTTGCCAACGGATAGAAGTAATTTGCTCCTGACTAAAATCTCGCAGTAGCTTGATGCCCTCAGTTTCCTTTAACTTTTCCTCTTCCGCCTTTTTAAACTCAAAAAAATAAGTGTAGACACCAATCGCCAAAACTAGGATAGCAAAAATATAGGTGCTACCAAATTTTTTCATGCTGTCCTCCTACGAAACCAAACAACAGCACCAGTGACAAACAATAAAAGACTCATAGGAATATAAACCCCAAAAATAAGTAATAAGAGCTTATTACGCGGCAACACGAGATTAACACCTTTTGCAGTTTTAGGACGTATACTGACGAGATCAGCATCTTTGCTGAGAGCCGCAACGGTATTTAAACCCAGATTTTTATTGGGATCCTGACGAAACAACCCGCCCATCAAAAACTCACTATCACCAAATACGATCAGACTAAATTCCTTTTGTTCAGGTGGCGCTGTCTTACCTTTTTCTGCAAACTTTCCTTTTACTTCTATGCCGACCACGTGCGGACCCTTATTTTCAGGAGTTCCCTTAATTTCCGCCGCACCTTTGGGAAGCTCTTTTAACATGAGGTTAGCTTCCGTAGTTTTAACGATGTCATCAAGTACAAGACCTGTTGGCGCAGGGTTGGTGTGTTTAAGTGCTGTTGCAAGGCTGAAGAAAACATGGTCATTGCCAGTTTTTAAGCCCTTAACAGCTTGGCTAACGGAACTAAATATTGTGCCAACAGAAACAGTCACATTCCCCAGTTGCTGTCCGATTCCATCAAATAAGTACGTGTTTGTAAAATCCACGCCGAAATCTTTTAGAAAATTACCAAGATCATGCTTTAGTCCTGGGTCAGCACCTATCAACAAACTACCGCCGGCCCTAGCATAATCACGTAGTATTTTTAGTTCATTTTCTAGAAAAAGATTTTTAGGTCCGATAATCGCAACCACACTTGCATCATCAGGAATTTTCTGCAAAGTCATAAAATCTAACGGCTTTACTTCATAACCGTTGTCTAAAAGGGCTTGTTTAAAATCGCTAATATCTGGGCTTCTTTCCGCATCTGGCTCCAGCGGAAGTTCACCGTGACCTTTCGTAAAATATACGGCCTTCTTCTTTTCACGGGTGGCATTTATAAGCGCCAAGGTTAAACCCTGTTCGTCCAAAGTTCCAAGACGACTTTTACGCCCATTATAGACCACAAAGGCTGTGGCTTTTGGATTAGTAACTCCATACTCACTCGCTATTGCGGGAGAAGTCAAAACGTTGACTGCCTCATATTTAATATCGCCTTTTTTTTCTTGATAAAGATTTACGACGTCCCGAAAAGCATTTTTGTCTCGCTGATGTTCGCGGTCACGCGGATCATAAAATAACTTGATCTGCACCTCATCTTTTAAACCACTTAAAATTTTTGTACTTTGATCTGATAAAGAGTTTAGTCCCTCAGCCGTCATATCAAAAGTTTTATTATGTCGATAAGTGATGTAGTTAATCGAAACCAACAACGCTAAAGTTAAGAGAATTAGCGCCCCCATGTTCATACCATGTTTCGTTGTACGCATAGTAAGAAAGTCCCAATACAATGATCGATCTTTGATAATCGATATTGCGACAAAGATTCCAGCCGCAACCAACACATAGATCATATACGGGGGCCAAGTTTGCCAAATAAATTTAAAATATCCAGCAATACCCAAGCAAAATCCTGCCAAGACAAATGCAGCAATACCTAACCGACTCATTCTACCTCCACCTTGCCGACTCAACAACCCGTTGAGTTAAAAAACAATTAAGACCTATGACGCTTATAAAAAACATGATTGATGTGATCTTAATGGTGCCTTTCACAAAGCCCTTAAAGAAATGTTCTCCCACTGAAAGATATTCGTAGATTGCCACCAACGTCGGACTATCAGTCATTTCTGTTGCCGAACCGATAAACCAAAACATCAAATTAAAAATAAATCCCAACACAACCGCTAATAGAATTGAATTCGTTAGCGATGACGCAAACATGCCAATGGCAATATAAGACGCTGTCAATAACATCATTCCAAAATAGGCTGAAAATAGTGGGCCCCATTGGATTTCAGAAACCCCGCCAAACCAGACGCTCAATGGATAGATCATCGAAACAAAAACTAGAATCCAAGCAGCGGCAACCCCAGCAATGAATTTTCCCATCACAATTTGTGTGCTTGTCACCGGGGCTGTGAGCAATAAATCAAAAGTATTTGATTTTTTGTCTTCGGTAAAAAACTTCATCGATATCGCTGGAATCGCAAACAGCATTAGTAAATTCACGGTCGAGATATGAAAACCAAAAACCTGGTAGTGGAGATTTCCGCCTCCCCCTTCCATACCCATCATATGCTGACTCTGCATAGCAAAGTTACTTAAGAAATTTGGAAACCATAGTGCCCAAATCCCTGAACATAGTCCGGCCACAATATAAAATAAAGGTGTCGTCACCAAAGCCCGAAAATCTCGCCATGCGATCGTTAATGTGCCTCTCATGCTGTCACTCCTTTTGATGCGCCTTCGGCCGTCAATTTAATAAAAATATCTTCTAAGGATTCTCCCATGGGCTGCATCTGTAAAAGCCCCGCGCCAGCGTTGACGATGTGTGCTGAGATTTTTTCAAAAACCTCGTCATCTTTTTTCATACTGATTTGCAACTGACCATCACCGTCAGAAATGACTTGCGCAACACCTGTTACATTCAAAAGCGATTTTTGTAATCCTTCCGAATTTCTACGCACACGAACCTGAACTTGAAAACTTCCACCCATTCTTTGCGTCAATCCAGAAATCGTATCTTCGGCAACAATTTTTCCGCGATTAATAATAATAATGCGCTGACAACTTGCCTGAACCTCCGGCAAAATATGTGTCGATAAAATAATTGTGTGCTGGCCAGCAAGCTCTTTTATTAGTTGCCGAATTTCTGCCACCTGACGCGGATCAAGGCCAACTGTCGGCTCATCAAGAATCAAAACCTCAGGATCAGAAACGATAGCCTGAGCTATTCCCACGCGCTGCTTAAAGCCCTTGGAAAGATTTTGAATCAAGCGATTGGCAACGCCTCCGAGATTTGTTTTTTCAATGGCACGATCGACATTGCTTCTGACTTTCGCCTTCGGAACTTTTTTTAAATTAGCGACGAACGAAAGGTAATCCCGCACGTACATATCGAAGTACACGGGAGGTATCTCCGGCAAGTAACCAATCTTCTCTTTCACTTCGATGGGATTTTCAAAAACATCAAAGCCGCCGACTTTGACGATTCCTGAACTTGGCGCCATATAACCAGTAATAATTTTCATTGTTGTACTTTTGCCGGCGCCGTTAGGGCCCAGAAAGCCAACCACCTCGCCTTTGCGCACACTAAAATTTAAATTATCAATCGCCCTATGGGGACCGTAATTTTTGGTGAGATCTCGCACTTCAATCATGACTTGATTCCTCCATCCCAAAGGATGAAAAAGCTAAGGAGAATCGTCAAGGTGCGCGAGGTTTAGTCGACGCGTATCGTAAAGACCCGTTCATTGCGGTAAATGACTCGGCCTAATGAATCGCCCTTAATAGGTGTTACAAAACGGCATTCAGTGATTAAAACTTCGAACTTACCACCGGTTTTTTTATTTTTGCCCGCAATTTGTGTTTCGCTGATTAACCAAGAGGCGATTTGACGGACTTCTTCATCGGAAACTGATTTACCCCGCGCAAATGAAACAATACAGTGGGCTGCGGGATAATCTTTCAAATGCAACCAAAGCTGCCAGGGCTTGGCATTTCTGAGAAGTTTTAAGTTATCCACCGCCGACTTTCCGAATGAAGCAGAGACAGATTCAGAGAGTTTCAATGATCGTTGAGGAATTTTCTCTTTAGAAACCAAATTTTCAGTCTTTTTTGTAGGCACCTTTTGATCAATCCCTGCAATCGAACTCAGCAATTCCCGTTCCCGTAAAGCTGCCCTTTTGATTTTCTCTTCGGTGTCTTTAGCTTTTGAAAAACAGTTTTCAATATTCCAAGACAGTGACTTTTTTTTATCAAAATAATTTTTGAACTTTTCGGCGGAGGACAAAGCATTTTCTCTTTTTAAAACCTCTCCGGCCTCCCGCCACAAAAGTTTTTTCTTCAAATCAATATCTTCACGCAGTTTGAGGAGAGATTTCTCTAGTTTGAGTTTTTCTTTTTTTCTCCAGGCTTCAACATTTAACTCCGGATCATCTTTTTTTTGCACAACACCTTTTGATGTCGACCATTCAAAAAAAAGCTTTTTGGGTGTGCGAATTTCCTCCTGCCCCTCAAAAGTCTCCTGGTTCTGCGACACGGAAAGCTCCTGGATTTTAGTCCAGGCAACCTGCCTCTTGCCACTTTTAACTATGAAATTGAGACCGTGTGGAAAGAGCCGCAACTCTATTTCGGCATCGTCAAATTCCAATTTTAATACACGTCCTAGGTTTCGTTCGAACTTTACGGCGCGCAGAACCTTTTCGTTTACATGGGCATTTAAAAACAATAATACGGGAGTCGTCTTTTTTTTATGGGCAGGTAAGCCCTCGGTAACCAAAAATAAGGGATTTTTCTTATCAAGTACAACCCAGAGCCAATGTGTTTGGGAATTTTTCCAAACCCCTAAACCAAATTCGTTTAAGGTACCCGTTACTTTTTGTACCTGGCCTCCTACGAAAAAATGCAAATCTTCGGCTAGTAATTCTAATTCTGAGATGGTTAGCGGTTTCATTTTTAATCACCCACTCGCGCCTTAAGAACAGATATAGTCTGATTCTCTAAAAAACTCCACACTTTATCCGAAATAATTTGTGAAAACTTACTATGAAATACAGCAAAGATCCTCTCTACCAAATTTTTGAAAAACACCTTCATAGAGCTCTGATGAAGGACGATAGCGCTGATGCTTTAGTTGACGGAGTCATCAAAGAATATACCGAACTTCTGACACGCAAAGGTTTGGCACCCCTTCGCCTTTTAGAGTTTATAGAAATTGATGCGCGCGAAGAAGTATCTGATATGCTCAAAAAGAAAACCTACGGGCATTTTAATTTTGCCGAATATAAAAGTCATCACGCCCCCCTCAAAAAAGCAAAAAAAGGTCACGCCTAGTCTCGTGTCTAATCCCACAATACGCTTAGAGAATTGCGGCACTAGTTAAATCGCCTGAGCCCGGATTGTGGTAAATTAATTTGTCTCTTTAACCGTTCGCACTTCCGTCGAGGAAGTGAAAGTAGGTTTT
>LWDK01000012.1:15830-68345 GCA_002083485.1 Proteobacteria bacterium SG_bin7 | reverse complement strand
TAATTTTGAATCACCTTCGATAAGGGTGAGAGTTCCGCTTTCGTAAGTTGATTTTGGAATTCGGTTAGCGTCATTAGCTTTGGCGTAGGCAAGCATCTCATCTCTGACATACTCATTTTTTGCCAGAGCTTTTTTAATAAACTCTCCGAGAGTTTTGGAGGTCGATAGCATTTGTGAATAGGGTCCAAGCGCGTTCGAACTTGCATACGCCGGCAAACCTAGGCCTAGGCCTAATATGACTAAAGAAATAAGTTTCATCGTTACTCCTATTCTTAAATTATAGAAGTCAATCTAAGGTAATCGCAAGGCCTAAAGTAACCAAAGAGGGCGGGGAGGTTCTTCTACCTCATGTCACAAAGGTTCCAACATCTGCACTTTGCCGCAAAGATTGTCGTACATTCGTAGGTATATCGATTTTTTGAAACTCTAAAAATAAATGATTGTCCAGTAAAACGATAGGGTGCACGGCCAAATCAAATACTTCGCCAAAAACACTTCTATTGTGTTTAGAGCCCTTTTTTCGGATTGCCCGCTCATAAGAGAGGTAACTAAAAAAAAGAATGAAAGGAAATAGTAGCGGAAAGAAAATCAGCGATGTCGTATTCACACGCGTGGGCACAATTCCTTGAAGTTTTAGTCCCGCAAGCTTCGAAAATAGTCTTAGTTTTTGAATACCAATAAGATAAATATGGCCAAAATAAATTTCGCCCGATCGCTTTCCATCACCACTTGGAGAAAACCAAATACTATCAATTTCATTAGGCGGCATAATTTTTCCAAAAAGTTCACTTTCATTAAATAAATAACTTAGTCGGGCACGGATATTCGAATAGTTGGGCGTCGTGAGCATGAGTTTTCCATTAGGCTTTAAAATTCTGGCAAATTCTTCGAACACTTTTAGCTGATCTGGAACGTGCTCAATGCCTTCCTGGCATAAAATAAGATCAACGCTTTCGTCAGGTATAGGTAGTGTTTTTGAAAGATCGGCAAACTCACATTTTAAATCGCGAGCGCGGAAAAACTCCGGAATTAGGTCGTAGGATTTAACAAACGCCCCTACCTGAAGCAATGTTTGGCTTGAAACTCCATTGCCTGCCGGGCAATCAACAACAACTTTGTTACGTAGAAAGCTGCGATTGCGTAAAATCCAACCCGAAACATGATGTTTGATTTCTTTAGGGGCAAATAACCACATACTACTAAATCTAGAAAGGTAAGTGAAATATTGCAAGCGACAAGTTAATTAGAAGTTAATGTTGACGTGCAGTTTTTGATTCACGACACTTGGGCATGACTCGTTCTTTAGCCATCGGAGTCCCCTTATGAATAATACAAATAGAAAATTAATACTCTGGTTTGAGGAAATTCATTTAGAAGACATTCCCGACGTCGGCGGAAAAAACGCGTCTCTCGGAGAAATGTACCGTGCTCTGACCTCTCAGGGAGTAAAAGTTCCCAACGGCTTTGCCGTTACCTCAGAAGCCTATCGCTATTTTTTACGACACAACAAGCTTGAAATCGCGTTAAAAGAAATGCTGAATAATTTGAATGTCGAAAATTTAGAGGATTTAAGAAAACGTGCGCGTGATGTTCGGTCTGCGATTTTGTCAGGAGGATTTCCGTCGGATTTGCGAGAGCAAATTTGGAAAGCCTATGACAAGCTGGGGCGTTGTGATGTTGCCGTCAGAAGTAGCGCGACAGCTGAAGATTTACCGGACGCTAGTTTTGCCGGCCAGCAAGAAACATATTTAAATGTTCACGATGATCGGGCTCTCTTAGATTGTATTCGCAAGTGTTTTGCCTCGCTGTTTACAGATCGCGCAATTTCTTATCGCTCGCAGAGAAATATCAATCACTTCGATGTGAACATATCTGTTGCCGTTCAAAAAATGGTACGCGCTGATCTGGCTGTCTCAGGAGTTATGTTTTCAATTGATACTGAAACCGGCTTTCAAAATGCCGTCCTCATTAACGCTAGTTACGGACTGGGAGAAAATATTGTCCAAGGCGCCGTGAATCCCGATGAGTACTATGTTTTTAAACCCACTTTAGCTGAGGGTTTTCGTCCCGTTCTGAAAAAGGAATTAGGCAATAAAGAAATCAAAATGATTTATGACGTCGGTGGTGAAAAGCACGTTAAAAACGTACCCGTACCTCCTGAAGACAGAAAACGATTTTGTATCACTGATGATGAAGCCCTTCAGTTAGCGCGTTGGGCCTGTGTTATTGAGGATTATTTTAGTAAAAAACACGGCAGAAAAATGCCCATGGATATGGAATGGGCTAAAGATGGTTTAACTTCTGAGCTTATGCTTTTACAGGCTCGCCCCGAGACCGTGCATTCCAATCAAAAAACTAAGAAGGCAGACACGTTAAGTGTTTATCAAATTCTCGAGCCGGGAAAAACTTTAATCACTGGAAGAAGCGTCGGCGAAAAAGTCGCTACCGGCCGCGTGCGAATTATTAATAATGTGGCCGACCTTCACCAATTAAAAAATGGTGAGATACTTGTGACTGATAAAACGGATCCAGATTGGGAGCCGGGAATGAAGAGAACGGCGGCCATTATTACTAACCGTGGTGGCCGCACCTGTCACGCAGCCATTGTAAGTCGAGAGTTGGGAATTCCAGCCGTAGTCGGCACGCAAGAAGGTACGGACACCCTGAAGAATGGGCAGGTAGTAACGCTTTCTTGTGCGCAAGGTGAGGTTGGTTATGTGTATGATGGTGAGTTAAAATTTAAAGAGACCACGGTAAAACTGGGAACGCTCCCAAAATTAAAAACAAAATTAATGTTGAATGTAGGGAATCCAGATGAATGTTTTCGTCACGGACTACTCCCTAATGACGGCGTGGGACTTGCGCGCATGGAATTTATAATTAATCACTTTATTAAAGTCCATCCTTTAGCTTGTATTTACTTTGACCGTTTAAAAGATGAAAAGGTACGCGACGAGATTAATAAACTTTCATATGGTTACAAAGATAAAATCGACTATTTCATTGATCGTTTGGCACAAGGGGTAGCCATGATGGCCGCCGCTTTTTATCCCAATGACGTGATCGTGCGCATGAGTGATTTTAAATCTAATGAGTATGCGAATCTTGTCGGAGGAAGGGATTTTGAGCCAAAGGAAGAAAATCCTATGCTCGGGTTTCGTGGGGCTTCGAGGTACTATCATCCAAATTACAAAGAAGGATTCGCATTGGAGTGTCGAGCTATGCGTAAAGTCCGCGAAGAAATGGGACTGAAGAATATGAAACTTATGATTCCGTTTTGTCGCACGATTGAAGAAGGTAAGCGCGTGCTGGCCGAAATGGCGAATCACGGCTTAGTGCGTGGTAAAGATGGTTTGCAAGTCTATGTCATGTGTGAATTGCCGTCGAATGTTCTTTTGGCGGAGGAGTTTGCAAAAATTTTTGACGGATTTTCTATTGGGTCAAACGATTTAACACAAATGGTACTTGGAGTTGATCGTGATTCGGAAATCGTGGCGCCCATTTTTGACGAAAGAAATCCAGCCGTGCAGAGCATGATTAAATCCGTAATTGCTGCGGCTAAAAAAATGGGTGTTAAAGTTGGTATTTGTGGGCAGGCACCGAGCGATTATCCAGAGTTTGCAAAGTTTTTGGTGCGTGAAGGAATTGATAGCATTTCTTTAAATCCAGATGTTGCCCTGAAAACGCGGTTGGTGATTAATGAAGCTGAACAAGAATAACTAAAAATTATTTGCGGCCGCGTTGGTTTTAGGGTTTTTTCGTTTTTCAAGCACAGCGATGAGCTTTTCTTTTAACTCTTCAGGAGTAAAAGGTTTAAATGCGTAGGCATCAGCTCCAGCCTCCATGGCTTCATTCATTTGTGCTTGTTCGGCTTCAGCCGTTACCATCATAAATGGCAACTCCTTAAGAGCCTTATCACTACGGATTTCTTTTAAAAGCTCGATACCCTTCATATTGGGCATATTCCAGTCAGAAATTACAAATTCAAAACTATTTTTGTCTTCCACTGCCTTTTTTAATTTTTGGAGAGCAACATCACCGTCATTGGCCTCTTCAAATCGAGTGAAGCCCACCTCTTTCAGGCGCTTGATAATTATCCAGCGCATGCTTTGGAGGTCATCTACGACTAGGAATTTAAGGTTAGGATTCATACCTTCATTATAAGATAAGGGCTCTATAAAATGTACTTAAAATATAAAAAAAAATCTGGACCTAGGTGGGGCGACTCGGACTAGACTAGTTTATAGGTACTATGGGATTTGGAACATTCTTTTTTTCTAGTGGTGGAATCGGATATCATTTTCGCGCCGTGAAATATTCTGAAAAATTATGGGATGCGTTCAAAGCTAACTTGGGGTTATGGTTACGAGACTGGGAGCAAAAAAACTCGTCACTTTTGCTAATTGGTCCAAGCGCAGGGTATTCGCTCAATGAAAATTTTTTGCGCCGCTATAAAAAAGTCTATATTAATGAACCAGATATACTTGCTAGAATGTTATTTCGTCGGCGTTTCTTAAATTTGAATATTGAGAATGTTCATGGCGAATTTATTTTTAGCGGCAAACCATTTCCTGATAGCGATATCCTATTTTGTAATGTGTTGGGCCAATTGAGATTGGGGCAAGAATCACTTGCTAAATTGATGGTGAGATTAGATAGCAAGAATTTTGCAAGCTATCATGACCTGTTTTCTTTTCGTGGAAGTTTTCAATGGCTTTCCGAAAGAGTTTATGCTGGCCCCAAAGTCAATGAGGCGCATTTGCTTTCACACTTTATCCAGTTTACAAAAGAAAGAGAACTCATAGTTGAGGATCATGGTCTTTTAAATTTTTTTCCGAGCCGATCGCGCTTGATTTTGCATTGGGAAGTTGTGCCCGGCCGCCATCACCTGATTGAGTGCGTCAGTTCCAACTCTTTCTCTTTTGACAAGTTTTAGGTGCTCATTAAAGAATGGAAGAGTGAAAATATCTCTTTTATCAACTTGTTTTGGTATTTTCTTAATTGGTTGTGGTGGTCCTGCGGCCAGTGATAAACCCGTTATTCCCGGCGGAGATGCTGCCGGAGGGGTCACCTCAATGTTTGCAATTGTGGCAGGAACTCTGCAGGGCACTTTTCTGACGGCGGTTCGTGAGCCCAGTGTGCAAAAGAATTTTATGCAGAAAATTTTTGGCGAACTTTTTAGTTTCGCGAATGCAACCATCACTTCATGCACTGCGAGCGTTTTTTCAGACACTTGTGTGTCGGGCGGTAAAGCTGCGGCTTACACGGATTGTACAATAGCAGGCACGACGAAATTGTTTTCCGGGTCGGTAAACTTGCAGTATTCTGATGCGGGTTGCGCTTTCACGGCAGCTGGTCAAACCGTCACGCGCCTGTCAGAGTTGGTTCGCAAAATTACGGCATATGAGACTTTTACCACAAGTACTGGGGCAAGGACAGACTATCGTGGAACTGTTTTTGGTGGTGGGACGCGTTTAACTAAAACTGCCGGCGGTTATGAGCTTAATGTTTTGGGTTTTAATAAATTTTATACTAGCCAAGTGGGGGCTTATACCCACGATGTCTCTTTAAAGACAACGGCTAACATCACTGTTAGCGATCCTACTGCTACAAGCATTACGTTTACGGGTGGATCTCTTGAGGTCGTGGATTCAACTCATAAGTTCGTGGCAACTTACGTGCCTACAAATGTGTTAATTAACTATTCGACGTGTTGTTATCCCGCATCGGGAAGTTTAGCAGTGACCTATACTGCGGGTTCGCTGACTGGGTCCGCAGGCATTTCTTTCAGCAGTACTTCTTGTGGGCTGGCAACATTGACCGTAAATGGAGACACGAGCGCGGTACCCCTCTGGGGATGTCAGTGAAATCTCTCACTTCACAAATCTTGTCTGCCATTCTTCTTGGGACTTTCGTTGGCGTCGTTTTTGGCGCTAAAATTGCGTTTCTCGGCGCTTTAGGTACGATTTTAATTACCTTAATTAAAACGGTGGCTGTGCCATTAATTTTCTTTGCTATTCTTGATTCTCTTTTAACTTGCGAAATTCACTGGCACCAGACAAAACCTCTTTTTAAAGTGGTTTTTATTAACACACTCTGTGCGGCAACGATTGGGCTCTTGCTTGCCAATATTTTAAACCCCGGTGCACATTTACAATTTGCTGACATAAAGGTAAGCCAAGCCGCAATTGCTAAATTTCATGCTTACGAGGGAAAAAATATTTTTGAAACTATAGGAAATATTGTTCCCGATAATTTTATTGAACCTTTTCGTGTGAATGCCGTAATTTCAGTTGTGTTGATCGCGCTTTTTATTGGAGTTGCCGCGCGAAGAGTTCAAAAAGATTCCGCTTATATTGCGAGAATAGATAGTTTTCAAAATCTCGTATCTGTGTTTTTAAAAATATTCGAGCAAATTTTAAAATGGATAATTAAAATAGTTCCGCTGGCGATTTTTGGTGTGATCGCTAAAACTGTTGGCGAGTATGGGTTTTCTCCTCTAAAGGGTCTGGCAATTTATGTCTTAGTGGGATTACTAGGGTTAACCTTACAAGTACTAATTGTCTATCAATCTTGGGTAGTTTTTTGTGCGCGAAAAAATCTGAAAG
Source organism: Proteobacteria bacterium SG_bin7 (assembly GCA_002083485.1). Lineage (GTDB taxonomy): Bacteria > Bdellovibrionota > Bdellovibrionia > Bdellovibrionales > SG-bin7 > SG-bin7. The sequence continues at coordinate 61,737 of LWDK01000012.1, read as the reverse complement.
AATTTTGGAGGACAGTTAAAGAGGCTGTTGTTCATGCGTGGGGAAGTAATTCCAGTCTCGCCACATTACCTCTGACGTTGAAGGCTCTTGAAGAATTAAAAGTTTCAAAAGCCTCAGCGCGCCTGGGAGCTTGTGTTGCGACCAATTTAAATAATGACGGAATTTTGCTTTACGAAGCTATGGCAGTTTTGGTTGTCGCGCAGAGTTTAGGTTTAGAGCTTACCTTGTTAAAGCAACTTGAGGTTGCAGGTCTTTCCGTTGTTGCCGCCATTGGTATCACGGGAGTCCCGGAAGCGGGCCTTATTTCGCTTGCCCTGGTATTGTCTACGGTTGGTTTGCCGATAGAACTATTGCCAATAGTTTTGACCGTTGATTGGATTGTTGGACGCGGCCGATCGGTTGTAAATGTATTAAGCGACATAGTCGTTAGCCTGGTCGTCGATCAGGAAAAATGCAACGCAGAATAAATTGTCTTGTCTAGCTTGACGGGCGTAGAGTGATGCTTATGTTTTTTTCTTGGAGGAATTAACATGAATCTTAGTTTTGCAAAATTCGTTGCTTTTTTGTTTCCAACTTTATTTCTTGTTTCAGCAATAGCTGCTAAGCCTTATTGGAATGAAGACTTACCAGCTGTTAAAAAAGTTCCAGGGCTTGATGCCGATCAGATGGATCAACTTTTTACGAATCTTGCCGAGGTGACGTCGCCGACAGTAGTAAATATTTTTTCAACCTCAAAAGTGCAGTCTGGCGGACGACAAATGCGCGGCATGGATCCTGATGACTTTTTTAATTTCTTTTTTGGAAATCCATTTGATATGCCTTTTGGTCAGCCTATTGAGCGTGAAAGTAAGGCTCTGGGTTCAGGTTTTGTATTAAATTCCGATGGCTATGTTATTACTAATTCTCACGTGGTTCGTCCCGTAGGGCGAAACGCCGATGATGTCAGGATTAAATTCATTGGTGAGAAACGGGGCGAGGGTCTTGCCGCAAAAATTGTTGGTGTTGATCCTTCAACGGACGTGGCACTTTTAAAACTGAAGTCGCATACGGGAAAATCTTTGAAAGTTGCGTCGCTTGGAAATAGTGATGATTTAAAAGTAGGAAACTGGGTAATAGCAATTGGTAACCCTTATGGTCACGCACACTCCGTAACTCAAGGCATCGTTTCGGCTTTAGGTAGGAATATTCCTGAAATCAATGCCGAATTTATTCAAACAAGCGCCAGCATCAATCCAGGAAATTCAGGTGGCCCGCTGATTAACCTCAAAGGTCAGGTTGTCGGGATTAACACGGCCATCGATCCGAGGGCTCAAGGTATTGGTTTTGCAATTCCAATTAACACCGCGAAGAATGTTATTCGTCAATTAATCGAAAAAGGGGAGGTTTCGCGCGGCTGGCTTGGGGTTGCAATCGCAGATTTAACCCCTGATGTCGCCAAACAACTGCAGGTGGATGCTCCCGAAGGTGCGTTAATTCAGCATGTAGAAAAAGGACAGCCAGCTGATAAAGCTGGAATCCGCGTCTATGATGTCGTTACTGAGGTCAACGGGAAGCAAATTGCATCCGCGAGCGAACTTATTACTTATGTGAGTCAGGTGCCCATTGGTCAGAAAGCCAAACTTCATATTTTTCGTGATGGAAAACCCCTCGACATTTTTGTGACGGTTGAGCAGCGCCCTGCCGATAATAAAATCGGCCGTAGAGGGGATGACAATGGTGATGATGAACAGCCTACACGTCAGGGGCCAGGAGCTGACCTAGCGGGAAAAACAGGAATGGTGCTGGTGGAACTCACCGATCAGTTCCGGCGCAAAGGGAATCTCCCTTCGGGAACAAAAGGCGTTTTGGTGCAGCACGTGCTACCATACAGTTTAGCCTACCAAGCACAGATTCGGCCCGGTGATGTGATTTCAGAAATTAATCGTAAGGCCGTCAGTTCGGTGAAAATGGCCGAGAAGGAAATAGATACTTCTTTGAAAAAAGAAAAGAAATTACTTCTGCGAGTTGTAAGAAACCAAGAATCACGCATTGTTCTTTTGGACTTATCAGAGCGGTGATCACTTGAGCTGATCAGGACTGATCAGAGTTTTGACAGCTGAAAAGCTCCGAGGTAGACTTTATAAGTAATTGAATTTACTAATTAAAAAGAAAATTTAAAATTTAACCTAAGCTCAAAAATGGCATTTAGAATTTGGGCGAGTCGGGTTAGTTTCACCTATGTCCTGAAAATTCTTAGAATTTTTTTCGCCCAAAGAGTTTTGGCACATTTCTTCAATTGATAAGTGGTTGAAGGAGTGGAAAGCGACAAATTTTGTCCTAGACCCTGCTTCTTCAGAGGAAGATGTTATGAAAAGGCTAACATTTTTATTAGCAGTTCTCGCTTTGGCTGCGGGTTGCGGTCACGGCGATGAGGTTAAATTGAATCCGCCTGTACCGGGCGCTGTGCCGGTAAATCAAGGTGGTGGAAATCCTTCTCCCAATGAAGTGAAGCTTAACGTTGTAAGCGCATCAACTCTTAGTGATTTTGCAAAATGGCCCCTTAATAATCCTACAAATGTAAAGGTAAAAATAAGTCTTAATGATCTTGGAGCGCCAAGTTCGGGGGCCGCGACCCGATACGGAGGCTCTTTAGGTATTTCATTTGAAGATAGTGGCTACTATGCTTCAAGTCCATTTACCACTGGCGGAAGTCAAAGCGATGCTATGTACAACTACTGGATGGTAAAAAGTGGCAAAAGTGTATTCCGCGCTTTCTTTGAAGATCAAGGTCGTCCATTTAAAAAAGTCTCTGGCGGTCTCGTTCTGGTAATTGATGAAAGTAATGATCTTGGTGATGGGGCTACAGACCCACTTGCTAGTGGTTCAATTTGGTTTTTAAATTTTGAAGATAGCGGTGCTCCGCAGACCGACAAACGTTGTTGGTTTGTATCGCTTGGTCCTTACGATTGTCGGGCATTTTTAGATGGTAATGGCAGCATTAATATGGGTACGCGGATTTTTCCTGAGATGAGGACTCTGACCACAGGATTTCAGCCGGGCTACAAAAAACTAGGAACATTTACAAACTTAAACTTATTGAAGGCCTTTAATCAGTAATATTATTTATTACGGAGCAGTTATGAAGAGTTTTAAACATAGAATAAAGAAATTTTGGTGGCTTGAAGCTATCGTTCTTCTTTTGGCAGCACATGCGTTTGTCGCTTGCGGCAAAAGTGGAAGTGGTGGAGTTTTAGCTTCAAATCCGGGGATGACGGGTATTTCAAACAATTGTACAGCTTTTGGTTGTCTCGCCCTGCAAAAAGGTCCACAGATTGGGCGCATCTACGGTCAACTCTTTCACGATGACGAATTAGATAGTCGTGAAAATGCAAATCGAAGTAAGCTTATGGAGCTAAGCCTCGATGTTAATACAAGGAATAATGTAAATATGACTTCGGGGGCATTTTTAAATTTGATGACTTATAGAGGAAATGTTCTTGTCTCGGGACAAGTCCAAGTAACGGCTCCAATTATTGGCTGTAATATTCCGCAAGGGTCTTACGCAGTTCAATCACAACAGATCGGTGGAATGCCGATGGGTTCTATGGGTGCTATTGGGGGCCTCGACGCAATGCTAATGCTTGGTTCGCTCACAGCTTCACTTGGCGTCAATGTCAATAATGGTCAGGGCTTCACAATTAATATTCAAAATATAATGCTTGTGCCGTCAAACTTTGTTCAAAACGGAGTTTCTTCGGGAGGCATGAACGAAGCGCGGTTAGTGGGTTTTGTCACCATTCCAAATTGTGACAACGCCTCTTTTAGAGTGGAGTAGTTTTGTTTAGATTCGGCTTCAAACTTTTAGTAGTTTTTTCTTTGGTGATGCTTGCGGCATGTTCGCGGCATTGGCGCGAAGGTGATCCGGGGATTACCGATGAAGAGCTTCAGCCTAAGGTTATGGAAGCGCTGCAGTTAGCAGCAAATCAAGCCGATGCTGAGAGATTTAAACAATTGTTTAGTGATCAGAACGCAACAGTGTTTTATGCCGAAAGTGGCTCAGCGATGGGACCTGCTCAAAACGTAACAGCAATGTATTCATGGGATTTTCTATCGGGTCAAGGCGCTCAAAGCTTTGCTCCAGAGACGATAGAAAAATCGCGTGTGATATTTATAGATATTCCTTACGAAGATAGAATTCAAAATGCTATTCTCTTTGACATCACCGTTGGAGGACAGCACATCGTAAAAATCTATTTTAACGATAAGAATAGCACAGATGTTGAGCCAACATTTTTTGACAATGGTGAATTTGTCAGCCAGATGTCTTCATCAGATGGCTCACATATTTTGCTAAGAAGTTTTGATACTGATGATGATGTATTACAAAGCGTCATCCAACTAGAAGTTTACACGTGGGATGTTGATGGGACTGAGTTACTCAACGGAAAAGTTACGACGCTGGTTGGCTTCGAGCCCTAATAAATTATCTTGCATTTTCTAATAATTACGTCAAATTTAAGCCCATGAGCTTAGACCTGTGGGTAGAATTTTTTGAGGACCTACAGCATGTTCGGGGTCGAAGTCGTAATACGGTTTTAGCCTACAGACGTGATCTGGAGCTCTTTGCCAAATTCTCAGAGACAAAAAAAAATGTTACTGAGTTTTACGAATTTCTTGGGAAAAATAAATTAAGTCCAAGATCTCAAGCGCGTGTGATTTCCAGTTTAAGAACTTATTTTAAATTTTGTGAATCGCGCGGAAAAGCTGTTCCTGATTTAAAGCAACTAACGCCACCGCGGGTACAAGTGGGATTGCCAAAGGCTCTCACCAATGAAGAATTTGAAAAATTGCTTGTCGCTTGCGAAACCAATCAAGCGCATCGCACGGCTAGAAATCGAATTTGTCTTTATTTATTGTTTGGAGTGGGTTGTCGTGTTTCAGAACTGATTGCGGTTGATTTAAAAGATTTCAATGAAACTGAAGGTTGGTTGTGCCTGCTTGGTAAAGGTGGCAAACAACGAATTGTTCCACTTACCGAGAAATTGGTTACTGAATTGAGAGCTTACATTAAAGATTTTCGTGCTAAGTTATCAGATGACGGAGTGACCTCGATATTACTGAATGATAAGGGACATCGCCCCAGTCGAGTAGATATCTGGCGCTGGCTTGCGGCGTGGTCCTTGAGAGCAGGTTTTGATAAGCCGATAAGTCCCCATAAATTCCGTCATGGTTGCGCAACAGCATTGCTCGATGCAGGAGCGGATTTGCGCTCAATACAAATGCTTTTGGGACATTCGAGTATTCAGAGTACTCAGATCTATACAAATGTAACCTCGCGCAATATCACTTCTGCTATTGACGAACATCATCCGATGTCCCGAATAAAAAACCCGCGAGAGAATCAGTAATAAGGGATAACTCGGCTTTGATTTTGTATGGGCACGTCAAATGACGTTGCAATCCCTTTCAAATCTTGATGGAATCCTAACTCCAATTGAGGTTGAAATTTCACTTTTGCCGGGCCTACCGAATATTCAAGTCGTCGGGCTTCCCGACGCAGCAATCAAAGAAAGTGCTATTAAAGTTAAGGCGGCGATAAGGTCTCAAGGTTTTGAGTTCCCCAAGGCTCGAACTGTGATCATAAATTTAAGGCCTTCAAATATTCGAAAAAGTAGTCAGGGTCTTGAGCTGGCGATGGTACTAGGGATTTTAATGCAGACAAACCAGATTAAGTTTCCTTGCGAACTCCATGAAAAGAAATGCCTTATATACGGAGAAATTAATCTTCACGGTGAAGTTTTTTGCCCTGAGGATATACGAGGCTTCGGTGAGTTTGAAAATGAAAGCAGTATTTTGGTAACAGGAGAAAATTCATATGTGTTGGGCGTTGATCAGTATCAGATAAAGACGCTAGCACAAATTGCCAATGGACAAGTTTATAAAGGACAGGAATTTAAATTTACTACTCAAAGACCAAATCTCAGTGGCACAAAATTTACTAAAGAACAGGCGCGGCTGATGAGCATTGTTGCTGCGGGGGAGCATCCGCTCTTACTTGTTGGGCCTTCTGGTACCGGAAAGTCCACCTTCATACACCAAATTCCAAGTCTTCTTCGCCCACCATCGTCAGTTGCAACCAAAGAAATATATAAACTTTGGAAAGGTAAAATCCCTCCCTGGAGGCCAGTGGTTTCTCCTCATCACTCGGCCACAATGCTGGCGATGGTGGGTGGGGGAGTCCCACCAAAGATTGGGGAAGTATCTAGGGCCCATGGTGGTACGCTTTTGATGGATGAATTTTTAGAGTATAGATCCGAAGTATTTGAAGCGTTACGGGAGCCAATAGAAACGGGAAAAATTGTAATCGCGCGCGGAAGCTTCGAAAAGGTTTTTCCAGCAAAGTTCTTACTTTTAGCAACGTCAAATCTCTGTAAGTGTGGAAACTATGTTCCAAAGAGAAGTAATAAGTGTATCTGTACGAATCGTGATAAACAGCTTTATTTTTCGCGTTTTAATGGCCCGATGCTAGATCGCGTTTCGGTAATTGCGTTTACCGATGGGTGGGACAAGATGGGCGACATTGGCTTAGAAAGGATTTTAGATAACGTGAATGCGGCAATTAAATTTTCGCAAAAGACACGAAGTCAGGAATTGCCAAACCACAACGTGGAGTTTTCAGATCTAAAAATAGATGAGAAAATTGGGATTCTAGAAACAAGTTCGCGGCGGAGGCTAAAGTTATTTAAGCAAGTTCTGAGAACGATCGCTGATTTGGAGGGCTGTAAGACGCCAAAATCCTATCATTTCGAGGAAGCCAGCCAGCTTTGCCTTAAATCTCATCAGCGAATTACGACTCAATTAGCGCTTTATTAAACAAAACCCTTGGTGTAATGTCTTTGTTTTCCTCTATTGGTGGCATGGCCGAGCGGCTAGGCACCGGTCTGCAAAACCGTTTAGATGAGTTCGACTCTCATTGCCACCTCCAAGCGTAGGAACGCCTTTCTAGGGTAAAGTAAACATTTTAAGTGCAACTACTGAAAATCACTAACGAGGAATTTCAATAGGTTAGTTACGCACGTACCAACTAAACATAACGAAACATCACGCAAAATAACGGGTCTGGGTGCCATTTAGGTGCCACGCAGGTGCCACTAAATTTTCGAATGTTTTGTACGGAAGAAAAAGAATCATTTCAGTTTAGAGAATTAAAAAAGCGAAGGTGAGTGCATGCATATTTTGGTGAAGGAAATTGGGACTAATTTGAATTCAAATAAGTACCTCTCTCATTACCTATGTATGTACCCGGTATTTTGGAAGTGCGGTGCACGCCCGTGGTTCCAAAATTTCCGCTACAAGAAAATAACTGAATCTAAAAGCTTTTAAAGAGAAAGTCTGATTGTCCAATGAAGATGCCATTTCATGCGAGTTAAACCATCGGGAGGCCTTAAGGTAAGACCCTTCTTTTCTGCACCTTAACCACGTACTCGCCTTCGAGATTTGTAAGGTCAAAGGCAGAATTGACGTTCACAGTTTCCACTCCTGTGGTTGAAGCAACTGGTCTTTTGCGTTTTGACTTACACCAATCACAATGGACCAAAGTAAAAGTACTACTATAATCGTAAATTATTCGCTCTTTGGGAGTATGAGAGGATGTTGTGGTTGTCCGTTTCCTGGACAGAGATTTCCGTACCTGCTTTGAGTATAAATTGTATATGGAAGCACGAGTGTATCGGCCATCGCGCTGAAAAATAAGTCCACAGTGGGGATTACTTTATCTTGGGAAACTCTAAGAAATCTATAGTCATTGGCGACGCCTGAATAAATTCGAGGAATAGTATATTCGGGGGAGCACCAAAACTTTTCCGGCTCAGAACTTGCCGATAAGGTTGCAAATGTTGAACAGCCGGAAAGGGGTGCTAAAAGAAAGGCCAAGAAGAGTTTCATAGATAAGAGATAGCAGAGTTTAGGAGTGGGGGCAAATATCAGCTTTTAATAATTTCAATGTTGGGACAAATATCTATCGTGCCGATGAGGCGCTTTGTTTTTTGATCATACATTGCCCATACATACGTATGATCGAGGCGCGATAATTTTTCATGGCGAGATCTGATTTTATTAAAAATCTTTTTGGTGCACTCACCCTCTTTCATTGGGCCACGATCGTATTTTGATTTTTTTGGAAGGCATTTTGTGTACGCAAAGGTCCACTCTTTGTGATCAGAAGCCAGATGTGGTCTTATAATAAGACGTTTGGTTCTAAAGGTTTTGCGAATCATTTTGTTACTTGAAGAACTTCAACGCGATTACCAAAGGGATCTCTGAATTTCAATGACCTGGCGTTGGGTAAAGGTAACGTTTCGAAAACTTCGATGTTTTTCTCTAAAAATCGCTTTTTCCAAAAATCTAAATTATTTACCTCATAGCAGACGTGAGCTTTTGTTTTCGTTCGATCCAACCCGTCTTCAAGGCCAATGTGGACTTCAGTATTTCCGACTTGTAGCCAAAAGCCGCCGTTCATTTTACGATTTTCTGGCTTTGGAATTTCTTTTAGACCAAGGAATTCACAATAAAATGACTTTGCGTTTTTTTCAGAATCTTTAGGAACAGTAATTTGGATATGATTAATTCCGGTGATCAAACTTAGGCCACCCAATCAAAATTTGGTTTTTTCTTGTGTTTTACGCAGTCACGTAAATAAAGATCAATTAGCATTTGGTAGGGAATGCCGGATTCTTTGGACAAGGCTTTAAAGTAATCAATTACTTCGGGGCTCAAATTAATGCCTACGGCCTTTTTCTTGCCTGCATAGGGATTTTTTTTCCCCTTCATTTTTGAAAAATTATATTCCTTCTTCATAATCTTTAGCCTCCTCTTTCGTCGCTTTTCGTGCAGAAATAATTCTTATAATATCTTTTGATCTTTCACAATAGATGACAACTAGAACCCGCATTGAAGCACTTATGCCTAACATTATAAATCGATCTCCTTCACTTGAATTGTCTTTGTCATGATACATGATGGCATTTGGATCATCAAAAACTTGGGTGGCCTCTTCAAACCAAATACCGTGCTTTTTACGGTTTGATTGGTTCTTATTTTCGTCCCATTCAAAATTTACCACTATAGATATAATATATAGATAGTATATATATGTCAAGAAGGAAGGAAACGAGGCAGACCGGGCACACCAGTACCCAGGCATCCAGTCTCAAGTACCAAAGAGTGCTCGTCGCGGGTAAGAAGGTGTGATTTTAATTGGCTTTGGTTGGTAACGTTAATTTCCTTTGACTATGACTTTGCTGAGAATACTCTCTTTAGAATGAAATATATTTTTAGTCTGGTCTTATATACCTGTTTAGCTTTCGCGGGCACTTCATTAAAATTTAAATCTGCTGGCAATGATACCGCCACTATTGAATTTCGCTTAGAGGGAAGTAAGGAGTTTGTTATTGTAGGAACTTTTCTCAATAATGCAGATCCTGAAGAAGCTCCTGCAAAAGCACTCGAATCTTTTGAATTTAAAGGAACGTATCGCGAAGGATTGAATACTTACGATCTTACTTTTAAGAATGTAGACAAGAAAGAAATTGAAGAGCTCATTAAAGGGTCATCTGATCTTTGGCTTATTCCTTCAAATGGCAATGTTAGAATGAATAAAAACCCTAAAGACCTCCGTTTCTACAAGATCAAAATGGATGCTCAAAAACCTTGACCCGTAAGTAGCCGAGCCGTGCGAGCATGGAATCAGCTAAAAAAGATGGATTGTTGGTTGGGAGCTCTAAAATTATTTTTCATTACTTCGCATTTCTGATAGGCCTTTGTACTCTGGGTATCGGGATGCTCGCGGTTATTAAACCGCAGGCCATGTCAAAACCTTTTGGTATTTCGGCAAATGGCATCGCACTACCGTATGTTATGTGCTGCGGGCCCAGATTAACATAGAACCTGGACCAGTTTAAGCCGGCCAGGTCACATTTCCGCATTTTCTGACGACTATAATACCAACGGGAGTGTATATACTGCTAAGTGTTTTCAGGCTGCAGGTGGGGCCGGAGTTTAAGGATTGCCGATTTAGATATAGTGGCATGTTGGACAGATGGCATTGCGTGGAGCACTCTTACTAGAGTGCTCAATTACGTATCTACTCTTTTCCAGATTCTGCGCTTGAATATAGAGAAATTGGTTCATTTAATATGGGTATCTATGGTTTCGTCTGAAATTGATTCGTTAGACATGTGGCTGAGAAACGCTCCTGTGCGAAATGTAAAATATCGATTCGAACTTCTTGAAACAGCATTGCAGACATCTCGACAAGGGCTATCCGTTTTACATTGTCCTGATTTCATTGTTAATTTACATAACGAACAAGTGAAAGCAAACTTACAGTTACAAAAATTGCCGTTTCCTAGTAACTATAAAAGTCCTAAGCCGACAAAAGTATTTCTTGTCGCTCGCAAAGGAAGCCCTGTATTTTTCTTTGAAGGAAAGTTTGCGAAGTTTATGAGGTCGCTTTAGGGCGAACGTGTAGCTCTAGTGGTCTCATTATGAATATCTCGATTTGAGATGTTAAAACAGCTATCTAATTTATAGTATCAGGAACGCTGAAATACTGATAAAATTTAAAGAGTGGTAAATATCAATTTGAGTCGTAAGAATCTAATTATTTTTTTGATTTCACTGACCGTCGTCTTTGTGGTTTCGGCATTTAATGGTTGCGGAAATAACGGCAGGCTCTCTGGCGCACTCGAAGATGTTTCTACTAAGGCAGGTGGCATCACTGCAAAGGCAGTTTCTGCGAGTCAAATAAATCTAACTTGGCAGATATCTTCTGCGAGTGACGTTGTTGGTTATAAGATTTTGCGTAACGGAACCATCATAGCAATGATTTCTGGTCGTATGAACACAGCATTTGCCAATACCGGTCTTTCGCCATCCACAACTTATACTTATGAAGTTATTGCATTCGATAGTGCGGGTAATGAGGGATCAATGGGGACTCCAGTGACCGTAACTACCATGACACAATAATTAGTTGCAGATAATTCTTACAAACCGTACCACTTTTGTGACCAAGCACGAATTGAATGGCTGGCAATGTCCGGATCAATGGGAACGCCAGCATCGACATAAATTTTTGCGGCATTTGCATGTACGAATTTGATAAATTCCTCAGTCGACAAGGACCTACTTTTGTGAGTTTTATAAAGGTTTGCCAAGAGATTTAAAAAGGACTTTGTTGCCGCCTCTTTGTTTTCTTTTAAGACAAGAGATTCAAGTTCTAAACGAAGTGCGTGAATAGACGCCGCCCCTTTACAGTAGGGCACTTGATTAAAAATATCGCGTGGGTCGATGGTTGGTGGGTTATTCAATTTTTCGGCTGATTTATGATCAAGACAGGAGGTGTTTTTGCCGCTTTTGTATTCGTTGTACAATCCGGTTACATAGGTAGTAAAACCTTCGCTAATCCAAAAGTCACCCCAGTGCGGAATATGAACATTATTGCCCCACCAATGGTGCGCAATTTCGTGAACAGTGGCGCCGGGGCGCTCTAATACAATAAGAGACGTTGACTCCATACTGAATGGATACGCCGAAATTATAAAACCAAGTTTTTCAAACTCATAGATACCAAAAAGTTTAGAAAAATAAATTAGCGAGCTGGCACCGCTGCGGATGGTTTCAATGGCTGATCGGTTTTCAGGGTTCCCAGGTTCTAAATAAATTTCTAGAGGAAATTTATATTTTGCTTGAGCACAGTCAATACGTTCGTCATCAATTTTTCCATCGAAATTAAAGCAAATTTGTTCTTTATAGATCTGGTAGGTCCCAACAGAAAAAATAAAATTGTAAGTGGTCGTCGGTTTTCCCTGCGCCCAATGATAGGTTTTTTTATTCGATTGCTCAGTAATTTCTTTGAGTTCACCGTTGGCGACGGCAGTAAGCCCCTTCGGTGTCGTAATCGCGTACGAGACAGTCGCAGCATCGAGAGGCGAGTCATTTGATGGAAACCAAAACCTCGCGTAGTACGGCCAGCTTAGTGTTATTAATTTCTGCTGAGTACGAAAGAGGCCTGCCATTTTATCGTTAATCTTGAGAGTATAATCAATGGTGATTGTTAGGCTTTGCCCAGCGGGGATTTTTTTTGTGCGAATCGCAAGTACGTCGCCGTTAAGATCCCATTGGTTGGGAATACCTTTAAGAAAGAGAAATTTTGCCGAAGCATCATTAATTTTAACGGTGTCGACCTGAACAAATTTTGATTCCGCATGGAATTCAATCTGCTCTGTTGGGTTGTTGGTTGTGAGTTTTATCTTGGCGCGTACGGGAAATTCATTGGCATCGACTGAGGGTATATCGATAGAAAAGTCATAGGATTCGACATCAATTTCAGAATTAGCCAAATAGGGTAACACGTTGTCTAAGACGTTAGCCTTAAGAGTGATTGCTACGAAGAAAAATAAAATTTGCGCGAAGATTTTGCGGAACATTAACTCTTCCCCCTGTTCGTAAGGAATACTTCTATCGAGAAAATTAAGATTGGGAAAGAAAATAGTGGATCTGGCACGGTCTTTGTATTCTTTGAATTGAAAGCGGTTACAGGAATCTCTATGAAAGCAATATGTACAAATTTTTTACACCTGGTTGCCATTTTGTCGCTTATAACTGCTTTTACATCGCAACTTTCTTACGCCCAAGAAAAAACAATTTCGAACACGGTAAATGCCAAATCCAAGGCGAGATGGGAGTTCAGAACTGCGCCCATCGCACTTTGGGCGCGTTGGTTTACTTTCGAATCAGTCTATCGACCTTCTCAAAATTGGGCTACGGGTCCAAGCCTCGTTTGGTATAATGCTGAATCCATCGGGAACATATTGGCGCCCTCATATCGAGGTCAAGCTCTTGGTTGGGTGGTAAACTACTACTTCAAGTCGGTAAGTCAAAACTCGGGATACTTAAGCTTTCATTCCTACTACGACAAATTTACCGCTTACGGTCATCCGAGGGGAGTTTACGATAATGAGGGTGTGAAGGCGAATGCTGCAATTGGCAGAATGTGGCGAACTTTTGGAACTGTTATTATGGCGGGCATAGGCCCGGAATATCGCAGTTATGAAAAAATTGATCTATCGTTTGCGCAGCCTGTCTCATCGCGTGAAACCCTGTGGGGTCCATTCGTAGAATTTAAATTGGGACTTGAGTTTTAGGCAACTTTTCTTTAAACCATACGGATGATTCCATATTCAGTTTATAAAGTACTCCATCTTGTCGGGATTTTAATGATTTTTCTTTCTATTGGTGCGCGCCTTGCGCGAGTCGAGGCAAGGGTCCTTCCGACTTACATAACCGGACTTATTTGTGCTTTGGTTGGTGGTTTTGGTTTGCTGGCACGCATTGGTGTACCCCATGGTGGTATGCCAGCGTGGGCAGTGTTCAAGGTCGCTATTTGGATTGTTTTTGCGAGTGTTCTTTTTATTGCTTCCCACAAACCTGGCTGGGCCAAATTTATTTGGCCATTGGTCATTTTTTTGGGAGCGACGGCGACGTACCTAGCAGGTAATAAACCGTTCTAATTTTGTCGAGGTAAAGGCACTCATTTTTCGTTGTTCGACGCCGCGGCGATCAGCGAGTGAATTCCATTCACTGTCTTCTGACAGTTTTGCACTCCAAGCTCTTTCTCAAAAATTTCTTGGATTTGATCAAAAAACTTAATTAACAAAAGAGCTTTTCTTTTGCCGTCAGCTTTAAGTTCAATTTTAAAACTTCTTGCATCTTGGCTACTCACAATCCGTTTAACAAAACCCTTGTACTCAAGATCCGAAATAACATGACTAATGTTTCCCCGAGTTGATTGAAATATCTCGGCCAGTCGAGACGGAACAACTTCGCCATTTTCTTCAAATAATATGGCGGTCAGCACAAGACCCTGAAGAAGATTTATATTCTCCTTGTTCAGGCGACGATTAACTTTTGGAATAATAGTATTGTAGGCGGTATTGATGGCGAAAATAGGGCTTTGTTCGAGGTACTTTTTTATTTTCATTCTCTTTAATTATTCCCTAGTATTTGAATAATTCAACTATTGAATATAAAAATATATTTTTTTGCATTTAAGTTGCATTTCTGTCGTGTTATATTCGCTGAAACTTTAGGAGGCGCGATGATCGTAGACCAAGAATGTGCCGTGATTCCAAACTACCTTTCTGCGGAGGGAAACACGGTTACTAACAATTTTCTGTGTATTTTGACAGGCGTAGTTTTATTAAGTGGACTTGCGCAAATCACGATTCCTCTCCCTTGGACACCAGTTCCTATTACGGGTCAGACGTTAGGCGTTGCACTTACTGCGCTGTTGTGGGGAAGGGCACGTGGTACCGCCGTGGTATTGGGTTACCTAGTCTTAGGGGCTGTTGGTGTTCCAGTATTTGCTCTGGGGAGATCTGGAATTTCAGTTGGTCCTACATTTGGTTATTTATTAGGAATGATAGTCGCCGCCTATGTCATGGGGAGCATGGCCGATCGTGGGTGGACAAGAAAATTCTGGCAAACGTATTTTACGGCTGTCCTCGGGAGTGGCATCACTTTTTGCTTCGGCCTTATCGGGCTTTCTTTTTTTATACCTCATGAGAATTTGTTAGCTGCAGGACTCTTTCCGTTTTTACCGGGTGATCTTATAAAAACTTTTTTAGCGAGCTCAATTGCCTTTAAAACCCAAAATTTATGGAAAAGGAATATTTAGATGAAAATATTTTATGGACTCTTGCTATTCCCGCTTTTGAGTCACGCCGCTGTTGATATTGCGTTTTTAGAAATGAGAAATTATAAAGGAGAAATTATTCGACTGGAACCGAGTGGCGTATTTGCTCATATTGCAATTTCCTATAACGGTGCTTGGTTGCATTCCCATCCCCATAGAGGAGTCGAGATTATTTCTACCGAAAATTTAGAGACAATGGGTAAAGTTAAAGAAATTGTGCACTTAACAGAATTTCCAGAAATCACCGAAGCTCAAGTTCAAACATTTTTAAATAAACCGTATGATCCCGAGTTTTCTTGGGATGGCTCCAGAATTTACTGCGCAGAGCTTATTGGAAAACTTCTGGGTATTCCTCCGCAATCAATGACCTTCAAGGCCGATTATTGGCGTGGTCGATTGCAACACTTATTAGTTGGAGGTCTTGGGTTGTCTCCCGATGACATCTATAAACACCTAAAAAATAAAAGAGCAAAATTTTGCTCGACGGTGTTTTAACCACTTGAAATGGCCAATTTCATATTGAAGAAGAAATTAAATTAAAGTTTCCAGAAGTAAAGTGGCGGTTCTTAGAGCCTGATACTACCATATGAAGTACGCTATGCCGCAAAGTAAAGTCCCAACTCCCCAATCGGTAATAGAAGTTGAAGTAAAATAGGGATAGATCATCAGGCAAATGGCTATAAAGGTGATACGAAAATCTATTTTCCTTTTACCTTCGCTAAACATCCAGATGCCAATCACTCCAAAAATGAAACTTGAAACCAGTCCTGATAACGAAATGGGTCCCTCCTGTCCGTAAGTATTCGACATTTGTCCGAAGAAGGAAATGTATTTATTTATTTCGCTCAATAACGGAGTAGACCCATGGCGTAAATCTTGGAGATATGTAGAGTCCTTGATTTTCTTAACATAGAGGAGTGAATAAAATGAAGAAAGTAAAAAGTATTCTAATTGCGTCTTTGGTCGTTGTAGGTATCGGATGCAACACAAAAAAAGAACTTGTTCCGGTGTCCATACCAGAATCAGTACCATCTCCATCAAAGCCGAGTTCAGTGCCGACACCGAAGACTTCGAGCGCGGGAGTTAAGTTTCAGATCAGTGAGCCTAATGTTCCCAATCAATATCAAATTTGGATAACTTGGCCGAAGGACTTCAAAACCATTGTCATTGAGGACAGTGGTGTTTCAATATTTCAATCAACTCCTGGACAAAGGGAGTTTTTTTATACCTTGAGAGACAATTCACCTTATTCGTTACGGGCTTTCTTGATTTCAGATGATGGTATAAGGGTCGTTGGTGAATATAAGGGAAGAACTCCCAAAGACCTCGTGTTTTCCGGAAGTCTTGTCATGGAGAAAGAACTCAATTTTGACGTCCACCGTGTTTTCTTTGCAGGTGCAGCAAAAATTCAAACCAACGGTTTTAACTTTAAAATAAAAGCCGATAAAATATTTAGCGAAAATGCAGAAATCTTCACTTTCCCGCGTAACCAAAAAGCAACTCTTGCGGGAAGACACGGCGGAAATGTGAATTTAGTGGGTAGTGAAGCGACCGGAAATTTACGTATTTCTATGCGCGGGGAAAGCGGTGGTGACGGTATCGATGGAATGAATTATTCAACGCGTGCGGCGGATGGGGCGAGTGGCAGTGCGGGTGCTCATGACTGTGCCCGTGCCTTAGGTGCGATTGTACGGTGTTGGTGTACAAGTAGCCCTGGTCCAGGAATGCCTGGCGCAGATGGCCTTGATGGCCGGCCCGGCTCAGATTCTGGTAAGGGTGGAAATTCAGGTTCCGTTGTCGTTAAAATTACCACGGATCATAATTTTCACTTAAATGTCGAGCAAGAAGCTGGAATTTCTGGGAACCCAGGACACGGTTCTGAAGGCCAAGAGGGTGGGCATGGTGGCGCGCCGGGAAACCCCACCAGCAATGAGTGCGGAGGTTCGTACCCTGGACAAAATGGCAAACGCGGAAAGTCAGGCACAGACGGTATGCGTCCCTCCGATGGTGAGATTGAAAAGAAATGCATTTCTATTGGCCAAGTCGTACGTGACTGCGAATAATTCTATTTGTTAACATAAGGTGTGAAGCGATTTCTAAAATACATAGTTATATTCATTGTTGTTTTCATTTTGAGTTTTGGGATCGCTTCTGTCACCGTCCTCCCTGATTATCTAAAAAATTTCGTCGAGCAGAAATTTGCAAGTTCTACCAGTGGTACGCTTTCCATTGGAAATGTCAAAGTAACTAATTTTTATCCTTACACATTGAAGTTTCAAAATATTGTTGTCGAGACCAAAGCGTTCTCTGGCTCTATCGAAAATTTTACGGTTGGCGTTGGTTTTGGTCCGCGTCTCACGGTATTTATTCACAAAGCAAATCTAAGAGTTAAAGAAAAAAATATGGACGTCACGGCAGTTGAACAAAAAGAGCCGGCGCGTGTGGTGAACATCCCGTCGGTGCCGTTAGCATTTGATTTAGATATTAGAGAGTCTAAGCTTTCTCTGCGAAATTCTGCGACACCTATTGATCTTCAAAATATTAACTTTAAGGCAGGGTTCGAATCTTTGGTGTCGCCGATTAGAATTCGTGGCGAAACCCAAGTCATGGTAGGTAACGAAGTTATTGTACCGATAGAGGTAAATTCGGAACTGCAATTTCAAAATGGTGCCATTGTGATTCGTAACACCGATGTGTCAGTTTTGAGTCTAAAAAGTTATACAACTGGGTATTTTCATCCACAGACTTTGGCGATGGATATTAATACGAAGCTCAGAGCCGATGAGCTTGATAAAATTCCTCTTTTTAAAAATGTTCCGATAAAAAGCTGGTCGGGTGGTGTGAATGTTGAGGCCCGTGTCTATCGTAAAGACGCGAACGACAGAAGTTTTGTAACAGGAAAATTCGATTTTACAAATCTGAAAATACAGTCTGAATTCAAAAATAAAGACATGGAAGTAAACGGGATGGCGATGTTGGCCTCATCGGGCGAATTTAATTATACTGATACCCTCAACGTTCAAAACTTAAAATGGAATGCTGATTTCTCCAGATTGGCAATTAAGTACAAAAACTTTTTGGATAAGCCACAAGGTATTCAGCTCTTGAGTCGCGGTGAGCTCGGCATCAACACGGGTGTAAATATCAAGGAGGGAAGTTTCCGATTCGATACATTTTTGCTAAATGCCAATGGGGTTTATGATCCAAAGGGGGCATCGGACTTTAAATTAGATTTAAAACCTACTGTTTTAAAGGGCCTCGAAAGATATTTTCCCGTCATTCGTGAATATCCTTTGGAGGGTAACGTCGAGGCTCGGGGTCGTATCGTGGGTAATTTGTCAAAACCAAACGACTTAAGTATTCAGTTTGATCCTATTATCGCTCGTAATGTGCGCGGAAAAATTTCTTATAAGTCGGAAAAGGTAAGTTTAAATGGTATCGTGAGTGCTGACCTAAATGGAAGGTTGCAGACTCAAGGACCTCATGTTCAGTCCGGTAATATGCGGGCTTTTGTCGACGTTTCAGCAATGGAAATACAGGTTCCCGATGTGATAACTAAAAGAGCCGGACAGACCTTACGGCTTGATATTGATGCTGGAAAAATAAAAGAAGACTTTTTGATAAAGAAGGGGACCCTTCAAACTTTTTTTGGCAGTCTCGAAGTCCGTGGAAAACCTCCTTTAAAATTCTCAGATAACATGACTCTAAAAATTTCCAGCCAAGGAATTAATCTGAAATTTACTCCGGTCATTTCGAAAGTTCTAAAAGCTGGCGATATGAAATTTGATTTAGCAGTCAATGGTCAGTACAATACCGAAGATTTTTGGACGAGTCCTTTGGCCGTCGTTGGCGATATAGTGGTGGATTTGCCAGAATATCGATCTGTGGTCGAGGCGGTGGCGAATGAAAAAGATGAGGCGAAACCGCCCACCGATGTGAAGGCTCTTTTGCCAGAGTCAAAATTGGTAAATGGGTTAAACCTAAACTATAAGGCCCGCATCGGTTACTTTTCAGTGGATAAGCTGATCGCCAAGAATGTTTCCGTGAGTGGTAAAGTTCTTAATCGCGTTTTAACCGTTTCGGCGGGGAGCATCGGAGAGATTTTTGGTGGAAGCGTGAATTTAAAAAATATAAGTATTCCGCTGACAGTAAGTAACCCTTTGATTAAACTAGAGAGTGATTTTTTAGGTTTAGATGTGGCACAAGCTTTGGGTTTTGTAAATGCGCAGTGGAAGGATTTGGCTAAGGGTAGGGTTAGTGGAGATGTCGTGGGTAAAACCCAGTTGCCAGGCTCACCCCAATTTTTAGATGAATTGGCTGGCGAAGGAAGATTTTCTCTGAAGGAGGGGCAGCTCAGTACTCTAAATTTTGAAACTATGGTTAAAGAAAAACTGAGTAAGATCCCAGGGGCCAAAGAAATGAATTTAAGTCGTGGTCCATTGCAAGCAAATGCCAATGGTGAATATAAGCTGGAAAAAAAATTTTTACGACTATTGAAGTTTCATGGAGCTACGCCACGCAACGAGGAAATGAACTTAAAAGGTCTGATTGGTATGGATATGAGTATTGATCTCCAGGGAAACGTCAGCTTGGTAGATTGGCCTGGTGGGGGTGACCTTTATGAAGCCAATAAAGACGCCAAAGGGAGAATCAATATTCCCATCAATGTTGTAGGTAATGCTTTGAATCCTGAGTTGAGTTTTGCGGGGGACACAATTAAACAAATGGTCGCAAAGCTTGCCGAGTATGAGCTAAAGAAAAAACGAAAAGGTATTGAAGAAAACCTTAAGAAAGATTTAGAGAGTAAACTTAAAAATATTTTTAAGTGATAGGACTAACCATGACCTTTGGTCCGGGTATTTCCTTTTTTTGCGTTACGTTCGACAAACTTAATTATTTCTCCAGCAATATTTTTCTTTGTGGCTTTTTCGATACCTTCGAGTCCGGGTGAGGAATTAACTTCGATAACAAGCGGACCACGGCTACTACGAATAATATCAACGCCTGCAACATTTAAACCCATAACTATGGCGGCTTGAATTGCGGTTTCTTTTTCTTTTTTCGTGAGTTTAATTTCTTTGCTAGTAGCCCCGCGATGAATATTGGACCTAAACTCACCTTTTTTTGCACTTCTCATCATGGCTGCTACAACTTTTTTGCCGACGACAAAGCAGCGGATATCAGATCCGTTGGCTTCCTTAATAAACTCTTGCACTAGAAAGTGGGCATCAAGTTCGCGGAACGCTTCAATTGTACTCTCAGCAGCTTTTTGGGTTTCTGCCAAGATAACGCCGATTCCTTGAGTTCCTTCGATAAGTTTAATGATTAGCGGTGGACCGCCAACAAGATTAATAATTTCTCGAGTCATTTTTGAAGAGTGGGCAAAAGAGGTCGTGGGTAAACCGATGCCTTTTCGACTGAGTATTTGAAGCGACCGCAGTTTATCGCGCGAGCGCGTAATCGCAACGCTTTCATTTAGCCCGTACGTTCCCATCATTTCAAATTGACGAAGAACAGCGGTACCATAAAACGTGATTGAGGCTCCGATACGAGGGATAATCGCGTCGAATTGGTTAAGGGCACGTCCGCGATAGTGAACGTTAGGTTTTCCAGATTTAATATCCATATAACAGCGAAGCGGATCTATGACCGTCACCTTATGACCGCGATTTTCAGCTGCCTCAACGAGCCGTCGAGTAGAAAACAGATTTGGGTTACGCGAAAGTATACAAATATTCACAGGTCTTATAGTCGGCTTTCTAAAGGAGTTCGATAAGGCTAAGAGTGCGTTTCTTTGCTAAGTAGGAGCGTCCTGGGTCTATCACGGCGCGGTGCTTTAATGCGGCCCTTCCAATAAGCATACGAAAGCCCATGATATCACGGTTTACCAAAGTGACTTCAATAGGCCATACTTCATCACCAATACTAAGATCGGTGCTAACAACCGGACGTTCGGTTACAACTCCATCAGAACTACGCACTTTTCTCAACTCAATAAGTTCGGCAGTAATTTTTCGTGAGCGCCGTTTGCTTTTCTGCAAGGGAAAGACTCGGAATCTCACTTTGGAGCGGCCACGGGAGCGATAAATTTCTACGTCCTCTGCATGCAAGGCAGAGGTTCTTGCCCCAGAATCAAGTTTGGCTTTTATCTTGTTGATTTTCCAAGTAGGAAGGCTAACCCATTCGCGCCAACCTAAACATATTTTATTTGTATACATAATATTAAGCTTTCAACCGAAATATATTATAATAGATAGTTGAGATGCAAAGAATTCTCTTTTTTGTTTTTTTATTTTTAGTTCCGACTTATGGGCTTGCGCAAGACTGGGATGATTTTGAGCCGCCTCCCCCGGCCGACTTTGGTAATATCCCGCCCCCCCCGCCTCCGCCGCCAATGAATGATTTTAATCCCCCTCCGCAAGACTTCCGTCCCCCTCCTAGTTTTTCTCCAGGAAACGTGGGAGATGGAGGATCTTATGGCGGCTCTGGTGGCAAACTCAGTTTAGGGGCAGTTAAGTTCAAAAAGACGGGCGAAAAAAAAGATTTAAATCAAATGAATCCGCGGATTGAAGAACTCTTACAAGAAGACCGCAAACTTAACGGCGATTAATTTTAAGATAATCACAACTTAAATAAACGATTTCGTCGGCAGTGCGAACTCCGATATTGTCATCATTTTCTGAGGTGTACTCGTTTGAATACTTCTGCAAATCGAAATTTTTATACGCTTCTAAAATAACCGAAGTTTCATCTAGATTAAGATATAGGATGCGCATTTCGGGGTTTAGAGGGACTCCTTCATAATAGCCATCCCATACGAGTTCGATGTGAAATTTTCCATTTTTGCCAGTTATAGTTACGGAGTCGCGAATCGAAGTGGTTCCGGTAAAATCAATTTCAAGATCTGCCTTGGGCATTCCATGTACGAAGACTTTGCAACTTAATTTTGAATCGATAGCGTATGCAAACGGAGAAAATATAATTAGCAAAACAAAAATTAAATTTGGCAAATTGGCTCCTTAGGGAATGCGGCTTGAACGCATCGCCTGAATAATTTTTTCTTGTACCTGCGGCATGTAGAGATTTCCTACATGGCCGCCGCGATCAAAGAGAATTAATTTATTTTTGAGGGTGGCTTTGAGCCACTCTAAGCTCGATGAGTTATGCATATAGACATCGTCTTTATTGTGGATCACAGTAATTAAAGGGTTTGTACGTAAATTATCGCTAATACTGTAAAGGCTGGAGCGAAAGAGCATGGTCTTAGCATCAAGGGTCGGATCTTTAAACTGGTAGTAGGGAACAACGACCTCGTGGATGTACCGGGAAAAGTCATAATTATCTTCGATGCTTTTGTAAAAATCTCGGCGTGAGTAAGAGCTGTAAGTACCGCGAAGATCTTTTAAATAACCTTTTTCAAAAAGCGGGTCTAAATAGCCGTCGGCGTAAGCTACTTGGAATAAAGCCGCAAGTTTTAAACGAAAAGTGGAACCGATGGCCACTCGAAGTGTGTCGTCGGAAAAACTTTTGATCATTTCAATTTGTTCTTTTCTATTTTTTGAAGCTTCAATTGCCGCAATCCGTGAAACAAAGTTTAGATAGTTAGCTTTTTTCTCTTTATCGGACCACTTTTTGTAAACGCGGTAAGATTCATCAATTTGACTTAAGCTGTAATCAGGGTCAACTGGGGGATTTATAGCCAGGTAACTTTGGAAGCCAATTCGGTCTTTCTCGTTTTGCTGTGACTCGAGTGCCGCCAAAAATAATGTGTAAAGGGCTCCCGAGGAATAGCCGACGATATTATAGTTTTGAAATAGTCCCGGAGATTTTTCATTGAGCTGTTTTGTGACTGCCGCCAGCGCACGATGTAGGTCCTGGGTATCGCTTGGAGGGTAGCCGGGAATTCCGCCCGTAAGAGCGGGACGCGAAAAATCGTAGTTCATGGGATTGGCGATGGTAATTGTATGAAAGCCATTTTGATAAAATAAATTTGCCAGCGCTAAAGCGGAGTCACCGCGGTAGTGGCTGACAAAGCCCGGAATAATGATAATTGCGGGAGCAGCGTGTTCTTGCATCCAGATCTTGTAACGAAGCTCTGGTCTGCCCACCAAGATAGATACTTCGTACTCGTTGCCTTTGACGTCGAAACGTTCATTGCCGCTGGAAAAACCTTCAGAGCTGAGTGTTGCTTGATAAGGACTGATAAAGGGATAATTTTCTAAACTAACTTCAATAGACTGCGAAAAAGCAACTTTAGCAATAAGAACAAGAACAAAAGCGGTAAACTGGCGCATGAACATCCTCTATTGGCAGCTGAGTGCTACCCGCAAAATATCATGAATAGTTTTTTGTTCGTAATAAGGGTCGGGGACAATTTCAGAAATACGTAAATATCTACGACCTTTATCGTTTGTCATAAGTTCGTTGTAAGTTGCAAAAATGCGCAAGCCGGGAACTACGCTCTGTAAATGATAGAGGGGATCCATCGCAATTTCAGCTAAGTAACCCACTAAATCCCGGGTGTTGGTATTTCCAAGAAATGGTAGGACTATGTAAATACCTGGTCCAACTCCCCAATGACCCAGTGTTTGACCGAAGTCTTCTCGCGGCGGTGCCTCGACACCAAAGAAAGTACTGGAATCAAATAAACCACCAATTCCTAAGGACACATTGATAAGAAATCGACCAACCTCTTTAAAGGCATTCATAAATTTGCCTTGTAGCATATTATTAATGAAACGCGCGGGCATGCTAATATTGGTAGCGATATCAGAAATTCTTTCACGCCAAAAATCGGGTACTACCATCTCGTAGGCGGTTCCGACTTTTCTTACCATTGCAATGAGTATTGTTTGATTAGCTTGGAACATGAGGCGGTTAAATGCCTCTAAAGGATCCTTTGATGCGAAGGTATCTAGAGGAGCTCCCGGCTTAATATTATTAAGAAGTAAACATCGATTTATCTCTTCCATGGTTTTTAGAACCCGTGGAGCATCAGCAGATCCGATGTTGGCATTTGTGTTATCAACAAATGTGGTGCCGGTAACATTCGAGTAAGGCAAAAACACTAAAGAGAAAACAAGTATAAAATCTGTGACAACTCGAATATTCATCATTGAGACCCCTTGCAAAAAGCTCTGAAACTTTTAAGTTTTGCAACGAGTCCTGTCCAATAAAAAATTTACAAATGCCTCACGGCGCAAGTTTCAGGTGTGAACTATCCGAGAATTTTCCAGCTGCATTATTTTGGCTGTTTAGTGGGATGATTCTGAATGCATAAGTACCCCAACTGGGTAAAGATCGTGCGGGTACAAAATTGATAGAACCTTTGAGAGTGCGTACCATTGCATAGGATAGCCGATTAACGGTATCGGGAGTATCTCCATTGGGATTGTTAAACTCTTGATTTGGTTTACTGACTTCGATGTAAGCTCCTATTGCACCTTGGTTAGCAAATTCGCTTACATCGTAATCAAGTGTGATATTGTCGTTAATATTGCCCGTCGCAAATTCTGTTTGGCCATTGAGTGCGGTTTGACGAGCTTTGCCTGTTGGATCGGGAGTTGGTGTGGGATTTTCGTCACACTTGACCGTTTTCATAGCTTCGACAGCTTTAAGGGCATTAATTCTGCCATTTGAAGAAACTTTTCCTTGCAGTGTAGAAACCACATCTACGGAAGATAGGAGTGCTTTACGAACTTCACAAACTGTGGCAGTTGGTTTTACTCCGTACATAAGTGCAACCACTCCGGAAACTAGGGGTGTCGCCATACTTGTTCCGCTCATGTACTGATAGTGATTGTTGGGTGTTGTAGAATAAATAGAAACGCCGGGAGCACCGATATCTACGGATGTGAAACCATAATTGGAAAAGTTAGCAAGTCTGTCATTGGCGTCGGTTGCGGCGACGGAAATAATATTACTATTTTTATAACCCGCAGGATAGCTGGGTTGTTGATCGGCATTGCGACTTTCATTGCCACTAGCGGCGATAAACATGATTCCCGATTGTTCAGCCTTTGTTATCACCTGCGCCAAAGCTTGTGAACTTTGTGATCCGCCCCAGCTGTTACTCATGATTTTCACGCGCATCTTTATAGCATATTCTATGGCTTTAATGGCGTGGGCTACATCGCCATTTTCTTTTGTTAAAAATTTAAGAGGCATCAATTTAATTTTTTTTGCCTGTCCACAAATTCCTATAGCATTGTCACAGACTGCGCCGATAGTGCCGGCGACGTGAGTTCCGTGATCAACATCATCGGCGGGATTATTATCGTTGTTGGCAAAATCCCAGCCATTTACATCGTCAATAAAACCATTGCCGTCGTCATCTCTGCCGTTATTTGGAATTTCATTTTTATTAATCCAAATATTATTCTTGAGATCGGGATGGTTGACATCACTACCTGTATCGATGACAGCTACGACAATATCGTCACCGCCAACGGAGAGATTCCAGGCTTCATTTGATTTTACCACGGTGTGCGCCCACTGCTTTGAAATTTCCGCGTCGTTGGGTGTTCCGATAGGAAAGACCTTGTAATTCGGCTCGATAAAAGCGACGTCAGGTGAACTGATCATTTTATTTAGGGACTCTTGAACCTTTGCCCCAGGATGAAAGGCAACTGTCAGAATGTGTTCGTTTAGATTTTCAATAACGACTGCGTCTTCTGACATAGCGGCCAGGACGCGGGCTTTCTCAAACTGAGAAGAGTCTTCTCGCAACGGATTCATTCCCACGATATAAGTGCGGTCAGGATTAGAATCAGGAGAGATGCCACGTGGATCTTGATAAGTGGCTGGTGGATTAAACCCAAGGTGGGAATTACTAAAGGTGTCATTTTTTCCACAGGCTGCGAACAGCGATAACATCGTAACGCCAATTGCTAGCCGCCACTTAAATTTCATTTTTTCCTCCCAAAATGTTAAGAAATTGCTCAATTCCTTAAAGTTGACAGCGCGCACTGGACTCGCCGTTGATCCCGTCTATGGTTCGGAAAACAAGGGGAAATCTGAATAGGAAAAATTTCGACAAAAATCAGGAACAACAATTAACAAATTTGCGCCGATGCTGTGAGTGCGCCAAAAGCCTACGTAAATATTTCCAAATATAAAACCTTGCACAATTCGTTGTGGAACACTAATTTTGTAGAGATGATTGATTGGAAAATTTATTCCAAACATTTAAAGCTTGTGAGTCGTAGCTTTGCTTTTTGTATTGAAAAGTTACATCCCCCATTTCGCGATTGGGTTGGCTTGTCTTACATCCTTTGTCGACTTGTTGACACCGTTGAGGACTCGTTGTGGGCATCACGAGCAGAACAACAAAATAGCTTTGAATTGTTTGATAAGTTTATAAAGGGAACGAGCGATGAATTCGAAGTAAACCGATGGGCATCGACTTTTCCGCCATCGGTTCCTGATAACGAAAAAAAATTATTAGAAGATGCGAACATTTTTTTTTCAGATCTAAATCAGTTACCCGAAAACGTTAGAAATGTGATTAAAAGAACTGTCTTGGATATGGGGCGAGGAATGGCTCATTTTTCTAAAGACGCAAGTGTGGGGATTGAAGTTAAGAGCCTTGTCGAAGCCAATCAATATTGTTTTTTTGTCGCAGGAATTATTGGTGAGATGCTCACTGAACTTTTCGCCGCCTCAGAACTTACCTATCAAATAAGTAACGACAAAATCTCTAATTCCCATCATTTTGGTTTATTTTTGCAAAAAATAAATTTACTTAAGGATCAGATGCGTGACCTGCCCGAGGGAAGAAGGCTTGTTCCTAATCGTGAGGAAATGCGTCAAAGTCTAGTCGGTGATGGAAGCGGAGCGATTAACTATATATTAGAAATTCCCGAAGCGCGAAAAGACTACCGTATTTTCTGTGCCTGGAGTTTGTTTTTGGGATTGGCTTCGCTTCCCTATATAGATCAAAGCTGGAGAGAGCAAAAAAATATTAAAATCCCACGTACGCGGACACTCTTGATACTGGGTAAAGTAGAGCTTATTGTCGGTGACAACCATAAACTGAAAAAGATGTTCAACGAAATGATGTTGAATAATTTTAGAACACTTGAATTTTCTCTCCCCGCAAAAAACACGAAACGAGATGATATTTGGCTTTATCAATTCTATAAAGGTCGCCTAACGCCTGAACAGATAAGCCAACTTAACTTGGTCCAGTAAGAAACCGCGCCATTTTACTGGCTAACTTTTAGCTACATGTTTAGGTTCTGTTTAGGTTGGCGCCTCGAGCTGCGCGTTATCTGTCTCTTTTTGGTAACCGAATTGCAACGTGGTTCGTACGGGATAAATTGGGGGAAGGGCAATGCCGTCAAACCAACTTTTCAGTATCAAAATGAGACAAGTAAGGCGTGGAACTCTGTTAGTTCTGTTTTCTATTGCGACAATTTCTTGCGCAAAAAAACAACTACCTCAGCCAGATGCCAATTTATTTTTACAGAGCAATAGTACTCCAGCAGATCCTTATTCTTACGTTCCGAGCCGCAATCAAGTAAAAGCAAACAGTAAAGCTGATGCCGATCAAATTGCTTTGTTAATGTATCGAAGGCTTGTGGGCGTGAGTGTTCCAGTCGGTTCACAAATTATCCAAGATATGTCAGCTGCTATACTTGCCGACAATGCGGGTCGGGCTGCAGCTCTTGCCGTAAACGAACCTAATTTTTTAAACATCACGGTAAGATACATGGGTATTAAAATGAGCTATCAGGATGAAAAACCAAATCATCCTTCTAATGATTTTACAGCAACTCTTGTGGGCGCGGTTCGCGATGACGTGAGTGCCTACGAGTTATTGACAGGAAATTTTTCTTATCGTGTTGATCCGGCAAGGTTGCCTGCCGGTGTGGCTGTACGTAGTGATGTCTATACTGATATTCTACGTACTAATAACCACTACATAGATTTGGATGCACGGGGTTTCAATGCGACTTGGCTCGCCCGTAAAGATGGAATGGAAATTGTGGCGGGTAATAATGTTATTGATCTCTTGCCAGATAAGGATGCCTCACCACTTTTAACCTCAAGAGGTTTTACAGCGGCACATGCAATAGCCGGAACAAACCGCCGTATGTATCAGTATACGTTCTTGCAGTTTATGTGTGTAGGAATGACAGAATTTTCTGATACTTCGGTGTCGGATGAATTCGTCGGTCGCGATGTGGATCGCTATGACCCGAAATTCCAAACACGCTGCAAAGGCTGTCATGGTCAAATGGATGGTATGCGTGGTGCTTTTGCAAATATTGATTTCTTTGATAACGGCACCGTAGGCTTTCTTAAACACAGCTCAAAGTTACTAGCTCAACCACTTTTACTTAATCAAACTGAAAACGAATTCAATTTTAAAACTTTTCGTGGACCAAATGGTGTGACTCTATATCCGGGAGTCGCAGAAAAAATGAATCACAACGAGCAAGTCTATACCCCAGGAAGAATTATTGATTCTGATGCGTGGACCAATCTTGCGGTTGGCAATGGAAATTCAAATTACTTTGGCTGGCGTGGAGCCTTGAAAGGGAATGGCATCAAGAGTTTTGCCAGAATGATTGCGGGTTCTGAGCGCTTTGGTAAGTGTATGGCTGCAAAAGTTTTTACTGAAGTTTGTAAGCGCAAACCAAATGATGGCGACCAAGCTCTCATCAATTATGCCGGAAAAAAGTTTGAAGACAGTGGTTATAAATTTAAAGGATTGTTCCAAACAATCGTGCCTCAAGCCGAGTGTTTGGGAAAATAAAGGAGAAGGAAAATGACTAATAGAAGGTTAGTTATGCGCCTCGTAATATTGTTAGGGTTTGTCGCCGTGATGGCGTCATTATTCGGTAACGGTTGCGCGCCTATGAGAAAAGGTAGCTCCGATTTTGTCGGGCAAACATCGGTCTCAAATCCTGATGAAATTTCAGGTATACAAACTTTAGCAATTGCTAACTTCTCAAACTTGCTTAAAACCTATGACGCCATGATTGCCTCGACAACAACGTCGAACTATCAGTGTTCGGTGCGTAACCAAATCTCGGGTGCAAATGGAGCCTTTACTCAAGAAGTGGGGTCCCTGTCGCTTGATGGAACAGTCAGTTCTTATAATGCACCTATGCAAATGTCGATCTTAAAAATCGCCGCGGAGTATTGCGCATGTGCCGCTGATACTGCGGTGTCGGGAAGTAACTTATTCTCTGGTTTTAACTTGGGGAGCGCGGCTTCACAGTTTACTCAAGCCAACATTGAAGCTCTCGGCGCGAAAATGGCCGGAGTATTTTGGGGCGGAACTGCGAATTGGGATTCTGGTTACTCTGCGAGTTTATATGCGTTAGTCGACGCGATTCGTTTACCAGCGAATGCTACCGGTCAATCGGCAGCGAACGTGAGTCGTAATGTTGCTCTCGGTGCATGTACTTCGATGATGAGCTCATTCTTTGCGATCGAAATGTAGTTTGGTCTAAAATTTAAAGAAAAGGGAAAGCCAATGAAAAATGTAACAAAGAATCAGGTTCACTTAAGTGAGTTAACTGAAGACCAAAAAACAAAGTTGACAAACCAAGAACTTGCTGAAATTCAAAAATATAATAAAGCGGCTGCGGATGAACAACTTAAAAAATATCTTTCTCATCCAGGTCACAAAATGCCGGTGACACGTCGGGGTTTCTTAGCAGCCGGCATCGGAAATTTTGCGGCCTACATGACAGCACCGACAATAGCCGATATGCTATTTAATGCCGGCATCGCTCACGGACAGACTCTTGATTGTCCAAAGCCTGTTGCTGGCTCGGCGATTCCAGGAATTTTAACTATTAATCCTACAGGCGGCCAAGGTATCCAAGGAATTGTTGTGCCTCTAGATAAAAATCAACAAAAGCTTGCAAGTTATAGTCAACACAGCATGGGAACCAACCCCAACACTCTACAGGCTTTTGGCGCCTTGTGGAATAATGACAATCCTGCTTCAGGGACTTTCATTAACCAATTGAATACGGCGGGAATTACGGCCGCAAATTGTAAGGTTGTTGGGATTGCTTGTCGTACTGGTTCTGATTCCGATAACAATCCGAATGGCATTGAGGGTATGGCGACAAAGGCTAAATTTGTCGGTACGCTACTTCCTAATTTAGGACGCCGAAACAGTGTTACTGGCGGTGGTTATTTGTCGGCAAATGGTAATCCTCCAGCACCACTTGTGGTGAATAGTTTTACAAATATTCGGAACGCTCTTTCAATTCAAGGTGCGTTGGCCGGTATGTCTGTTCAGCAAAAAGAGGCTTTGCTCTCAACAATCGGAAAATTCAACGAGCGCCAAATTGCCAGTCTTGGATCTCTCAATGGTGTTGAAACCCTAAATAAGGTTTTACAGTGTGCTGGTATTCAAAATATTCAGATCAACAGACAAGGCTCTGGTGGCATTGATCCGGTTGGAAATGCGGCAGTTGCTGGAATCTGGGGACTCAACGCAAATTCGCAACTTAATAGTGAAACCTATATTCTTGGTGCGATGGCGTTTAATGCATTTTCTGGTCAATCTGGTACTTCAACATTCACGAAAGGTGGATACGATTACCACGGAAACGCTCTTGCAAATACACGAAACCAAGACATAACCATCATGGATTACTGCGCAAAAGCGGTGCGCACTGCCGCGGCTTTGCAACGACCGGCGGTGATTTTGCTTCGTACAGATGGCTCAGTATCCAGTAACAACTCGACAACTCCGTCGGATTGGCAGGGCGATCGTGACGATGGTATGCACTTGATGATCTTATATAGTCCTTCGGGTGTGAACGTTACCAAGGCGCAGATCGGTGCGTTCACGACAGGACAATCAGTAGATTTAACTGTTGGAGCAGGGGACAATCAAGATCGACTCGCAAAAATTATTATGGCGAATATTCTCAAGTTTGCTGGTAAATCTGCTGATATTAACTTGATAACGGGGCTTACGCCTACCGACGTCAATATCATAGTGGCGTAGTAGAGGCATAAAATATGATCAACAAAGTCGTTCTCTCGCTGATTTTATTGATGGCCATGATTATGACTTACGAAAACTGTGGCAAAGAGGAAGCAAAATCACTTTCTCTTGCCTCCTGCACGCTGGATTTGCAAAAAGGTTTTGCGGATTCATACTATGTTTTTACTAAACAAAAATGTAGCGGTTGTCACCGTGAGGGGGGTGCCGAAGATACGAGAGGAAAGTATTTCGCAGACCCAAATATTTCCAAAGCATTTAGCTCCTTTCAATTTGTGACTGAACTTAAGGTCCGTACCTTTGCTGTCGACGAAACTCATCGCGCTGGTGTGACTGGACCTGCCAATCAGCAACTTATAGATGTGGCGCGAGCGGCCTGGGTATCGGCTAATGCAAAATATACTACCTGCAAATCAGCTGTGACAGGCGAAGCGCCTCCACCGCCCCCAGCTTCGACAGTGGAGAAACCAACCGATGTCAGCGGAACTCCACGCATTGTAAACCGCTCAGCCCCTGGTTATGTGGCGCCGGGACTTGTGAATGCAGATTTTAAGACATTAACTTGGAATTTCGCGTCCGATCTCAACGGAACCGTGCTCAACAATACTACTTTTACAATGCGGTACGCGTTTGTTGATAATGGTCCTTCGGCAACTGATCACGATTACCTGTTTATCGTTTCTAATCCGACAATTATAAATAATAGTGGCGCGAATATTAAAGTAAAGACGATCAATGTGAAACTCAATGGATCACAATATTATGATGGGACCACTTTCAACTCAGTAAATACAATTCTTACTAATGGTCAATCGCGAGATCTTATGGCGGTCACAAGTACAACCAGTTCGGCCACGATGGTGGTTCGCCTCGGGAAAACGTTAACTCCTCCATATACTCTAGGTATATTGTTTGACACGCTAGGAACAACTTCAGAAGCTCCGCCAGTTGAAAATATTCCAGTAGCGGTGCCTACATTTACGAGTCTGTTTGGTAATGGTGGATCGGTGAGAAACTCTTGTGTAGGTTGTCACGGGCCTACTGTTCAAAACGGCAATGGATTTAGGGTCGATTCTTATGCGTCCGTTATTACGCGTGTGCAAGCGGGGAACTCCGCGGGCAGTCTTCTTTACCAAAGAATGACGAACACAGCGGCTCCAATGCCGCCGGCCGGGTTACTACCGGCAGCCACTGCTAACAATGTGAAACTTTGGATTGATGCCGGGGCTCCAAACAATTAGTTTTGAATTAATGTTTCGTAATTCCTGAAATAATTTTCATTACGATTGCCTCAGATGAATGAAGCTGGGGCATTTCTTGAAAAACTTTATAAGCAAGCTCATCGTAGCTAACGCCCAAATGGTTGTCAGAGTGTTTCAAGATAAATAAAATATTTCGAATTGCCCGATCTACAAGTTTTCCACAGCTTGGTTTCACGTAGGTCATAATATTGTTCTGGTAGCGATTTAGTCTTCCCATTACCAATGTTGAGTGAGTATTTAGCAGGACTTTCAAAATCAAATGTTTGAGAAAAAGTTTTTCAGTTTTAAGCGGAAAGTTGGCGACCGCTCCACGAAACTCAAAAGAGATAGATTCATCTTGGTCCCGAATGTTAAAAGTATGAGAAATGCCTTTTAACCTGTTTAGGCGATTTTCCTTACCGATCACACTAAAATCGTAACCAAAAACCCATTCTTCGCCTTTGGCGATAATCCAATCGGGACGGCCCTCACCGCGTGGGGGCCGGTTCAAAAGTTTTTGCCATGCCTCGTAAGTTGATTTCGTTGGGACAAGGTGTAAATAGCAAAGCGAATTTTCATTCGATTCTTCTCTAAAATTTTCAAACGGAGTTAAGCTAAACGTGGGTGAGCGTTCCGTGGTGTCGGTAAGTATGGTGATTCCATAGTCTTTAGTTTCATACAGAGTTTTCTCATTTTTTTGATAGGTTATAGACTCTAATTCGATAAATGGTTTAAGTTTTAGAAAATCAAGATTTTGGATATCAGACTCATATTCGTCGAAAAAAGCACTAGGGTCATTAGCTGAAACTTTAGGAAAAAGTGCTGAGCCGACGGTCAATAAGAGTGCGGTGGTCGCCTGTAGGCGCGTGCTTCCGGCAAGGACCATTGGATCAATCGCTAGCGAAATGGAGATGATGTTGTTGTTTTCTATGACCCGTTTTGAGCGTTCTACTTTCTCGCTCAAAATGCTGGTGGAATTGCAGAATAAAAAATAGGGTTTGCGTTTTGAAACCCACGCTGCTTCTTCGGTGGCACCAATAACATAGGGAGTTTCGCCTCCTTCGGTGCAACTAATCAGCAGATCATTTTGTGTGAAGCCAAGTGAGCGGAGGTGTTGAGAACCCATTTCCGGTGAATCCTCTATTCTTTCTAGTGAACGCACTAACGCAACATCTCCTCCCGCCATAAAGCCTATAACCTTATCGCGAAGATTGTTCGGTGAAAGGCTTCGCCAAAGAAATTCTAAGGTAAGCGCCAGTCTACCGGTGGCGCCGCAGCCACAGATAAATATTTTTCCATTTTCGCGTAGAGTTTGTTCAATATCAGATTGGAGGAGGTTAATCTCGTTAAGATGGGTTTTTAAGTCAGAGACGAGTTTGAGTTCAATATTTTTAATAATCAAAAGAATTTTGCTTAAATCTGAATTTGCGAGTTGCGAAAGTTGCGTTGTTTGAGGATGTGGCCGTTCGGTGGTCAAATCGCCGAGCATATAGAGAGCTTTAGTGGCAAGATATTCTCTCGCTTTTTCTTCAGGACTACTCATCCTTTTACGTTAGGCGTAAACAGAAAAAAGATCAAATGACGTTTCTGGGACAATACCACTCGGCCAAAGGCCCAAAATAAAACCACCACCACCTGATCCCGTAGGTTTAACGGCCAGTGCGCCGGCTTTATAAAGGTCTTTCATGGTGTTTTCCATAGGTTTGGGAACTAGGTCCCAACTGGCAAAACAGTCTGCTGCAATTTTTTGCGCTTCGACAAGGACAGGTAGTCCCTGTTCTTGTTCCATCGATAATGCTTGGGTTGCTGCCTCAACAGCTTTTTGCATGCGCACATCAATTTCAGTGGCGAACTTTAAATCTGATTGAAACAAAGATTTAACTTTTGCCACATCGTCTTTTGTTCGACTTTGAATTCCCGAATGGACGAGGTACCAATTTGGCCTCCACCTTACTTCAAGTTTTTCAAACCCGAAATTTTTTTTAAACAGTATCCCATTCGCAGAAAGCACGGCGGCAACATCAAGGCCGCTGCTTTGGCCATGGTACATATCTTCTAAATTTCTGCAAAATGTAAACATCTCATCGCTACTTAACCATTCGAAAGTATAAAATAGTTTGGCAATGGCAGCACAAATGCTGGCAGAACCGCCAAGCCCAGAACTGAGAGGGATATTTGAGTTTAAAAAGAAAGTTCCATTCAAGTCATCGATATCCTGTAAAACAAGTTCAAGACCACGCAAAAGAGTGCGTTCAAAAACATCGGCAGGAACAGTACTTGTCTTTGGTACTACGACCTTATATTTTTCTGTACCGGGAATAAATTCTAAATCAAAAAACCGTGATTGGATTGGAAAAGCAAGGGCAGGCCCGCCACGCAACACTGTATGCTCGCCGGCAAGAATCCATTTACCAAAAGTACGTAATTTATACGACATAGTTTGCAATCACGCGAAAAAGTTTATTTAACTCTTTTTCGATTGCGTTGGCTATTTCTTTTTGATCGTGACGATAAAGCAAATGCACGTTGGGACCCGCGTCCATTGTAATCCACGGTCCGTCACCCGTTTTATTCCAAGTTTCTTGCGCAATTCGCAGGGCGGTAATACTTCCTGACGACATATAGCCAAATGGGGGATGGCTTGTCTCAAAAAGCGCATGCATGTCCCAAAAGTCAGCCCATATCAATTCGTAAGAAGTTTTCCAGTCCTCATTTTTTAGAGATGCTATTAATTGCTCAAGGCGTCGTTCAGCACGGTCTTTTCTTGTCGCAGACAAGAGGCTCGAGTTGATTCTTTTATGAGCCTCACTGGATGAGACAGATTTAATTTGATCGCTAACGACGACGACATGATGATGTAGCCTTCCAAAAGGCAAATCAATTTCGCGGGCACCATTTGAATCCCATAAACCCCAAGGTGCAAAGAGCGAACGGCAAGAGGACCCAGAACCTTGACGACTTAGATTTGCGAGTTGGCTGAGTGTAAGATCAAGTTTCGGATTTTGTTCCCTTGCAACCTTGTAAGTTCCAATTGTGAGTGCGGCAAAACTCGAAGCAGAACTTGCCAGTCCACAATCACTCGGGAAGTTATTGTTTGAGCGGATCAAATAATTTCCCTTCAAGCCAAATTCATTTTTTAAAAATGCAAAATGTTTCAGAAAACGTGTCTGACCATTTTTTGAAATTAAAGGATTGCTTTGGTTGGGCAATTCCAGTGGCAGCCACGAATCTTGTGGCTCGTGATGGGGCTCAATTTCAACAAAAGTTTGTAGGTGGTTTAACGTATAAGAGAGTGATGAGTTGCTTGAAAGATTACCTTGGGTTCCAAGTTTTCCCATATATTTTATAAGAGCAATGTTTGACGGAGCTGAGGCCTGCCATTTCATCCGAATACCTCTTTGATTTTTTCAGGCTTTAGGTGAATTCCGGGGCTCAAATTTTCTTCGTTAGCGACAAAACTTAAACCTAGTTTCTTCGACTTTTCTCTGATTCTAACACTATTTTTTTTTCGATGAACGATCATTAAAATATCAGCACCCATTGCTCCGCAGCCCTTAACAGCCAGAGCTTCTGGCCACGAGTAAATCAATTTTATAGCTTTTTCAGATTCTTTATCTAAAAATCCAAATTGCGCCAGGGTTTCTCCGTAAGATTTTATCCCAGCTAAGAATACGCTCTCATTTTTGTCTTGCAGGGCTTTGACGGTCACATCAACAATTTCCTGTAAAATTCCTTTAGGTATCAAATTTACATTTTGTAGGTGTAAGTGCGTGGCAACCTTTCTTCCCGTGCGAAATAGTGAAAAACTTAAATCGGAAAATAGCCATTTTAGTGTATAAATATTTTTCGTGCTGGGAGTGACTACGCTGATTTCACCTACAATTTGAGCGAGCATATCAGCACCGCTAGGCTTCGTGCCGATTCCTGACCAGGAATCTGTCATATATTCGTCTAAGAGATCGAACGCTTGGCGCGATATATCTTTTCTTCCTTTAATAACACTGAGCCAAAAATAGAGGACTAGAGAATACTGGGCACTACTCGCACCCAAGCCGCCGGTCCCCAAATGGGGATCTAAAAAGTTTAAACGATATTTATCAAAATCATTTTTGTGACGAGCTAAGAACTTTCCCGCCGGACTTGTGTTCGTAATACCAGTTACTTCACCATTTCCTGGATGAACTTCAAGATCAAAGTGGGGAGACGTTAAAGCGATAATTGCAGTGCCTCCTTGCGTGGCTAAGTACTCACCGATCAAAAATGTTTTGCTGGGAGCTGATAGTTTCATATGAAGTCTTCGAACGTGGAATTTATTTTTTTGAGCTTCCATCGTTCTCCTGTTTGCAAATCGGCCAAAGTCTTTGCGCCCGTACACATCATGGCAACTTTAAATTCGTATTCAAATCTTTGCATTTTCTTATCTAAAGAGATTTCACCCTCGACGGCACTTTCTAAAATAGGGCGCGCCATTCCGACAAGATTAGCGCCAATGGCAACAAGTTTGGCGGCATCAAGTCCAGATCTCACCCCACCCGATGCCCAAAGTTCGTAGTCAGGATTCACGGCTTTTCCATTTCGGAGAGATTCAACGGTCGAAATTCCCCAATCTTTAAAGGTCTGAGCAGCTTGATAAAGTAGAGAATTACTCTGTGAACGGTAGCCCTCAATACGGCCCCAATGAGTACCCCCCCGACCAGCGACGTCAACCGCAGTAAGTCCAATATTTTTTATTTTTTTCAACGTGCTCACAGAAAAACCACAGCCCACTTCTTTAAGGATAACCGGGACCCTGACTTCCCGACATAGTTTTTCGAGAGCCCTGATTCCATCTGCAAATCTGGGAGTACCCTCAGGTTGAAAACACTCTTGCAACGGGTTTGTGTGAACGAAAACGGCTGTGGCCTCTAAGCCATCCACTAGCCTTTGGATATCCGTCATATTAGAAATAACAAGTTGAGAAATTCCGATATTACCCACAAGTTTTACCTTTGGAGCGATTTTGCGAATGCGCTTCCATTCACTTTGAGCGGATATATCGTGAAGTTCGCGTCGTTGGCTGCCAACACCCATGAGCCAATTTCGCCGCGAGCAAACAGTAGCCAGCACTTCGTTGATATTGATGGAGCCAGAGTGGCCGGCTGTCATGCTGCTAACAAACATAGGGACTGACAATTCCGTTCCTAAAGTTTTAACTGTCGGGTTAACTTGGTCGAAATTTATTTCTGGCAAAGCATCGTGGATGAGGTCAATTTGATCTAAATCGTTAAACTCTCTCGCCTCGGTGCGGGGATCGAGCGAAAGTTTTATGTGGTCTTGCTTGCGCAATTCAAACTTTTCCGATTCTTCGCGATCCAGAGTATTCATTCGATATTGCCCCCATGGTGACGAGAAACACTACCATAACTCCCAAACTCTTACAGCTACGATTTTTTGCTTAATCTATAGGGAATAACGCATTTCAGTGTAAAAAATCCAGGTCACAGATGATCTTTCATTTTGTGGATCTTGGGAATTACATCTTATCGTAAGACTAGTCGTTGAAAAATTTTCTCTTCCAAAAGAAAATTGTTGGAAAATTAGATTTTTTTAGTCGTGAATTGCAATTGGCGTGAAATAAAAAGGAATGCGGATTGCATTACCTTTTAACGATAATTTTTGGGGGAAATAGTTCATGGCTAAAATGGGGATGTTTATCGTTGTGGCTTTTGCTTTTGGCTATTATTTTGGCCAGATGAGTCTCGAAACTTCAACAGGTTATGTCAGTAAGTTTAAAACAAGTGTAATCCAAGAATGTCGCGAAGAAGTGAAGGCTCGAGTTGTTGAATCCCAAACTGTTCCAGGAGAAATCAAAGATCAAAAAGATGAGCTGGGCTCACAGAAGCCAGAAGACAGGAATGATAGTGATCCCAAGAAATACAGCCATCGGGCCAGTGAAATCGCTTTTGAAAGTGATAAAAAAGAATTTTTAAAACAAATTGAAGTGAAAAATTTGTTTGAAGAGTTAAAGACCGCAAAAGTCATTGGTGAGGATCAGCTTAAAATCCTCAACGGATATTTTACAGGCCAGGTAGAATTTGATGCTACCGATAGACCAAGTTGGGACGTAGAGCTGCGAATGAGTGGCCAGGTTTTAAATGAAGAGCCGCGTGGAGATAAAGTGGTATCTCTTTCTAGAAATGGAAAAGTATTTGCGCGCACAACCGGTAAAGGCCGAATCAAGGGTGTTTTAAGTATGAGTAGTGACCCCAATTCCATTCTTGTCGAGGTGAATGGTGATGAAGGGTATATTCAAATGTATTACCTACCCCGCCTTGATGAGTTTAGCGGGATCTATTACCACAAAGTGAGCATTGGAGAATTTGAACGCGAGGGAATTGTGAGTTTAAAGCGATCTTATAGCAGTGCGAGTTTTTGAGAGTTTAATTCTTTAAGACCTTATCTACTTGCCTAAGTCCTCAAGATAGACATAGGTATCTCAGTAAATTAACGTTTTTCCCATAAACAAAAGCTCGTCATTGGCCCAAAATCTTTTTTTAGAAAATAAGAAGCCATTCTTCCTGTAAAAGTTCACATTCCTTGACGTAGGAAAAGTTACTATATGTACTCCAGGCAATCCCTCTCCAGATTTTAAAGAACAATAATGTTCAATTAGCTTTGATCCAATTCCCATTCCTTGAAATTCTGGATCACAGTTCATGTGAAGATGGGCAGGATAATGATCAAAATAATCTGAAAATAAACCAAAATAAGGAATTGACTGAGAAATATTTTTCTCGGCGCTCCTGCTATCTGAGCAACCCATCAGGTAACCGACAATATTATCCCTATCACATAAGGCTATGTATATTTCGTCTAAACATACCTCAAAATAGTATTGGGTCCATTTCTCAAAGAAACTGTTTTTTTCTTCATGGGATATAAATTGCTTCCTCGAGGAACACTTAAAAAAAATATCCTTGATCTTCAGCTTTTGCTGGCTCTGAAACTTTTGGACGAATATAATTCTCGCCTCACTGTGCTAACAATTTCATTAAAAGTGCTCGTCAAAAGTGACTTCGCCCGTTACGCCGACTTGGTACGCCGATACACGTCGCTCAAAGAAATTTGTAAGCTCCTGCACGTCTTGAAGTTCCATAAAAGCAAACGGGTTACGAACATTGTAGATTTTTGGAATATGAAGATTCTCTAGACGTTGATCGGCAACAAACTGCAGATACTGTTTCATGTCCTTTAGACTCAAGCCCGCAATACCGTGATCAAGAATATCTTTTGCGAAGGCGAGTTCACACTCAATCGCTTCTTCCATCATGGTTTTGACCATATCTTTCATGCTGTCATCAAATAAGCCGGGCTCTTCGCGACGAGCAGTCTCGATAACTTCCATTGCAAAAGCTATGTGCGCACTTTCGTCTCTGAAAACCCAATTTGTACCTTCGGCAAGACCATCTAACATCCCTTTCGATCTCAAGAAATATACGTACGCAAATGCGGCGTAGAAGAATAACCCTTCAATACAAGAGGCAAAACAAATTAAGTTCATTAAGAACTTTCGACGATCCTGTGTGGTATTTAAACTTGCTAAGTCGTGAATGCTATCCATCCACTTAAAACAAAACTGGGCTTTTTGTTTAATACTTGGAATATTATCGATGGCTGCAAAAGCTTTTTCACGCTCGTTAACATCAGGAATATAAGTATCTAGCAAAGTTAAATAAAATTGGACATGAAGCGCTTCCTCGTAAAGCTGTCTTGATAGATAAAGGCGTGCTTCCGGAGAATTAACGTGCTTATACAAATTAAGAACTAAATTATTTCCCACAATACTATCGCCGGTAGCAAAAAATGCAACTAGGCGATTGATAAGGTGCCTTTCGCTCGCTGACATTTTGGCAAGGTGTCCAAGATCTTTTGAAAAGTCTACTTCTTCAACCGTCCAGGTGTTTTTAATAGCATTACGATACATTTCGTAAAACATTGGGTACTTCATTGGACGCAGAGTCAGGTTAAATCCGGGGCTCAGTAACATTTGTCTTCCTTCCATGGCTATTGGCAAGCTTCACAGGCTTCTGGGTTTTCAAGGGAACAAGCGACCGCTTCAGCCTCTGTATAGGTTTTTGTCTCCACAGGAGCAGCTACGGATTCGATCGTCTCTTTTTCTTCGCGTACAGTCGTCTTTGCTATTTTGGTCGCTGGGCGTGAGCGCAAATAGTAGGTGGTTTTTATACCTTTCTTCCACACATACATATACATGGAAGAGAGTTTGCCAATCGATGGACTTTCCATAAACAAATTTAAAGAGGCAGATTGATCGATAAATGCCGATCGTTCGGCCCCCATATCGATCAAAGAACGCATCGGAACCTCCCAAGCAGTACGATAAATTGCTTTCACGTCGTCAGGGATTTCGGCGATATCTTGGATTGAACCTTCTGCAAGTTTAATTTTTGCACGTATGTCGTCATTCCAAAGGTCCATATCTTTTAACTCTTCCACGAGATATTTGTTGATTTGAATAAATTCTCCTGAAAGTGTTTCACGTTTAAATAAATTGGAAACCATGGGTTCAATAGACTCGTAGACGCCGAGAATACTTGCAATCGTCGCTGTCGGCGCGATTGCAATCATTAGTGAGTTTCTTAATCCATGTTTTGCGATGCGCTCGCGCAACTTTTGCCAGCGCTCTTTATCTTCAGGTTCGACCCCCCAAAGATCAAATTGCAACTGTCCTTTTGCAGCCCGTGTTTCCGCAAAATTTTCATGAGCCCCCTGTTTTTCGGCGATTTCACAAGAAGTGTTTAGAGCGTGATAGTAAATTTCTTCTTGGATTTTTCGTGAAAGTTTTTTGGCTTCCTCAGAATCAAAAGGCAGACGCAATTTAAAGAAGGTATCTTGTAAACCCATCACTCCGAGTCCTACGGGTCGCCATTTTTTATTCGAAGACAATGCCGTGGGGATTGGGTAGAAATTAATATCGACAACCCGATCAAGATACTTAAGCGCGATTCTGACGGTCTTTTCTAATTTCTTAAAATCAAATTTACCGTCAATAACGTGATTTGCCAGATTCACTGATCCTAAGTTACATA
Source organism: Proteobacteria bacterium SG_bin7 (assembly GCA_002083485.1). Lineage (GTDB taxonomy): Bacteria > Bdellovibrionota > Bdellovibrionia > Bdellovibrionales > SG-bin7 > SG-bin7. The sequence goes on along the minus strand of LWDK01000012.1, from coordinate 20,694 downwards.
CCGCTGTTTCTTCTTGATTTGTAACCTCTAAAATTTCGGTGCAAAGATTTGAAAGATGAATCACGTTTTGTGGTAAACCCGTTTGGTTACTCTTTTTGTTGGAATGATCTTTAAAGGTCATCCAGCCGTTACCGGTTTGAGCAAGCGTCTTCATCATTTTGCCATAGAGATCGCGCGCTTTTACTTGGCGAACATATTCTTTCTTTTCTTCAGCCTCGGTATAAAGTTTTTCAAACTCATCACCATACGTATCGACGAACTCTGGTTTTGATTTTGGATCAAAGAGTGACCACATGCCATCAGTCTCCACTCGCTTCATAAATAAATCAGGAATCCAGTTGGCGAGGTTTAAGTTGTGAGTTCTCTTTGCCTCGTCGCCGGTGTTGTCGCGGAGTTCTAAGAACTCTTCAATATCGGCATGCCATGACTCTAAATACACGCAACACGCGCCTTTACGTTTTCCGCCCTGGTTAACGGCGGATACTGATGAATCAAGTGTTTTTAACCATGGAACAATTCCGTTGGAGTGACCGTTGGTTCCCTTAATTAAAGATCCGCGCGAGCGAACACGTGAATAAGAAACGCCGATTCCGCCAGAAAATTTTGAAAGAAGCGCCACGTCCTTATAGCGCCCGTAAATTGCATTTAAATCATCAAGTGGAGAATCCAAGAGGTAACACGATGACATTTGCGGGCGTAGGGTTCCCGAATTAAACAATGTCGGTGTACTTGGAATGTAAGCAGTACTTGAAACAAGATCATAAAACTCACTGACTTCCTCAGCTGATTTTGCCAACCCGCAAGCAACGCGCATAAAAAAGTATTGCGGCGTCTCTAACACCATTCTTGATTTTGGATCTCTTAATAGGTAGCGATCATAAACTGTTCGCAAACCAAAATATTCTAAATGATCTGTTCGATAGTGTTTTACCATCGCTGCTAAACTTGTTTTGTTGGCTTCGACAAAATCATGGACATCCTTGTTTACTAACCCAACGGCGTAGGCGCGTTGAATTGAATTTGGAAACGAATCAATTTTTTGTGAGCTTACTTCTTCTTCTATATAGAGAGCGAGTAATCTTCCCGCTAAGCGTGAATATTGCGGTTCTTCACCAATCAGCAAAGAAGCAGTTTGTATACAGAGATTATCAAGTTCACTTGTTGTCGCGCCATCATAAAGGCCGCTAATGGCTTTTGAGGCGACACGAATCGGGTCAACTTCCGTTAAGCCCTGACAACACCGCACAACGCGAGTTACGATTTTGGTGACGTCAACTGGCTCCAACGTCCCATTACGTTTTCTTACCTTCATAACGTGGGGAGTTTCGTCTTTAGAATCCTTTCGCCTCGGCTGTTCGTCGATGAACTGATACTCTTGGCTTTTTTCAAGCATTGATAGATCCCTCCTGGGTGGTTAATTCAAAACGTATGGCGCCCGGGATTTTGAGTCAAAGAATATTACAGAAATTTTAAGAAAATTATTTGAGCATTGATTTGAACTTTGGCACAAAAAATTACAAGTTGCTGAAGAGAAAAACAGGCTATCCAAAAGTGAAAAATCTTTTGGCAAGAAAAGCTTTTTCATTGACACGCTTTTTAGCGTGAACGAGCGTCGGTGAGGGTTGGTCAACTCATTAAAGGAATCTTAGGATGAACATCGAAAATTTAAAAGAAGAAATTAAAAATTTTTGCGAAAAAAGAGATTGGGATCAATTTCATAGTATTAAGGACCTTGCGATAGGTGTAGTTACGGAAGCATCCGAGCTTCTTGAAATCTTTCGTTTTCAGAGTGAAAAACAGTGCGAAGAGCTAGTTAAATCTGAAAAGAAAAAAGAAGTTTCCGATGAATTAGCCGATGTGTTATTTTTTATCTTAAGAATCAGCCAGAAATACAATATCGATTTGGAAAAGGCCTTTGCTGAAAAGATGAAGAAAAATGCCGAAAAGTATCCAGAAGATTTGGCCAAAGGCTCTAACAAAAAATATAACGAATTTTTAGAACAAACATAAAGATTTTTTTATGGATAAAATTAATGTAAAGGCTGGGTTTCGAGGTCGTGATGAGCTTGAACTTGATGCTGAAATTGACTCAGGAATAATTGTGAGTGCTAAACTGAGAAGCATAGGTTGCCCACAAGTCTTAAATTTAATTTCAGACTGGAGAAATCGGCTCAAAGGCAGTCTGGCAGAGCTTTCTGAGCCACAAGGGTCGGATCATGCTTCTGTTTTGCTACGTGAATTAATTCAAAAACTTAAAGGAACCTGGAGCTTTCCCTATAAGGAAGAGGAGCTCTGTCATTGTCGGGCAATATCCACTCATACAGTAGACGCCGCTATTGTTTATGGTGCTGACAATGCAAACAAAGTGGCCGTCAAAACTTCAGCTGGTACAGGTTGCGGGACTTGTCGACGTAATACCGAGGCGATTATCAAGTTTCGTCACGGTTAGGTAGCCACGGGAATAAAACATAAATGACGCGTAACAAGGTCAAAAATTTCAGGCACTTATTTTTTCCCACGCATATCCGGAACAATTTTTTCCGGAAAGGCCCCAGTTGTCAGGTAGGTTTCGAGCATGGGGCCAAGTTTTCGGCGACAAGATCCTCCGCAGGGTCCCACCCCAGCCGTGGTTGTATCAAAAATTTTATTTAAGGTGTTAGCACCGTCACGAATCGCGTTCTCAATCGTGGTTCGTGAGACATTGTTGCAGAGGCAAATGATTTCATTTTTGGGGTTAGGTTTTTTCATATATTTTTTACGCAGAGTGTTTCAGTAACTGCGTGAGCTGTTCGACAATAACAGCGTGAACTTTTTCATAGGGAAGGTCCACGGTTGCCCCTGCAGCATACATGTGGCCGCCACCACCAAAGCTTTCAGCAATTGCGCGTACCTCAAATGCGCCCTTACTGCGAATGCTAATTTTATAATGGCGATTGTGGGTTTCCAGAATAACAGCTGCGGCCGAGAGCGATTCGACGTTCATTATAAGATCAATAATATCACGAGAATCTTCGGGAACCATGCCGTGGGCGGTCAGATCACTTTGCTTTATTTTCAGAATCGCAAGTTTTTTGTCGGCGAAATACACCATTTGATCTAAAAGCGAAGCCAAAAATTTAAATTTTTCGACTTTGTGATTGGCAAATAAAAATTTATGAACCTCGGCAGGATCTTTTTCGTAACTAAGAAGTTCAGCCGCAATCAAATGCGACTGAGCGGAATTGCGCACATAACGAAAAAGCTGTGTGTCAAAGACGATACTTGTGTAAATTGCCCGTGCGATTTGGGCATCCAATCCAATTTGCAATGATTTAATAATTGCAAAGGCGATTTCTCCTGTGCTGGCCGCTTTAGTTTCTATGAGTGAATCCGCAGTTGGCGCCGGTCCTTCATCGAGGATGGGATGGTGGTCAATGAACGCAATAGAGGTACATTTTTTTTCTAACTCTTCATAGAGCGGCGAGATTAACCTCTTATCATTTGTATCAAGAATTAGGGCAAGGTCTGTGGGCTCAATGGGTTCGTGACTCCCTTCGTAATATTGAATAAATTTTGCTGTGTTTAAATAGTCATATTTTTTTGGAGTTGCATCAACGTTTACGCAACGAACTTTTTTATTTATTTTGCGGAAGGCATGAAATAATCCAAGTTGGGCCCCTAAACCATCTCCGTCACATTGCCGGTGGGTACTTAATAAAATCGAGTTAGCTTGCTTGATCTTCGCGATGAGTTTTTGCACCTTAACTAATCGGAAATTTTCAGTCTTTTCAAAAGATTGTATAAAAAACCTCGACCATGAAATCGACCCAGCAAAGGTCCTGAAAAAAATTCATATTTAAGGTGCCATATAAATTTGCATGTGACAGTAACTAATCTGTTGTTGCCACATTGCGTTTTTTTAAGTAAAAACAATAGCTTTAGTTTTTAATAATCGAGGAAGAACAAATATGGAAAATTTGGAGATTCGAATGTCCTCAGACAAAATGCCAATGACGCCCCAGGGAAAAGAACAACTTGATAAAGAATTAAAACGCTTAGTTCAGGAAGAACGTCCAGCTGTGATTAAGGCAATAGAGTTTGCACGCTCACTCGGTGATTTGAGTGAAAATGCTGACTACGAAGCTGCCAAAGAGCGTCAAGCATGGTGTGAAGCGCGTATTTCAGAAATTCAAGATGCGATCGCACGTGCCGAGGTCATCGACCCTAAAACTTTGAAATCTGACAAAGTCATTTTTGGAGCCCACGTGACCTTACTTGATGTCGAAACTGATCAAGAAACAACTTATCAACTTGTTGGGGCTCTCGAGTCTGACGTTAAAAGTGGCAAGATATCTGTGATGTCGCCGCTGGCGCGTGCGATGATAGGTAAAGCCGTTGGAGATACTGTCGAAGTAAAAAGCCCCAAGGGCATAAAAGAATACGAGATTACTGAGATTTCCTTTAAATAAAAAATAAATTAAGCCAGAATAATTGAGTGGGAAACGGAAGATTCTTTTGGCTTTTTTTGTCGGTTACAATCGCTGGCTTTGTTGCCGTGAGCGTGCGTGTTATTTTTTCTCCACATCAACTAGAGAGTTTGTTGCAAACGAAATTGCAACAGAATCTAGTGGAATTTACGACTAAAAATATTGAACTTAGCCTTGCTAAGGGGATGATCCCGCATGTCGCTCTTAAGGTGACAGATCTCAGAGTCGTCGAAAACGATAGTTGTTTGCGCAATACAATTTGGCGCATCGATGAAGTATTTTTTCCACTGCGTCTATTTCCTCTTTTTAAAGGGGAGTTTAAATTTGGAAAAGTTGCCGCTAGCAATTTAGATATTTCTGTAGGGAATATCGTAAGCGATGGGGTTTGTTTTCGGCCC
>LWDK01000012.1:0-15810 GCA_002083485.1 Proteobacteria bacterium SG_bin7 | reverse complement strand
CCACTGCCGCCGGTAAAAGAAAACAAAAAAATCCGAACTCCACAAAATACAGAACCGAATAGCGACAAAAACAAAAATGACACGGTACGGACTTTGTTTGATTTGATTGGCGGAATTTCCGTACAGAAACTTGTAGTGCACCCTCAGGAAAAGCCCGAGATGAAATTAAGAGTGACTGATTTAATTCTTACTCCAAGAGAGACGCATATTGTTTTTGGCGGCGATGTGACTGTAGAAACTGAAAGCCATCACGAACTTGCCTGGCCAACAATTCATTTTGGCGGTGAAGTTGTAAGTGATGGGGTTGAAATTGCCATGAACGGTCGGTGGCAAGAAGGTGTCATGAGTTTCATGATTAAATTTGAACGGCAGACTCCTGAAACTTTAAATCTCAAAGGCCAGATAAAACATTTGCCGCTAGCGAATTTTTTAAAAATTTATGAACAGGTAAATAAGCAAAAGGTTGGTAGTTATCCGCGTTCTATGTGGTTAACGTGTGAGTTAAGTCTAAATTCAAAAGTCACTGATATCCGGAACGCGCTTTTAAAATTAAGAGAGTGTTTGGTTGAAGGCGACATTGGGACTTGGGAGAGTGCAAATTTGAATTACGACTTAAATCAGGGAATAATTCGTGAACCTTTTGATATTCGAATCTCTCGTTTGCCTATGAAAACGCTGCTGAGTGTTTTACAGATGGACGTCGTAGAGGGTGTTCTTAATCAATACGGACAACTAAGCGGTCGTGTCAGCGTGGATGCGCCGGGGGATATGTCTTTCGAGGGATTTTTGGAGGACGTCGAAGTTTATTTCTCAAACAAAGGTGTCCAGGCCCATCAGGGAATTCGCAAAGCCAAGGTCCAACTTTCAAAGCATGAGGGGAGGATATCAGGGATTTTTTCCGACATGGACATGCGAAAAGGACAAATTCGCGGCTCAGTCTCTTTAAATTTTGATAAGCGTTTTCAGGATGGTTATGTGCAGTTGCAGTTAAATGAGCTCTTACTAGACCCATCGGTTCAAGAACTTCTCGCCAATGAAAAGTTAGGAAGAATAGAAACTTATGGGAAATTTAAAGTGACGGGTGGAAGATTTGAAGTTTTTAAAGGCGATTTAGGGATTGATTCCTTAGAAAACCAAGATTTAAAATTAAAGACCTTTAAAGCCAGCATTTCGTTCTTGGGTCAAAACCTTTCTGCGCAGTTGTCGGCTAAATTTTTGGGAATTAATACAGCTTCGGAGTACTATGAGTTAATGAAGCCACTCCTGCTGGATAAAAAATTCCCTAGCGGCTCTGTTGAGATTGCGGATCTCAATGTAAATGTCTCAGGTTATCGGCAATATTTGGAGTGGAAGCGTGGGCGCGCGCAAATTCCTGCCGAAAAAGCTATTTTGAGTTCCGAAGGGCTTTGGCAAGAGGGGGCGGGGCTTTCGGGGTGGATTAGTGTGGACTTTCCATCGTTGAAACTACTTCGATGGGACGTAACGGGTGAGGTATTGAACCCAAGGTTGTTGCCGAGTTCCCAGTGGCTTAAAGAACTCGTAAAAGAGAAGCCAAAGAGGTCGAAATAAAAAGTCAGATTGCGCAGCGCGATGCAAGTAGTTGTCAGGCACCTTAAAGTTCGTGCCAGACAAGATGGCTAGGAGTTTTCCTAGAGTTCACTAGGCGATTTCCGTCTTCGTCGACGATAGAGAGATTGGCGTTTGCCCAGCGGGTTAGCATTTCAGCGACTTGGTTGTTTTGTGGGACAAACAAGAGCCTCTCTTTTATATCTGCAATTTTAATGTTAGCAGTTTTTATTTCAAAACAAGATGAGGTATCCATTAAAAATGGATCCTGTTCACGACATTTCTTTTTTGCAAGATTCAAAATTTGATAATCCACGCGCATATACGGATTGCCGCGTTCCAAGTGAAAACTTTGTGAAAAATGACGGCTTTCTTGTTCGAGAACGACTTGTTCGTATTGGAGTTCTGATAGGCTACGTTTATATTGGTGGTAGCGTTCCCTGAATTCCGGACTATTCGCGAGAACAAACGATCTCATGGCTGTAGAGTAAATATCCCAGCCATGTGATAGTGCAAAAGCACAATGACTACCTCTTTCTGTGTTCAAGACCGTAAGAGGTGAGCCAGTCCTATTGGCGTAATCGAGTAGAACCAGCGCATTTTCTTTAGGAGCCACAGCAGGGTCATCCTCAGCGGACCAAATCATAACGGGGGTCTTTAGATTTTGTACCAAATTTGAAAACCGGTTTGAATTCCAGAACTCATCAATTGTTTTTGGAAACGTGTTGGTAAGGATTTTAAATAAAATCTTGAAAATATTTTTTAAAGGATTTCTGTTATTGGCTTCTAGGTACTCTAGTGAGGCCTGGGCGACAATTTCTTTCATGCGTTCAGCATTTGGTTTTTTACCGTCGGGAATCATGCGATCAATGATAGGAACCTGACCGATCATTTGTTCCATTTGCTTCCAAATTTTATTTTGCAAAAAGCGGCCGGGGAGACTATCACGCAAAATGTTATCAATAGCGGGCTTCAACTCTACAACCGGACAATGTGCTTGAGAGCTTTTTATAAGTTGGTCCCCTTCTTGAGAATAGAGGGCGCTATAAAGGGCACCGTGACCGCCAAGACTCATGCCTTGGACATGAATGCTAGAAATAAGTTCTGAAATATGTGAGTTTTCAGATTTCAACCATTGCGCAATTTCATTAATATAAAGGCCTTCTTGAAACCCACCCGCGTAAAATTTCTTATTGGTGACGCCAAACTCAGCTGTTGTTGAGCTACCAACAACAAGAACATGGAATGGGGATTCATCAAAGAGATGCATTAGTGGCCATCTAACGCTTGCTGAATTTATGGTATTACAAGTAAGTCCACACTGCGCGATTATTATCGGGCGAGGTTGAGAGCTATCAGGTTTTAATGCCAGTACTGCATGCAGTATGGCACCGTCTTTCATGGTCAGAGTTACGGGTCGAATATAGGGAATGTTTTGATACTCATAATCAATATTGTACATCTGGAGAAGGCCCGTGATACCCGAGTCTCCCAGGAAAGTGTGATATTTTTCACATTCTTTAAAATAATTTAGAATGATTTGTGAGCGATGAGACATTGCCACATAGTCATTATCGAGAAGAATTTTTTCTAATTGCTTTGCTGAGCAATGATCGGGAAGTTCTCTAGGACGCTTTCCAGCAGGGACCCAATCGAAGCCTTGGAGTTCAAGCTGCGGATCATCTATCACTGCAAAAGTTTGAAGTGTAAATAGAAGAAAAAATACAAAAAAGCCTCGTTTTAAGTTCATAAAAACCTCTGTGTTTGAGACAGGATCTTTTCAAGAATCCTTTCTAAAGAAATCTGTACAGCGCTGGCAATTTTCTCTGACAATTTTTTCTTGGCGGCATAAGCAACTCGATAAATATCAAAATCTTTTTCAAGAGAAGTGATGTAGGAATCACTTGTATCCAAACGGTCGGCAAGTTTCATTTTTAAAGCCCGTAGTCCAAACCAGTGTTCTCCCGTTGCAATCTCGCTAAGACTCACCTGCGGACGATGAGTGGCAACGTACTCTTTAAAGAGCTCATGAGTGTCACCAATTTGTTCCATAAATTTTTCTTTACCTTGCGGAGTAATTTCACCAAGCACACTGATTGTGCGTTTATATTCTCCGGCGGTAATTTCCTGGTAATCGATATCATGTTTTTTGAGGAGCCTATGAAAATTCGGCACTTGCGCAAGAACACCAACAGACCCAAGAATTGCAAATGGAGCAGCTATGATTTGATCGGCAACACAAGCCATCATGTAGCCGCCACTCGCCGCCACTTTATCGACACAAACAGTGAGTTTAATTTTTTCTCGTTTCACGCGTTCAAGTTGGCTGGCAGCTAAACCATAAGAATGAACGAGTCCACCGCTACTTTCTAAGCGAACAATGACTTCATCATTCGGGCGGCAAACACGCAAAACTGTAGTTATTTCTTCACGCAAACAGTTTACATTTGAGGCCCGAATGTCGCCGTCAAAATCAATAACGTAAGCACGCTTTTTTTCAACCTGTGACTCGATTTTATCTTTTTCTGCTTTTTTATTTTTTTTCTTTTCGGCCTTGAGATCTTTTTTATCTAAAATCTGGCTCTTTAACAGGTCAGCTAGATCCTTATGTTTCTCATTAAGATTTTCAATTTCTAGGTGATGAAGCCCTCTTTGCCGCATCAATAGGCCAAAGAAAACCATAAGGACTGTTACAATTGCGACGACAACCAATAAGGCTTTGCCTGCAAACAACCCGAGCTGCCACAAATAATCCAAAATAACCTCGCATTGCAAAATCTGACTCATACCTAAATTAAATCGGCTGCAGCCTTTGGTCGAGAGATTTTTGTTCATCTATGGAGAAATGGCGATTTGCCCTATAATTAAGAGGTATGATTTCACCTCGGGTCACCTTAGCGATAATTTTTTGTGCAACTAATATTTGTCTCAGTGATTTGAGAGCAGACACAGAAGACAATGATGCGCTAAGTCGATCTGAGGCATTAGCACGTTATAAGGATTTTTTAAGATACATTCGCGAAAAAGTTGAAGCTGAAAAGATTAACAAGATGGCAATTGAAGAGCTTAAAGCAAAGCGTATTACCGAAGAAGCGGAGCGTGAGGTCGCGCGTAAATACTGGATTCAAATTCGTGATGAGGAAAAGAGAAAATTCAACCAAACGGCAAGGGATCAGGCTCTTCTTGCTGAAGAAGAAAGAGTGACTAGAGAGCGAGAAGCTAAAGTTAAAGCCTATGTTCAAAAACGCGATGAGCTCCGCCGTAATTTAAAGGGTGCGAAACAAGTTGATCCTCACGATGAGTTCCAAGTCGGGAAGAATTATGAGGAGTTTGAATATGAGATTATTGAAGAGCCCGAAAAAAACGAATAAGTTATTTTTTTGTTGCCTCAGCGTTCACTAGTTCTTCCATTTTGAGACCTGTTATTTTCGTAAGTCCCGAAACTAAGTGCCAGAGCAAAAGCACAGTCATGACAAGCGATGGGATCAGTAGCACGATGTAGTGCCACTTTTTCATCTCGGCGATCTCATAATTTCGGATGGCAGCACGTTCCGTAGAAGTCCAAATATAGGGGATATCCGTAAAAATATTTCCGGCGATAAAGAAATTAGCGGCGGCGCTCACTAAGAATGTAGTCGCAAATATTTGAGTGGAGCGAAGCATGAGTTTTTTTAAGTCTTTCCTATTGCTTTTTTCCCCTATTTTCTTGTTGATTGCATCCATGTTAAAAACGGACTCATTGAAAAATATTAGTTCAATAAAGGAAGTGTTACGCCAACTCGTCGACCAAACATAGATTCCTATTAAAGTCGGAAGTAATAACTCCTTGGCAATATACCAGTTGCGCGTAAGTCCCATAAGCGCAAAGCTACCCGTAAAGAGAATGTTAATAAATCCGAGGATTGATAACAGATTGCGCTTTTTCTTTACGATAAGATCGTAAAATCCAAAGCTTAAAGGGAATGACAGTGCCACGACCAGCGCAACTAATGGACCGGTTTCACCAAAGCGCGAAGAAAGTTTCTGGAGAATCATTACTGGTATAACTAGATTAAAGGCGAGGTCTAAGAAGAAGCCCATAGGAGTTTGTTTCTGTTGAGACATTTTATAAAGGTATCAGTACCTTCCGCCGGTCGTAAAGCTCTAAAGTGTAGACGCAATCTTAATACTGGGTGTAACCTATCAGAAATATGTCGTACTGGCAAAATTACTCTCAGCTCGAACAGGCGTTCATTCTGCTTTCGATTTATCAGTTCAAACATTTTATTTGCGATTTTCCTTTGCAGCGCCCGTACATGCTCAATAAAATTCGCGATGGCTGGGACTTTGTTTTTCCTTTGTCGCTACATTGTTTTGTGCACGCAATTTTTACTTTTATTTTAGTTATAGCAGTGCGCCCGGATTTGTGGTGGTTAGGTTTTGTCGACTTCGCTATTCATTTTGTAATGGACAGATTGAAAGCGGGAAAAAATTATTTAGGCCGTTATCGGGACAAAACCAAGGCCGCATATTGGAACAGCCTTGGTTTTGATCAAATGATTCATCACATAACCCACATTTATATTGTGTGGGTTATGGTTCATTAATTTTTCGCCAGTGATCTCTAGATCCTGACTTACTCCCGACCAAGGGATTAGAGACCTGTGAATTGAATCCTATTGTCTGTATTAGTCGTAACGGTCGGGTGGTGACACTTCCAGTTGAGTTGGTGGTGGATTAGATGGAATAATTGTAGGGTCCGATTGGAAAAGGGAGCCCTCATACCTTCTAACTCGGGTGGCCTCATTATGATCAATATACATATGAAGTGCTTCTCCGCAAGGATCGCGATTGACTAAAATTCCACCTTCATAAAGTGAATATTCATGAATCTTGCCACAGAGTTCGTCCCGACCTTCCCATTGGATATCACTCTCGTAGCGACATACTCCGTTGTGACATTTGTTCTTATAAAGTATCAACGGAATTTCTACTTGAACTTCTTTTTTAAAGGCATCGGTATTAAATATCCTTCCGGTGGGAGAATCGGTATCCCTTAAAACATTAATTGAATACAGAAAAACAAATTTAGTTTTTTCCATTGGAGTTAACCTTGGATCGAGCTTACGTCCACGTAAAATGTCAAAAAATTCGCTGGCATTATTAAGAGGTTTAAATCCGTCCAAAACTTTCGCCTCATAGGCTGACCAGGCATCGTCGACCATTAAAATGTTACCCAAATGGTGGAGTAATAACACCGAAGACAGTAAACGAAATAAGCTCAATCTCGAATCACTAATAAAAAATCTCATAATTGCTCCAAGTGTCACCAAATATAACAAAAAAAACTATTTTGCCAACTTACTTGAAATTACTTACGGCAAAATTGGAAGTGAGGGTCTCAAAGTCCCAGGTGATGCGTTTGGCGGTCTCCTGCGATCCCTCTACGATTGCGGTGCGAACCGGGTGAAATGAAGTAATAGAATGAAAATAAGACAGAATTGGGTTACCATGGCTGACATGCCCAGTCTGCAGGTAATACCATCGAATGATTTCAAGGGTTTAAAGTAGCAATGCCAGAACTCCCAGAAGTCGAAAGTGTTCGCACTGATCTTGAAAGGATTCTCGTCGGAAAAGAAACAATTTCAGCTGTGAAATTGTTGAGCCCGCGTTTGAGAACTTCGCTAAATGCGAAATCGATTTCAAATGTTGTCGGCAAACCTATCTATGGAATTCGTCGCCGGGCAAAGTACATCTTAATCGATTTTGAAGACGGGGTTTTACTTAGCCACCTGGGCATGACGGGATCTTGGCGAACAAAACTCGGTAATGAGGATGAAATGAAACACGACCACGTTATTTTTAGCTTGAGTTCCGGAAGGCAGCTAGTTTATCGTGACCCCCGCCGCTTTGGCATTCTCGAATGGGTAAAAAGTTCTGATTTGAAAAAGAACCGATGGCTTAAAAATTTAGGTCCTGAACCTTTGGGAAACGAGTTCAGCGTTGGCTACTTTTTTTCTGAAATAAAAAAGAAAAAGGCGCCAATAAAAACCACTTTGATGAATCAAAAATTAGTTGTGGGCTTAGGGAATATCTATGTCAACGAGAGTTTGTTTTTGGCTGGAATTTCGCCCCGAAAAATCTCACGACGAATAAGTTTTTCACATTGTGAAAAACTGTATCTCGAAATCATAAAAATTTTGAAACTTGCGATTAAGCGTGGAGGGACCACGATCAGTGATTATCGGCGCGCCGACGGAAACTCGGGTTCCTTTCAAAATGAGTTATTTGTCTATAATCGCGTCGGTTTACCCTGTAAAAGATGCGAAACCCCCATAAAATCGACCAAACAAGCAGGCCGCTCAACGTTTTGGTGCTCACTGTGCCAAAAGTAGGAAAACGAAGAGCAAAAATTTCTTTGTGTAAACATTATACGTGGCAAAATTTGCGGTTTAACCGGGTTTTCTTTAAAATGCCTGGCTGAGAAAATAACATTATGGGGGATAGGTTTTGAGTTTCGAGGTTGTTGGGCCTTTTTTGCTTTTTCTCATTTTGTTTGCCGAGGGGTGTTTTCTTCCAGCGTTTGCCAAGGCCCCGGCCTCAAATTCAAATTTGAATTCTTCTTCGACTTCGTTGAATGATATCTTGGAAAACCCCGAATCTAGTGGTTGGACATTGGGTGTCGAATCAAGTTCCTATGTAAGCTGGATGAATCATCCGCAAAGTGACCGCAATCCTTACGGCATTCACCTGAAGGCAGACCGCATTTACAAATTTTCAAGTTTTGATTTGGGGTTTTCCGCGCATACTTACAACTCTATGAACCAGCCGTTTCTGAATTATTCTCATGTGGACGAACTAAATTTTCGCTTTAAGGATCTCGTGGGCGCAGAAACTTTCGTGTTCGGCCGTTATCGCAATTCTTGGAGCACCAGTGATGAATACTGGCGATTAGGGATGTATCAACCCATGTTTATGTGGAATTTTCTTAAACCTGAAGATCAGGGTTTAACGGGGTTATTTTTTAAGTGGAAATTGCCCAACGTCCGTATGGACCTTTTACTCTCGCCATTTTATATTCCCAGTCAGGGACCAAGCTATGTGGTTCGCGATGGCAAATTCGAGTCCGCAAACCCTTGGTTTTCAAGTCCTGTAAATCAGTTTTTAATTGGTAACACGATGTTCGCAATTCGTTACAATGTTAAAGAGCCACATGCCAACGACATCATTATGAATCCGGGAATAGCCCTACGTTTTTCCTCTCTCGAATCTTCTGACAAGACTTGGTGGAATTTGGGCGGGGCAATTAAACCAATGAACCGCTTAGAACTCGGTTTGACGGGTCGGGGTGATGAAGAAAAGTATGAGTACGACGTCGAAATTCATCCCTATGTTCTTTACCATTCTTTAGCGAATGCTGAATATGGTTGGCGCCTTTCAAATTCTGACTTGCTACTTACGACCGTTGTCGAATGGCCAAATGCCGTTTCGATTCCAAGTGATCAAAGTGCTTATCAGCCCGGCCGATCCGTTATGATAAGTCCTATTTGGGTTTATTATTTGAGCCGACCTCAAGAGCGAAAGATTTCTGTAGCCTATATTTATCGGGACGAACAGGAATTTTCTCATGTCGGAGACTTTCAGTTGGCAAGAAGTGCCTCGCGCGGCACACGTTACTTCTTTAAAGAAGCTGTGAGTCTTTCGTTTCAAGGAAGACCTTTTTCAAATACTCCCATTAATTTGTCGGCTCAATCGATCTATGATTTTGCCAAGAAGGGCGTATTAATTCTTGGCGAAATCAATTTTGCAATCGCAAAAAAATGGAGTGTCGTCATGGGCATGGAAACCATTGGCGTTGATGATGATTCTATCTCCGATTATCAGAATTCTTTTCTGCAATATCGTACTAACGACAGGATCTATGCGGGGCTAAATTATGTCTTCTAAACTTTCTAGGAAGCATATTATTCTGGCGATTTTGATGGTGTTAGGTGTTGCTCTCACCAGTTGCTCAAAATGGCTTCACGAGGATCAACCAAAAAATTCTGCTATCGAGTTTGATAAAAATCAGACGCGTTGTCTGAGAAACTGGTCTAACATTATGGATCGATATCTACTTGGAGCTTCGTCACGTGCGGAAATCGCCGATTTTTGGAATTGTTTAGACGCCATCGTATCGTATTTTCAGAAACATTTTCCGGGGAAAGAGGGAACTTACTCAATAGGCAATTTGAAAAAGCTTGTCGAGAGGCTATTTCTATCGCGAGAAATTCCGAATAGTTTTATGGAGCGCTTTAAGGACTTGAAACTTGCGATATTTTCTGGAAACCGTGAAACCTTTAGCCCAGAAGACTTACAACGTCTTCACCTCATGCTAGCTGAATTTAAATTCGGGACGGTAAAGATGCTTCCCCATATGAAAATCATGAATTTTTCGGCGACATCGGATGCCGGGCTAGACGACGCGATTAATGATCTAAAAGAGGTGACAGCGCACTGGACACAAAGAATAAGCTCTATCCATCAACGGTATAAACTTGAAGATCTTATTCGTTTTTGGAGCGAACTCAAAGACCTTATTGGCATTAAGGTTTTTCAATTAGATGAAGAGAAATGGGAAGAGTTACTGAAAATTGCTAAACTCATCAAATCTCTGATTCTCGGAGCTCCTGGGGATCAAATTCTACAAGAGGATTGGCCACTACTTTATCAGCGCGGTGCCGATGCTTACATTATTTCTCTTCTCTACCATTACCGATTAAAAGGAAAAAGCTGGAACGCGATTAAGAGTGTTTCATCTGTTAGGGACGTTTCCGAGCTGATTCTTCGAGGAGTTAAGGAAAGTATACGACGACATCCCAATCAGAGAATTTCAGCAGAAGAATTTGTTGAGCTTGCGCAATTTGCAAAGAACAAAGGTTGGATTAGTGCTTCGCAGATTCGCGAAGCCTCGCTGCGATCGGCAATTACAAATCTTTTTCGGTCCTTTTTTAAAGATACCAACATAAAAGGCCAAAAGCCCTATTTGACATTGAACGGAATGGTCTTTGTGGAAGATCAACTTAAACACTGGCTCGTGACTCAGGCGGCATTAAATAAGGTTTTTGACGGGCAAGAAAAGATGTTGCGTGCCGATTTTTTCGGAAAGTGGGCGACCGCGGACAATCTGGTTACCGACAAAGAATGGTCGTCTTATGCCAGCAGAGATGTGAGCGGCAGTATCAATGAATTTGGTGAAATCTTGCGGACAACACCGTACCTAACGGTTCACGAGAACGGCGGCCAATTTTTATTTTCTAAAGAATTTGAAATTCGCAATACCATATCTAGAGAAAGTGTTTCGCACTTGAACTGGATGACGCGAGTCATAGCCCTTATTTTTCATGGCTACGGTACGGGGCGCGCAATTACCGAACCGAGTTTTGATCTCTTTTATCGTGAGTTTAGAGATCTTGGTGTCGATCTTGGCCTTCTAAGCGCCAAGGCTCATGATAGTGGCGTTCGTGCATTTTTAGAGGCCAATACTTTTACGGAGTCTGCTAATGGTGATAAATACTTGAGCCATCTGGAATCTATCCAGGAACTGCAGGTTTTGCTTTCGGGTGGGGTTGGCGCTGGCCGAATCATCGATGGCGTTTCGCTGATGTGTAAGAACCGTGGGCAAAAATGTGTATTTGATTCTGATGGTGGTTTGCAAATTAATCTTAATGCTGTCGAAGAGTATTTAAACACAAACTATGAAGTTATTTTCTCTAACTTACCCAATATGGCAAAAGAATTTGGATTTCTGTCGACCTCTGAAAGGCGGCAGTTTTTTGCTTTGCTTTTGCGTGAATCGCAAAAACAGTTTGCTGGGTCCACCTTAACGGTCGCACAAATTCGATATATTGTTGGTCTTTTGCATTTTGCCGAAAGCATAGTGTTACGTCATGATAGTGATTTAAACGACATTATAGATGCACGCGAGGTTGGTTCGGCTTTTGGGGTTTTTCAGGGCTTTTTAGAGCAAGCGATTTGGAAGGCAAAAGGTGAGAGAATTGATCCACAAGATTTATTTATTGGCTTCGCTTACTTCCTAAAACATGGCGAGTCCATCGTTCAGAATGGCGGAATTTGGGAAAAAATTAAAACCCTAGTCTACTATTGGGATATGAAGAACGAGATCAAGAACGACAAATATCAGTTACGGCGTTGGCAGATTGTTCGGGCTATGATCATGTTCCGAAACTTTGCGACCGGCCATTAAACTTAAAAGCGGCAAACTTTTGAATTCTTTGCAACCCAGTTCTCTTATCTTCGTTTAAACCTGGTATCGATGTTGCTCTATTTCAATTTAGAAAATTATTATAAATGGGGGTAAAAAATGAATTCATTAAAAATCGTAGCGTTAGTCGTTTCACTGGCATTAACTGCTTGTGGTTCACGTGAGTGGCGGGCAAATCAAGGTAACAAGGCTCGGGACTTAAACACCGATTCGGGTAAGGCACATCCTTATTACAATTCTCAAGATCCAGCTGCGTTGGAATTGTTAAAATCAATTGGTGGTGCAAGTTTATCAGTTCCTCAAGCTTCTGGAGACGCGAATTCAGCAAGTGCTGAAGCTAAAGACGCAAAATCAGTTTTTGCAAAACTTGAAATCGTTCTAAAAGGTGATTGTGAGTACGAACATTTCGTACAAGAACTTCCGCTTGATACAGGCGTATCAAATGGCCTTGAGGCACAAGCTGTAAGATCAACTGATAAAAATGAACAAGAAGGGCATGGTTGGTTAGAGTCTCGTTGTATTGGTAAAGATGGCTCTTGTGACCAAGTCTCTATACTTTTCAGACATTTCCACGAAGGAAAACGCGCTGAAACCACTCTTAACTTTAGCAAAAACAGTCAAGGTAAATATAGCATTGTACCGGTTCAAAATTCTGGTGTGATGGTTATGGAAGCTGAAGAGTATTTAAAAGTTCAAGCTGAGAAAATGCAAAGCAAACAATGTGAAGATTTGCGAAAACAAAAAGAAGAAGCTGAAAAGCAGCCTGTTCTTAACGATAAATAAGATATTTTCTAATAGTAACACTAACACTGTCAGATTGAAAAACCATTCACATTCAATCTGACAGTGGGTTCACTCACTTGAAGTGTTTCAAAATGAGACGCAATCTTTGAGCGTATCTAAAGTTTCGCTCGTATCATTCCGATAATATAGCGAAGGGGGCCCTCATGAATTTGGCTCTAATTCGCGCAATTTCAATGATGTTTTTGACCGGCGTTATTATTTTTCCTTATTTCAACTGCGGAGCGCCGTCAAATCAGAGTGGTCTTTTTGGATCAGACAACACCTCCTGTGATCCGGCAAAACCTGACTTTTGTTACGGTGATCCTACTTTACTATCTTTGGCTGTGGCTAATATGCCAATCAATGGTTATCCCATTTCAACGGCTAATGGTAGGTTCCAAATAAATATTCCCTGCTATGATGGTGGGTTTCCAAAAGTAACCGTTGGTTTTAAAGTCATTAGTGCCACCAAGCAATTTATCAATGACCAAGCGGAATGTATTTCAGGTAACGCCCTTATTGTTGGGCAGCTTTCGACTCCAGATTTACAGGCTTGGGGCGCACAATCCTATCAATTTGTGTTTCAAATATATGCCTATGCTAGTAAAGAGGCGCCGTTTCCAATTTCTAACTGGCATCAGGCTTATTCAGGTATTCAACCTGTGCCACGTCCAGCTTATAAACAATAACTCATTTTCTTTAATTTAAAGGTGTGGTTTTTTCAATAACCGTGGTTTCCCATTGCTTTGCCATTTGGCTCACAGGTTCAATTACTTGTAAGCGATTCAGGGGCAAAGAGCGAATAAATGAAGGCTTTAGTGAGGGATGAATGTTTTCGTACTCAAGACTTACGAGGGGAGTTGCAATCAATTGGGAACGTGCAATTTCTAGAGCTGAGTCTTTGGAAATAATAAAATCAATAAATTTATGCGCTTCTTTTAATTTGCTGGATCCTCGGCATAAAGACAGTGATAGGGTCCAAAGCGAAGCTGATTCTTCAGGAACGACGAAGTGAAAATCGTCACTGTGAGACATGAGAACGCTCACCATGCCACTCGAAAGCTCCGCCGCCCAGAGCTCACCTTGACCAAGCGCTTTTAGGGATTTCTTCGGTGAGTTCTTTGCAAACGGCAAAACCTGTTCAAAGGCCTGCATATAAGTATTTGAATTGGAATTATTCATATCCTGGTTATCAATGGCGTGACGTCGAATGAGACCCGCCATGAGCTCCCTGGGATCGGGAAGGAATGCAATTTTTGAAAGGAGCTCTTTCTCCTTTAATAGAGTGTTCCAGCTTACGGGTTTGTTAGAGAAACGTTTTTTGTTGTAGGCAATCCCATTAACGCCCCAGCCGAATGGAACGGAGTAATTTAGGTCATTGTCATGGGGAAGATGTTTAAAGTCTGCAGCGATGTAACGCAGATTTGAAATTGATGGCTTCTTGATTGGCATCAACAATTGAGAATCAATAAATGTCGGAACCTGCCAAGATTGTAAAATGACTAAATCATATTCATGGGAGCTATCATTTAATTTTTCAAGCAACTCAGAGTTTGATTTTGTAATGTCTTGGCGAATTTGCATTTTTTCCGTGGCCAAAAACTTATCGAGAATGTTTTTAGGAATAGCGTCGACGTGGGTAAGGATTTTCAAATGTGTATCGACACGTGGGGGGCGACTTTTATAAAAATATACCGCACCCCCGCCTATGACAGTTCCGATACCAAGCCCAACAAGTAAGGAAATTGCTATGTTTAGAAAATTGCGACTTCTTCGTTGGGCCATTGTCTCTAAGTTTCTAGTTTAACAATGGCCTTGTCAAAAACTTTAAGTCTTCTTATTGTATAGTTTTTGGGTCATACTTGACAAAGATCTTAGCGCCTTGTGTGGGAATCGCAGGTCCGTGAAACACTATCGACAAAGCCTGCGCATTGTAAGTCCAGCCATTCGTGGCTGATTGGTTGACGAGTACGTCGTTGACAAAGACCTCAATACTTTCTGGAATTGGTTCGCGATCCAAGAAGAATTGCGTTGAAAGTTCGATAATGTTTGCAGCGATAGAACTTAAACCACTCGCAAAGTTTCCACACAAACTAACTTTAATTCCGCCAGTAGCATCAACAAGTTCGTTCACTCTGGTTGAAATAATGCGACCAGGAGATTGGGCGTTTAATTGATTCATACAAGCTGTATCTTGAATCGACACAGTCGAGACAGAATAGCGGCGAGTAGCACCATTAGTTCCGGTATACGTGTCTAACCAAGTTACAAAGCTTGGAATGCTATAGAGATTCGGGTTACTGTAGTTGTGACTGCCACCAGGGTTAGTTGAGACAGAGCTTGAAAAATCATCTTCATCGGTGAGATTGATAATTGCGAGGTGAGAATCTGATCGCATGAAACCGGCATTCAGGGGATTAATTAGAGCTTGTTTAAAACTGCTGTGCATTCTTTCGTCGCCGGTACCGCTGGTGCCACGCAAAACGTTAGCCATAAAAGTTGGAATCAAATTTGGCGTTGACGGAGTGATAACGTAAACCGGTCCTTGATTGGGTACATTTCCAGCGCGGAAGCGCGACTGGTTATTATCGCCACTAAACTGGGTACGCCAAGCTCCGGTATCAACGACGGCGATTTTAAAGTCATAACCTTTGGTCACAAAGTCACTAATAAAGGAATTAAGGTTATTGGCGACATTTTGTTGCGAGGAGGCCATAGACCCCGAATCATCGATTACCCATAAGATATCAATCTTTGAATTCAGATTGCTTGCGTTTTGATAGAATATGTTTGAATCCTGAAGCAAGGAAAAGGAGGACCCCTTTTCTCCACAAGCCGCTAATAGACCAAGGCCTAGAGTTACCGCCAACGTGAGCATTAGGTTTTTCATTTTCTTACCCTCCCTCGGGTATACGCTTCCAACTATTATTTTAAGTTACCTCTGAGCACACTCAAAGTTTGAAGTTAAGTGCTTAATTCACCTATCGAAATGGTTATTTTCCTAATATGAGACAAATCTAACTTGTGAGAACTGTTCTAATTTTAATTTTGACGCAGTATTTATTTTTACTACTATTGAATAAATATTCGACAAATACTGCGGATTTTGCGGCAATTGAAAATCAAAAGTTAAAAATTTTGTCTAAGTTTTTTGCGGATCGCAGTTGTCAGCACATATAGCGCCGGCTCTCTAACTTTGAGTAGGGTGACGCAAAAAG
>LWDK01000011.1 GCA_002083485.1 Proteobacteria bacterium SG_bin7 | reverse complement strand
TTGAAGCCATCCACAACTTTCGGAAATATCTCCTAAAGCGGTGTCTGACAGCAATGATTGCGCAGCCTCTATAACGTGACCCCGGCTTTTATTAAAAAAGCCAGAGAATACGGAACCCGCAACTTCTCTTATCGCGACTCCAATTTCAAAGAAAGACTTCCGGTCTGCTTCTGGTAACTGCTCATAAACTTTCATGAACTTGTGGAGGCGCGTGTTTTGAAGTGACCTCTCCGGAGAAAACTCATCGAGACCCCATTTTTTATTGTCATTTATCTCTTTTATAAGCTCTACTTTTAAAACTTGTGTTAATAGATCAAACTTCGCTTGGTCACCAATGTTTTTCGCCTGAACTATTGTTAATGCTTTTTTCTCCACCGGCATTGTTACCATTACGAACTCCTGAAGTGCCGACGGCCAATTTTTGATCTCATTTTCTGACGTCACAAACGTTTTGGAGTTTACACGACCTAATTTCTGGCCGTAATCAGTTCCAATAAAATAATCAAAAGCAGAAAAGACTAAACCACTTTCTGAGAAACTATTTTTGGTAAATGTATGAGGAGGAATTTCAAAACCACGATCATAGCCACCGTCAATCGCGATCTCCCTGATTTCGTTATTTCCCGGACTGAACTGATTCGATTTTGCAATAAGTACAGGGCAACCTGCCTTAAGCACAAGATTAATTTCGTTGAGTCCTGCACTCACGACAACGGGAATTCCGCTACGGCAATCTAAGTGATTTCCCAAGGCTCCCGAAGCAATAACATTCGTATTAACGACTGCCAACTTTAAGTTCACTTTGGCAGCCTCCACTTTAAGACTCTGTGCAAATTCGTGGTTATCGGTAACCAACATGAGGTCAGCCGGAGAGACCTTACCATCAGCCTGCACGACTTCATACACACCTTTATTGACTCGCGGTAAACTGTCTGACGCCGTAACCTCAAAGTCCTTGTATCCAGCCAAACGGCTGTCTTCATAAACCTCAGCACGAAATTTTTTAACACCAAAAGTTCTTCCGTCCTTAATAGACACTTTAGGGAAATCGACTCCCGCCGCTAAAACATTTTTTGGCACATCGCCAACAGCGGAGTTTTCACCATCATTGTCTAAGGAAACAATTTTAGCCTGCAAAGTAACATCGTTTCGACCTCGCTTAATTTTCTTGGAATTAACTACGGCCCGCAAAAACAAGTTATCTTTTAGACCTATGGTCGCAGGCAAACTTTTTTTATTTATTTTTAGGTCCGTAATTTCAAAAGGAAGACTGATGGGGACTGAAACTGGAATTGTTTTCTTAAGGTCACCCCTAAAGTAAAATTCCATTTCTAAGGTTTTCGTTACGCCGATTTGGGTGTCCGTCGGAATTTTAAATGGTAAAACTCTATGAACCGATGTTTTTGTGCGCGCCCCCAGAGTTTTTATTTGCTCGTCTTGCTTCATCACAACGAGGCCAGCGGCAGACTTTATCTTGGCAACAAGATCTGATTTTGTATCACCGCCCCAGTTGGTGAAATCTAATTTCAAGTGAGCGTATTCACCAGGAGAATAGATGCCATCTTCATTTTCATCAACAACCGACGCCTCTACATCTGGCGGAATATTTTTTGTCAGTTCAGCAAAAGCAACGTCGCGTGCCTTTAAATAGGCGCTTTCAAACATTTTAGGGTACGCTACATTCTCGCGTTGAGTGATAAAATCGTTGTAAGCGGTTTCGTAATTTTTTTTGTAAGATTCTTCGCGCGTATTCTTATACGAGCTCAGAAAACCAACTTTCGTTTGCAGCGAAAGCTCATTCAGAATTGTGGTTTGATCCATTTTCTCATAACGATTTTTAAACCAATAGGTCAGGCTGCGTACGGCTTCTGTTTTTGCTTCTGGTAAAACCGCAGCATAGGCACTACGAGCCGCATCGACGAAGGCCTTACGATAGGTATCCACATAAAGTTTCAATTCCTTGTCGCCATTTTGGCGCGTGGGTGGTTTGTAAAAAGGACTCGCCTCCCAATCAGGTTCAGCAAACAAGCGCGATTTAATCTCAGAGTCGGTGTTTTGTTCGATGGCTGGAGCAGATTTAAGAGTTTCAGCCTTCATAATATTATTTTTCGCGTTTTGCATTGCACGCTCGTTAGCTTCTTTCTGTGCTCGCTCTTGAAGTTTTGTATCTGCAACTTTTTCGGCTTCGGCTTTCCCATTAGAAGCGGCACCACGCACATAAGCAGTTTTCAAGGCAGCCGCTTGTCCTGCTTTTGCACCATCTTGAAACCCATAACTGTCGGCGCGTCCCTGATTAACATTTACTTTTTGGGCCTCGGCAACGAGATCAGCGTCGCTCATTTTTTCAAAATCAGAGATAATTTCTGAAAAGATTTTTTGATACTTACCTCCGATAGCAAGCTTTGCAGCATTTTTATCACTTTGAGCTTCAACTTCACTAAACGCATCAAGCGTCGCTCGACGAATTCCTTCAGTGCGACCATGAGTCGCGCCCACTACCGCTACGTCTAGCAATTGTTTACGCTGATTCGGGACATCGGTGGCGACAAAGTGCGCTAATGGATTTTTTGGCACTGATTTAATAAAGAGTGGCTCGAATTTAATATGTCCTAAAACCTCTCGACTATTAATTCTATCATCGATAGATCGACGAACAACGTTATTCCACTCAGCACTTTCAAAAGCACCAGCGGACATTGAAAAGAGCACAATAGTACCTAAAATTTTTTTAACTTGCTTCTTCATAAAAATCTCATTTCTTATCATTCAACTTATTGCCCAAATCACACCAGTTTTTAGACCACACGCTATCCTCGGGAAACTCTTGAATATTGATAGAGGGGCGAAAACCAATCACACGTCGGTTCATAACTTTTCGTTCTTCCAACAAGTAATTGACTGGACATTCATTTTTCTCATTAGGGTTCGTTTCGAATTCCAGTGTACGCCGGCACATCTTTACACGACGTTGGTTTCCAGTTTTTTCATCTCCATAGCTACAACCTGGTCCACCACCTAAACCCAGAAATCCTGGTTTCTCGGCCCAGTAAGTTTTGTTTGTGGCTGCGACGGAATTCCTTGGGGCACCATTTGCGCTGATTCCGCCCATTTGTCCCGCTCGTGGCATATATATAGCTCTCTTACACTCAATTTCTGTTCGTGTGTCCCGTAACTCATAACCTTCAGGGCAATTTTCCTGATCAACGACCGTTGCCTCGTACGAAAAACGCAATTCATTGCTTAAAGAACAAACTTTTTTGGTGGTATGGGTAATTTCGGCCTCTTCTTCGGCATGCTGATTAACCGCCAAATAAGGAACATTAAGAGTACGTGCCGCCTCGCCATCGATGTTTGGCATATCACCGGCAAAACCTGCAATACACGCACCTGAATTGGCAAAATAACTAAAAACACGCATTGCCTTTTCATTAGCACCCCAATTGCCTGCAGATTGCTTTCCTAAAACAAGCAGTCTGTCTTTATTTTTGTAATTCGCCGATAAAATTCCACTTTTCATGGAACTGCCGTTTGATGAAATTACGAAAAATGTAGCATTTTTATTTTCAATCAAACTATCAATAGTCTCTGTTGTACATTTGTCATGGCTACTGATCGTGCCATCATGATCCGTTAAATAAACAGGATAACGGCAATCCTCGTCGTTACCAGCCACATACACGCGAACACCTTCAACGTCGTCTTCGAAATACATAGCATTTCCTACGCGCATGTTAAATTTTGCAACTTGTCCAATATGCATCTGCGCAATCTGGCCAAAAACATCTTTACTTAGAGTAACCGAACCACTGGTCGCAGACCAAACCACGGGACCAACGTTATATTCCCGCTTTCCAAAAAACAAAATTCCATCCACGTTGACGTCGGGCTTTTTGTTTCTGTCGAAAGTAATTGTGCGGCTGCGCTTAGAAATAACTGTGTCGGAATTTACTTTTTTATTCCAACCCCAACCTGAATTACCAAAACCTCCGTGGGCTCCGTCATCAAAAGTTGAGTTTTTGTCTTTTGGTTTTGACCGATAAGTTCCGCCTTGGTTAATAGGACCCGTACTTCCTTCTGAAGTCTTAATACACACTCCGTCCTCAGGATTGTCGCATTCATCTGTTAATATCACTGTTGCTGGGACCTGAGCATTTTCTTGTGCTATCGCTACTGTATTCATACTAAAAGCGAGTGCCGTTAATGTAAAAATGAGTTTCATAATTTACCTTTCACCGAAGTTTGATTCATAGATCTAATAATTAGAAAAACCAAAAATGAAGTTATTAAGCAGGCAACCATATTAATAATACTCAGAGAGTGCAGCGTCAGTTCCGCAGTGTTGGGAATAATAACAAGAGCAGCAATAAATTTACTCGACGACGCGCCCAAAACATCAATTAGTACCTTTGCTTTGTTGTTATTATTCCAGTTCCCTGATGAATAGACCAGTTCACGCGAGGTTCGATTAACTGAGTAAGTTAAGCTGTTATCAATCAATTTCAAGGCCACAGATAGGACAGGAGCATCAAACAAGAAAGCAAGCCCAAAACCCATAAGATTTGCCAGCGGTAAAACAAATAAGCCCATCATAAATCCCAAAACCTGAAAAATAGGAGGCACCAAAATTAGGACACTTAGAAGACTTACTAAATTCAAACCCAAATAGAATTGACCAAAGAAAATACTTTTTGCATCTACCCGATCATAGGTCTGCTCAACTACTTTATTAAACTGAAAATCAATAAAAGTGCTAATGATCTGCAAAGAAATTAGCGTCAACAGAGTTAAAAGAAAAACACGGTTCGTGGTAATCATTTTCCAAGCTGACCCGTTCTGCTCCTCAGATTGGCCTTCTTTTTTCTCCCCCAGGGAACCAGCACGAAATCGTAGCTGACGGTCACCGACAATACGGCCAAACGACCAACTAGTGAAAATTAAAATCAACATAAACACC
The DNA here is from genome assembly GCA_002083485.1 of Proteobacteria bacterium SG_bin7. GTDB lineage: Bacteria > Bdellovibrionota > Bdellovibrionia > Bdellovibrionales > SG-bin7 > SG-bin7. The sequence continues at coordinate 62,750 of LWDK01000011.1, read as the reverse complement.
GAGGCCACCAGAGGCATATTTACAGAGCCCACTTTAGAAACAAAAATGGCCACAAGGCCGCTTCCGAGCAAGCCACCCAAAATTCCACCACTCGCGATAATGCCATAGTTTTTCTTTGCATCTTTGGGATCAAAAAGTGCATTTGTATGCGACCAGAACTGCTCGACCATTAAGAGCGAAAAAACGTCGCCCCAAATGTAAAGAGCGATAGCACTTCCTGGCATTTTCTTTAACGTTGATGAGATTAGAATTAAGAGAAAAGTAAAAAAGACGGCACTAAAAAGCGTAACCTTACGTGCCGAAAGAAGATCAACACTACGGTTGTAAACGAATACGACGGCGGCCAGAACAAGTACACTTCCAGCCCAAATATAAGGAAGGATTTCAAGACCATACCACTGAATTAGAAGAGAGTTTCTTACCGATTTGATCACGTAGAACGTGGTCATGATTATCAGAAAGTTGATAAACAGGTGGATAACGAGCGACAGCTCGTCTTTTTTAATGCCAAAAACGTTCCGCAAAAGACTTTTCATTTCAATCCAATAAAATTTTTTTCGAGTATCTTTAACTCCTGTATTATACGGATATTCGTGACGACTTAAAGGCTTAAAGTAAAATGTTAGAAACTATTCAATAGAATGAAACTTAGAGACAATTTTTGTCGTTGGTTACTACCAACCTCTATTGAGTTCACGGATTTGTGGGAAATACTCTTCGATACGCTCCAAAAGAACACCACCAATATTCAATGGAATAACGTCATTAAGCTGAGCGCTTACACCCCTCTCGTTCTGACTGCTATTTTCATAGAGGTTTACAACTCCTACGATTTCACCATTATTATTTAATAGAGGACCACCAGAATTGCCATGCATAATATGACAAACTTCGCCTTCATGGACTGGCTTAATGTGCAGGTATTTCTCTTTATAACGTGGATGCATTTCTTTTTTTGCCATACAGCGGGAATAGTTTAAGGTAATATTATTTTTCGCCGCCCCAGTAGGATCGTACTTAATTCGCCATATCTTGAACTCCTCCGCAGGCACGTTTTTAGCTAATGGAAGAAACCCGTGATAAATCCCAGCGCTATCGTTGAGCTCAAAAACCGAAAAATCCGTAAACAGTTTACCCTCTTTCAATTCAACTGAAAACAATAATTTTGTGCAGGAGTACGCGCCAACGATCTGCTGCCCATCCGTTGTGAAGTATACTTTCGTGGAATTACAGGATTTTTGATCCGGCATACAATGATTGTTAGTAATGGCGTAACGCTCACCAATCAAAGCCAAATTACAAAACGAAGGACCTTCTTCACTATCGAAGATCATATAACCAACACTCTGCATGGCCGCCTTTAAATCAAAATTTGGGGCTGCAAAGAAATCATCAGCAGCAGCAAAAGTACGAATTGCCGAAAAAAACAAAATAAACAATAATTTTATTTTGAATTTTTCCACTATTTGATCGCCTCAACATCAACGTTTTTGCCAGCTTTTAAAGACACACGCAATTTACTAAATGATCCATCTTCTAAAGACATCACTTTTTCAGAAACAGGAAAGCTAATCATGGATTCCGCCAGATCGCGCACCTTACGCGCGCCAAATTGGAAGCTCACTCCATGCGTAGCAATGTAATCTACAACAGATTTATCAACTTCGACTACATATTGCGCGTTCAACGCTTTAACCACCTTTTTAATCTCAAGTTCTGCAATTTTTCGCGCCTCTTCGGAATTGTGATGGTGAAATATCACGATGTTGCTAATACCGATTCGGCCTGCAAAATATGTCCCAAAAGCAGTTCCCAAAAGTTGATTGAGAAGTTCTTTTTTTAGCTCTTCTTCATCACGCGGAATATACCCGTCATATTTTTTTGAATACTTTCCCTGGCTCTCATCCGGAATTTTTAAAACCTCACGGTCATAAGCATCAATTAGTGGCATACCAAAGTTTGAAGTAAAAAATAAGTAACCGTTACGTAGACTCGCTTCGACGTTAGAATTATCTCTAATTTTTCCAGTTTCCATAAGATTGATGAGCATATCTAAGATTCGTGGTTCACTCTTATCAGCCTCGTCAAAATTTAACACTGCCGAGGGATTGTTATTAATAAAGCGAGTGAGTTCACCACCTGCGGGATTGTATCCAACGTAAGTTGGCGGTGCACCAAGAAAGTTGGCAATGTTAGATTCGTTTTGATATTGCGACATCGCCCAAACCTGATATTTAAGATTCAACATGCTGGCAAATTTTTCTGCCATAAAGGTCTTACCTACGCCGCTAGGACCAAGGAACAAGAAAATGCCGCTAGGGCGATCTGCTTTTTGGTTGCCAGCAGCCACGCGAACGAGAGTCCTATAAACTGCGTCTTTTGCAGAGTCCTGACCAATGTAATCTTTGGAAAGGTCAGCCCTAAAATTTTTTACAATCTCTTTAAAGGTGCGACCTTCTTTATTACTGGCCGCCGAATTTGTTAGAGCTGGAATATTGGCGTATGTACCAACGGCATTTCTAAAGTCTTGAATAGTCACTTGATAGCCCCTTGCACTGTTCTTAGTGCCGTAAAGAGAGGCTACCGTCTCAATCATTCGAATGCCAATGCGGGGATTATTTTCTGTAGGTACATATTGACGTGTGAGCTGTAAAAGTTTTTTCAAAACTTCCTCTGAAAACTCCATGCCGTATTTCTTTGTCTCTTTTTTGGCTCGGCTTTTGTAAATTTCTAATAGTACTTTATCGTCTGGCTCACCAACATAGATCTTACTAAAGCGCGAGAAGAAAGCTTCTTTGGTTCTTAACAAAGGCATCTCGTCTTTGTTATCGGTAAGCGTGCCAATTACGGCTAACTGACCATTCGCCAAATTTGTTTTCATGATTTCAGTAACGTCAGTGCTATCATCTTTACCTGTACCAAGACCTACAAGCTGGTGAATCTCGTCCATCACCAGAATCACCTTTTTTCCTGAAGCCGCGGCAACAAGATCGCTCATTTTCTTTTCCGAACGTCCTTTAACGCCTTCTTCACCCATTTTTCCAAGACTAATCAGATACACGCTCCAGTCCTGAAGCCAAACAGGAACTTGCTTGCGCACAATACGTTGGGCTAAACGCTCAGCAAGAGTTGTTTTGCCGACCCCAGCAGGTCCCCAGAGCAAAGTCGACCGGCCTTCGCGGTTTGAAACCGTAGCAATCATGGTATCAACCATCTCATCGCGGCCCAGAATTTCATTTAGGCCTGCCGCGACCTCAGCATTTGTTAAATCGTTGGGCCGATCACCGTCTCGAAATTGGTCTAATACGGCACGATCTGCAGCAGTGAGTGCTGTGTAAACAGTGGTATCGCCACTATCTTGGCAATTTGAAAAGAAAGATTTTGACGAAAGCTTGGAACGAACATTGATAAAATCGACACCAACGTCAAAACTAATGGTTCCCTGAGTTACTTCGCGAGCTGAAACATCTTGGCTACATTTTTTTGTTTTTTGAGTAGCTAAGTCCCAGAACTGCACACTCACTTTATTACCTTCATAGACCACCATCAGCATACCATTGTTAACAACGACGAATTTATCAACGGCACTGCCAACTCGTAGGGATTTACCACTCTGCTTCCATATAATATCACCGTTAATGCCATCGCTGGCCACGGGGTTGCTCGGGTGCAAAATACCAACACAAGCAGAACCGACTTCCGAGGCCACAACATCAAAAGCTTTTTTCTCAACTTCTGTACAAACTGCAAAAGCCGAGGTGGACGCAAATCCTAAACCTAAAGAGACTACAAACGATGATAGATTAAAATTTGTCATTTACCACCGCCTTTTTTTCTTTGCTCTTCTTTTTCAAGAACGAGTGGATCTGGACCTTTAGGATCTTTATCGTTTACATTTTTCTTAGGATCTTTCTTTTTCTCCGGATTTTTTGGATCGACGCCGCTCCCACCATGGTCACCTTCCCAGCCACCAACGGATTGTACCTCTTCAGTATGTTGACTGAGTTCATCTTCAACGGCTTTATCGAGCTGATCAGGGGTATCTACAGAAGTATGTTTTCCTTTACCCACCTCAGCAATCTCATCAAATACTTGGCTTTCCCATGCCGGTACCCCAATAGAGATTGCGCTCACCTTATTGCATTTTGAATTTTGTTCGACCATTTTTTTAACAACTTCTTGAACCGGACCAGTGCGACAAGTATCCACGCCATCACTCAGCAACAAAACTGTTGAACAATATTGGGAACCAATCTTCTGCACTTCTTGTTGAGCCATGACAAGCGCGCCGTAAACATCGGTCCCACGACGAATGGACAGCGAGTTCGCCTTGCTTATCACCGCCTGGGCATTATTGTCGGCAAACGGAACTTCTAGAACTATATCTTTTGCCGTACAACCAGAAAAACTAATTAGCCCTGCCGCTGTATTTTTAGAGAATTTAGACATCGTTTGGGCCAAAATATTTCTGACCGCCTCAATGGGTCCGCCAGCCATAGAACTAGAAACGTCAATTACCACTAACACGCCGTGTTTTTCATTTGCCGCGTATTTAAAGGTCGGCTTGTAAGCATAGAGGCGACTCGCAAACAAAACCATCGTTAATACAAATGTTCCGGTCAGCACAAATAACATCATTACTTTTTTCATGTTTCTACCTTCTATAACTTACTTTAAATTCGCTGGAAAACGGTTATCTGTATTATCGATCAACGCTAAACTACCCTTAGCATTGATGGTCACAAAAATTTTCTTAATTTTCGCAGCCCGCGTGGCGTCCGTCGTTTTAATATTGGAAATATAGGCAGAGATCTCGCGCTTAAGGGTTTTCATAATACGATCTCGTACCGGCACTGCGCCCATTTTCTTTTCCATGCTTGTATCAACAGTAAATTTTACGTAGTCCTGACTAACAGTAACCTCGATTTTATGACTCTCGACGATTGCCTGGCGGAGTTCGGCGATAAATTTAAACGAAATCATTTCAAGATCGCGAGACTCAAGTCCTCTAAAGACAACAACCGAATTTTCAATTCGCGACCAAAAGTGTAAAGGAATTTGCTCGTTTTCAGGTGTGTCTTTAGTATTTAAAACATGTTCACGAACGTCACGCACAAGTTGATCGTGGTCTACACTCGCTGGCTTCTCTAAAATTACGTGCTGTGCGTAGTTGCCTGTCATAATAATAATTGCGTTACGCAAGTTGAGTTCATTTTTTGTGCCTTTGGCGTAGACTCCTGTTTCAATAAGACCACGTAAACCGCTTAAGGTCGATTTAGCCTCCGGGCTCTTGTCAATTTCATCCATTAGAAGAATAAATGGCTTACCTTCAAAGGACTTAATATTTCTATAGTAAGTTGAAGTATTGTCGAAAGAAGCAAAGAAGTTCATATCCACTTCAACGATTGGAATTTTTAGGTATTCGGAAATCACTTTTACCGATTCTGTTTTTCCGACCCCCGTTGGACCAACAAATAACATTGTCGCAAGAGGTCTATCCATCTTTACTACGCCGAGAGACAGCGATGAAAATTCACCTAAAATTTTATTTTTTGCATCGGCTTGACCAACAATGTGTTTGTCAAAGTGAGCTCGGAAAGCCTTCATATCGATGTCTTCTATGGTGCTGCTATCGAACACGTTAGATAATAAGAAACGTTTTGCATCCTGAAACAATACTTGTTTACGGTTTTGACCTTTTTTGCCAACAACCCCGAAAGCTTTTGCTAACGACTCTGCCACTTTATAGGACCGTAGAGGCTCCACTTCGAGGGGAGCTAACTCTTTAGCCGTATTCATAATGACATCGATCACCTGACTGGTGAATATTACGCTATATGTGTCAGACAGCTTTTTCATCTTAGCAGCCAATAGCTGCCTGAGTTCTTCAGTAGGTGGAGGCGTCATAGAAATGACCGTACCCATGCGATCAAGGTTCTTTTCGGCCATTTTATCCCAGATATCGGAAGTCACGGTCGTAATAATTTTGACCGAGCCATTCATGATAGATTCCCGAAAAAAAGACAAGAAAATATCAATTGCCTTCGGAGCGTTTGTGGGACCAAGCGAGGGATCATCCAAAAAGTTTTCCATAACGACGATCACTTTTTTATTAGTAATCGCCATCATAATTTTAGCAAACGGATCGTCTTTGCCACCATCTTTCTCTTTGCTAGCTTTAGCGGTCTCTTGCAATCTCATAAAAGTAGAAAGCGGCAACGAGAAAACCTCATATTCGGACCACCCTAAACTGGCTCTACGCTTGTCAGTAAAACTACGAACGAAACTTCGAAGTAATGACTCTTGACCAACGCCATAGGGGCCAGTGATGTTCACCCAAGTATTATTTTGATTTCTGAGAGCCATGAATATTTTGTCATTGTAATCGGGACGGCTCACTTCTAAGTCAAAATTTCCCATACGGGCACGCTTGCCCCAGTCCTCTCCATGAGACATTAAGGTATTCATTTCTGCGGCAGTAACTTTACCAGTATTGGAAGCCGAAGACACTAAAGAAAGATTACCTTCAGGATTGATAAAATAATAGATCGATCCGCCCGCGGGCTTGGTAGCTTTTAAAATTGCTTGATTATCACGAAACAGAAAGCTTTGATCAGCCTTCTTGTCGTCAAAAATAACTTCCTTCGCCCCGACATCACCGTTGGCGGCAACAGGTGTGTAACTCATGGCATTGTTGCCGTCCTGTAAAAAGAAACCGTCACCTGAGAAAGCGATTTGGGCCCCATTGTTGTCAACCGGCGGTTTCGCTAAAATTTTATGGTTCCCATTTTTGTCGACCATGACAAGCTCGTTGTTGTTCGACAAATAAATGAGTTTTTCTCCATCACGAGTTACGGCATAGCGAACCGGAAATGCCATTTTAGGGACATCAAAAGCTTTGCGAACAACGTTACCATCGGCAACTTCATGGGGAACAAAGACGACAGACATATTCTCGCCAGCCCCTAAAAACGCTCCATTGACAACAGGAACCACTACCCGCGGAACGCCTTTGGCGATACGCTGGTTTTGCTTATTTTGATTTTGGATTAAAAAACTTTGGTTGCCAAAGTTTACCCAAATTTCATTACGAGTATTTTTCACAATACCAGGGGCGTAACCTGCAATAATTTGTTCATTCTTATTAAAGGGACTGTTCCAAATGCCGCCGGAAACAAGATGTTGTGTATCTTGACGGCTGATTGCTAGCTCTGGATCATACAAGTAAATGCCGGCTTTAACCGAAAGATTTTGTTTTGCAAAATGCTCTTCAGTTTCGTGATAAACCACTAAATAGTCGGTTACCCGGCGAATATCGGCGGCAAAACCAAGAGACGAAGACAAAAGGTAAATTGACGAAAGAAGTAAGCTCTTCTTGGTGATCCAAACCATATACGCGCTCCAAAACCACTGTGTTTTTGTTAAAGGATAATGTATCTTAGTCGCACAAGCGTTTTTTCACAATCTTCCCTTCGGGAGCATGAAAAGAATTCTGAAAGTACCTAAAAGTGTCTCAAGGGAACAAATAATTTGAAAATAATTCGTGATTTCTCCATTGCAGAAATAATTTTGGCGCGACATAATTCCCGTGTATGGGGCGACATCTTACAATTTTTTTTCTTTTAATATTTAGCACTGGGTTTTTAGTTGGAGCAGATTTCGGCCCCAACTATGTAAATATTCGAAAACTCTCAGGTGTGGCCGTTGATCTACGTTACGCGACGACCAATAACTTCACGGGAGTCAAACTCTATAAAGATTTGAAAGACCCCTATCTTCAAAAAGATGCTGCCAAAAAACTCGAGGCTGCTATAAAAAAACTTTCGTTAAAAAAACCCGGTTGGAAATTACTGGTATTCGATGCACTTCGCCCCCGATCAGTTCAATTTCAGCTCTGGGAAAAAGTCAGAGGTACAAGCCAAGAAAAATACGTTGCCAACCCCCTTATTGGCTCTCTTCACAATTTTGGTTTTGCCGTCGATCTGTCGTTACAAGATGAATACGGTAAAGAAGTCGACATGGGGACGCCCTTTGATAGCTTTGAAGATCTTGCACAACCAGATCTTGAAAACAAATATTTAAAGTTAGGAAAATTGAAGACATCGCAGCTCAATAGTCGAAAACTGCTTCGCGAGGTTATGACTGGGGCAGGCTTTACTCAGCTTAAACACGAATGGTGGCACTACGATGCACTGCCCTTAGAAGAAGTGAAAAAGCAATATCCAATAGTAGAGTAATCTGCTGTAAAATCATATAGTTATTAAGACTTCATTTGACTAAAGTCTCGTCCCGAAACAACCGATAATATTTCAGGTAATGAAGCAAATATGGTCCGTATTAACATTCGTGGGTTTAGCGGCAATGATACTGCCGTGGCAACATTGTGCCGAGCGAGGGATCAGCCTGTACAGTCTTTCAAGCAGCACTTCGTGTAATCAAATTAAAACTAGAAACCCGCAAGCAGCGACTGGTATTTTTGCTATCGATCCCGACAGTGATGGTTCTACGTCTGAGGTTTATTGCGATATGAGTTTTGACGGCGGTGGCTGGACACTTTGTGGAGTTCTTGGTCACAAAAAAAAAGGTACCGGTGTTGCCGACGGTTTTGAGTACTCTTGGAAGAAATGGAATTCCGGCAGCAATGTTTTCATGGACAGCAACCAAAACATAATAGGCTACGGAAATTTCTGCCCTGGTTTGTCAGTGAACCAAATACGTGCGGAGTCTCGTAGTGGGATACAACCATCAACTACGACACTATCAACAGGAATAATAAATGTATCGAATGGCAATCCTTTTGTTCAAAACAGTTCGAGCCGCATTGTGGGCTCAAACGGGGTCTTCGCAATTAACAATCGCATAGGATACAGCCGAGGTTTTTTTGGCGGCGCGAATTGTACAGCATTGAATAACAACATCGATCAAGGCTCTAATATTTGCATTTCCGATAATACGAAACATCAAAACATGATCGGGAATTTCAACGCCGGTGCCGACGGCATCGCTGACCACATGTGTGTATTTAACGTCGACTGTGCGCAACAAAATCAAGGCGCCAGCAACATTATTCTCATTTACGTTCGTTAGGACCAAATATTGCATATCACCTTTGCATGGAATTCATTTCGGATATGCAGGCGCTCACGCTCTCACAGGCAATAAATGCTCTCAAAAAAAAGGGCTACACGGAGGACTTTAATCTTGTTAAACACCCAAACCAAGACGAATACGAGATCGATGAGACGTTTCGCTTCGATGTACTAACTGACCCTGGGGACCAGTCTGTGCTGTATGCTATGCATAACAAGAGAACCAAAGTAAAAGGGGTTTTAGTAAATGGCTTTGGAATTTACTCTGATGGCGATTTACCCCACCTACTAAAGGGGTCTTCCTGAGAAAGGCGAAATGCCCCCGTGGTCACGAGATTCACTAAAATTACTTGAATAGGCGATCAGAAGAAATCTAAATCCCGCGTCGCTGCGCTGGAAATTACATCGTAACTATCTTCTGCGAGTGGAAGCGTAAAATAGAACCGTGCTCCTTGGTCGACTTCGCGGTTACTAACCCAAATCCTTCCACCATGAGCATCAATAATTCCTTTAGCAATTGCCAAACCTAGGCCAACGCTCGACTTACCCACCCGTTTCCCCTGCCAATAGCGATCAAAAATATGTGGTAACTCATCTTCGGGAATTCCAGGACCCGAATCTTCAATACAAAAATGAGCAATTCGGTCAACTTCTTTAACATAAACACATATCGTTCCACCCGAAGGAGTAAATTTGAGAGCATTGTCAACGAGATTCGAAAGCACTTGCATTGTGCGATAGTGGTCGCAGTAAACTTGGTAATCAATATTTTCAATCTGGCTTATAAGTTTAATTCCTTTTTCGGCGGCTTGTTGCCTGAACATTTCAAAACATTCGTCGATAATGCTTTTAGCATTTACTAAACGTAGTTCTAAAAAAAACGTACCCGATTCTACCTTCGCAGCGTCTAAAAGATTCTCGACCAAATTTTTCATTTGATTTCCGGCGCGCATAAAAATTTCGACCTGACGACGAAGATTTCGCGGAAACTCATTTTTATCAAGCGTGAGTTTTAAAAGTTGAGCATTTAGTAAAATTGTTGAAATAGGATTCTTCAAATCATGTGAAACGATTGCCAAGAAGTCATCACGATCAGCTAAAGCACGATGCAGGTCATTCTCAGCTTTTCTCCACTGTGTTATTAAGGCACCCACAAACAAAAAAGTAATGGCTATTGTCGCCAAGTATATTTGTAAAATAAAAAAGTCTTCAACATGACTTTCCGTTCCTGAAAACGGACCACGATCCAGAGCGGTTCCCCACGACATAATAAATGAAATAAGTAGAATTGCGGTATGAATTCCACGCTGAGGAAGCCTAAAAGCCGCCCACAACAACACCGGATACAAAATTTGTGGACGAAAATAAAACTCGAACCCCGTTAATTCCATTTGCAACAAAATAGAAAGAACAATGATCACGATATATACTAACGACTCTTCCATCAGTTTATGAAAATTAAATTTGAATTTTTCTTTGGGTCGCCAAGCCATAAGCAAAAGTGGACTTATCACCAAATCCGCCAGGGCGTCTCCTCCCCACCAAGTAAGAAAGGCACTCACCATGTCGTGGGAAGAAATAATTCCTAGCGACCAACTGGTCAGGACCCCAATCAAGGCACTGATAAGAGTACTACCCAAAGCGGCGATACCAACCAATGAAATAACATCGCGGTACCGGATCATGCGGTGATCAAAACCAACACGGCGTAAAAAATAAACCGCCGTGAAAGTTTCCAAGGTATTGCCAATAGAAATTCCGAACGCCGCCAAAAGAGACCCTGTTGCCAATAGATTTATAGCAAACGCACCAACAGCAATTGCGACAAGAAGGTGGTACCCGTAAATAAATACTGCTGCTAAGGCGATTCCTGTCGGTGGCCAAATTGCAGTCGCAACGCCGCCGACGGGACTAAAACTCAAACCAAATTTTGCAGCCAGAAAATATATAGACCCAAAAATCAAAACTTCAACGAAAACCGAAAAAAGCGACTTATTTTGAGTCCGTACATCCACGTGCACAAAATGAACTGATCCCGCTTTCCTGTCAAAGGTTGAAGTTATCTTTGAAAAATTGAAAATTACCAAAGATTACCCGCCCAAGCCTTAATTGTTAAATTTTTCATGAACTGCAATGGGTCTGTCAGTGTCGAAGATCTATACAGAAAAGCGCTAAAGTCTCATCATTGAGACTTTAGGCAAAGATATAAATTAGTTCGGCTCATTGATGGAGAAATGATGATAATATTAGCTGCGAACTAGCGCCTAATGTCAGCCCAATTCAGTTTTTGCAACTCGAATTAACTGTCTATATATTAGCTCCATTAACGTGAGGGCGCATAAATGACACTATCAGATCTTTCAATTCGACGACCAGTTTTTGCCTGGATGTTAATGGCGGCGCTGATCGTTTTTGGAGGAATCTCATTTGGCGGCTTAGGCTTAAGCCAACTTCCCGACGTCGATTTTCCTGTTGTTGGAATTTCAATCCAATATCCTGGAGCAGCTCCCGAGGTTATTGAAACTGACGTTGTTGATATTGTTGAAGATGCTGTGATGACAATCCAAGGAATTCGTAACGTCACCTCTTTTTCTCGATACGGCATGGGAACGGTGTCAGTTGAGTTCGAATTAAATCGTGGGATCGACGTTGCACTCCAGGAAATTCAAACAAAGATTGCACAAGTGCAAAAGAAACTGCCAAAAGAAATTGAACCACCGGTAATCACAAAAACAAATCCTGAAGACCAACCGATCATGTGGTTAACGTTGACGAGCGATAAACATAGTTTGCGTGAAATGATGGTCTACGTACGCGATCAAATCAAGAGTCAACTGGCCACCATATCGGGAGTAGGAGATCTCATTCTTGGCGGCTACGTAGAGCCCAACTTACGAGTTTGGGTATCGGCAAAAAAATTAGATATTTATAATCTTACGGTTGAAGACATTCTCGCCACGATTGAAGGCCAACACTCAGAGCTGCCGGCGGGAGAAATTGAAACAGCAAGAAAAGAAATGGACGTGCGGACGCTTGGAGAAGCTCGTTCTATCGACGAGTTTTCAAACATTGTTATTAGTGAGCGTGGCGGACGCCCTAACTATACTCCCATTTTTCTGAAACAAGTTGCGAGTGTTGAAAATGGTTTAGCAGAAATACGCCGAATTTCACGGTTCAATGGGGTCCAGGCCGTCGGCATGGGTATACGTAAGCAGCGCGGGTCTAATGCCGTAGAGGTGGCTCGCAATGTAAAAGCAAAAATTAAATTTATTCAAGAAATGCTTCCGCCGGGAATGAAATTGCAGCCGGTTTTTGATACCACTAAATTTATCGAAGAATCAGTAGACGAACTTATATTTACTTTATTTTTGTCGGCAGTCTTAACGGCACTTGTCTGTTGGTTATTTTTAGGATCATGGTCATCGACCTTCAATGTGGTACTCGCAATCCCGACATCTATAGTCGGTGCGTTTATGATCATCCGGCTTTTTGGATTTACCTTGAATACTTTTACACTTTTAGGACTCTCACTTGCAATTGGTATCGTCGTCGACGATGCCATCATGGTGTTAGAAAATATTATTCGTCACCTGGAAATGGGGAAAAATAAAGTTAAAGCAGCAATCGAAGGCGCCAACGAAATTACTTTTGCGGCAATGGCGGCAACAATTGCTATTTGTGCCATCTTTGTTCCTGTCGCCTTTATGCGCGGGGTAATTGGTGCTTACTTCTTTCAGTTCGGTATTACCATGACAGGTGCAGTTTTATTATCTTTATTGGAGGCCCTGACTTTAACTCCTATGCGCTGTTCACAATTTGTCGAAATTCATGAGCGCAGATCAAAAATCGGCATGGGGATGGAAAGTGCTTTTAATAAAACTGAAAAGATTTATGAATCCGTTTTGAGTTTTGTGCTTAACCATCGCTGGTCCATAGTTATCGCCTCTTTGGTATTTTTCTTTGCCTCCCTATTTTCAAATAAGTTTATTAATAAAGAGTTTGTGCCTTCTCAAGATCAAGGCCGATTTATGTTAAACATCAAAGGCCCTTCGGACTCGTCAATTCGCTTTACCGAAAGCAAAGTCAAAATCGCAGAAGAATGGTTGTTAAAACGTCCTGAGGTTGAAGCTACTATGATTTCCATTGGCGGTTTTGAGGGTGGACAAGTCAACCTAGCAACGTGCTTTGTAACTTTAAAACCGATGGGCCAAAGAAGTGGTAAGGGAGACCTCGCTTTCGGCGGAAAAGAACCTACCCAACAAATGATTATGGATTACTATCGAAAGGAATTGAAAATTCCTGAAATGAAGATCTTTATTCAAGATCTTTCTATGCGTGGATTTTCGGCCTCCCGAGGATATCCTATTGAATTTTCCATTCGAGGTCCTGAGTGGGACAAACTTGCGTCTATTGCGCAAGAATACATGAAAAAGCTAAACGCGACCGATTTAGTGTCAGACGTAGATACAGACTATCAACTTGGTAAACCAGAACTAAGAATTTTGCCCAACCGTGATTCTGCAGCGATGCGAGGAGTTGACATTCACTCGATCTCGTCAACGGTGAATGCTTTAATTGGTGGTGTGGTGAATGGAAAATATCAAGTCGGTGGGCATCGTTACGATATTCGCACACGCTTAGAAGCCTCAGAACGAAATAATTTAGATCTATTGAAAGAATTATTCGTACGCAACAACCGGGGTGAACTTGTTAAACTAGCGAACGTCGTCAGTATTGAAGAAAAAGTCGGGCTGCAACAAATCACACGCTACAACCGCGAACGCTCAGTTACAGTCTTTGCCAACATAAAACGTGGTAAGTCGCAGGCTGATGCGATGGATGCGGTCCACAATCTGACTAAAGACACTTTGCCGCCAGGTTATCACATCGTCATGGGTGGAAGTTCACAGACATTTGCTGAATCCTTTAAAGATTTAAGATTTGCGCTCATTCTGGGAATCGTCGTCGCCTACATGGTTTTAGCTTCGCAGTTTAATAGTTTTTTAGACCCCATCACAGTTCTTGTGGCGTTACCTTTTAGTTTAACTGGAGCTTTTTTAGCATTGCTTCTTAGTGGTCAATCTCTGAACATTTATAGTTTTATTGGCTTGATCCTATTAATGGGGATTGTAAAGAAAAATTCCATTCTCTTGGTAGATTACACCAATCAACTTCGCGAAGCTGGTGAAACAGATGTAAGAAAAGCTTTGATGAAAGCCTGTCCGATTCGCCTACGACCAATTCTTATGACTTCATTTGCGACAATTGCAGGAGCTCTGCCGCCAGCACTTGCGTGGGGACCGGGTGCAGAAACCAGAATTCCCATGGCGATCGCGGTCATTGGCGGTGTTCTTGTTTCGACGGTTCTAACCCTTGTTGTTGTGCCATGTGTATTTAGTCTATTTGCGGATTTACGTGTGTGGGCCGCATCGTTTTCTATGCAAAGGAGTACGGCTCCATGAGATTTTTGTTTCTGTTTCAATTTTTATTTTCTTCACTTTATGGCGTATGTGTTTTGGCGCAGACCAAGCCAACGCCTATTTCCATCAAAACTGCCGTTGGAATGGCGATTGAAAAATTTCCCGACGCAAAGGCAGCGCGAGCAAAACTCGAAGAAGCCGAAAGCTCGCGGAGAGCGACAGTTGCGAAAGCCTTTCCAACAGTCAGTTTAGTGACGTCAGCAAGTGAAGCCAAAGCTGCTTCCAATGGATTCGCGGTTCCTTTCAACGGCAATCCCTATAGCCAATACAGAATGGATTTGACGGTGACCCAACCACTTTATGCAGGGGGGGCTCTAAGCGCCGGAATAAAATATTCAAATAAGGAACTCGAGATTAGACGCCTCGACTTGGCAATGAGTGATCGCGATTTAACGTTCAATGTAATACAGTCTTTCTATTCAGTATTATTACAACAACGCCAAGCCGATCTATTAAAACAGGTAGAGACTGTGCTAAAGAAGGCGCTTACAATATCGGAAAGATATTTTAAAATCGGTCGCGGTCAAAAAGCTGACGTCTTGCAAATCAAATCGAAGCTCGCTTTATTAACACCTAGAATTGCACAAGCAGAAAATAGAATTATTCAAGCTGTGAGTCAGCTCGCCGTATATTTAGAGCTATCCGAAAATCAAAAAATATCTTTAATCGGAAACTTAGCTCCACTCTCAAAAGAATTTATTAATCGAAAAAAATCTGTACAGCCGGGAGAAGTTCCCGAAATAAAGCGCGCAGATTTGTTAGTGGAGCAATTTGGTTATAAATCAAAAGTCGAAATGTCTAAACACTGGCCCACGCTGAACGCAGTCGGTGGCATTGGCCGAAATGCGTTTTCTAACTCTGAACTATTCAATGAAAGTGCTGCGAGCTGGTCTTTTGGTTTGCAGCTAACAGTTCCTTTATTTACGGGTCTTTCATTTTTTTCCGAAAGAAGGGTTTATGCTGCCCAAGAGAGTGCACTCGTCTTCACCGCACAGAAAACTCAGACTCAAGCCCGCAGCACTCAAGTCCAGTCAGAAAGAGATCTGGACGTTGCAGAACAGATGTTACTGGGATCACAGTCCGCAGCAAAATTTTCAATGGCGGCACTGAAAGAAGCCGAACGCGAATACCGTTTACAAATTGGTGATTATCTTCGCCTCATCTCGGCGGAAGAAAATCATGTAGATTCTGCAACAGCTTATAACCAGGCAAAATACGACTATATCTTGGCACTTGCGAAATTTTATAATGCGATGGGAATTCCATTGAATGAATTAGTCGAGGCACTGGAAAAAAATCAGAACAGAGAAGAATAGTGAGGGAAATATGAAGAATGTTATTTTTGTCGTCTTAACAACTTGGGTAATGATCTCATGTACAAATAAAAACGTCGATGATGCTCGAAATGAAGAAGCCGCTAAGGTTATCGCTCAATATAGAAGCCTTGAGGGAACTTATGGTGGCTCCGGATCAAGAAATTCAGATGGATCACCTATGGGCGACATTCAGCTCTTGTTACGGGCTGACATAGACTCGCGAGAGCGCCCCGACGGCATTTCAAATGAAATTCACGCTTCTCTTGCCGGAACCATCACCCACTTAGACACAACGCAAGCTCAAATCAGTTTTAGCTCTGGAACTTATGATGAAAAGAGTGGAGCAATTGTGATTAGTGTACCAGTGGGCGATAAAAAAATAAAAATCTTGGGTGTGATTTCCGGTGACAAGAAAACTATTTCCACTGCTATTGAGGCGGAAGGGGTAGATCCGAAATTTGGCGTAAAAGCAATTCTTAAAAAAAATGCTCCTCCAATAACCCCTAAAACTACAAATCAAGATACCGAAGCTATGATCTACTCAGGAAAATTAGCTTTCCAAAATAGTCCAACCGAATATAAAATTATAATGTCGATTTCAACGCCTATAGTTGATGCGAGAATAAAATTTTATAATTTGTTAGTCCCCACAAAAGAGGTTGAGGTTACCCTTAATATCGACGGTGATCTTTCAGTCTCTACACCTAAAGGATATTTAGACACATACTTTCACACTCTTAACGCGCTATTTGAATCTACAAGCAATAGTGGCGAGCGGTTTTTAAATAAACTTTTATGTGGTGGCTTACCAGACAAAGAAGTGAGGTGTGCTTTGACCCACCCTCGCTTAGGAAAATCGACTGGAGTATTCACACGTGTTCAGTAAAGTTGTTTTTGCCACCTTTTTTATATTCCTCTCCCCAACATTTGCACAGGTTGAGGTTGAAGTCCCTTCGAGCCGAATCGTCACCAAGTCCACAGTTCTTGATACGACTACATCGGCCATTGAATTTCTCGCGAGCAGCGTAAACTATATGATTCTCGATTCCGTCAAGTGGTCGGCAAACACTCCGAATTTTTCCGCCGACTATCCACTTGTTGGAATTAACTATGTCAGTGCGTATTCAAGGTACGACTATGTTTTTGGGTTTGGATTATCGACATTTCGCCGCTGGGGCGAAACAGAGGTACGAGGCCCAATTTTAAAAAACGAACAAATAGCTTATCTGGTGCGTTTTCGTACCGGTTATCGTCATCACATTCTTCGAAATAACAATAGCCAAATTTATGCAAGTGCTTCGATATTGCCGACGATTTTCTTCGCAACTGAATCGCCCTTAGGCCGTGGTGAGACAGCGACAAGCCTACCAACACAAATTGGCATCGGTGGATCGTTTTCTTATTTTACACTTGAGGGATTTTTAGAAAATTTTTATGAACCCGGATTTTCCGCGGGATTTAAGGTGGAGTTATGAAGGTTCTCTTAACTTTTTTGTTTGTATTTAGCACACTTTCTTTTTTCGCTTTTGGGAGCGTCCAGAATGCCCCGCCGACAGGCCCTGCCCAGATTATCATTGATCCAAAATCACTCCGCGAGCGTTTAATTAACGAAAATATTCCTATCTTGCAGTCAATGAACCAGGTTCACCAAGCCAAATCGCAAATGCATATTGCGCGTGGAAATTTATTACCCTCTGTTAGCATGGGGATGGCCTTATCGATCATGGCCGGGCCGACTTTTGCATTGGGTACTGTTGAGTTTTTACTGCCTTTCTTACTTCCATCGCGCTGGTTTGACTATTTTCAGCAGAAGGATCTATTAGAAGCAGAGAAAGAAGCTTACCACGCACTCCAACTCAGCACCTATGCCTCGGCGGCGTCACTTTACTACACTCACCTTTCTGATATTGCATTAAAAGAGGTCGCATTAAATGAGTACGTAGACCTGGCGAAAACTCATGACCTGTTGGTTAAACGAGATACCGTGCTGGGTAACGTCTCACAGTCTGATATTTTACTTGCCCGCTCACAGGCTGAACTTTCGTTGGCAAGAGTTGCCAGAATCGAACAACTCTTGATAGACGAGCGCTCGCAAATTCGTCAGGCTCTATCTTTGCCGATCGAAACAGAGATGACCTTTGCCCCAAATTCAGTCCCGGCTTCTCGGTGGGAAATCACTTCTATTCGTGATGCTGTAACTGAGGCGATGAAAGTTGCACCAGAATCAAAACAACTAGAGTACTTATTAAAGGCTGCTGATAATGGAAAGTGGAGCAAAGTTTTTGCGTTTATCAGTGGTGCCTCAGTTGGGTCTTCAAGTTTTGGCGGCGGGAATGCCGGCAACGGCGGTGGTCTTAATAGATCTGTCTCCTTTGACAACCTAACGATGCGCCAAAATGTAAATTTTGGTTTCGCGTATTTTCCCGCAATTGAATTGGCTCAGAAAAACGTCGAAGCGATTCGTTTACGCCAACGAGAACTTTTAATCGACAATACCCAAGTTTTAGAAAAGGTAATTTTAAGTATCAAACAGGCGGTTAACAGGTACGAACTTGCAAAAAAAGCCGAAGCTGATTTTCAAAAAGTTTATGAGACTGCGGTGAAAAGGTATGACTTGGGAATGGAATCGCTATTGAACGTACTTATTAAACGTCGGCAAGTTACCGAAGCGGCTACTGAGAAAGTCGCAGCCGAATCAAGTTTAAATTTATTTCGTGTGACACTAAACCGCGCTTTGATACTTGATGAATTTAATGTGATTCCAGGTTGCCACATTAATACCAAAGAGGTTGAAAATGCTCGTGGATCTGCGTGGGATTGGATTACCAATATTTTCACAGGAAAACGTAACGGAGTAGAACTCGATAAAGCTTGCCGGGGGCACACATGATTGATCTCTCAACTCATAGAAACTTAATAGTTCGCCAAGTCTTTGAAGTCGCCGAGTGGTTTGGCTTTGAGACACGAAATAAATATGAAATTTTGGATGAACATAAAACTCCTGTCGCCTATGCCGCCGAACAACAAAAAGGATTCTTTGGTTGGCTCCTACGTCAGTTTTTAGGGCATTGGCGCAGTTTTGACATTCATATTTACAATAGTCAGCGTCAGCTTAGCATGACCGCACACCATCCCTTCCGATTTATTTTTCAACGCCTGGAAGTAAAAGATAATATGGGAAGATATCTCGGTTGTATTCAACAGCGTTTTAGTCTCATAAGTAAAAGATTCGATGTGCAAAATGCTCGCGGTATGGTGGTAATGGAAGTTGCGTCGCCAATCTGGCGGATTTGGACTTTTGAGTTTTTCCACGGCTCCCAAGTCGTAGCTGCAATCCGAAAAAAGTGGTCTGGAGTCTTTTCTGAAATGTTTACTGACCGAGATAATTTTTTAGTCGAGTTCAATGATCCCACACTTTCCACCGACGAGAAGCAGTTAGTGTTAGCGGCCGCAATATTTGTCGATTTGAAATATTTTGAGAATAAAGCAGGAAAGTAGTTAATGAGAAACTTTCCAGCGCTACTCGCACGCCAGAGCGGAACTCTCACCGTATCTTCAATGGGAGTGGAGTTTTTTCCAGATGATAACTCAATGGCGCCTCATCTTGTTATTCCCATGACATTTTTGCAAATAAAACGGGAAGGTAAGAATTCTGATTATTTTTTTCTCTATAACCGCAACCACCCCGAAGTTTTAATTAGCGTTTCTGATAGAAATATTTTAGAGGTCCTACAAAAAAATGGGTTTCGTAACGGCGGTGATTTTGGACTACGCCCGTCGACAAAAAAACGTTTTGTTATTTCCACGGCGGTTATAGGTACAATCTTAGTAATGCTATTTGTGCTGCCGTTGTCTTTGGCCAAGATGTCTGGTAACTGGCTAGTCTCTAAAATTACTCCCGAAGTCGAACGCCAGTGGCTGAGAAAGACAGTGCTTAAAGGAGGCATCACCCTAACACCAGAGAACCTGAAAAAATCCAAACAACAGGTGGGCCTACTTGTCGATTTCTTAAAAAGTAATACGCCTGAACTACAACCCTTCGATATCGAGATTGTTGTCTCCCAATCGAAGGAAGTAAATGCGTTTGCCATCCCTGGTGGGATCCTAATGATCAATTCCGGATTTTTGGAGCAAGCAGAAACAGCAGAAGAAGTTATGGGGGTTTTAGCTCATGAACTTGGCCATATTGAAAGACGG
This sequence comes from Proteobacteria bacterium SG_bin7, assembly GCA_002083485.1. Classification (GTDB taxonomy): domain Bacteria; phylum Bdellovibrionota; class Bdellovibrionia; order Bdellovibrionales; family SG-bin7; genus SG-bin7. Next base: position 42,668 of record LWDK01000011.1, on the reverse strand, counting down.
CATAATGTAAAAAGTATGATCAGTGGTCTTGGCATAGCTACTGGCGCCTTAGCTCTGAGTTTATTTTTGGGCACAGATATATCGGAATGGGTTGTACAAGGTTCTAACCTGTTAAATTTAAAATATACTCGAGATAACGAACGTGAGGCCGACGAGCGAGGACTTTACTTTTTAGAAAAAGCAAAGATCTCTTCACTAGGCATGATTGCATTTTTTGAACGCTTAAGTAAAAAAGAACTCGGTGGAGTGGCGGCCGAAATGATATCTCTCGTAAATACCCATCCCTTGTCAGCCGAGCGCATTCGTTATCTCAAAGAACTGTCCAAGAAAAACTCCTATACGTTTGTACCGCCTCCGATCTCCATTTCAGAGATCAAGGATGCCCTTAGATAAGGGCCCAAGCTTTAAATAATCCAAAAAGAATTCCATAAAATAATGCGATATTTGCGCCGAAAGCAACAAAACCAACAAATATTAACGCCAGATTTTCTTCTAAAACCCCCAGCGATAGAAAAAATATGGAAATTGCCGGGGGAAAGTTGGTTCCCGGAGGAAGAGGTAACGCCAAAAGGAATCCACAAATGACAATCAAGATTCCTGAGGCTTGCGAAAGCCACATCGGCGATTTGAAAAGGACGTTTCTTGTAGGAATTGTTATTTTTTCGATAACAATACTCGCCCTTAAACCAAAATGAGCCACTTTTTTTAAAATTGATGTCTTAATTTTTTTTTTGCGCCAACGTATTGGAAAAAAAGGTTTTTTCTTCAGAGCAAGACCGATGCCACCAATCATAATTATTATTCCAAGTAAGACGGATAAACCCGGCAGAGGCAACGGAAAGAAAAAAGGAACAGAAAAAACGAGTGAAGGAAACGCATGTCCCCGACTCGACAAATTTTCAAAAAGTTCGCCGAGCTCAATTTCTTCGGGCGTACATAGATTCTCGATGTTTAAAAATGACTCCGAGAGATGGCTGCGCGGTTTATCCATTTACCAACCTATGATAGTTTATATATCAAAAAGTTTCGCACAGTCGACGCCTAAACGCCAGGCCATATTTGGCAACGTCGATGACAATATTAAATTTTGTAATTGCAGGTAGTTACAGTGATTTTTTTTAAAGTGTACTTTTGCTATACGTTTTAGAACCGATTTTCTCTTGGCATAAGCTTGCAATAACTCGATAGGTCCAAGTAAACGGAGGAAATTTGAGAAACTCCTATCTAAACTTTTGTCACATAGTGACTATTTTTGCTATTGCCGCCCCTGGTGTTACGTTTACACGATCTTCGTCAGCCAACCCAACTTCTGTGGTAGGCTACCGTCACAGCATTGATCCCGCCGAGAGATTGAAAAAGTATGATGGCCTGGTCCGAATTGGGCGAGAAGTAGAGCTTACCGAGAGACCCTTAAGTACGATCGTGGATTTTTTTGACGTCAATTTCGAGCTGCTTAGGGACACACTAAAAGAAAAGGATGTAAAAGATTATCTCTTAGATGAAGAAGCTTTCTGGAGACTTCCCGCCGACTTGCGGGCTCGCCTTTCCGAGGGGCTGAAACTGAATAAAATTGAAATCATTCCCGGAGAAGTGCAACTACCCGGCGATCTCCAAGGCGATAAGAAGCTAATAGTAAGCCCCTCTCTTGTCGATAAAGAAGGAAATGCAATGTCATCAGAGAACGTCGGCAGAACCATATTTAAACCCGTAGCCGAGAAAAAAGTTTTCCGAAACGACTCAATTTTTTTGCCAAATGGCAGCCAACCAGTACCTACAACTAACCGAAGTTGGGCAGTACTTAATGAACGATGGAATAGCTTGAGTTTAGATGAAAAAACTAGGTCGGTAGACTTAAACTACCTAAGTCGATTACATCGCGCGGAATTGTTATTAAAGATTGGAGGTGGTTCCTTTACCAGAGAAGGACAGGCTCAAATAAAAGCGTATTTTGCCAACGGCATTGATAAGTCCCGAGATGGTGACACTTTGGAGTTCAGAGATCTCGAGCCTTACCAAAGCGTCTATAATTTTTATCTTGATTTAAGGGGTTTTGTAAAACGGGTGGGTGCCAATACACTTATTTCGAACCCCGATGATACCAGGAGATCCGACAGCTCACTTCATTACCATGTCAGCAGAATCAACATGAAAGACGACGAAAGCCTGGAGTTCCTAGCCAAAGAATTTAGTCGCCTCATAACTCTACGGCAACTCGACAAGGGATACGTTGACTTACTGACGAACTCAAATGCAATTCTCAAATATCGCAAAAATATACGAGAGCGCGGCCCCGTAAAGTTGATTTCTAAGGATCGTATTGAGGTTCGGGTCCACTTTGATGATCTCGTAACTGAGCTTGACTACATACTAAAACACATCACTGCAAACGATTTAAATACATCGCTAAACGAAGTCAGATTCGATGTCGATAAATCGATAACACCCGAGGCTTTGCGAAACCTTATCGGAGTGGATCATGATTTGGGTCTTGCCAAAGATCTTCTCCAAAATTCACAGTTTCTGCCAATTTTGGAGGGACTAGAAAATCACGATGAACTTCCCGTCGACATGCTCCTTCGACGAGCTCGCGAAGCTGCCGTAGCAATGGGGCTGCCTGCATCTCTTGCTGACGATCCAAAATCAGGTTTCATGAACGGTATCATTAGATCACCGGATGCTTTTAGCCCCCAGTACGAGACAAAAACAATGCAAATTCTCGAACGTAGGTTCGCGGTCACCTACTACGATGTCTCTATTATCCCTCTTTCGCTGACCCACGACCAATTTTCTAGAATGAGAAACTCTTCCGTATTTTTAGAGTATATCCGGTCTTTAGTTGATCGCGGAACAAAAGACAAAAGCGACCGTCTACTGTGGCGAGCAATTAGCATTATAAGGGCCTTTGGCGTTCGTAACGAACGGATCCTCCTCAAATTGGTTGGTGTTTTACCTGAGTTCTCTAGTGCCGAGACACGCGGGGCAGTGGTTAGCGCTATTATTGAAACCGGAGGACCGACAACGGCGCTAGTGGAAGCAGCTAACAACATGTTGCATGAAGCAAAACTAGATTTGAAATCTCCCCTTATTCGGCTTTTAATTTTTTCAATACCACAAAATAGCTCAAGCAAAAAATCCGTGATCGAAATAATCCGCGGGTCAGACGAAGAGTCAAAGAATATTGTACTTGAGGAACTTCGCCGCGGAAGTATTGCAGACCCTCAAATAAACAAATCACTGTTACAAGTTTTCGACCGCCAAAATGAACTATGGAAATCAAAGATCCTATACTTTCTCTCGGGCCAGTGGAGTATGGAGCCGCAGCTAGCACAAGCCGTAATAAGGGTTATTCTCAAAGAAGCTGCTACCGGCTCAACGGCCACAATTAGGGCTCAGGCTTTTGATGCAGCGACAAGATTTCGAGCCGTCGATACAAACATAATGCATGAACTCACCAAGATATTGGTCAGTAATGCTGCCGCCAATGAAATTTTGGCTTTTAATTCTGTTATCGAGTTATGGAGAAGCTCTGGTGGAAAGACCGATCCTTCGGTAACCACTACCGTTGCGAAGGCTTTGATAAACGCCATCAAAGAAAGTTCTGACATTGAAAAGATGCAAAGGCTATTCACTCTCTTCTTGGTTTCAACATCAAATCTTGATCTGAACCTTAGAAAAAGCATTGAGGGCCTACTAAAAATAAGCGGAGAACCGTTTCGCGCAAAAGCCATAAAATTAATGGGCCCCATTTCCTTGTTTTCATCGCATTCTCAAACTTTAAACCTCCGATGCCACCACATTTTTCTTTAAAAATTGGACATCTCTTGAGATTGCCACACGGGAGGGGTAGACTTACTTTATGAAAACAATAAAAGCTTTTGCCGCCAAGACCGCTAACGCACCGTTGGTACCATTTGAAATCACGAGAAGAGATGCAGGCCCGAATGACATTCAAATAAAAATTGATTACTGCGGAATCTGCCACTCCGATTTACACCAAGTCGCAGATGACTGGGGAGGATCGATTTATCCGATGGTCCCGGGACATGAAATTATTGGTCGTATAGTCAATGTCGGAAAAAAAGTAAAAAAATTTAAAATTGGCGATTCCGTTGGCGTCGGATGCTTTGTCGATTCCTGCCGAAAATGTGTGAGCTGCAAACAGGGCTTACAACAATATTGTACCGAAGGATTTGTCGGAACGTATAATAGCTATGAGAAAGACCGAGTCACGGTCACTTATGGCGGCTATTCCTCAGAAATCGTGGTTGACCAAAACTACGTTTTAAAAATTCCAAAAAACCTAAATATGGCCGGGGCAGCACCACTTCTTTGCGCTGGAATCACCACTTACTCCCCTCTTTGCCACTGGAAAATAAAGAAAGGAAAAAAAGTTGGGGTTATTGGTTTGGGCGGTCTTGGCCATATGGGAATAAAACTGGCCCGTAAAATGGGGGCTGAAGTATCTCTTTTCACCACTAGCGAGTCCAAAGCCAAAGATGCAAAACGCCTAGGCGCACGCCGTGTGATCTTAAGTAAAGACAAAAATCAAATGGATGCTTTCAAAAATGAATTTGATTTAATTCTTGATACCGTAAGTGGGCCGCATGATTTAAATCCTTATATCACAACCCTCAAACGCGATGGAACTCTTGTACTTTTGGGATTGCCAGAAAAAAACCCTGAGATTGAAGCTTTCAATTTAGTCCTTGGAAGAAGAAGCGTGGCTGGTTCACTTATTGGTGGAATTCGTGAAACGCAAGAAATGCTGAATTTTTGCGGAAAACATAAAATCACTTCTGATGTTGAAGTCATTAAACCTGATAAGATAAATCAGGCCTACGAACGATTAAAACTTAGTGATGTTAAATATCGATTTGTGATTGATCTACGCGACCGGCTTTAAGCAAAGCTCTCGACTTTCCATTTTTATCCTCCACAGGTTTATGAAACGCGAGGGACATTCCTACAGACTGTCCAGATGCATAGACTTCGCTGTTAATGCGAATGGCTCCTCTCCTTCGTTTTCGTAGCCTTGGATAAACTATATCAATATAGGATTCGATTTCCTTGTCCATCTTAAATTTGTCGAGTGCATTTCTGGGCGTGCCAAAACCATGAAGCCCCGTTTGCGGCGAAGGTTTCTTCAATTTTAATTTCTGATAAAATCCCTCGAGGATCCCAAGACGATAAGAATTTCGATCTCGTCGAGATAGCCGATTTTCAGTTTTAATTTTTTTCTCGACAAGGACTTCCAGCTGCTGAATTAAAAAATAATATACATATTCCGCTAAGAGAACATTTTCTTTTTTTCCAATAACTTCGATGGCCCCAACCTGCGTACCTATCGACTGTTCATATTGACGCAAAATAAGCGTTCTCACAAAAAAGTGCTCTGATAAAATTCCGGCGACCCGCAAGAACCATGATGGGAGTTTCTGTTTCTTACAATTTAAGATCAGATGTACAAATCCCTCGCGCTGCATAGACTCACTGAGTTCAATATTATATTTAGCATGGAGTTCGCGGACTTTTTCCATCGCCAGTAAAGCCTCGTGTTCATTGGATGAGTTAGCTAAGGCCAAAAGTTTTCTTACTTTATCAAGAATCGCTTCAGATTTTGGATCTCGAACTTCTTTTCGCCAATCAAAATTATTACTGGTGAGATCAACGCCTGCGCGCGCGTATAAGTCTGAAACTCCTAGTCGCCGACAGGCATCTTTGAAAGCTTCGCCATGCGTACAGGCCTCCACCCTTCCCATTGATTCTTCGTATACTAACTGGTGAGCCATTTCGTGGCGAAAAACACCGATGACATCGTGCCAGGGAAACTCTCGTACTAATTTTGTCGAGATAGATATAGTTCTAGTTATTGGATCAAACTGTCCCCATCGCGTCTGGGAATTAAAAAGAGCGATAGTCACCGGGCGAAGAGAAATCTTATGAACTCGACAAACATATTCGTGTTCGCTGTTTAACTCGAATATTATAGATCTTTCCCAATCTAAAGAGCCTGAAAACTGTTCCATAGCTCAGAATATCCTTCTTTTTATGTTATAGACAAACTCTAAATAAGCCAAAAATAGTCACATATGAAAAGTAAGCAAATAATTCTAAATAAAAATCGGCATTTATATAGGAAGCGAATGACATATTTTTAGAAGGGAGCGGGTGCTATATTTGATAAAACTAGGAGGTCAGTATGACTAAAAGTTTAGCCTATATTTTCTTTTTTCTTTCGCCGCTCTTGGTCGGTGCCACTGATACTGGTATGAATGCCATACAATTGCCAACACAATGTCAGAATCGGCCACTATTTGAAGTTGAAAAACAAATTGAGTTATTGGGTGACGACAACATCGAAGTTCGTTTTTGTCATGGAATGATATTAAAGAGCAAATTCAATAAAAATGAAATCGAGGGTCAAGGAACGACATTTAGTGTGACCTACGCAGACGGATCTACAGAGGAAATTCGCGGGATCTTGGTGGCTGACGTCGAATCGCGACAGATCCATATCTATCATCCTTCTTCAAGCAAACTTCCCAAAGGAGCTCTACAACCCAACGGCTACAACCCATCATGGTTTGATCAGTTCGTGCAGGCGTACGATGGGCGTGGCTATTTTCGCACCATGCACCCCGTATTCGACTCGTTCTACAGAAATGTCTATGAGTACTCTTCCAATGGATTTGGTTCAACATTGAACTCTTACCTAAAGACGCATCATCTCCTCAATGGGCAGTTCGAAGTAACAACAGTTGTAAACCATGACTCCAAATACGTAGACCGTAACTTGTCAGGCACTTATAGATTTACGCCGTTCCTGTCTCTTCAGGAGGTCTACACAGGAAAAAGAAGCTTTGGGCTGAAGAAAAGTCCCCACTTATGCAATTTTGTATATCATGACGTGGATCACGGCAAAGAGACCCCCATCTCCAAGGACGAACTCGAAGTAAGCAGAAAACTAGTTAAGGGCCTCCTAAGTGTCGAATGTCAACGCCGAAAAAACGGCAGCTTCAAGACTGACGAAAGGCAAACCGAGATATTTTTACAAGCCTATGAACGAGAGTTTGGAGCTAAGTGCACCTTGCCTTAGCTGCACTCGCGAATCACAAGTTGAATAAGCGATGCTTGATCTAAACTCAGTATCGCTTCTTCATCGGTCTCATTGGTATTCACAAGAATACTTGAATTCATGCGAATGTTGGTATCTTCTCCGCATGGAGTCCAAACGATAGCCCCCTCCTCTTCAGTAGGTTCATGGAGAATATTTATTTCCTCACCAAGAGTTCCCATATAACCGTCAATCCGCACAATACCCTTGTCTCCTGCTGCAAAATATTCTGTGGTAACCCTCCCGGTAGCATTTTTAGGTAAGCTTACAAATCCTTTAAATTCCGCCGATAGTATTCCAATCTGAAGGCCTTTCGGTACACCAATTGGCATCGCAAGGCTGCAGCTTTTTCTTGCGACTCTTCCTCCGCCAAGTCCAGCTACCACTTTGTACTGGTCAAATATTAAATTTAAGGAGTTGTTATTGGGACCGGCTTCAATAACAACCGTACCTTCAGGACAACCGTTGCCGCCATAAACAATTTCGCCAAGTCGAATTGTTTCTCCACCAATCTCATTTTTGTTATTAACATTGTCAACACCATCAGCAGTAGCCGAGTTGCAACCTAAACTAAGTGCTAATGATAAAATCATGATGTTTTTCATGGTAACCTCCCCCTGACTGATTCTTCTGCAAATTAGAAACCTTGCGAGTTATGTTAAAATCTAAAAAAATCGCACCACTCATTTTTGTTACTTTCGAGTCTCTCCTGCCAAAATGATCTCAAATCCTGTGGCATCGACCTTGCTAAAAGTTCAGTTGAAGTTTTTCACTGGGGGAAAAATGAAACCAATTCAAAAAATCTTGCACGCGGCATTAGCCGTATCGATGATGTTCGCACTTGCTTCAGATGCCGATGATACTGCAAGCCAAAAGCTGACGCGCAATCAAGCGTCAGGATTAACCCTCAAAGGCAAACTCACCAAAAACATATATAGGACAGAGCAGAAGCAGGAATCCTATGACGTAGATGTACCCTATGAAGAGCGAGTCGAGTATACTGTTGACGTTCCTTACGATGATACTGAAACCTATGAGATCCAAGTCCCCTATGAAGGAACAGAAACTTATGAAGAAGAAGTTCCTTACGAAGCGCAAGAAACCTACGAAGAACAGATCCCCTATGAAGTGAACGAGGCCTATGAGGAACAAATCCCCTACAACGATACCGAAACGTTTCAAGATACTGAGACAACATATACGACAGAACATCGCTGCGAGAACGTCACCGACTACAGAGAGTCATGTTCAACCGAGAGGATTTGCCGCAGAAACCCAGTGCAAGATGGAGAATGTGTTACCGAAAGAGTATGCCGCACTGATCGAAATGGTAAAGAAGTTTGCTTTGATCAAAAGAAATGTAATCCCACCACTGGCGGCGATGAGGTTTGCGTCGATAAAAATGTTTGCCGCCGCGAACCCTACACAAAACAGGAGTGTCGCAATATGCGTCTAGATTGTTATAATTTCAAATCGTCTTTGAGATTAAAAACCTTCACAGCATTGTCGTGAAAAACTGCTTTCCAATGTTCTTCTGGAATGGCTTTTTTATAGATTTCCAAGTAGTCAGGAATTTTTACCAGCGGCCAGTCCGTGCCAAACATAAATTTTTCAGGATTTTCTATGTATCCAAACGCCCATCTTATTTGCTTGATAGCGTATTCTTCTAGTTTATCAGGTGCCACTTTTGATAAATCCCCAATAAGCAAGGCTGAGGCTTCGACGTAAACATTATCGTTTTTATATGTGACTTCGGCCGCTGTATTGATCCAAGGATTACCCAAATGCGCAATCACAAATTTCACGTCGGAATTTTTAACAGCCACTTCATCAATGGTTATGGGATCAGCATATTTTAACATTCCAGATTTGCTGTAAGTATCCCCCGTATGAAAAACAACCGGTACAGAGTACTTTTTCGCAAGCCTATAAACTGGACTATAAGCTTTGTCGTAAGCAAAACGACGAACATACCCCAAATAAATCTTTATACATTGATAGTCTTTCTTTTTTAGTCCTGCATCAATCTTCTTCAAATCAATTTTGTCGCCCACACCAAAGCACTGAAATATATTTAAATGTTTCAAACTCCTATAAGGAACCTTACCCGAACGGCTAGCATGCGAAATTGCCGCCACCACATTTGCTTCTTTCATTTCTTTCTTAAACTCTTCCTCTGTATCAGGAATCTTACTTGTTTCCTCTAGCTCGCCAGTAAAGTTAGTGTGCGTATGGGCATCAATAACCCTTAAATCTTCGCCATAAGAATTAGGAATCATAGTGAATAACGCGGTTAGAATTTTTAGCATCGGGACTCCTTGCGAATTGACTAGGTTCAACTCTATTCATATCCTCAAAACATGGTCAAGACTCTAAGTTTTCTAGCTTCATTTCTCTTGTCTTCGGTTTCACTGGCTGACTCCGGAATCAGCATTAATAATCTTAAAGCCGCTATTGAAATGGAACTCAATGCCACAGAAGTTACTTTTAAAAAAGCTTATCTTGATAAGTTAAAGGACCGCTATCTTGCTTGGGGCTCACAACTTGAATTTCAGTTTTTACGTGAGGGCAATCCTTTAAAGGCTGAATGCAAACTCAAGAAAAATGAAGTCGGCCTTTTTATGAAATGCAAAACATACGACAAAAAGGGAAAGCGGACTACGCTGTTTGCCAAGGGTGAGTTCTCAAATTTGTCAAAAGTCCTTACCGGGATGATTCCAATAATTCCACACGAAAAAGTCAATAACCCTGAAGCTAAGCGTTCAGAGTCCGATCATGCGAGTTAAGCGCAGCTTCCTTAATTGCCTCTGAAAGAGTTGGGTGACCGTGCATGGTGAGTGCAATATCTTCAGCGGTCGCGTTGAACTCCATTGCCACGCATAGCTCGTGAATCATCTCCGAAGCATTCGCCGCCATTATGTGCGCACCTAGAATTTCGTCAGATTCTTTGTGAACCAATAATTTTACAAGGCCCTCGGTCTCACCGACGGAAATAGCCCTTCCATTGGCAACAAAACGAAACTGCCCAAGTTTATAGGGAACATTTGCAGCCTTCAATTGTTCTTCAGTTTTACCGACAGTTGCAACTTCTGGATGCGTATATAAAATTCCCGGCACTAAATTATAGTTCACGCGTGGCTTTTCACCGGCCATAATTTCGGCACACGCCACGCCCTCTTCCTCTGCCTTATGAGCAAGCATAAGACCACCGATAACATCACCAATCGCAAAAATTCCGGCGGCAGCCGTCTTAAAATTACTGTCTACTTCTAAAAACCCCTTGGCATTGGTTTTTAAGCCAACATTGTTTAAGCCCAAACCCTCAGTCATTGGTTTTCTGCCGATACTCACCAATACTTTATCGTAAGACAGAGTTTCTTGCTGCCCTTTGGATTCAAGAACGACTTCGGCACCACTTCCTTTGGGAGTTACAGATTTCACTGCCGTATTTAGTTTAAATTCAATGCCCTGGTCTTTCAATACCTTCAGAAGCCGGCTACTTATCGCTTCGTCCATACTGGGAACAATTTTTGGAAGAAACTCTACCACCGTAACCTTACTTCCAAGACGTGACCACACAGAACCCATTTCAAGACCAATGTAACCGCCACCAATAACGAGTAAGCTTTTTGGAACTTCGGAAAAGGCAAGAGCCCCTGTTGAAGAAACAATTGTCTTCTCATCGATGGGCATATTTGGAAAACTTGAAGGTATACTTCCGGTGGCAATTAAAATATTTTTTGTAACCAGCGTCTCGGTTGTGCCATCTGGCTTTTTAACAGTAACTTCACCTAAAGATTTTATTGTTCCAAGCCCTTGAATCCCATAGATTTTATTTTTTTTGAAAAGACCAGCAACTCCCGTCGTGAGTTTTTTTACAACCTCATCTTTTCGCGCCAGCATTTTTTTGAGCTGGAGATTCACAGTTGGGACTTCAATGCCGTGCTCAGTCGCTTCGTGTTTCATTTTATGAAAAAAGTGACTCGACTCCAAAAGGGCTTTGCTGGGTATGCAGCCCACGTTTAAACACGTCCCACCAAAAGTAGGATCTTTTTCGACACACGCGGTTTTCATTCCTAACTGGGCGCATCGAATCGCGGCAATATACCCACCAGGACCCGAACCAATTACCACAACATCAAATTTATTTTGTGACTCCGCCATTAGGTAATATCTTTCTCAGAAACAATCGTCTCTAAATATTCTTTTACTTTTACAAGAGACGTGACCGACTCCTTACCATCAATCAAACGGTGATCATAGCTTAACGCCACATACATCATCGGTCTCACCTCGACATTCCAACCACCGCCCTCTTTAGCAATCGCCATCGGACGAAATTCCGTTTTATGCAATCCAAGAATTGAACTTTGGGGCGGATTTAGAATTGGTGTTGATAAAAGTGAACCAAAAATACCACCATTGGTGAGAGTCGTGGTTCCACCCATCATCTCCTCAATCCCGAGTTTTCCAAGGCGCGCTTTATCGGCTAGTCGTGCAACTTCCTTTTCTATCTGACTATAAGAAAGACTTTGGCAGTTACGAATAACAGGAACCACCAGACCTCTGTCAGTTGAAACTGCAATACTTAGATGAACACTTTTATTGAGAACAACTTCTTCGTCTTCAATAAAACCATTTATCGCTGGCACATGCGAAATTGCGTAACACATAGCTTTTGCAAAAAAGGACATGAAGCCAAGTTTAATTCCGTTCTTATTTTGAAAATCATCTTTCAATTTTTCGCGCAGGCTCATCACCCGACTCATGTCGATTTCGTTGAATGTTGTAAGTGTGGCTGTACTTTGTTGCGAATAAACCAGCCGTTCCGCAATTTTTTTACGGATCGCGCTCATTGGCTTTCTTTCTTGTTCGCCCACCAAATCAAAGCCAAGGCTTGGGCCTTGCGATGGCATCGGCATTTTACCTTCACGAATGGCTTTACGTTTTCCGGGCCCAATGCCTTTCATCTCAACTTCCATTAACCCACCGCCTCCGCCAAATGCAGTCACTGCGGGAGTTGGCGTCGATAGTGGTGGAGGTGCCGACGGTTTACTAGCTACAGACGTTGGAGTGGGAGTGGGTGAAGTTTTTCGATTTGTTGGCGGTGGTACTGAATTATCAATTGTTCCAGCCGTTGCGCCAATGGCAACCGTGTCACCTTGATTTACTTTTAGAGCCAATTGACCGCTGTCAGGAGCCACAACCTCGACAGTAGCTTTATCAGTTTCAATTTCAAAAATGGGACTATTCTTTTCAACCCAGTCACCTGAGTTTACAAAAAGTTTGCCGATATTTGCTTCGACAATTGACTCACCCACACTGGGAATTACCACATTCACTGTTGCCATAGTTAACTCCTAAAAATCTCCGCCAAAAAAGTTTCCAATTCTATCTTATGCCTTGAACTTGATCCCGTTGCTGGACTTGCGGCAGTTTTTCGACCGGAATATCTAAAGCTCATTCCCATTTCATCCGTCGCAAGTTTAAAGAAACTCCAGGCTCCCATGTTTCGTGGCTCTTCTTGTACCCAAACCCAATCTTTTACATTTTTATATTTTTCTTTGAGGTTTAGAATGCCAAGAGTGTCGAGGGGATAAAGCTGTTCAACCCTGACTATTGCTGTCTTTTCAATTAATTTTTTATCAGCAACAGCTTTTTTAATATCCCAGTAAACCTTTCCTGTACAAAAAATAACCTGAATGCAATTACTTGGAGTAACCTCATCCACTAATAAATTTTTAAATCCACCTTTTGTAAATTCCGATTTTGCCGAAACAACTTCAGGCATTCGCAAAGGACTTTTCGGCGTCATCACGACAAGGGGTTTTCTAAATGGACGTAACACTTGTCTCCTCAGCATATGACAAAATTGCGCGGGAGTTGTGGGATAACAAACTTGCATGTTATCTTCACCGGCCATTTGCAAAAACCTCTCAAGCCGGGCACTTGAGTGCTCTGGACCTTGCCCTTCATAACCATGGGGTAAAAGCAGTACTAACCCACTCATCCTGCGCCACTTGTGTTCACTCGAACTTATAAATTGGTCCACAATAATTTGCGCCCCATTAGCAAAATCGCCAAATTGCGCCTCCCACATCGTGAGGGAGTTTGGTTCCGCCAGACTATAACCGTACTCAAAACCCATTACGGCATATTCTGACAAGGGTGAATTAAAAACGTAAAACTTTGACTTATCTCCCTGAAGTGTTTGCAGCGGCATATATCTATTATTTGTTTTATAATCGGTCATCTCAACATGCCGATGACTGAATGTACCCCGCCGGCAGTCTTGCCCAGTAAGGCGCACAGAGTAGCCTTCAAGAAGTAGTGAGCCAAATGCTATTTGTTCGCCCACCGCCCAATCATATGTTGGAGTTTTCTTTAAATCTTCAAGCCGACTCTCTAACATTTTTTTAATTTTCGGCAATGGCTCAAAACCTTGTGGAATCGTATGAATAACGTCAACGATTTTATCAATCTTTTCAGGAGCAATCGATGAATCAAAGTATTGAATCATCTCTTCGGGTTTTGGTGTGCGAAGCCCAGACCATTTCTTACTCAGAGTTTCATATTTTTGTTCCTTAGCACGCTCTTTGACGTTTTTTAATTTCTCTTCAAGATAACTTTCATAATTCTTTTTGCGCTCATTAACATAGTCGGGAGTCAAAAAATTGCCGGCAATCACTTGAGTGGCATACTGATCCATTGTGGTTTTTTGCCTACCAATTTTATCGTACATAATCGGTTGAGTAAAACGGGGCTCATCACCCTCGTTATGACCGTATTTTCGATAACAATAAATGTCGACAAAAACATCGCGTTTAAATTTAGCTCGAAACTCAGCGGCTAGGGACACCGCGTGCATAACGGATTCGGCGTTATCACCATTGACATGGAAAACAGGAGCGTTAATCGCTTTCGCAAAGTCTGTGCAATATACAGTTGAGCGACTGTCCTCAGGAGCTGTAGTAAAACCAATTTGATTGTTAATTACGATGTGAACGGTTCCATTGGTACTGTAACCTTCAAGACCGGCAAGGTTCATTGTTTCAGTCACTACACCTTGCCCAATTACCGCGGCATCACCATGGATAAGAATCGGCAACACTTCGTCTCTTGACTTATAGTTATGATCTTGTTTGGCCCGTGTAATACCCTCTACAACCGGATCAACAGCTTCTAAGTGACTCGGGTTAAAACACAAACTGAAATGAACTTTATTACCATCGACATCGACATCGTTTGAAAATCCTAGATGATATTTTACGTCACCACTACCGCCAAAATCACTGGCATAAGGTGAACCATTGAATTCATTGAAAATCGTTTCAGGATCTTTTTTAAGGACATTCACAAGAGCGTTTAAACGACCGCGATGGGCCATTCCTAAAATTAGTTCTTTAACACCAGATTGCGCTGCCGTTCTTACCAGTCTCTTCAGAGCGGGAATTGTACTCTCTGCCCCTTCGAGCGAAAATCTTTTTTGTCCCGTAAAATTTTTCTGTAAAAAGCTTTCAAATAATGTGGCATGAATAAGATCTTCAAGCACAACCTTCTTTTCGTCGACCGTGAATGGAGTGCGATTGGCAATCGGCTCCATACGACTCTCTAACCAAGCCGTTACTTTTTCATCCGAAATATGTTTGTATTCAACACCGATATCACGGCAGTAAATATCGCGAAGACGAATTTCGATTTCAGAAATCGTGGCGTCCTTAAGTCCAATTATTTTTCCTGCCTGAAATTTTTGTTCTTTACTAACGCCCTCAAGCCCAAATTTAGAAAGTTTAAGGTGATCGGGAATACCGGGTTTAGTAGGCTCCAATGGATTTAGATGTGCCGCCAAGTGACCGCGGCTTCTGTAGGCTTCGATTAAATTTAATATTCTAATCTCAACGTCGACACCCGTGGTAGAAGCAGTAGCGGTACCATTTCCATTGGTATAACCATTTCCATGGTGATGCTGAGTCGCTCCTTCCTCTCCCAGTTCCATGCCATCGAAAAACAGTCTCCAACTCACTGGCAAGGCCTCAGGATTTTGATAATACAAGGCGCGCAAGGTTTCTAAGTATTCCGGCGAAATAAATGACAAGTAAGAAATATTTGGTGCTTCCATAACTACAACGACATCATATCATCTCCGCCTAGAGGGCGACAAAAGCAAATGATTTTCGTTTATAAGGCACCGGGCAAAAGGCGAGTCGACCTCGCCCTTCACACTTACAGCTGAATATTTACTAGGACTGGAAAATGGTCTGAAAAGCCCGCCGTATTTGGATCAGTGCTACTAAAGTCATAACGAATGGGCACGTTGCGCATTGTTTTACCATAGTGTGGACTCTTAGGCTTTTGCTCTGTGTAATCGTGCACGCTAAAACTTGGTTTTACAACCGTAAAGCTTTCGGGAATTACTTCGAGCTCCCCTTTTCCAACCAAGTTTTTAGAAACTAAAATGCGATCTAATCTTTCCCACCTCCACCGGGCAGGATAAAAATAAGTACCTTCTAATTCGCTATTTTTTTGCCCAAAAGACTGAACATCCTCAAAAGTAGCCCCTAAAACCTTACCAATAACATCGGTAGATTCACGGTCCGTTGTATTTAGGTCGCCCACAACAACAGCATAATAGTGTTTTTTTGTATATTTTTTTTGCTGGGCTTTAATATCTGCTAGCAGGGTTTCAGCAGCTAATATGCGCGTATCTTTGGTCTTCAGCTGGGATGGCCAGTGATTGACATATACGCCAAGAACAACTTTTTGCTTACCTTTAACGCGAAAATTCACCCGTAGAATATTTCGGGTTTTTAGTTTTTCCAGTTTGCCATCATCAATGTTGATTTCTTCATGAGACATGTAAATGAGCTTTTGCTCGTTGTACATTAACGCCACATCTATGCCACGCATATCGGGACTGTTTGTAATCAAGAACTTTTCATAACCCAAGTCTTGAGCTAGGTCATGCATCACAATCTGATTTTCAACCTCTTCAAGTGCAACCAAGTCTGGCAAATATCCCTGTGAACTAATCATGCGTTTAAGTTGATGGATTTTTAATTCCGCTTTGTCTTCAGTCCAATCGGTCTTCAAGCAAAATTCGCGGTATTGAATGGGGCTGGTATAACAGTGCCTGGCTTTATCTGGAAAACTTAAAGGTAAAAAAGTATAGTCGTCTTTACCCTCGTCGTGTTTCACATCGAAAGTATTTTCTGTATTGTATGCCATGATACTTAATAGATTTTCATCCAGTCCATGGTTGCCGCCCGTCATTGCGGTGGCGACAAAAGTCATTTGAAGTACAGAGAAGAAAAACAAGGCTGCAAGTCCGTTCATTTACCCTCCGTTGTTAACCCCAATTCAAGCACAGGATCTTTAGTTAGGTAAATGTAAAATTTAAAAAACATTTTTGGGGCTATTTATTGGCAGATTTTCAGAAAAACAGGTTTAGAAATGTAGCAATTCTTATACGATTCTAATAATTCTCTGGTTGACTGCCCTTAAGCTTCGTTAACTGCTCGAACAAGATGCTCAACAACACCTTTAGCATCGCCAAAAATAAGCGAACAGTTTTCATAATAAAAAAGATCATTATCAACACCGGCGTAACCAGGTTTCATTGAACGTTTGTTTACAAAAACCTGTTTCGCTTTGTAGGCGTCAAGAATCGGCATACCATAAAGAGGACTTGTTTTGTTTGTTTTTGCCGCGGGGTTAACAACATCGTTTGCCCCTAATATCAAACAGACATCTGTAGAACTAAACTCCCCATTGATTTCTTCAAGCTCAAAAACTGAATCATAGGGGATATCGGATTCGGCGAGCAACACGTTCATGTGCCCTGGCATGCGCCCCGCCACAGGATGAATCGCGAACTTAACCTCTACACCCTTATTATGCAGAGATTCATAAAGTTCCTTCACCGCGTGTTGCGCCTGCGCAACTGCCATTCCATAACCTGGAACAATTATCACTTTTCCGGCATTGGCCATCATGAATGCCGCATCTTCAGCGACCGATGATTTTACTGACTTACCGGCTGTCGCGCCTGCATCAACGGCCCCCTCGGCTCCAAACCCGCCTAAGATTACGCTTATAAAAGAACGATTCATTGCTTTACACATTATATAAGAGAGAATCGCGCCGGAACTCCCAACAAGTGCGCCTGTAGAGATAAGAAGATAGTTACTCAATGTAAATCCCGTCGCGGACGCCGCCCAACCCGAATAAGAATTTAACATAGAAACAACCACCGGCATATCAGCCCCACCAATGGGTATGATGAGCAGGACCCCTATAAGTAGAGACAAAATCGTGAGAACTAAAAGCGAATTGAGGTCGTGATAAATGCAAAACTTTCCGCACAATAAAATGATTGCAAATCCAATTAATAAATTTAAAAAGTGTTGGCCTTTAAAAATTATTGGATTGGAGCGCATGAGCTCCTGAAGTTTTGCAAATGCAACAAGCGACCCAGTAAACGTAATCGCTCCAATTGCACTTCCTAGTGACAATTCAATGGCGGTTACGCTATCAATTTGATCGCCATGGGATAAAAATGTCCCAATTGAAATTAGAACAGCCGCAAGACCAACAAAACTATGAAGGAGCGCCACAAGCTGCGGCATGTTTTTCATTTGGATTCTGAGTGCCAAAATTGAACCGATAATAGCACCTACAGCAAGTCCGAAATAAATCCATGAGTAAGTTTTTACATCAGGATGAACCAGCGTCATAAGCACCGCAATGGCCATTCCTAACATGGCTGAATTATTTCCGAAAATAGCTGTCTTCGGAGAACTCAAACCCTTAAGGCCAAAGATAAAAAAAATCGTTGCTATTAAATAGACAGAAGCAAATACATCCGTGCTCATCATTTCTTCTTCTTAAACATGGCAAGCATTCGTTGGGTAACGACAAATCCGCCGAAAATATTAATAGACGCCAGCACCACAGCCAAAAATCCAAGTATCTGAATAATTGAGGTGTTATGATTACCCACATATCCAGCCACCAAAACTCCACCGACCACGATGATCGCGCTAATTGCATTTGTTACCGCCATTAGCGGTGTATGCAATGCCGGTGTAACTCCCCAAATCACGTGATAACCAACAAAACAACTTAAAACAAAAACATAAATTCCAATCAAAGTTGGTGACATTATTGTCTCATCTCCCCGTTATAGGTAATACAAGTTCCCGCAACTAAATCGTCCTCAAAATTAATTTTCAAATTTGGACCAAGCAACACCAGAAAATTGTAGAGATTGTTGCCAAAAAAGAGGCTCGCATCCGCAGGAACTAAACTTGGATAATTTGTTGTCCCAACAATTTTTATTCCATTGTCCGTTGTGATCACTTTACCGTTTTGGGTACATTCACAGTTTCCGCCGGTCGCCGCGGCAAGATCAATAACAACCGATCCCCTTCGCATTCCATCAACTGCTTCCTTGGTTATAAGGGTTGGAGCTTTTCTTCCGGGAATTGCCGCTGTCGCAACAATGATGTCTGCGGTTTTTAATTTTTCCGTCAGCAGTCTTTGTTGTTCTTTTTTCCCTTCTTCCGAAAGTTCTTTCGCATAACCACCAGTGCCCGCTCCTGACTCGTGCATTTTTAATTCAATAAATTTTCCACCCAAAGATTCGATTTGTTCTCTGACTTCGGGCCGAACATCATAGGCCTCGACATTTGCGCCAAGCCTTTTTGCAGTTGCAATCGCCTGCAGTCCAGCTACTCCCGCACCAAGAACAATCACACGCGCCGGCTTGGCCATACCGGCACTTGTCATCATAAGTGGCAAAAACCTTCCGTAGTGAGCTCCGGCTTCAATCACCGCCCGATATCCCGCAATGTTAGCCTGTGAACTCAAAACATCCATCGACTGCGCGCGGGAAGTACGCGGCAACTTTTCCATCGCAAAAACAGTTATTTTTTTATTTTTTAGGAAGTCGACAAGATTTTTATTTTCATGAGAAAAAATTAAACTTAAAAGGACGCACTTTTCCCTAAGAAACTCTGCTTCCTGCGCCGTTGGCGGATTAATTTTGAAGACGACGTCTGCACCAAAAACCTCGGCAACGTCCCCAACTTTAGCGCCAGCCTTCACATAGTCTTCATTAAAAAAGCCAGCATGCATCCCAGCGCCGTCTTCGACGACAACGGAAAACCCCGCTTTTATTATTTTTTTTATAACGTCTGGGGTTGCAGATACGCGATTCTCATTTAAACTTCCATCGCGGTTCTCATTCGGAATGCCTAATTGCATCCTCTACTTTTCGTATTTTATTCCTAATTTGACAACATCTTTATCGAGTTCTTTGCGCCACACGACGGTCGCCGGTCGCGGGTTCATCTTGCCTACTTGTACAACAAACTCGTCACCTTCCTTTAGACGACGGTTTGCAGGAACACAAATGGCACAGCCAGAGCTTGATTCATTAAGAATAATCCCAACCAAATCGATTTTAAATTGCGAATCAGGACCAGAAAAACATAGAACTGCGTAATCGCCAATATCAGGAGAGTAGCGAAGCGCACGTCTTGGGGGGGGGACAACTTTTTCTTGATCTTTTTCTTTTATTTTTTTAGCGGCCATGGAACTCCTCCGAATCTTTATTTTAGACGATCGCAAGTGTCTTGCCTAGACAGACTCCCCTTAAGTCCTGACTGAGTAAGGAATGCGCCATCGACGTCGAAAAAATTGACGCTAATATGGAAAACGGCGTGTTAAATATTGTCCTTCCGAAACTTGCCACTTCCAAAGGACGCAAAGTTGAGATAGGTTCTGGCGCAAATGGGTACTGGAGCAGAATCGCAAACCAAGGCAACTAAAAGCTTTACGGTTGAATTTTTCAAACACAAAGCCCCTGTTCGTCTAGAATGGACCGAGCAGGGACTAAACAAAATTTTCTTGGGACCGCCAAACTCTGCTGCTTCTGAATCTGAAAGTAAAACTCCAAAGGAAATTTCATACTTGATTTCCCAACTCAAGCTTTATTTTTCGGGAAAATTAAAATCCTTTGATTTTCATTGGCTTGATTATTCGAACTGTACCGGTTTTCAAAAAAAAGTTTATATGGCTGCAAGTAAAATTCCTTTTGGAAAAACTAAAACTTATTCAGAAATTGCTGCCGCTATTGGACAACCAAAGGCTGTAAGGGCGGTGGGCACGGCATTAGGTAAAAATCCGTGGATTTTGCTCGTCCCGTGCCACCGAGTTAAGGGTAAATCAGGCTTGGGCGGGTTTTCCGCTCCAGGTGGAGTTAAAACGAAGCAACAACTCCTAACTCTCGAGAGCTGAATTTTTTATAATTGATTCTCTTAGCGCCCCGCGCTATATTGCATAGCAAATTCGGAGGAATCATATGACTCTTAAATCTTCCTGTCTTTCTCTTATAGTTTTGGGCTGTGTCGGGTGCACTTCAGGAGGCAATATTTATCGGTTAATTGTGGATCATGAGGTCTGCGGCAAAGATCAAAAGAATATGCAAAAGCTGAGCGACGCCGAAGCGAAGGAGTTTTTTAAAATTATCGCACCTTTTGCGGATTTAGACAGAGCTGTTCAAATTGCACCACAAAAAGATAATGATAAAATCACACCTCCTGCAGTCCAAAAGAAAGTTATTACTGATTTGCGTGAAAAGTGTTTGTTGAATGCTAAAGAGACTGAAAGTCTTGGTAAAGATTTTGAAAATCAGACCTTCAAATACAAACGAAAAACAGTCGAGAAGGATACGACAAAAGCGGGTGTTACTTGTCCTATAGCAGTAATAGAAGAAGTCACTCCCCTACAAACCGCTCCTGCCTTGGTTGAGGTTAACACTATTGAAAGTGAAGATAAAAACGTGACACGTTCAGTGAAGGCTGAAGCAACCGTAATATGGCAAAAACAAGACCCCACTTACAAACTGTTGGGCGCTTTCTCTTCGATGACCTTAAAGGGTACTGCCGAAACACTCTGGTACAAAAAACTTCCTATTGAAGAGGCCGAACCAAAATTTCAAAATGTGGTTTTGTATGTCCGCGAGAAATACAATTTAAGTTTAAATCTTGATGAAAATAAAAAATACGAAGGCCACTACAGCACCTGCCGAAAGTTTCAAGATGACATCGATCCAAATAACATAAAACCGAAGACTCATTATGAAGCGATAGTGACCCGAATTGGATTAAAAATAGATAAGGACAAAATGAACGAAGCAAAATTCATTACCACGTTGAAATATTCTTTTAATGAGGAAACAAAACAGTGGGTGCTTGAGCGCTCAACACGTAACGATTTTTACTTGAACAACGTTTTGCTTTCTACTGACGAAGTTGCTGTTCTTGAGAAGAACCGCCAAGATTCGATTGAATTTACCATATCGAAATAAAATAGCGACAAAAGTCTAGGACGAAATATCCTTCCGCAATAGGTTTACGTCCAGGATTTGGCTCTATAATTGATCTCCCGAAGCTATTTAGAGACAATATTTTCTGAGCAAACGCGTGGCACTAAGTTCACGAGTTTAAGGGGAAAATGGGAAATTACATAGTTCTTGAGGATGATTCAAGAATTGAGCGCCAAATTAATATGTTCATCAAAGAAATGGATGACGACGCAAAAATCCGTTTCTTCCCCTCTAACGAACTTTTCGATGCGAAATACTGTTTTGACAAAAAAGAGGTTGAAGAACCCAAAGAGGGTGAGGACAGCGCTGCGGCTAAAATGAAGAATGAAAAATTAGCTGAAGACGAACTTTTTCAACTTTTAGGCTCTGTCGACGTCATCATTTTTAAATCTCAATGTATAAAAGAAGAGGTTCGCGGTTGGGTCTCTAAAACTTTGAAGGCGTTAAAAATAAATAAGTTCTGTACAGACACAAAGCCGACACGATTTATAGTCACGAAATATGAAGATGATGGCATCGATAAAGATTATTTCGTTCATCCACTGATCGAAGACATTATTTTTTTACCTCTGGATCGCCTGATTTTTTTACAAAAACTAGAGATCATCTGTAATCTTCCGCGCAAGGTAAAGCCGAGCTTTTTGTTTCAGATGCCGGTCGAGCAGCCAATTGAAATTAGTAAAAAAACTCTCGTTGAACGAGTAACTGACATGGGCCTGACAATCCGTAATCCTTTCCGTTTAGCTTCTGGTACAATTTCGCATTTGTATGTAAAATTTCCGGGGCAAAAAGATACTTGGAGTATTTATGCTCGCGCACTTTACTCGGAACCACATCCCGAAGCTCCCAACCAATTTTTAGTGCATCACACTTACATCGGCGCCGATTCCAAAATGCAAATGGCAATTAAGAAATTTTTGACGTCACAGCCTAACTATAAGGAACTCGATAGCGACGACAAAGAAGCTTTTAAATTTCGTCCCCCGATCGACCCCAAAAAAGCAGCTAGGATTTCTGATAAAACGATTGCGATATTGGATGTTGATGCAGGAACAGCAGATACTGTTGCCGATATTATAGCCTCCGAAATCGACAAAACAAAAATCATTAAAGAGGCTTCTTTATATTTCTTCGCAAAAAAATATATCGAAAAAGAGCAATCAATCGGGGTCCCCGGAACACGTGAGGATTTATTTGCACCAGTTGTCGCCTTCAACGTAAATCTCACTACACAGAAATTTATGGAGGCCATCACTCGCCCGGGAGCAAAAGATTTGTTAGTGGGTCACAATGCTCAGTCTATGTTTAATCGACCAACGGGCTGGATGACACCTTTCAACCATGCTGACGCAAAGGCCTTGCTAGAAGAAGCATTTACACTTGCTAAAGCTGGGCAACGATTTTCTCAGAACATCATCGTTCAAGATGCTAACGGCCCGCTAAAAATTTTTCAGATTACTGTAACGCAGAATAAAGACAAAGAAAGTGGGAAAATCGAACTCGGTTTGCCAGAAGTTAAGAAAAAAGAGGAAGCAAAAAAGATTTCTGCACTCGATCTACTGATTGTTAACCAAGCTCTTGTTCCCGAAAATATTGATGATTGGAAGGGCCGTATCCGCGAAGTTTGTACAAAAAATGGCGTCACCCTGCCAGAAAATGATTTACCTATATTAATCATAGGTGACGAAAAGAATAGCAGCGGGCCAAAAAAATACCGCTATCAAAAAATTTTTGGATTTATCTACAAGCCACTAAAAAGCCGCCCTGTTTGCTATCAGGTTTCAACCGCCCTAAATTGGCCTTATACAAAATTTAATCATGGTAATATCCCAAGTATAAAATGTGTGATTCCCGCCCACGTCGCTATTGAATCAAGACTAGCTACGATTGGCGAATTTGGCGGAGCATTCTCTCATGCCAAAGCATTTTCAGCAGGTACGGTTGTATATTTGCACGAAAGTATTTTTACCAATGCACCCGATGGGTATTTATGCGCGCGAATTTATTTTGCTGAACCAGATCCAAAAGACAAAGCGCGGTTCTTATGCTATCTCAACTATTTTGGTATTACCGATCAGTTCTTAAAATTTATTCGGAACTGGATCCGCAAAGATTTTGCTGGTAAAAAACAAAGCCAAGGCTAGCTTCTTACCTTTCATACTTGACGTCTCGGATAGAAATTAAATTTGATATGTTCGAATACTTGTTTTTAATTTGTTAATTTCTTGAATGAGCTGCTCAGCAGGTCCGCGCGCAAAATCCATAACAAGATAACCAATGTTGGGATCCGTCGATAAATGCTGAGCTTCGATGTTGGCTCCGACTTTAGAAACGATACCGTTGATATCGCTAAGAACCCCCGGAACGTTTTTGTGGACGTTCATTATACGTTGGCACTCCGATTTTTTCTGACCCGGATCCACGTTGGGAAAGTTCACACTCCCATAAGTAGAACCAAGTTTTAAATAGCGAATGAGGCTTTCTGCAACTTCAACACCAATGGCCTCTTGTGCTTCTTCGGTACTACCGCCCACATGGGGAGTCATAATGACGTTTGGAAGCCCTTGTAAACCACTTGAGAATTTTTCATTATTACTTTCGGGTTCATCGGGAAAAACATCGACAGCCGTGCCAGCAAGCTTTCCTGACTTTAAAATTTCGACAAGGTCATCAATGACAACAACACTACCGCGACTTGCGTTAATGAGGTAACTCTGCTCTTTCATAACCTTAAATTGAGCTTTTCCAATCATATTTTTTGTAATCTCGGTCGCCGGAACGTGAAGCGAGACGAAATCAGAATTTTTTAAAAGATCGTCAAGACTGCCGGTGGGTTTTGAATTTCCAAGCGGAAGTTTTTTGACTATATCGTAAAAAATCACGTTCATACCGATAGATTCCGCGAGAACACTCACCTGACTACCTATGTGACCGTAACCTACAATTCCCAGTGTTTTCCCACGAACTTCGATAGAACCCTTTGCAGACTTTTCCCAAATCCCCTGATGAACTTGCTTGCTTTGATCACAAAATCTTCTTGCCAACGCAATAACTTCTCCAATCACAAGTTCGGCGACCGATCTGGTACTTGAGTAAGGCGCATTAAACACTGGTATCCCTTTTCGGTTCGCTCTCTCCAAATCGATTTGATTTGTGCCGATACAAAATGCGCCAATAGTATGTATATTTTTAACAGCCTCAAGAATTTCAGATGTTAACTGGGTTTTTGACCGAATGCCCACTGCTAAGTAGTCTTCACTTGTAAGCTTCTTTTTGAGGTCATCATCGCCCAGGGCCTTCGTCATATTTTCAACAGAAAATCCTGATTTTTTGAGATGTTCGGTCGCGGCAGGATGGATGTTTTCAAGTAGCAGGATTTTATTTGTGCCCATTTTTGCTCCCAAAACGTATAGGCGTCATAATAATTCATAATTTCGCACTGTCATGGAAAAGTTTACATCGCACCTTTCATAGGCCAAAAAGGTGAGCTATTGTTCGCCTATAATTCGGGCAAATATGAAATTAAAACTCCTCGTTGTTGATGACGATAAATTAATTCACGAATCTATAAAAATGGCGGTTCCCACTTCCTGGGAAGTCACGTTTTGCTCCTCGTTAAATCAACTCCCTAATAATACTTTCGATGCCGCTATCGTCGATATGCATTTAACGGAAAAAACCATTGATCCCGAAGGAATAAAGATCATTTCTCTCTTGGTTGGTCGTCAAAATAATTTAGAAGTCATCGCGATTTCTGGAGATTTAAACTCAGAATTGCTGGAGTCCTGTTTGAAAGCGGGAGCTTCGCGTTTTTTGCCGAAACCTTTATCTCCCGAAGAGCTGGTTTTAACTCTCGAAAAAATTGAAGCTTTGTCACTTCTAAAAAAGGCGTCGCTACGCCCGCATAATGCCAGTACGCGCTGGATTGGAACAAGCCCCGCGAGCGATGAGATTCGAAAAAAAATCGCCAACTCAAAAAGCGAGTGGCTGCCTGTTTTGATCGAAGGAGAATCTGGAACAGGCAAGGAAGTTGTCGCAACTTTACTCCACAACCAAGAGCCCGAACGCCCATGGGTTCAACTCAATGTCGCCGCCATACCTGAAAACCTTTTTGAATCTGAATTTTTCGGACACGTAAAAGGAGCTTTTACTGGTGCAGACCAAAACAAAATGGGCATTGCTGAGATGGCAAACAACGGCGATTTATTTTTGGACGAAATCGAGGCCCTTCCACTGGAACATCAAGCAAAACTTCTGCGCTTTCTAGAATCTGGTGAAATTCGTCGCGTCGGTGGTAAGAATTCAATGACTGTGAAAGTTCGTGTCATTGCGGCAACCAATCGCAATTTACATGAAATGGTGAAATCCAATGTCTTCCGCGAAGATTTGTTATGGCGACTCCAGGGAAACAAAATAACACTTCCTCCCCTGAGAAATCGCTTTGAAGATATCGGAGCAATTGCCGAATTTTTTATTTTATCGCAACGCCCTCGCTACAATAAGCAACTTACTCCTGAAGCCATAAATGTCATGAAAGCTTATCAATGGCCGGGAAATATCCGTGAGCTCAAACGTATTTGTGAACAGCTATGTATTAACTCGCCATTGCCAATGATTCGGCCAAGCGACGTTGAGATTTTGCTTCCCACAACGTCTGACCTGTCTCTTGGTCTAGATGGTCTTTTGCGAGCCTATGAGTCACAAATTCTGCGTACAAGCTTGGGGCGAGTTAAAGATGTCGAAGAGGCTGCGAAATTACTTAAAATTTCGCGTTCAACACTGTATAAGAAGTTAAAGGATAACGATATTACTGTTGGAGTTTAATGGAAGTGGCACAGTGGAACAACCCGGTTTATCGCGAAACCGTTTTAATCGTTCTGGTTTTTTTATTTCTTTTGGGAAGCATATTTTTTGTCTTTCACCGCAAAAACGCGGCTTTCCTAGGTACTTGGGCGAGTCTAAAAAGTTGGTTGTTTGCTGCGCCGGTAATTCTACTTGTTTTAGGCCTTCCCTATGGATGGGCTTTAGCAAGTCTGACACTCGTCGCAATTTTTGGCTCAAAAACTTTTTTTCAAATCACAGGAATGTATCACCGCAGTAATTTTGTTTGGATCTGTTATATCGGCATCGCCGCTCTCGCTTATGCAATTTATATCGATTGGCATCGGCTTTATGATCTTATGCCGATGATATTCTTGTTCACAATCTGTATGGTTCCACTTATTCGCAATAACTATATTCATATGATCCAGTACATTGCGTTGACCTTAATTGGTTTTAGTTTGCTCGGTTGGAATTTTATGCATTTGGGTTGGATTTTAAAGTTAGATAATGGGCCTTTTCTTTTGATCTATATTATTTTGCTAACCGAATTTTGTGAAAATGCGCTCATGGCGAGTTCAAAATTATTTGGTCATATTAAACCCTTCTCGCGAATCACAAGTAAGCGTACTCTCGAGGGATTTGTGGTCGCACTTTTTGTCACCGTGGCATTGGCTTGGGGCATGCGCCACTTAATGCCTTCGGGATTCCGTTCCCCCCCATTTTGGATCGCCTCAGGAATAGTCGCGGCGTGTGGCGGAGCGCTTGGAGACTTAGTTTTAACAGTCGTCAGAAGAGATTTAGGAATTAAGCAAGTAGGAGCTTTCATCATTGGCCGGGGCGATTTTTTACGTCGAGTAGACCGTTTAATTTTTGTAGCACCCATATATTTTTATGTGATGAAATATATGTTTAGCCTCGGACCGATGGATTAGTATGAAAGATTGGGATTATGAAAATGAACAGTGGACCAAACTTCCCGTTCACCTTAAACATCTGCCGCTTTTTACTCGCTACTACGACATCACGAGCTTAATTATTCGCGCTGCTTGGGCCGCTTTCTTAAATTTATTTTTTAAGACCTACATAAGACTAAAAGTTGTGGGAGATTTTCACGAGGTTGCGAAAAATAACCCACGCCTACTGGTGATTTCAAATCACGCAAGCCACCTTGATGCAATTTCCATCGCCGCTGCAATTCCATTTCGGTATTGGTTAGATCTTTATATCGCCGCCGCAAAAGACTATTTTTTTTCAAATCCACTATTTACTTTTTTTTCCCAACACTGTTTAGGCGCGATCCCAATTGATCGAAAGGATAAAAAAGGCGAAGCTATCATGCTGTGCACATCACTACTAACAAACCTAAAAAATATTTGGTTGATTATTTTTCCCGAGGGCACGCGCTCAAAAGATGGTTATTTACAAGAGTTCAAGCGTGGTATCAGTGTTTTTTCAGAACGCACCAATACGCCCATCCTATTTTTGTTTATCGACGGCAATGCTGAGCTATGGCCGAAAGGGCGATTCTTCGCCAAAATGGGAAAACTCACTGTTCACGTCGGTCCCGTGCAACAACCAGCGCCTATCGAAGAAATTAGTAAGAACTATCGCGATTGGGTTTTAACCATTACCCATAAACCTTTTCGCCCCGAGCAACTCGAAGAACTCGGTCCACAATTTGATTTTGAGGGTACTAATGAAGAAGAAAAAAAACATACCCTTTGAATTTGTACTTGAAGAACTTGCGACATATCCCGGCTTATGAATTACCGTAAAGCCTATGTTTGGATTTTATGGAGTCTATAGTGGCGAAAAAATAGTTTTTGTACTTCGCGACCCAAAAAAGACACCCCAAGACAATGGCGTATGGGTCGCAACGACGGTCGAAGCCTCAAAGAAAAAGAAATAAGCCTTGCGTTACCACTTCTAACAGTAGACCCTATTTGTCTCGTAAATTATAGTAGGTGCTCATCGATATTCCGGGGGATCTATGTCTAAAAAGGTCAATGATTTTGTGATCAGCGTTGCAACTGTTAATGGTAGCGGTAGCCAATCAGCGAATACCATACTTATCAAGTCGATATTTAGAATGGGAATCCCGGTCGGCGGTAAAAATATCTTCCCTTCAAATATTATGGGACTTCCAACTTGGTTCACAATTCGTGTCAATAAAGATGGTTTCACGTGTATGAAACGTGAATGTGATTTTATGGTTGCCATGAACCAAGCAACAGTTCTTGACGATTTGAAAACCGTAAACTCGGGCGGAGTTTTTCTTTACAATGATGATTTAAAACTCGAGACAGCACTATTGCGCCCAGATTTAAAAAATTTCTCCGTGCCCTTTAAAAAACTTGTTGACCAAGTTACAGATCAAATTCGCTTGAAAAAACTTTTAATAAATACAATTTATGTGGGAATTTTAACAAAACTATTAAATATCGATTTAGAGATTGTGAAAAGTGTAGTGAGAGATCAATTTTCTGACAAGGCAAGTGTCGTTACCACAAACCTGAAAGCAATCGAAGTTGGTTATCAATACGCTGTAGAGAATATTAAAGACGACGTTGGTATGGTCCTTGAGAAGATGGATAAGACCGTCGGAAAGATTTTAATTGAAGGCAACGCCGCTGCGGGTTTAGGCCTTATGTACGGTGGCTGTACTTTTGTTTCCTGGTACCCCATTACGCCTAGTACTTCTGTGGTGGAAAACTTCAATAAATTCGCAACAAAGTACCGTAAAGATGCGCACGGCAAAAATACATTTGCTATTGTGCAAGCTGAGGACGAACTAGCAGCGATCTGCATGGTTATGGGAGCCGGTTGGAGTGGCGCACGTGCGATGACAGCGACATCGGGCCCTGGTGTAAGTTTAATGGCAGAAGCTGCGGGCTTTTCTTATTATGCCGAAATTCCCGCTGTTATCTGGGATATTCAACGCGCGGGTCCGTCGACAGGACTACCAACACGAACTCAACAGGCCGATATTGGTTTTGCGGCGACACTTTCTCACGGTGACACCAAACATGTTCTCTTGTTCCCGGCAACTCCTGACGAGTGTTTTGAGTTTGGCCAAACATGTTTTGATTTGGCAGAGAGACTGCAAACTCTCGTAATAGTCATGAGCGATATTGATTTAGGAATGAACCTGTGGATTACCGACGAATTTAAGTACCCAACCAAACCTTTTGATCGCGGAAAAGTCGTTGATGCTGAGAAGTTAAAAAATATGGCACAATATTATCGCTACGAAGATACCGATAAAGACGGAATTCCGTACCGCACTTTACCAGGCACTCATCACCCAGCTGCGGGATTTTTAACTCGCGGCTCAGGTCATAATGAAAAAGCACAATACACAGAAAACAATGTTCAATATCAAACGGTGCTTGATCGGCTGACACGAAAGTTTGAGACGGCAAAAAAATTCGTTCCAAAACCTATCATTGAAACCATGAGAGATTCCAGTGTCGGCATTATCGCCTTTGGTTCAAGCCATTGGGCCGTTGTAGAATCACGTGATCAGTTGCAAAAGAAAAAATTGAATACCGATTACTTACGTGTTCGCGCTTTTCCATTCACCAATGAGATAAAAGATTTTGTGCGATCTCACGAACGTGTTTACGTCGTTGAGCAAAATCGTGACGGTCAAGTCTTTAAACTTTTACAGATTGAATATCCTGAAATGGCCACCAAGTTAAAAAGTGTCACCAATTATGACGGTTTACCTCTCGACGCTAGTCGTATTACCAATCCCATTCTTAAAATGGAGAATATTCTATGAGTGAAGTTGTAACACCCGCACCCGCGACAAACAAAGCCGGTTTTGCAAAAACAGATTATAGTGGTGGAAAGTCTACTCTGTGCATTGGCTGTGGCCATGACAGTATCACGAGTGCTATCATTAGCGCTGCTTACTCATCTTCAATTAGCCCTTATGATATTGCAAAAATGTCTGGAATCGGATGCTCATCTAAAACACCTGGCTATTTCATAAATAAAGCCAGTGGATTCAACTCTCTTCACGGCAGGATGGCGCCCGTGGCCACCGGCGCAAAAGTCGCCAATCAAAAATTAGTGACACTCGGAGTATCTGGGGATGGAGATTCTGCTGCAATTGGTTTGGGTGGCTTTGTTCATTTGATGCGACGAAACGTTCAGATGGCTTATCTTGTGGCAAACAATGGCGTATACGGTTTGACCAAAGGCCAGTTCTCAGCAACTTCGGATAAGGGTGCAAAGGCTAAAAGCGGAGATCTAAATCCATTCTCGACAATTGACCTTTGTGGATTGGCTTTAGAAGTAGGTTGTACTTTTGTAGCGCGCTCGTTTTCGGGAGACGCCAAACAACTTGTCACTCTAATTTCGGCAGCACTCAAACACAAAGGCACCGCACTTATTGACATCATTTCTCCGTGCGTAACTTACAACAACCATGACGGTAGTACGAAATCTTATGATTATTTTAAAAGTCATAAAGTAATGCTCCAGGAATTGGGACTTATTTTCCCTGAGCAAGAAATTACCGTGGACTACGACCCAGGAACTACCACACAAGTTGATCTACCCGATGGCAGTAAACTCACCCTAAAAAAATTAGCTCATGACCATGACGTGTTTGACCGTGAAAAAGCCATGGATTTAGTTTATAAGTCTCGCATGAAAGGTGAAATCCTAACTGGATTATTTTTTATAGATGAAAAATCAGGAAATCTCGCCGACACACTGAATTTGACTGAAAAAAGCTTAGCGCTTCTCAATGAAAAAGAAACTCGTCCGGCTGAATCAACCCTGAAAGAGGTTTTTAAGGAGTATCGTTAAGGTGCCTGAGACTTTTTCGAGTCCATAGTGCGTCAAAAAGGAGTTCGCATGTCTAAAGTAGCATTTATTACGGGTACCACTAGAGGAATTGGCCTTGAACTGACAAAAATTCTACTACCGAAAAAATATCACGTCATCGCGACGGGAAGAGAGACCAAAAAAAGCAAAGGACTCTCTTCTTTAAAATCCGACTACCCAAACGCGCTCACATTGATTGATCTCGACGTAACTGACGACGAAGAAATTTCGAATTTAAAATCTAAATTGCAAGGCATGCAACAAATTGACTTATTGATTAACAACGCTGGAATTTTCGCAGCTGATGACAATCAGATTTTAGAAAAAATTGATTCTGAGTCCACGTTAAAAACTTTTATGGTTAATACCATGGGACCTTTGAAAGTGACACAAACTCTTCTTCCGTATTTAAAAAAATCTAAAACGCCACTAGTGGTCAATATTACCAGCCAAATGGGCTCCATCGACGACAATAAAATGGGGCGCTACTACGGTTATCGCATGTCGAAATCCGCACTAAATATGATGACGAAATCATTTTCAGTAGACTATCCCGATATCATTTCGATCGTTATGCATCCAGGTTGGGTGCAAACTGATATGGGTGGAAAGCAAGCACCGGTGTCGCCACAAGATTCTGCGAAAGGAATCGTAGCTGTTATTGAAAACCTTAAACGAAAAGATTCTGGAAAATTTTATGATTTCAGAGGAGAAACTCTCCCCTGGTAATTACTTTGTGCGTTTCTTGTAAAACTCTCGAGAATTTTTGTTTGCTTCGATATTTGGAAAAATCTCCTTTAACTCCAACTTATTGAGTTCGGCATTATTTTCGCCATTCACACACTTTGTAGTCACTTTACAAAGTACGTCCGAAGTTAGCAAATGTCCTATCTTATCTTGAACATAGGTTCCAACCCGCATGGGATCATAAGCATCTTCGAGTTCGTCGAGTTGATCATTAATATGAATAAGGTGAAATCTAGAATCATTAAACTCTCGAGTCATCTCTTCACGCCTTAGAGCAATTCGTAAATTAGCAACTTGTTGTGCCAATGCACCTTCCGAATACATATATGGACCAAGCTCCTTATTCATTTTTAAAGTATGGTTCCTAAAGTCGTCGAGCGCCTTATTGTAATCCCTCATGGCAGAATTCCACTTTTCGGCTATGGGCTTTCGACCTTCACGAATTTCTTCAATTTTTTGCAAATGTCCTAGCAGTTTTGCATTGGAGCTTCCACACTCTTGTTGGTTAGCAACACATTGATTGTAGGCTTTAGCCGCGCCCTCGATTTGCTCGTCAAGGGGTTTTAGTTTTCTATCAATATTATTAAGATTCTCATTTATTTCCTTAAGCCGCTGACGAGCTTGTTCATCAGCCTCTGCGACACGATCAATAATTTCGCTATGCGCCCGGATTAGTTTTTTTTGCGATTCCGTAAGACGAGTACTCTTCAGTAGGTCCTCCGACTTTTGAAACTTATCTTTTTTCAATACGCTAGGATCTGGAATATTTCTTTTTGGTGCACTTGTCTCGTCGTCAACAAAACCTGGGTTTACTCTTATAGCCCCCCCCGTCTGAACCTCTCTCGTCGCTGCATCCTTATTGTTACCAAACCACGTAAAAGGATTGAAAACACTAAACGGAGAGTCGGAATCAATCTCTAGGGTATAAATTTCTTCAACTTCTTTTGGGCACGTTCCGCCTCCTCGAACATCCGTTTCACAATATCGCGCCGCGCTCCCAAGGCTAGGAACAATCAGAAAAGCAAAAATGAGAAATATAGCTCTCATGGAACCCCCGAAAGAAGTGGATAACATCTACTATTATTGTAAACTGACGATAACAAAAAAATAATATTAAACTGGTTCAGCTCGACTAAGGTTCAATGCGCAGCACTACAGCTCACGCTCGTAGTCCAAGCGGTCGCCTTTATCCCCTGCTTTTGATTCTGCAAACTGAACTCAAGACGTTCGTATTGATTAGTCGATTTATCTACAAAAATGCGTGCTGGCTTTCCCGGTTGTGACTCAAAATCACCAAACGTAAGCTCTCCTTGATAAACGACAGAAGTATCTTTTCCAGACTTTTGTCCTTCGAGCCCAATTTGAAAAGCTCCTAGCAGACCCAATTCAAACTTAGGCGCAGAGTAGTTCACAAAAAGATTGTAACGAAGAGCTTCGATAAACGGAATAAAGCGTAGGTGAAATAACGAAACAAAAGTTGGACTTAAAATATTTTCAGCAAAATCTTTCATATCTCTTTCGGTTTTTCTCTCAGGATTTTCACCGAAAAATTCATCCATCCAGTCATTTCCAAAGGTGTTGGTCTTCAGATACTGATAAAACTTTTCAGACTTTCTTTTAATCTCATCAACAGTCCTGCCGCCAATCGCCGTCACTGTGGCCGTTGGGACTTCGATATAGTTTGCAGGCCAGGTAAATTGCGTGCTGGACCACTCCGCTTTTTTCAATCCCTTCTCACCAGTTCCCATTCCCACCTTAAGAAAATTATAAGTCTTTTCCATTCTCAAAGTTTCAGCATCAATGATACTTGTTTCATCCCACAACCCGGCTTCACCGATCAGATCAACCTCAACTTTTACAAGTGTACGTAGATTAATTTTCTTTGGATCCGTCTTATTATCGAATTTCGATTCAATCTTGATTTTGCCTTCGACCTCAAATCCTTGGTATTCGATGATAGCGTCTGCCAAATAATTGCAAGTTTGTTTGCAATGTTCTCCAGGACATGGAAGATGATCACTGCTCATCGAAATTACCGGAGCTTCGCCGGCCAATCCCTGTAAACTAAAAACTGAAACAACTAAAATTGAAGAAAGACTCAAACGCATCCCTGCCTCCTGAGACTAAGAAAAACCGCTTTTGAATTTCTTAACTAGAATACACTTTTGACTTACAAGCATTAAGAAATTCGACGCGCGTCTCTGCATTTTGTCGAAATTCCCCACGAAGGTCCGTAGTCATTGCCATTGAATTGATATCCTTGATGCCCCTGGAAACCACACAGTAATGTTTTGCATTTATATGCACCGCGACATCTTCCGTATCTAGCACATACTCTAAGCAGTCAGCAATCTGTTTTGTTAATCTTTCCTGAACCTGAGGGCGTTTTGAAAAATAGTTGGCAATGCGGTTAATTTTCGAAAGGCCAATCACTTTGTCTTTTGGAATGTAAGCAATAGTTGCCATCCCGTCAATTGTCACAAAATGATGCTCGCAAACTGACATAATATTTACGTCACGTACCACGACCATCTGGTCATATTTGTATTCATTCGCGTGCACGGTAATTTTTGGGAAATTTTCAGAGGATAGTCCAGAAAACAATTCGTTTATATACATCTCTGCGACCCTATCGGGGCTTTGCGCGAGAGAATCATTTGTAAGATCCAATCCCAAGGTCTCCATAATAGCGCGAAAGTGCATTGAAATTTTCTTGATTTTCTCGGCATTAGAGAGGCCATTTTTGACCAGGGGTGTTGGCCGAACATTCTTAAGAATTTCCATAACATCGTAATCATAATTCTTTGCCATAAGATAACCTTTTAGATAGTACTTTATTTTCATGTTTTAATTAGTCGTTGCGAGGCAAAATTGCAAGATCCAAAGACGTTGCAGTCTTTAGCGTTAACCATCGGTGAATATGAAGTTCATTCTATTCCCACAGGCCTCTTTGGTCTCGATGGGGGAGCTATGTTTGGAACTGTGCCGAAGACGTTATGGCATAAAACCAATCCTGCCGACGAACACAACAGAATTGATCTCGAAGCGCGGGCGCTACTGCTAAAGTCAAAAGAGCGCAACATTTTGATCGATAATGGTGTGGGTCGGGACTTTGTTGCCAAGTATGGCGAGAAGGTCGGAAAAAAATTCGCTGAAATCTATAAGGTCTCCTCAAACGGTGCTGATTTAATTTCATCACTCTCTCGCCATGGAATCAAAGTTAACGATATTACTGATGTGGTTTTGTCACATTTGCATTTTGACCACGCCGGTGGTTCTACTTGTGTTCGTGATGGAAAGCTGGTGGCGACTTTTCCGAACGCGACCTATTGGGTGCAAAAAAGAAATTTAGAAGTCGCCATAAAGCCTAATGTGCGTGAACGCGCGAGCTACCTACCAGCGAACTTTGCTCCCCTGATTGAAACTGGAAAATTGAAAACATTAGAAGGTGAAAGCTCCGATGTTTTTCCCAACATCAAGATGTATATTTCGCACGGACATACCGAAGGTCTGCAAGTCATAGTTATTTCCGATGATAAAAATGGAATTGTTTATTGCGCTGATTTAATTCCGACGAGCTCTCACATTCGCTTGCCTTACGTGATGGGCTATGACCTTGAGCCACTGAAAGTTATTGAAGAAAAAAGGAAGCTCCTGACTGAAGTCGAAAAGAAAAAATGGTATTTATTTTTCGAACACGATCCTTTTGTTGAAGCCGCTCATGTGGAGTTTCGTGACGGAGATTTTCACTATAAAGAAGGCTTTATATTACAATGACCACGACCACCTACTCACTAAACTCCCGCGGACAACAACTTAAAGATCTTTTGAAAAAGAGAATTCTAGTTTTAGATGGCGCAATGGGTACTACCATTCAAGGTTTTAATCTAGGACCAAATGATTTTGGTGGCGAAGACCTCGAGGGCTGTAACGAAAACTTAGTTTTAACACGCCCAGAATTAATTCAAAAAATTCATGAATTATTTTTACAAGCCGGTTGTGACATCGTTGAGACAAATACTTTCGGTGGCACTCCCCTCGTACTAGATGAATATAAAATCGGCAAAAAGGCCCACGAAATAAACTTCAATGCGGCAAAGTTAGCCCGCGCTGCCTGTGATAAGTTTTCAACACCTGATAAACCAAGATTTGTCGCCGGATCAATGGGCCCTACGACAAAGGCTATCTCGGTTACCGGGGGAGTGACCTTCGACGAGTTAATTGAAAATTTTTATCTTCAAGCAAAATCCTTAGTTGAGGGCGGGTCTGATTATTTGCTACTCGAGACCGCACAAGACGGTCGGAATTTAAAAGCCGCGATCATTGGTATTGATAGATATTTTAATGAAGTTAATAAACAGGTGCCAATCGCAATTTCAGGAACGATCGAACCGATGGGGACTATGCTCGCAGGCCAAAGTGTAGAGTCTTTGTATGCGAGCTTTGCTCACAAAGAATTACTATACATGGGGTTAAATTGCGCCACAGGTCCTGAGTTTATGACTGATCATGTTCGCGCCCTATCGGGTCTGTCGAAATATCCCGTAGCCTGCGTTCCAAACGCAGGTCTTCCTGATGTGGATGGAGTCTATCTAGAAACGCCACAAATGATGAACGACATTCTTTCTCGTTTTGTGGATCAAGGCTGGGTAAATTTACTTGGTGGGTGCTGTGGAACAACCCCAAAACATATCGAAGTCATGGTGAAACTGGTTGAAGGAAAAAAGCCTAGAGTGGCCTCTCCTCCACGCATGTCGTTTCTTTCGGGGATTGACTTCTTAGAAATCAGCACTGACAACCGCCCCGTAATCGTGGGTGAACGCACGAATGTCATCGGTAGTCGTAAGTTTAAAAAATTAATTTGCGAAGAAAAATTTGATGACGCTTCTGAAATTGGCCGCGCTCAAGTTCGTGGTGGCGCGCAAGTCATCGACGTCTGTTTAGCAAATCCTGATCGCGATGAAAACGCCGATATGGAAAAGTTTCTCAGCGAAGCCATCAAAAAAATTCGTGCCCCACTCATGATTGATTCTACCGACGAAAAAGTTATCGCCAAAGCACTCACTTATTCGCAAGGAAAAGCCATCATTAACTCGGTAAATTTAGAAGATGGCGAAGAACGTTTCGAAAAAGTTGTACCCCTGGCAAGACAGTTTGGTGCAGCTCTTGTTGTTGGAACAATTGACGACGACCCCAGTCAAGGTATGGCGATTTCGCGAAATCGAAAACTCGAAGTTGCAACTCGCTCGTTTGAACTTCTCACAAAAAAATATGACGTTGCGCCTGAGGACATTTATTGGGACCCCCTGGTTTTCCCATGTGGCACCGGCGATCAGCAATATGTTGGCAGTGCGGTCGAGACAATTGAAGGTTTAAGATTAATTAAACAAAAATATCCGATGACAAAATCGGTTCTGGGTATATCAAACGTAAGTTTTGGTTTACCCGAAGCAGGACGTGAAGTTTTAAATTCCGTCTTCTTGTATCACTGCGTACAAGCAGGCCTTGATATGGCATTGGTAAATTCTGAAAAAATTCAGCGATATGCCTCAATTCCCGAAGAAGAAAAAAAATTAGCCGATGATTTATTGTACAACCGAGGAGATGATCCGATTGCGGCATTCGCAGCGTACTTTAGAGAAAAGAAAACCGAAAAAGTTAATAAAGAAAATCGCACACTCGATGAAAGACTTTCAGGATATATCCTAGAGGGCTCAAAGGATGGTTTGATTGACGATTTGAATTTAGCTTTGAAAGAAAGAAAGCCCCTCGAAATCATCAATGGCCCACTGATGACGGGCATGGATGAGGTTGGGCGACTATTTAATTTGAATAAACTTATTGTCGCTGAAGTCCTTCAGTCAGCCGAAGCAATGAAAGCGGCTGTCAAGCATCTCGAAGCCTTTATGGACAAGGGCGATACCGTCGAGCGCGGCAAAGTAGTGCTAGCGACCGTCAAAGGCGACGTGCACGACATCGGAAAAAACCTTGTTGAGATCATTTTTTCTAACAATGGATTTAAGGTTATCAATCTCGGAATCAAGGTTCCACCTAGTGACTTAATTCAGGCAGCACGCGAGCATAAACCCAATATCATTGGTTTGTCGGGGCTACTTGTAAAGTCTGCACAGATGATGGTGACAACCGTAGAAGACTTTACTTCGGCCGGAGTCAACGTCCCCGTACTTGTAGGCGGTGCTGCCCTCACAGAAAAATTTACTGATACCCGTATTGCTCCAGGATATAAAACTGGAACCGTGGCCTACGCAAGCGATGCAATGAAGGGCTTGGATTTGGCAAAGAAAATTGTCGAGCCAAGTCAATTTGAAGAATTAAAGAAAGAAATGAATAAACGCCGTAGTGCTGACGGCTTCTTTGAAGAAAAAGAAATTACGGTGGCTGAAGATATGGAGTCACGCTCGGTAGCGGTAAATATTCTCGATGACATCCCAACACCACCGGACTTTAAGAGAAGAATTTTATTTTCAACTCCTATTGAGCAAATCTGGAGGTACATCAATCCTCTAATGCTCTACACGCGGCATTTAGGTTTAAAAGCTAGCATCATTCGAAAAATTGAAGAGGCAAAAACTGATCAACAAAAACTAATTTCGGTTGAAAAAGAAGAACCAAGAGCTTTTGCTATTTGGAAAGAAGTCGAAGGCATAAAAGCAAAGTACCGACAAAAAGATGTGTTAAAGCCCAAGGCTGTTTATCAATTTTTTAAAGTCTATAGCGACGGAAGAAAAATTCATATCTACAAAAATCCTGATGATAAAAATCCTCACACGACTCTTGAGTTTACCCGCCAAAAACGCGGAGACAGACTTTGCCTAGCAGATTATGTCCACCCCGGACGTGACAAATTTGACAATGTCGGCATGTTCGTGGTGAGCGTTGGCAGCCAACTTCGAACCATTGCTGAAAGCTTGAAAGATCAAGGTCAGTATTTAAAATCCCATATTCTCCAGGCGTTAGCAATAGAGTCGGCGGAGGCTTATGCCGAACTACTTCATGGAGAACTCCGTAAGGGGTGGGGGTTTCCCGATCAACAGAGCCTAACAATGATCGAGCGTTTTCAAGCAAAATATCGTGGCAAACGTTACTCTTTTGGTTACCCCGCATGTCCTGAACTTGAAGATCAGAAAATATTATTTGATTTGTTAAAACCCGAGGAGATTGGCGTTGAATTGACGGAGGGCTTTATGATGGACCCCGAAGCTTCCGTATCCGCAGTTGTGTTTCACCACCCACAAGCAAAGTATTTTGGCGTATGACAATAGTAGACAACCAAGATAAGAAAATTACAGATTTCCTAAAAGACTATAAGTTTACGCTGTCAGCAGAAGTCATTCCTCCTCGCAACGGCGCCGAGCAAGCCAATATTCTGACACAGATTGATCTGCTCGTTTCTCATGGCGCCCAATTTTTGTCGGTAACAAAAGGAGCGGGTGGAAGTTTACGTGGTGGAAGTTTACCCATTGCTCATGCCATCAAGGATCGTTTTAAAGTTCCAAGTATCGCGCACTTTACTTGTCGCGATCTCACCCCCCAGGATGTTGAGAATCAGCTTATCGATCATCACTATTTTGGGATTCGAAATATTCTAGCTCTGCGTGGAGATCCACCTACTGGGCAAAAAGAATGGAAGGCACGCGAAGGATCTTACAGTTACGCCTACCAATTGATTCAACAAATCAAAAAATTAAACGACGGACAGTTTTTAGAAAGGCCCGATGGGCCAAAAGCTAAATCAAGAGAAAAACTAGACTTCTCAATTGGCTGCGCGGTTTATCCTGAACATCCCATAGAAAAGGAACGAATAGACTTTTTTAGACTCAAAGTTGAACATGGCGCTGAATACGCGATTTCGCAAATGCTTTTTGATTCTGATGCTTACTCGCGATTTCTGGAACTAACAGCCAAAGCAAAAGTAACCATTCCGGTGTTACCAGGAACTCGAATTATAAAAACCAAAGAGGCCGGTGAACGCATGGCAAAGCGCTTCGAAATTAATTTACCAAAATCAATTTCTTCGACTTTAGGAACTGATGAGGATCAAAAAAGAGATCCCAAGGGCGTTATGGAAAAGAGTTTAGAGGCATTTATCAGGTTTATTGAAAAATTGAAATCCATTGGCGCTCCCGGCGTACATGTTTTCGTACTCTCTGACACCGAAATCTCTTGCCTACTCCTGCAAAGACTAAAGAAAATCTAGTTCGTGGTAAGAAAATTTTTAGGGCTGAAACTGCGGGCTGCATTTCTGATTTTGCAATTGCAGCCTAACGATACTATGATTGCCACTTTTATAAGCCACCATAACCAAAAAAGTACCTGCTTCTTTTTGGTAGCTACAGAGCATAACTTGATTTAGATTAGGAATATTGTTACTCGATCTGATTCCGACTCCGTAGCTCAGTTGGATAGAGCATCAGCCTTCTAAGCTGAGGGTCGCTGGTTCGAATCCAGCCGGAGTCGCCACTATCGTAACATTTTGAAATTACTTACATATTACATATTACATATTGCAATTTGCAATAAAATCCAAAACAATTTATAATTAATAGTTGTGAGAGAATTATCAGGAATCAAACCACAAGATATACTTGTGCTTCTGAAGATCCTAACTTCAAAAGGATTTCTCAAGCAAATCGACATCGCAAAAAGTTTGGAATTAAGCCAAGCGGAAGTAAGTCATGCGTTAAGTAGATTGAAGGTTTCAAATCTACTTTCGCAAGACGGGGCAATACTGAAAGCCAACGTCATTGAATTTCTAACTCACGGTTTGAAATATATTTTTCCACCAACTTTTGGTCCTGTCACTAACGGAATTCCAACAGGTCATTCCCTTTCTGCTTTTGATTTTGTGAGGCATAAAGATAGTGACGTTTTTGTCTGGCCCTTTGCGGAGGGAAAAGTGCGAGGCCAGGCATTATTACCAATTTACGATTCTGTTCCGTCAGCATCGTTAGCGGACCAAAAACTTCATGAGCTTTTAGCACTAATTGATATGATTCGAGCGGGCAGAGCGCGCGAAGTTGGAATGGCAATAAAAGAACTAAAAGAGCGCATCTCGGAACGGAAGTATGCACGATCCTAATATTGAGGTCCTTCGAACTGTTCTGCATAAATTAGAAGATTTGGCTGACGATCTCGTTTTTATTGGTGGTTCGGTCATTGGCCTTTACATAAAGGATAAAAATGTCACGGACATTCGCCCGACAAAAGACATTGATTGTGTTGTCAAAGTCACCTCGCGAACTCAATACGAATCTTTAAGTAAGAAATTAAGAGCCAAAGGCTTTAATGAGGACATGCAAAGTGATGTGAACTGCCGCTTTCGTAGCGGAAGTTTAATTTTAGACGTCATGCCCACGGATAAAAAAATTCTTGGATTTGCGAATCGTTGGTACGAACCAGGAATTGAAAATTCTACTTATTTGAATCTAGATAAAAAATTGAGAGTAAGGGTGTTTTCGATTCCATATCTAATCGCCACAAAAGTTGAAGCATTCAAGGGCCGAGGGAACGGCGACTTTCGCTTTAGCTCTGACATCGAAGACATAGTGACATTATTTGATGGCAACAGTGATATATCCGATCAAATAAGCTCAGCACCCGACGAAGTCAAAAAATACCTACATTCAGAATTCAAGATTTGGTTGGGTAGCGATGAATTTTTGGAGTCGATCAGTGGTCATATTTCTGATCGACAAAATGTTAAGGGTCGAAAAAATATAGTCGTAGGACGCATCAAAAAAATTGTGGAAGTGTAAGGCATGACGAAAAAGATTCGAAAGACAGTCACAACCGTACGAGAGCATCCAATGCATGTTCCTGTCAGCGAAAAAAATCCGACGGGAATAACAATAAGAGATCGTCACTTGCGGCGTCTGAAAGGTACTTATTTAGACACAACTGAGATGGAATCAATTTTTAAAAACT
Organism: Proteobacteria bacterium SG_bin7; assembly: GCA_002083485.1. Taxonomy (GTDB): domain Bacteria; phylum Bdellovibrionota; class Bdellovibrionia; order Bdellovibrionales; family SG-bin7; genus SG-bin7. The sequence goes on along the minus strand of LWDK01000011.1, from coordinate 810 downwards.
ATGACCGTAAAAGTATTATTTATCCAGCCAAAGGAAAATTAAAACACAAAAATGCGGATAAATACGACGAGGAAATTGCAGTATGGTCAGATTATTTTAATAAGAAGTTTAATATAACTAATCCGCTTGACCCTGATGTGGTCAAAGCGTTGATTGACAGCGAATCAGATTTTCGTGTGGACCCGCGTGAAAATAATAAAGCCTTTGGAATCACTCAGGTCACCTTAGGCACCCTAAAAGTCGTACAGGACCCCAAAGGTGAGGCAAAGGATTTTATTTTCGAAAAAATCAGGCAAAAAGATCTCAAAAATCCAAGCATTGCGATTCCGATTACCGTGCGTTGGCTATTCAGAAAAAGAGTGACCGCAATGGACAAATTGAAAAGAGAGCCCAATCATGAAGAATTGATTCTTGAATATAAAGGGCTGCTCAAGAGCGATTCCAAATATAAGGATGCAGCTCTTAGAAAGTACAAGGAAGCTTATGCGAAACTTAAAAAGTAGTAGCCTGTTTCTCTTGCTTTTTGGTACTTTAGTTTCCGCGTGTCAGTCGACAAAGAATTTCCGCCTTGAAACAGTTCACGATCAAAAGGGTGACCTTCATATTATTCATACGAATTCGGACCGTGTGCGACAGAGGTGCCTTTTTCTAAATGCGGAAGGGGATAATAACTGGAGATACCAGTATTTTATGTATCTCTTGAGTGATAAGGATGAGGTACTTGAAATCATGAAATCGACTCACACGGATGGAGATTTCTGCAAATCTCAAGTTCGTTGGAAAATTGCATAAAACGGGAGCCACCCAGTT
>LWDK01000010.1 GCA_002083485.1 Proteobacteria bacterium SG_bin7 | reverse complement strand
ATATCAAACTGTTCAGTTTTTTAGGATAGGGTCATATGGTATAAAATCGCCAATAAAAATATCGGCGTCGCCCTTAGCGACGGCTGTTTCAATTTCACTTCTTTCCATTGATTTTACTAAAATCTTTTTCGGCGAATTTGGAAATTCAGTTTGTAGCAATGATTCATTGTTGCGATTTAAAATAAATTCTTTATTCGAATTAGTCTTGAGATTTTCAAGGCTATACGGGCCACTAAATTTTTTGGGAACAAGTTCACAATTTGTGTTGATATCTTCCCCTGACCAAATTCCACCTTCGGGCGACGAAATTTGAAGTAGGAACGAATCGCTCTTAGTTTTGAGCTTTATAGTAACTGTCGCTTCATCGTTACTCCAAGTGAGACCACTACAATTTTGATCCATATTTTCTAAGTGATCACAACCCTCAACGTGTTTCCATAGCGGAAAATGTGTTGACTTCTTTTTTACTAAAATTCGCTTTATAGATTGACCTACATCAGCGGCCATAATTTGTGAGCCATCATTAAACTTTGCATTTGGATTTACGTGAAAAATATAGACTGAGTCACTAATCTCCCATGAGCTTGCAATCAGCGGCTTGAATGACGATGTCTTATGGCTGTATTCAATTAGAGGACTTGAAATATGATGCAATAAGTACCACTTACCTGCAGTATTAATTTCCGTTGGGTCAGGAAACTGTTCAATTTTTCGAAATGATGTCTTAACAACATCTATTTGCTTTGATTTCACATTTCCCTCCTTTAAGGAAATAATTACGGTTATTACGAGGAGCCCAGTAAGAGCTGCCCCCATAAGCACTCTTTTGAGAATCATAAATCAGTAGATGGCGGCGTACCAGCAGCAAAATTTGGAATATCCTTTGACTGGATTGCATTCTCAAATTTTTCTGGCAAGCAAACACCACTATTTACAACCTGTTCAAGCACAGCTACCTGCTCAGGCGATAGTTTATTAAGTGCTTCTTGAGATGCTTGTGAATCCGCTCCCCCGTTTGAGAGCATACACGCTAGACTCACGAGTGCTGTTGATGTAATTTCCATTTAAGTCCCCCTTTATAAGTTAAAAGATTTGTTCTCTAGTTTCTTTTGAAAATTAACTGTTATCGTCGAAATTGTTTCTTGAGTTCGATTTAGCTGCACAATCGTTTCACTCAGCAAATTTTTTGCATCCTCAAGATTTGAAACTCCCTCATGCAAAAGAGTGTTAACGAGGTCAAAGCAGCGCCTTTGTCCCGCAAGGTCATGACCAATTTTTAAAAAATGTTCTTTAATTTGCTCTTGAGTCATCACGTCGAATTTCTTTCGGAGTTTTAATATTTAAATGCTTCATTTTCACACTCAATGTCGATTTAGCGATTTTAAGATGTTTTGCAGCCGTAACCATATTGCCCGTCTTCTCTAAAATTTCTTCAATCAATTTTTTCTCGAAGATTTCTTGAGCTTTTTTGTAACCAGGAAATGAGGGACCAACAAGTTCGATATCGGCAGAAAGAAAGTCATCTAAGGTAATTTTTGAACGCGTTCTTCTTACCAAAGCGCTTGCACCCAGAATATTTTTCCATTCTTTCATAATGGGTTTACCTTGTGAATCCATCGGAATGAATGAAACAAGTTTGATAATATCGTTTTCAATACCACGAATGTTTCCAGGAATATTATCCCGCATTAAATAGCGCATAAGGTCTTCTGGAAAATCATTAATAGAAATTTTTTTGTGATTTACATCGACCAAAGAATTTCGAAGGCAAGATTCAATAATAGCCGGAAGATCTTCTTTTCGCTCTTCAAGCGAAGGAATTTCGATTTCAAAGGCTTGCATCCTCATATAGAGGTCTTCGCGAAACTTCCCAGATTTCACCAATTCACGCATTTTTTTATTCGTGGCAAAAATAAATCTCGCGTTAGTTTGAATTGGCTGCCTTCCTCCGACACGAAGGAATTGTTTTTCCTCGATAACTTTTAAAAGTTTACTTTGCATTTCTGAAGAGGCATCGCCAACCTCATCTAAAAATATATCCCCACCGCGAGCGATATCTAAAAGTCCCGGTTTTACTTTAGACCCTGAGCCTGTAAAAGAATAGGCGTCCTGCCCAAAGAGCTCACTTTGAGCTAAAGCATCCGACATAGCTCCAATATTAATATTTACAAAAGATCTTGAGCTTTGCCCCAGAAACTCAGCACGAAACTTATTAATTCTTCTCGCTGTTGCTCCCTTACCAAGCCCCGAGGCTCCCAATATGAGGACAGGCTTTGAAGATTCAGCAATAGCTTTTAATTTTTGATCAAGCATCTGCATAACGGGAGCATGACTCACAAATTCCGAATAAAGTCCCGCTTTGGTCGACTTACTCATCGCCTGTTTTAGCTCTTCGATTGATTTTTCAAAGGCTCGGCCCAACATAACTGTGCGGTACTCAATTTTGACAGGATCTTCGCTCTTTAGAAAATAATCGTACGCTCCTAATTTCATGGCGGCGACAATCTCTTCATATCTTTCGTCGGCTGTGACCATAAAAATCTGCGTATGAGGCTGAAGAGTCTTAAATGATTGAATGTGATCGATACCTGAAATTTTTTTACCGTTTTGATCAATGCCAAGGTCTTTATCAAGAAGAATAATATGGAAAGTATTTTCAGATGCCTTCTGAAATGCGTTTTCAAGAGTCGCCGACTCTTCAATTTGAAGATCAATACCAGGTAATTTTCCAAAAATTCTCTTACACTCAATAATGTTTGCTAATCGGTCGGCCTTACTGTCATCGACAACAAGAATTGAAACAAATTGTGCATTTTCCTTAGTGTTCAAGAGTGTTCCTTTAAGGTTCGTTTTCATGTAGTGATTTATCTGAACTATAGAACCTAAACAAATAATTTAATTCGGAAAGTAAAATTTATAGGTTCTATTTTATGAACTTATTTAGTTCGCAGTTTCGAACTTCGAACTAAAAAACGACTTTTATACGGTCTCAAAAAATTAGTAATTAATAATAATATCAAATAGTTAATATTTTAGAGAAACAATCAAGAGTCCTGGCACGATGGTTGCCCTTTATATTTATATAAGGCAGTCACAAATTCAAAACAAACTATATACAGGGAGAAATATGAGAATTGAATTGTTAACAGTTATGACTGGCGAAGAAAAGAAAAAACGAACCAAGCCCGTAGACCATTTTAAAGGTTGTCCCAGGTGCGGCAACAAAGTCATCGCTGTAGATCGTGATGTCATTTGTTCGTCATGCGATTGGGATTCGACGGCATGGGATGTTTCGCGTGGGGCGATGGATGATCTTGGGCGCGCGGCGAAGGAGTTTCTTAAGTACACTCCAAAGCCAAAAAAAATAAACTTAGTGGCTCAGCTGTTAGCAGCGGACCACAACAGCAACTCAACAATTAAAAAGAAAATGGGAGCGTAATTTATGAATTCAAAGTTACTGGATTTTTCAAATCTTGAAACTGAAATTGAAAGCCATGGAAAGTCGCGAGAAGAAGTCGTGAGCCTTGATACCCAAGACCAACCGACTGAAGATTTTCGAGTACTCGTTTCTAATCTCCAGACTATCGAAGAAGTAATGACCGCTAAAGCAAAAACCGTTCGTCAAAAAGCGCACCTTCTTTTCACTTGGGAAAAACTTAGAGGCCTTCTGATGGCAATGATCGTTAGATTAGAAAAAGACATCGAACGCGCTAGGAAAATGGAACAAATGTTAGCCGAAACTAAAGAAAAGGCTCACATGCTTAATGTAAGTGGGTATTTCAATTGAAATTAAACGAGGAGGCAAAATTGGAAATTTCGAAAATCAAAAATCGATTTCATATTTATACTGGTTACCGTGAGGGCTCTATAATTAAAAATGAACTCCATGCGGGAGAAGCATATGAAGTGGAAGATGCAGAAAAACCTTACTACATTGTCAAAATGTGGACTTTCCCTCGAGAAGTTTTTTATTTAAGTGCCAATCGGAATGGAGACGGCAACTTCACACTTTTTGCAAAAAAAGTTGGCGAGGACGCAAAGCCAACATTTCGACGGCCAGTGGGTTTTGCATTTGTATCGTCTGATTTAAAAAAGTATTTAGAAATTCAATTTACATTTCCACGCCAACGGGTCTTTATGAGTTTATTTCCGGATAAAATTACTACTGATAGTCTTTTTTCTATTACTGGCGGAGTGGTGTAATGATAAAAACCCAGGCGCCCGTAACAATGCTATACCGAGGAGATGTTCGCGATACGGCGATCCTCGTGGGACTTGTACAAGCAAAAATTCCTATCGGCATCATCGCATTTACCGGACCATTTGAAAGCGAGACTTTGGAATACCTTCACGTAGTCAATCTTTGGCTCGCGGGAAAAAATATTATGCCAATTGTAATTCATCCTTATTTATCATACGAGCAATTAGCCCGTACGCCATCAAGTCCGCTTCAGGAATGGGGTTGGAGTCTTCAAGAGTGCCGACTTGCTATAAAGCTTGCGGGGCTTCCTCTGCCCTCCCGAGATCAGGTTAACCAAACAAAGTCCTGAATCTTAAACCCAACATATACAAAAGTATCTCAATCTTTTTAACAAAGGAAGTATATGAAAATATCAAACGTGGCGTTAATCGCCATCATTGCTTTTTCGATTCTCTTGGTTCCGGTGGCAGGATACTGCAGTGTCGAATCCACTCTCGGTGCGATACAATCCAAACTCATCAACACAATTTTACCATTGTGTGCAGTTTTGGGCTTAGTGTTTTCGGCGTTTTCATTTTTTACCGGAAATCCCAGCGCGAGATCGCATTTGTGGCTCGCAATTATCGGAATGATTGTTGGTTTTGGCGCGCCCAGTATTGTGACTTTTTTGCGTGGCCTCGTGAATTAGAGAGGCCCTACAGCGCGCGTTTTTCTCACAACTTTTTCTTAATAGTCTCATATTTTTTATCGGAGTGTTTTTAAAGAATGTCTTTACGATCAGAACCGACCAGTCAAAGCTTAGAAAAAAAGCTTCTCATCATGGGATTTGAGGTCCCAGATATTCTTGCGATCTTTTTGTCGCTAGCGATTTTAAATTTTATTTTTGGCAGCACAAACTACAAATTACTTTTAGTTTGGGGTCCTGTCGTTCTGGTGGCGTGCGGTTTAAGAATCGGGAAACGTGGCAAACCAGATAACTATCTTGTGCACTTATGTAAGTTTCATATGCGGCCAAAATATCTTTCGGCATTTAAAGATCCATCAGTGTCAATTTCACCACCAAAAATAAAAAAGGTAAGTTTATGAGTGAATCTTTAGCTGACTATCTTCAGATTTGGGGATTCGAACAGGACTACATCATTTTTGGTGATGGCTCTCTTGGTTTTGTATTAGATGCTGTACCTGTTGACGTAAGTACTTGGAGTGATGACAGAACGAATGCGTATTCTGAAAAAATCTCTCAATTCTTAAACAGCCTTCCGGCAAATTTAGATATTCAATTTGTTCAGGATATTATTCCAGGAAATCACAAAACTATTGAAGCCCATAAAAATCTCGCTGAGAGTTCAACTAATGAAACCGCAAAATCACTATCGATGGAAAGAGTTCTTAGACTTAGTGCCGCTGACACTAGAGGGGAAATTCCAACCCACCGATTAAAAGTCATCGTGCGAAAGCCACTATCACAAAATTTAATCGGAAAAACTTCGATTTTTGCAAAAGAAAAGAATTTCCAGGAAATCTCTGAAGTAAAACTCTCAAGAGAAATTGAACTTGTTTCTCGTATTAAAGAAAATGTGATCCAAGGCCTAAACCTTCTTGAAATTTCATCACAGCAGATGACATCCGACGAAACCGCGAGTCTTCTCTACGCACAATGGAATCCCTCAAGAAGACCACCATTTCTCTCTTACGACCCCGAGGAAGTAAGATCAAGTCTCCTCTATTCTGATGTCGGAATAAACTTGAGCGGTTTTGCAATCGGAACGACCTATTTCCGAGTCATATCGCTAAAAACTCTCCCCGATCAAACTTTTGCATCCATGGCTACAAAACTCCGAGAGCTACCGTTCAAATCAAGATTTTATGTTACAATCCATGTTCCCGATCAAGTAAAAGAAATTGAATCTCTGCAAACCCAAAGACGTATCGCTTTTTCAATGGCCGTCGGAAAAAACACAGGAGTTTCTGATTTAGAAAGCACGGCCAAATTTCAAGACCTTGAAACGCTGCTAGAGCAGATGATAGGTCAGGGACAAAAAGTTTTTCACGTCTCGGTAACAGTTTTATTACAAAATGAAAACGAAGCAGAACTTGAAAATCAGGTCGATCTTACGCTTACAAAGTTTAGAGAACTTGGCGGAGCCGAAGCAATAGTGGAAACGCTTGCCGCATTTGATATTTTTTCTCAAAGCGCACTTCCCAACGCAAGATCAAAAGAACGATCTAAAAAAATAAAAACATCGAACCTTTGCGATCTTATTCCGCTTTATGGTCCATGGCCAGGCCATGAAAATCCTAGCATTTTATTAAAATCTCGAATGGGAAGTATCTTGAGCTTCAATCCCTTTGACAGCTCCCTTTCAAATGCCAATCAGTTGGTGAGCGGTGGGTCAGGTTCGGGAAAATCCTTTATGACAAACCTTCTTTTACTTCAAATGCTAAAAGAAAATCCAAAAGTGTTTTTCATAGATATCGGTGGGTCTTATCGAAAGTTGACTGAAAATTTATCGGGCCAATACGTTGAACTTGGTATCAATGATATTTTGTCAGTAAATCCTTTTGACCTAGCTCCCGGTGAAACAAAGCCATCATCTCATAAAATTAAATTTATTGTAGGCCTTGTGGAACTTATGACTAAAGAAGATGGAAAAGCAAGAATTCCAAAACTTGCCCGCGCCGAAATCGAAGAGGCCGTTCAGAAAATATATCAAAAATTAAAAAATCCGCGTCTATCTGACTTAAGAGAGCTGTTACTGAACCACACCGATAAAGACATCCAAACCTTTGGAAAGATTTTATCCCCTTGGTGTGGTGACACGCCCTACGGAAAATTTTTAGACAAAGCCACTACCATCGAGTTTGAACGCGATATTGTAGCTTTTGATTTAAAGGGCCTCGAAAGTTATCCTGATCTTCAAGCCGTATGTCTTTATATTATAACCGATCTTGTATGGCGCGAAGTTCAAAAAGATCGCTCAAAAATGAAATTCATAGTTTTCGATGAGTGCTGGAAACTTTTAAAGGATGATGCTGGTGTTGTTTTTATCGAAGAAGTTTTTCGAACTGTCAGAAAATATTATTGTTCAGCAACAGCTATTAGCCAAGATTTAAACGATTTTTTAAGTTCCAGTATTTCCTCGGCGCTTCTTCCAAACTGCTCAATCAAGTGGATTTTAATGCAAAATCAAAGCGATTTTACGAAAATGAAAGATTCACTTGGCCTAAATGAAAATGAAATCGAACTCATCCAGTCTTTACACCAAGAAAAGGGTGAATTTTCGGAAACCTATCTTCTGGCTGGCTCAAATAAAAGAACGGTTGCTGTTATAGAACCGACACCGCTAGAACTTTGGATTGCGACAACGGACCCGCGCGACCTTTCGGCCATTGAAGATTTAAAGAGAAAAAGACCTGAACTTTCACAAATTGAAATTCTTAAAAATTTGTCGGAGCAGTTTCCCAAAGGAATTTCGGTTCACAAAGAGAAGGCGATATGAAATCTATTATTGTGCTTGTGTTTATTTTTCAGTTTTCATTTTCACCGATGTGTAAAGCAGATCTTTTTGGCGCCGATGTTGCGGTGCTTGCTCAGATTCTCTCCAATGCTATCCAACAGCTCGCCCAGCTACGAAGTATTCTTGACAACGGAAAAGATAATTTATCTTTGATTCGCGATATCAATCGCGGAATAAATGATTCCCTAAACTTAATTCGTACAATTAGCCCAAATAATGATCCCGGTTTATATAAAGACTGGGAAAAAGTATCAGATGCATTAACAAAATTAGAAAGCATTTACGGAATCGCTATTGATTCCAAAGATTCGAAGGTTCAGAAAGACACGGACCAAAGTATCGCCGAGGCGGTCGCCTTAAACAATTCAATCTACAAATACACTAAAATGATTGATGAGATTGGCGAACTCATTAAAAACCAAAGTCACTCAGTTTCTCCCGGCGGTGCTGCAAAGCTAACTGCGCAATCCTTGGGTGTCATGCTAAATCTGCAAAATGAAATGTTACGTACCCAAGGCACTGGCTTAAAACTCCAAGCTCAAGCGCTTGCCCTGCAGAATAGAAAAGATAAGGCTCAAACAAAACAAATGGTAGCCGGTGCTGAAAATATTAATTCAGCGCTTTCGAACGTGCAGCCCCAGTTTAAACTCCCCCGATTTGAATAGGAAAAATTACTTGTGGATATTTCATGGATATCGTCTCAGGCAAAAGACATTCACACATTTTTTGTCTCAATTTTTTATTCTCTTGCAGTTCTGTTAATTCTCATTGGAGTTTTAATTGATTACTTTAAGTTGCCCATTGGCGGAGTACCCGCTTTTCAGCAGCTTGTTGGTCGTGCATTAATCGCGGCAATTTTGCTAATCGCATATCCGCAAATTTCAAACTGGGTATCAGCTGTCGCGGACTCAATTTCTGATCATTTGGGAAGTATTGGAACAGTTCACAACGTCCTAAAAACTGCAGCTACAACTTTTAAGGACCACTCATGGTCATGGACATCACTTGGGGATACGCTTTTATCCGTTGTCGCGATTTTGGCGTATTTCTTTTTATATCTGACAGTTTTCTTTTTTGATGCCGCTATTGTTTACTGTCTTGTTCTTCTCTATATTTTTTCGCCGATTATGATTGTGTTTTATATTTTACCCCAAACAGCGTCGATGACAGGCGGGCTATTTCGAACGTTATTTGAGATCGCGACTTGGAAAATTGTTTGGTCAGTTCTTGGCACCTTATTATGGAGCACGGCTCTTCATGACTTTGAAGCTAAGGGCCAAAATTTTATTACTCTTTTGGCTTTAACGCTAATGCTTGCTCTTTCGATTCTTCTCACACCTATTGTAGTGAGGAATCTAATCTCTGGAACACTTTCAAGTGTGGCAAGTCAAACGGCGGGCCTAGCCGCCATAGGATTATCAGCCGGATTTGCAAGTCCAACTGCCCTTGCGGGACTCGCAAAAAAAGGATCAGCAAAAACTTACGGATGGGGCGCCAAAACCGCTTGGAAGGGAACAAAAATCGCCTACCGAGGAGCTAAGGCTACGCCTGGAGCTTTCCGAAATCAGTTTTCTAAACATATCAACGCTCAGTCCGAAAAACATCAAGAACCAAATTAATCTTTATTTTTTAGAAAGTAGCCTTTATGAAATTTAATACCGCGTGGGCGAAAACAGCTGCACAAAACGTGACCCTGAAAGTTGCAACAGTGACATTGGCGGGAGTGGCCATTGTGCAACTTTTTGCAATTCTAACTCTCGCATTAAAAGATTTGCCAGTAATCGAGCGCGCTTGCTTTTCAAGACCCTTACAGGCGCGGCCAATTGAATCCACAAAAAATGAAATCGAAGCGTTTCTAGTTGAGGCTCTACCCATGCGTTTTGATTCAAATGGGTATCTAAAAGAGGGCTTTCTCTCTATTGAAGAAACCATTTCACGAGAGAAAGAACAGGCGACTTTAAAGCAACGACAAATCTCACAAAAAATTGTAATCAACGACGTCAAAATAGAAAATAAGGACATTTTTATTTTTTCGGACAGAATTTTATCAGTTGGAAAAATCAAATCTGTTTTGTCTTTAAATCTGAAAATCATCGTCCAGCAGTCAAATCGATCCGAATCAAATCCTTATGGCCTGATCTTAAGTACCGTGAGCCAAATTGAAGAAAAGGAAAGTAAGTGATTTATCTAATTCAAACCGTCTTAGTACTATGCCTATCATCCAAAGTTTTTGCTCAAAATGTGAAAACCATTAAGCTCTGTGAAAAAAGTGTTGCGCCAATATTTATATCTCATAAAGGAACCGTTTTAGATTTTCCAGCAGAACCAGAAAAAGTAGTACTTGGAACCAAGAATTCATTTTCTATTGAGTATATTAGATCTGATCTGGCGATTTCGCCTCTAACGGTAACCTCAAAATCAAATCTTTTTGTTTATCTTCATGGACGAAGATTTGCCCTTGACCTTTCGACATCTACCTATGGCGCCACACTTTATTTTATTAAAGATTGTGACTCAGATAAGGTTTTGGTGAAAAAAAATGGAAAATAAACTTGATAATGCTGTCGAAATTTCGAACGAACCTAAGATCGATAGAAGATTTGGATTTGCCGAGCGAGCAGAACCTTTATCTCGACAAAAAATCAAAACCTGCTCAATCGCGACAGCGATATCTTTAGCCGTAATATTTCTTATGAAAGGTCCTGATAGAGAAACCGTACACACTTCGGGCATCAACGCACCCGAGGTTTCGCAAATTACCACAAATCGCGAAACGCTAAATACGTATTCTGCTGCACAAGAAAGTGACCAGCTAAAAGAAAAAAATAAAAAATCTCGAAACCCCAATATAATGCGTCTTCCTGGTCTGCAAAAAATTGATCGCAGGAAAGCTAACCAAATACCACCAGGAAGCATGTTAAAAGCAATTCTTTTAACCGGCGCATCCAATGGCCCAGTAAGAGCCGAGTTAACTGAAGACTTACGTATTCAAGGAGAAACACTGATTCCGATTGGCGCGACCTTATTAGGTACGGGTCAATCAACCGAAGAAAGACTTATGGTTCGATTTTCTCAAGTTGTATACAAAGACGGAAGTTTTGAAAACATTCAGGCACAGGCCGCAGATATGGAAGATAAAACCGTGGGATTAAAAGGTTCCAAAGCCGGAAAATTTGCTCTTAAATATGCGACAGCCATTGGACTTAATTTTGTTGGCGGCATGAGCGAAGCCTCAAAAGAAAAAGAAGTCATTAATCAGCAAGTCGTGGCTCCACCAACTGCAAAAAATGCGCTGCTAAGTGGAACTAGTAAAGCCACTTTCGAAATGGCAAACGAAACCATGAATGATATCAGAAACTCAGCACCGATTATCCATATAAAATCGGGGCAAGAAATTTATGTTTTCTTTGAAAACGGCCAATAGGGAGTCTAAATGCAAAAGGAAAGCTCAATCCAAAATCGAATTGATACGACTTTAAAAAATACTAAACTCTGTTTTGAGCCTATATTTGAACTCGTTCGTGGATTTAGAGCAAACACTATTCCGTGGGTTACATGTGCAAAATGGACTACTGGATTAACATTAGGTTTATTTTTTAAAATTGACTGGTATATTCTCTCTTATACTCGTTTCACTAATCTGTACCCTTACCATCCGCTTCTTTATAAAATTTATGCACTTTCAATTTCAACGTCGCCGTTTTGGATTTGGGCTTGGATGCAAGTCAAATACAAGAAAGACAAACTTAAACTTTTGACCCGAGCATTTAAGAACGCGGGTCTTGAATCAAAAATTGGCCGCTTACCAAATTTGATATCTGATTTCCCTCTAGATCCAATGACGAGAAAGCTTAGACTGACCAATGCTGGATTTCCAGTTTCTAGTTTTCAAGCTCAATCAAAATTTATTGAGTCAGAACTTGGTATCTTTATCGATGAAGTTAAAGAGAGTCGGGAAAGCCGAACCGTTGACGTGATCTACTCACACTACCCTATGGCGACGGAAGTTTCATATTCACCGGAAGATGCCGAAGCACCTTTTGAATTCAAAGTCGGCCAGACAAGAGCAAATACAATTGCAACTTCGCTTCAAAAAACACCGCACCTTCTTGTCGCCGGTCAAACTGGCGGCGGTAAATCGACATTTCTTCGTCAACTTATTGTCCATCTACATCTTCAGAAAAAAGGAATAAATTTTCTCCTAATTGATCTTAAGGGAGGACTCGAGTTTTCAATGTTTGAAAACAGAAAAAACTTCGTCGTTGTTCCTCACGTCTTAGCAGCGGTCGTAAACCTTCAGAATACTAATTCGTTACTTGATAAACGGATGTCTTTCCTAAAAGAAAATGGCTGTAAAGATATTGAAGCTTACTTTAAGAAAAAAGATAAACCGGCCAATGCACCTGACCTATCAAGACACGTCATCGTTGTTGATGAAGCTGCCGAAATGTTTTTAGCGGGACATCACGCCAAATCAAAAGAAGTTCAGACAGCGCGAGAGATGTTGAGCCGAATTGCTCGCCAGGGACGTGCCTTAGGAATTCATCTCATCGTTGCGACTCAAAGACCCGATAGCAAATCACTTGACCCACAAGTTAAGGCAAACCTCACTGGCGTCATTTGTTTTCAAATGATGAATGACTCTTCAAGTATTGCCGTTCTTGGTAACGGACGCGCAACAGATCTGCCAAAGGTTGCAGGCAGAGCTATTTGGAAAAATGGAATCGAGATGCTAGAAGTTCAAACTCCTTTCTTGTCATCTGAAATGGCTGAATCTTTATTGGGCCCTCCCGACAATCAGCCCACCAAGAAAGAATCTACGATAAAGCTGGTCGAGAGTGCGAACGAAAAACTTGATCCATTACAAACGGAATAGATTTCGGAGTAACAATTGAAAAATAAAAAGCGCTGCGAGATTACAGATCGAGACTACAGAATCTTGAGGTTTCTGTGGAAGTGGAAAATTGTATCAACTCATGGGTTAGCTAAAAAATTCTTTCCCGAAGCCAATCCCTTCACCGCTTACCGTCGCCTTCTACATTTAGAATCTGATGGCTTCATTGGACACTATACAGTGAACGGGAGATTTAATGATGCGTGGATAATTAAAGAGAAAGGATTCAAATACATCTTGCCATACCTTGGAGATTTGCGATCCAAAGGATTTAAATCAACCAATTATCCGCACGACTTCATTGCAACTGCTTTTCACCTTGGCGTTTGGTTGACAGCTCAGCCAGATGAGAGCCAAACTTATAGTGAGCAGCAACTTCGCTGTTACCATCAAGATCTCTGGCCATCTTGGGTACCGACATCGACGCTTCATCGACCCGATGGATATTCTATCTACCAGAGCGGAGACAAGAGAGTTATTGTTGCGTTTGAAGCAGAGCTTTCACTAAAATCAAAGAATCGATACGAAAGCATTATTGCATTCTACGACGCGCAAAGTTCCATCAATTTTGTTTTTTGGCTTGTCGACTCTAAAGCTACATTGGATGCAATCAAACGAAGCGCTTTCAACTTCCAGATGCTTACCAATACAAAGCATCAGTTCACCTTACTATCAGACTTTAAGAAAAAAGGTTGGATGGCGTCCTTTATAGAGGGAACTCTCAATGGGAAATGTCTTGCAAACTATTTATTGCACAAGACCTACACAATCCCCACTCAAGAACCGCTCGACCGTGTGACCCTGGCGCTTCTTGATTCTCGCAGAAGACCAAGCAATTCAAACCTTTAAATCTATACAGGCTTCACCCCAAAAACCTGACTATATCTAAGCGGCCTATCACCGCTTATTCGCCTCAAAACTCCCCTACCTCGTCCCCTCTCTCCTCTCTCCTCGTTCCTCCCCTGACTCTCGCTCGCCCAACACTTTCGTCCCTTTCCTCTTCTCTACTGAACTAAAAGTCTCCGAAACAATAATCAAAATTAAAGGATGTCGTTATGAACAATAGAAAATTGATTCTCGTTCTAAATTTTATATTTATTTTAAACGCGTGCGCGACTTCACCAAAATCCATTTTGATGGGCGCAGTTGCCGGTAGCATAGTTGGCGCAGGTCTTGGCCAAGCTCAATCCCGAAACTCTGAAGGAACCACAGTCGGCGCCGCCGTTGGTTTGGGACTTGGCTCCCTCATTGGATATTTGTCTTTCATTGATCAACAAAAGACAAATGCAAATGATAAAAATGAAAAACCTGAGGATATTGCGCCGTTCTTAACCAAACCCAAAATCCGCTCTTATATCGTGCCGGACTCCATAGAGGGAAATAAATATATTAAATCCCATCGCGTTTTCATTTTAGAAGATCCGGGTTCATGGAGTCGTTAACCGGCTAAATTTAATAATTAGAGCAATAATTTTTCAAGAGCCACGAAGTCCTAAAGTTAAAAGGACAACTCGTGAATTTTCAAATACACCTCGGCGATTCTTTAGAAATTTTAAAAACTATTCCCTCAAATTCAGTTGATTCACTAGTCACGGACCCACCGGCAGGAATTGGCCTTATGGGCCTTGATTGGGACAAAGACAAAGGCGGTCGACGCCAATGGATTTCGTGGCTAACAAAAATCATGATAGAATGTCATCGCGTTTTAAAACCTGGCGCTCATGGATTTGTCTGGGCAATTCCTCGCACATCTCATTGGACCGGTACCGCAATTGAAGATGCTGGTTTTGAAGTTAAAGATATAGTTACACACCTTTTCGGTAGCGGCTTCCCAAAGAGTGTAGCAATTGATAAAGCGCTTGAGCGTGCAAAGTATACTGACACAGATCTTCTTTTTAAAGTGACTAATTGGATTCGCGCGCGAAGAGACGAATTAGGTCTAACAAACAAACAACTTGATGAAATTGCTGGCGTTAAAGCGGGAGCCTGTCACTGGACCGCCTCTCCTCCATCTGGACAACCCCATATTCCCACAAAGGAGCGCTGGGAAAAATTAGAAAAAGCATTAGCACCGATTCCAGAATGGCTTCAAGAATTAATTAAACCGGCCTATTCTCTAGGTGAAACTTGGCGGCAAACAAACAACGAATCAACCAAGTGGCAAGGTTGGGGTACTGCGCTAAAACCTGCAAGTGAGCACTGGATACTTATTCAAAAACCAATTTCCGAACACAATATCGCAGCTAATATTAAAAAACATAACGTTGGCGGAATCAACATTGATGCCTCAAGAATACCTGTTAAAGGAACCATCCCTTCAACGACAAATCTAAATTTTAAAGATGCCGGCTTTATTTGGGATGGCGGCAAGAGATGTGGTAACTCAATTTATACTCAACATCCACTAGGTCGCTTTCCTGCAAACCTTATTTTAACTAAATCAAACCGTCACGACTGCCCAGCGCAAATAGTAACCGAACAGAGCGAAAACGAAGTTTCTCAGTATTTCAAAAATTTTAAACCGGAAGTGCCATTTATCTATTGTAAGAAGCCACATAAAATTGAACGAGGCGAAAATAATATTCATCCAACGGTAAAACCTCTGCGACTCATGAGATATTTGTGTAAAATGGTAACTCCGCCTTGTGGTGTAGTGCTCGATCCTTTCATGGGTTCAGGGACAACAGGTGTGTCAGCCCTGTTTGAACAATTCAAATTTATTGGAATCGAAAAAAATGAGAACTATTTTGCTATTTCTGAAAAGCGATTAAAAGGAGTTACTTAGATGGAAAACAAGACTGAAAAAATACACAAACCAAAACTCGAGCATGTGGCACTTGCTCTTACATCCACGCTAAAAATTAATAAATGGTTTGAGCAAATTAACGCCAAGAAAAAAATTAAACTCTCTCGGAAAGACTTGATTAACTGGCTCATCGACCGGCTCCCTGAAAATCTATCGGCTGGGGATTTAAATGCTCTCATTGAAAAATTTTACGATAACGAAAAGTATTTACGCCAGCTCCTACGTGAAGTGAAGGCCGCAAAAGCGAGTGGATCAAACGAAAATCTAGACATCATCTTAAAAACAAAAAAGCTTGACGCTCGACGAGATCAGGAAGAAGTTCCCGTTTCAAATCCTTCGTCCTTAGGTAAATAACTAGTTTTTCGTAAAACTAAAATTTCATAAACATCATCAAATGAAAATTTATGAATGACATTCTTTTGGAACCGATTTTCTCCAGCTATTAGGTCGTTTAATGATACCTCAAACAAATCAGCTAAATCTTTTAGGCTCTGAATATTTTTGGGAATAACCCCACAACAAAAATTATGTAAAGTCGATTTACTCATTCCGGATTTTCTAGCTGTCTCGTTAATACTCCAGTCCCTTTCATTCATTAGACGATTTAAGTTTTCAGCTAAAGTTACCTTGGTTCGTTTTACAATCACGATTTACCTTCAGTGCTAGTCATGACTCTAAATACCTCTTCCTTTTAAAAAAATGTCCACTCGAAAATCTCATGTGCAATTGCACATCATATTTTAAAAGACTCACTGGACTTTAGATTTTTTAGAGCTATTCCTTACAAATAAATCAGCTGGAGGAAAAATGGCAAAAAGCCAAACACATATTGAAGGAATTTATAGTATTTGGCGCCCGGGTCAGGAGAGTGACTCTTTTAGGGTCGCCGTTAAAGCACCAAATCAAGCGCAATTCGTGATTAGTTCAAAAACCCAACCTCTCCTCGCACAAGTAAATCAATACGTGAAAACACAAAAGTTACGTCGAGAGCAGGCCGAAAATGATCTGCATTTCACAGTGCTGCGGGATAACCTCTATCAAGAGTTAAAATCTCGCTATGGGCTTAAATCCTACCGCATTAAGGAAATGCTCGACCTAAAAGGTAAAAAATTTAACTTTGAAAAATCTTTGCAGGATTTTTCTGATTATAAGGCTATGCACAGTGTAGGACGCGCGTATAGTTCAATACTAAAAAAATTTTGGTTTTCATTTTTTATAGAAAAAATGGGCTGCGAACATCCGAGGGAATTTATCACATTCAAGATTCAAGCGCGCACGCATGTTAGGACCGCGAAAAATAAATTTGATCGACCCTATTCACCTAACACATACATTACGCTTACAAAACCACTTAACGAGTACATGCGATTTTGTCATGATATCGGCCACATTAAAAAAGATGAGCTATTTGAATTAAATGCAGAGCTTACCCTCGAAGAGAAAAAACGCCGAAAATTAAACCCCGTGAGATCCACGAAAACCTACACGACAAATCAGATGACACAAATGAAATCAAAAATTGATATTCATTATGCGGGAAATCCTGAATGGAAACTTAAATCCTACGCAATGCTATTTGGAATTTACACCGGCCTTCGTCGCGGGAATTTACTCGGTCTTTACGCCGAGAATTTGCATCCGGAAGCAAGTCCTCCGCATTTTCAAGTTAAAGACAACGTCGTATCTGGTTGGAGTCGTGGACAAAAAGGGACAATAGTTTTAGAAGACGCCACGAAAACTTCTCATGATGAAAATGTTAAAATCCCGTTTATTCAGCCAAGCAAAGAAACAATCACGGAAGTTGCACACTTCTTAAAGAAAAACCTCACGCCAAAACAGCGCCTTCTTAGTTGCAACCCCGATACAGTGGCTAAGTGGTGGCGTAAAATCTGCAATGAGGTAAAGATACCATATGTCCACCCACATGGCTGGCGACACAGCTACGCAACACTTGGAGCAATTCACGTTAACGACTGGTATAAAGGCAACCCCTATCTTCTACAAAAATGTTGTATGCACGCATCCTTTAGAACTACGGAAAAGTATATCCAGGGGACTTCTGATGAGTTGCTAAAAATTTTTGCCGATTGAGAAAAGCTACGCCTGTCTTTTTAAAATTTCAATATGAGGTCTTGGACCAACTTCAATACTTGGTCCCGTATTTTTTTAACGTGCTCGACATCTTTACCTTTGGGATCTTCTAGTTGCCAGTCCACTATTTTCAAGCCCGGAATGTAGGGACATTTCTCACCACAGCCCATCGTCACTAACAAACTCGCCTGCCGCGCTAAATCTTCTGTGAGTCGAGTCGGCGCGGCAGTGGACAAATCAAGTCCGACCTCTTTCATGGCGGCCAATACTTCGGGATGCACCCGTGCAGCAGGTTCGGTTCCTGCGGAGATTGCTCTCGCTTTTTTAGGGTCCACAAGTCTATTAAAAAATGCAGCTGCCATTTGGGATCTACCTGCACTATGTACGCAAGCAAAAATAACTGTTTTCATACCTTCAATCTTTCTTCAGCCAAAGAAATAAAAACTCTGCCGTTACCGCTCCAAGAATCTGAGCAACAATAAATCCAATTGTATCACTAGGTCGAATTCCCGCAAATGATGGTGTCAACGCTCTTGCCAGTGTTACAACGGGATTTGCAAACGAGGTTGAAGCGGTGAACCAATAAGCTGACCCAATATAAGCACCAACAGCAAAAGGAAGTTTCGATTTTTCTGTGCCACGAATAACCATGATAAGTCCAAAAGTCGCGATATATTCACTAAATACTTGCCCAAGGCCACTGCGCGCATGATTTGAAATATCAAAATAGTTTTGCCCAAACATGGCATGCGCAACAAAAACCCCTACAATTGCACCAGCCAGTTGCGCAATAAAATAAAAAATACTTTCATTTTTCTGATGAAGGCCATGAATAAAGTTAGCAAATGTGACAAGCGGGTTAAATTCACCACCGGAAATTGATCCGAAAACTAAAATTAAAACACTTAAACCCAATCCAGTTGCGAAGGAATTTGCCAGTAAGGCTATCGCGGCATTGCCACCTGAAAGGTTGTCACCCATGATTCCAGAACCAACAACTACGGTTAGTAAAAATAAGGTTCCTAAAAATTCCCCGATGATCTTTTTTTGGATCGTCATGCTAACACCTAAAACCAACCTCAAAACAATCGAGCACTTCACATTGTGCGAGTGGCTTTTTCCCATCTCCACAGGCCTGCGAAAGAACTTCCAATGACTCTTTCATTTTTTCAAGATCGCTAATTTTTATTTTAATTTCTTTTATTTTTTCATTAGCCCTGTTGCGAATGTCTTCACACTTAGATCGAGGATTTGTATTGAGATTTAAAAAATCTTTCACTTCCCTTAAAGCAAATCCCAGTGCCTGTGCGCGTTTTATAAAACGAATCCGTTTGGCATCTTCACGAACGTATTTGCGGTATCCAAATTTAGTAGTTGGCTTTTTAACTAACCCCTGACGTTCATAGAAACGAACCGTTTCGACCCCTACGCCCGATTCTTTTGCTAATTTTCCAATAGTAAAGTCTCTCATAGATTCACAATAAACCCTGTACTATCGTACGGAGTCAACATTTGTTAATTTTTTATTGTGTATTCATTGTCGGGAAATAATTAACGCAAATAGACCCGACACGATCACAAGCCCAGCACTAAAACACCCATGAGAACTTTCCGCTACTCTCATACGACTAAGACCCACTCACGACCATTCCGACTCCGACGAGCGCAATGTCCAATCCGAGACTAAACCCCATTACAGTGAAGAGTCCGACCCTGCTTTTCCCGCAGAGAGAGCGAGCGACATTCCGGTGATAGATGCAGGACATGGAATCATAGATTATTGGATGCCCATTTCAAATGGACAAGATTTTTGACAACAGTCAAATCCGATTTCTCTTCCTGAAGACATTGAGGTTTTAAAAAAACCTTTCACGATAGATCAACTTTATGACATCACGAAAAGATACTTAAATTAATCACTTAGTTCCGAAAGTTCTTGAGTAGTAAGATCCAAAAATGTCCTACCGAGGAAAATCCGAAGTCGATTGAGATTTCTATTACTAGCTGAACTTCGATAAATCAACTATTAGGAGGTTCAGTCAGGTACAAGTTCTTATAAATCATCAGAACTGAACAGCTATTTGTTTAGTTCTTTACATTACCCAATCTATTTACTAAATCCTTAAGCTCTTGAATTTCTTTTTCAAGAGCGTCGATTTTCTCAGGAACGGCGACAATAATTTCGCGAGGAATACTTCGGCACCCCCATGTTCTCGCTTCACTCGAGTAAGTCCAGACGTCACAAGTTATAATACGGCGACTGCCATTTGATAGTGTTTGTGCTGATCCTTGAGTCCCCAAAAAAAATACCAATAAAAATAATTTTTTCATAAATCCTCTTGTTAAACATTCAGTGTTTATCACCCATTTTTTCAACCAACATGTCGCCCTCGATTTTGACTCCCTCATCCGGTTTCACAATGGCAGAGTCGTGATCTAAAACTTTTAATACGAGTGCTTCTCCAATTTTTTCGTAACTACATTCATTAACTCTGCCAATACGTCCTCCCTTGAAAACTGACTTACATACCGACTTCCTAATAGCGACTTTGTCACCCGGCTTTACTTCCTGGCCACCAATTCCCACTTGAATTCCCTCAGGGATTTCAGATTTAGTGACGGGACCTTGAACTCCATGGACATGGCCACATCCGACAAACCCAAAAGCTAAACTCAATACAAAAAACTTCCTCTTCATACAAACCTCCAGATATTTTTTCTAGGTGGACGCGCCGTTAGTTCTCAACAGTCGAAGCGCATTGAAAGTTACAAATAGAGATGCTCCCATATCAGCGGCTACTGCCAACCATAAATTAGAAATTCCAATAATTGCTAAAAGCAGGAAAACAGCTTTTGTCGCCAAGGCAAAACCAATATTAAAGCGAATAATTGAAAGCGCTCGTTTTCCCAACTGAATTGCTTTTGAAACCTGTCCCAAATCATCTTGCATTAAAGTGATATCAGAAGTTTCGATCGCGGTGTCTGTTCCAACTCCTCCCATGGCAATTCCAACCGTGGCTTGAGCAAGCGCCGGAGCATCATTGATTCCGTCCCCTATCATGGCTACTGATTCATATGTTTTAACAAGATATTTTATATGGCTCACTTTATCGTCTGGTAAAAGATCGCCGACCGCTTCGTCTATTCCAGCTTGAGCCGCTATAGCTGAGGCAGTTTTTTGGTTGTCTCCACTGAGCATAATTACTTTTTTAATGCCCGCTTGGTGCAAATCCGCAACAGCGCTCTTTGCATTTTCTCTAATAGAATCACCAAGTGCGATAATTCCCATGACCTCGCCAGCACAATCAAGATGAGGTCTATGACCAACAACAATGACTGAATAGGATTTCTTTTCAATCTCAGATAACGTGGCCTCCAATTTTTCGTCGCAGACATTTAATTCATGGGCAAACCTATGATTACCGAGAAAATATTCGTGGCCATCAATTTTTGCTTCGGCACCTTTTCCTACAACTGTTTTAAAATCAGTTGCAGAGCTAAAACTAATATTTATTTTTTTTGCGTAATCTACCACCGCTTGCGCTAGAGGATGTGACGACAAAACTTCAATTGATCCGGCCACCTCCATTACTTCTGTTTCATTAAACTTATTCCAAGGAAATATTTCTTTAACTCTTGGTCGTCCTTCGGTAATTGTTCCGGTCTTATCAACCGCAAGCGCTTTGACTTTTCCAATAGCCTCTAAAAACACTCCGCCCTTTACTAAGACTCCTCGTTTTGCCATCGCCGCAAGACCCGAAACAATAGAAACTGGAGTAGAAATCACGAGCGCACATGGGCACGCTATCACTAGTAATACAAGAGCCCTATAAAGCCACTCTTGCCACACTCCTGCAAAAAATATTGGCGGAACAACAAGCGTTAGAATGGCAACTAAGAAAACAGTAGGCGTATAGATTTTGGCAAATGAGTCGACAAACTTTTCCGAAGGAGCTTTGTTTTTTTGAGCTTCTTCTACGAGACGGATAATTTGAGAAACTTTTGAATCTTCGAACTTTGTTAGAGATCGTACATAGAGAACGCCAGTTTCATTGATCGTACCAGAAAAAACTTTATCACCAACCGTTCGCTCAACGGGAATGGATTCTCCAGTCAGAGGAGCTTGATTTACGAGCGATGAGCCTTGGGAGATTTCACCATCAACAGGAATTCTTTCACCTGATCTAATACGAATTATGTCACCGACTTTCACATCTTGGATGGGAACCTCAATCGTTGCTCCATTGAGTTGGACAACATTTGCTTTGGCTGGCGTTAGCGTGAGCACATCACGAATCGCTGATCTCGCTTTAGCAACACTATATGCTTCAAGCAGTTCCGCTAAAGAGAAAAGAAAAACCACGGTAGCAGCTTCAGAATATTCTTTGATCGCAAAAGCGCCGACAACAGCAACAGTCATCAAAACATTCATATCGAGCTTTAAGTGTTGAATTGACCTCCAAGCTTTCGGAAAAATGAGAGTCCCCGCTGCCAAAACTGACATTCCAAAGAAAAGTGGCGTCATGAGGCTTCTGTCATCTAGGAGGAACTCAGACGCAAAACCGACAGCCAATAAAATTCCGGAAAATAAAACAATTGAGGTTTTACGCTTATCGATCGTGGATGCTTTAGAATCCCTACTTGAACTCACTTTGACGCCAGTACTTTCAATCGCTTTCTTTAAGAAATCTTTGGTAACTGAAGGAGAATGTTGTACCTCAACCGTGGCAGTCATCAGATTTGCGTTAACTGAAAAAATATCGGGATTCTTTAGTGCCGTTTGAATTGCGGCTATTTCATCACCACAATCCATTCCCGCAACAAAAAATTTTGTTGAACTCGTATTTACATTTGGATCAGCCATTTTTTACCTCTACAGGAGGCTTCATGAATTTCTCAAAAATAATATACAACGTAGGCAGAACGATCATCGTAAGAAGCGTTGATGAAATCACGCCTCCGATAACTACAGCCGCGAGTGGTCGCTGAACCTCGGCTCCGACACCAGTTGAAACAACCATTGGAAGAAAACCGAAAATATCCACAAGTGCCGTCATTAGTACTGGCCTCAATCTAATCATTGAACCCTTTATTACTAATTCCGATCCAGATAAACCTTCCCCACGAAGTTGGTTGAAGTAGTTAACTAAAACAACTCCATTCAGAACTGCAATACCTGAAAGAGCAATGAAACCTACTCCCGCTGAAATACTAAAAGGCATTCCATAAAACATCAGACCAAGAACACCACCAACGAGTGCAAGTGGAACACACGAGAACACTAAAATAGTCTGACCAATACTCCCGAAAGCGGCATAGATCATCAAAAGAACAAGAAGTAACGCCGCCGGAGCAAGAATCATAAGTTTGCTACGCGCCTCTTGGAGATTCTTAAAGTTTCCTCCCCACTGAAGGTAATAACCTTCTGGAACTTTCACATTTTTTTCTACTGCTGCAATAGCCTCATGAACGAAACTCTCTGTATCTCGACCACGTAAATTGATGAGAACCGCAGATCTACGATTTGAGTCTTCACGGTTAATCACACTATACGTCTCGGCAAATTTTAAATCTGCAAGCTCATCGATCGGTGCGGTTGAGTTTCCACCAACTCCTACCGGAAGACTTCTAATAGCATCAAGGTCAGTTCTCTTTTCTTCATCAAGCCGAATGACTATCGGAAAACGCTTATCACCCTCGTAGAGATTTCCAACTTCTTCGCCTCCTAAGGCCACCGATACAGTTTCTAAAACTTCGCTTTTACGTATTCCGTAGCGATGCAGAACATCGTCCTTAGTTTCAATTTTTAATACTGGAGAGGTACCCGCGATATCTACTTCGACATCGCCTGCCCCAGGAACTTTTGATATAACTCCTTGAAGTTTTTTTCCCAAATCTACGAGTACTTTTAAATCTGGACCAAATATTTTAACAGTCACATCCGCTCGAGTTCCTTCGAGCAGTTCATTGAAACGCATTTGTATTGGCTGAGAGGCTAGATACCTCATTCCTGGAAGTTCGCGCTCTAGTTTTTCAAGAATAGCGGCGACAAGCTCTTCATTGGTACGCCTCTTTCCGTCTACCTTAGGCCAAGGTTTTTCTTTTAGCATGATATAGCTATCTGCAACGTTAACTCCCATTGGATCAGTTGCAACCTCACTTGTTCCAATACGCGAGAAGGTGTGATTTACCTCTGGAAACGATTTCACAATCTCGTCCGATTTTTTCTGAAACTCGAGCGAATTAGTGATACCGACATTTACAGGTCTAATCATATGAAATGCATATGACCCTTCACTGAGTTGAGGTAAAAACTCACCGCCCAACATGGCAAACAGCACGGCTCCTACTATGACAGAACTAAAAGCAATGACTGCGGTCCGAGTTCGTCTTGCGATGGCATACGCGAGAAGGGGCTCATAGGATTTTCTAATCCATCCCATGAGTTTTGGTTCTTTATCTTTTGTATTGCCCGAAAGTAAAAGGCTGGCGAGTGCTGGTGCAACAGTGAAAGAAAGAATAAGAGCTGCAAATACGGCAATCGCAAATGTCGCAGCCATCGGGCGAAACATTTTTCCTTCAACACCGACAAGACCAAAAATTGGTAGAAACACAATCACAATTATGAGCTGACCAAAACCAGCGGCCTGACGAATTTCAACAGTAGCTTCCTTAATGAGTTGCTTAGTTTCATCTGGCGACAGAGCGCGTTTAAGCTCATGAACTCTCTCTTCAAGACGTCGCACACAGTTGTCGACAACAATCACAACACCGTCGACAATGATCCCGAAATCAAGGGCTCCTAGGCTCATTAAATTTCCAGAAAGGCCAAGGGGTTTCATAATTAAAAATGTTATAAGTAGAGTAAGTGGAATTGTAATTGCTGTAATGACAGCGGCACGCACATTTCCGACAAGCACCAAAAGTACCACAACCACTAGGAAAGCTCCCATCATGAGGTTGTGCTCCACAGTACCGAGAGTCGCATTCACTAAATCAGAACGATTGTAAACAGTCGTTAATTTTACCCCTTTAGGTAAACCTTTTTCGATTTCGTTTATTTTTTCCTTAACTCTCAATGCCACGGTTCTGCTATTTTCACCTAAGAGCATCATCACCGTTCCAAGCACAACTTCATTTCCGTTATAAGTGGAAGCTCCCGTACGAAGTTCTTTTCCTAATCCAACGCTAGCAATATCACCGATAGTTACTGTCTTAAAAGTTTCAAGCGACTTGACTGGTACTTGCGCTATATCTTTGATATTTTCAAAAATTCCCACGCCCTGAATAAGAAACTGTTCCGCTGTTTGCTCGACGTATCCGCCGCCCACATTTTGGTTTGCTTTTTCCAAAGCATCGATGATGTCACCGAAGTGGATTCCAAACTGTGCCATTTTCGCCGGATCAGGTTTCACGTGATACTGTTTTTCAAATCCACCCGTTGAGTTAATTTCGGCAACGCCCTCAACAGTTAGAAGACGTGGTTTTAGATACCAATCTTGAATAGATCTAATTTCCATTAACTGTTTTAGTCTCTGATCAGGATTTTTCTCTACGTTCTCAAAATCCAGAACATACTGATAAATTTCCCCCAACCCCGTGGAAATCGGTCCAAGAGATGGAACTGCTTTTTTTGGAAGATTTGCGCTGACACCTTGAAGGCGCTCGGCAACCATCTGCCTCGCTCTGTAAATATCAACACCATCTTTAAATACAACGGTTACTTGAGAGAGTCCGAAGCGAGTAATCGAGCGAACTTGAATCACGCCTGCCATACCACGCATCGATGCTTCTACCGGAAAAGAAATCGTTCTTTCTATCTCTTCAGGGGCTAACCCTTCCACTGAGGTATTGATTTGTACTTGGTTGTTGGTGATATCAGGGACTGCATCAATCGGTAAATGTAGAAATGCGTAAAACCCTATTGCCGCAATGGTAAGTGTAATAACAAGAACAGTGATTCGATTATAAACTGAGAAGTGAATTATTTTATTTATCATAAATTTACCTTTTAGTGACCGTGTCCTGAATCGCCACTTGTTAGGTCGATTTCAGCAGTGCGAACGAAACTAGTTCCTGTGATGAGAATCTGATCTCCGCTTGCGAGTTTGTTTGCGGTAATCGTGGAAGTACTTTTGTTCTTTCGAACAATTGTAATATCTAATCTCTTGAGAGCTCCGTTGTTTGATTTGTAGATACTTTTGTCGTCGCCGACATATACGATTGCAGAATTTGGAACTTCCCATGGAGAGGGACCAGACAGCGTTAAAAACGTAATTCCAAATAATTTTGCGGCTTCAACGGAAAGCTTAAAGCCTTCCTTCTCACTATAAGAAACTACGCCTTTTGTTGGACCAACATTTTCCGGAGCTTCTTCAGACTCCTTTTCGTCATGATCGTCGCCGTGTTCTTCGTGAGCCTCTTCCTTTTTATCTTTATCGTGATCGTCATGGTCTTTTTCTTTTTCTTTTTCTTTTTCCGTATGAGTCTCTTCCTCATTCTTTTGATGGTCATCACTTAGTGAATATGTTCCAAAACTAAAGACAGAAAGCACGACTGCCACACTAAACATTTTTAGTTTCATAACTTGGTCTCCAGAAGTTTTCCGTCAAAGGCATTAATTTTCCAATACGCTTCTAAAGCATCTAACTCTTGGTCGTTTTTACTTCTCGTAAAATCTATAAGCTGTCGATGAGCTTCAATTACAAGTGCACTTGCAACAATTCCGCGATGAAATAGCGATTCAATATTTTTATGTTTCTTATCTAGTTCAACATTCGAGGCGGCCTCTTCTAAAGACTTAAGAGCCTTCTGGTATCTCACCACTAGGGCTTTGCGTTCCCTGACAATCTCAAATTTCTTTGAGTTAAAGACTTTTTCGGCAATTGCCAAGTTTTGGTACGCATAAGAACGTCCGGCAGAATTGAGATGATAAGCAGGAAGTTGCATTGTTAAAGACACCCCATACAGCTGGAAAGTATTAGTCGCTTCAGTTTCAAATTGAATTGAAGGACCAATTTTTAGGTCAGGCCACGAATTGCCTTTGGCAATAGATAATTCTGCCTGCGCTGATTTCAAAAACGATTCACTCATTCGCCAATCGGCAGCGTTAGACAACTGTTCCGATGAATCTTCGTTAACCTTTGGCCAATTTTTCTTTGCAGTTGGAAGCATTTTATCCCCTATTTTTAGTGGCGTACCCACTGCAATTTCTAAATGCCTTTCCAAATCATTAAGCTCTGCTTCTATCTGAGCCTTCTTAAGTCTATAGTCGCCTTCGGCAAGCTGAAAGATGCTCGATGTAACTTGTTGCTCCGGGTTTAACCTCGGTCTCGTACGATACTGCTTGTGAATTTTTGAAAACGTCGCAAGAGCCTCATCAATAATTTCAATTTCATTGAGTAAATGCCTTATGCGATAAAGCGTTTTAGCAGTTGAAATAAAAATCTCTTCTTTTGTTTTCTGAAATTCATTTTTTGCAAACTCTCTATCTGCAACTGCCTTGTCTATTCGTCCCGCGCGTTTACCACCAAGTTCAAAATTATGCGTAAGACTTACCTGGGTATTCCCAACGCGCGTTCCAAAATTATCTCCATAAACCGCCATAGTGTTTAACTCAGGGTTTGGAAGTTGGCGAGCAACACCCTCAAGGGCTTCACCTTGTTCACTCACCCCACGAGCTCTTGCAACCGTTGGGTCTCTTTCAAGCGCACAGTCTAAAATTGACTGCGCACTTGAAAGATCTTTGCATGTTTCTGCATATGTAACAGAACTCAAAAGAAAAAATACAATAAGAGAAAAGTAGTTCATAAATCCTCTGGGCCTATTCTGGTTTAGTTAACTCTAGGTCTTTGTAATAACCTTCAAGTACAAGTCGATTGAGCTTAGAGCGAGAAATCATGTACGAATGCGCCGCCGACAATTGATTGGCAGAAAACTTCAACAACGATTGTGTTGCCTCGGCAATCTCCTGAACAAAATACTCATCATCGACTTTTTCGTCTCCAGATTTCAATCTTTTCGCGAGCCGATCAAGTCTACTTTTTGAAGTAACAACTCCAGTGGTTGCGATGTTAAAACTCGTCAAAGTTGCATTGTACTCAGACGCTCCAATAAAAACTCGTTGCTCAATAAGGGATAAGGTTTCATCGCGTTTTGATTCTAAAGTCCTCACTTGAGACTCTCCAACGTTGAGTTGGCTTGCCAAACTAAACCCTATATAGTCACTCGAATTTGGATCTAAAAACCCCCAAACTGTCGCTTTCGTATTTTTCTTGCTAGCCTCAACTAGAAATTCAAGAGTCTTAACTTCAAACGATTTCGTTTTTGCGGTCTCTATCAAACTTTTATAATCAATCTGCGGAATTTTTGAGAGGTCTGGAACCGGCACCGCTTCAAGAACTGAAATTCCAGTTGTTGCTGGGAGAGCAACAGCATGAGCCAGCGACGAAAGCTCAAAATCTATGAGCGACCCTAGCTGAACCAAATCTTGTTCTATCATTAGTACGGTAGAATAATATTTATCAGCACTCTTGGGTGGAAGTTGGCCGTATTGCTCTTTCTTTGCAATAATTCTGTGAACTTCTCTTTGTTTTACGAGTTCATCCTGCATCAAGTTTTTAAGCAACAGATCTCGTTGCACTAGGTAGACGAAATTCTCAACGTACTGCATTTCGTTACCACGTAAAGACGCAAAAGATTTCTGTTGAGCTCGACTCAATTCTTTAACTTCGGCCATTTTGTACCAGTTGCTAGGAAAAATGAAAGGAACGAAACTTCCAATGGCCTGAATCCCACCCATTGGACCACCTGAAAACGCCAGAAGATCTTTCATGTTAAAATGAGGAAGTAGGTTTGCTATCGCCATCTTTACTTTTTGTCTTGCTTGAAATACACGTTCCGCCTCTTGCGAAACCGCATAGGCATTAAATTTGGCCCGTCCAACAAGATCGTCGATTGAGTAAGTTCCGTTAATGGTTGGCGCTGGTAAATCTGCACTCCTCACCAAACTTAGAGTGAGCGTTGTATTTCCAGAAGTCTTTTCTTTAAGTGTAAAATCGATTTTTTCACTCTGAAAACATAGCGTTGCCAAGGTATTATCTTTTTCCCCACTACCACAAGAATCTTTTAAGGCCCCCAATTTGTAGTCGTCTGCTCCTAAAAACGAACTCTTAATAGCAATAAAGTCACTAGATGCTTGTACGATAACATGATTCGGATTTGCCGAAGCTTTAGTTTCATAAAGAGAAAATTCTAAAACTTGGTACTCACCGTGTTCTTTAAAATCTGGAACTTCAGTAACAACTTGTTGAGCAGTTCCATTGATCGTAAGGGTACCAAAGTATCTACCTTTTACATCTGGAGTTTTTTTACAAGCAACCAACACTAACGATGAAAATAGAATTAAAATAATGTTTTTTAACATCTTGGCCTCTACTTCTTTTTAACTTTTAACGTAAGAATGGAGATCGTTTTTTCTGTCTGCCTAACTCCAATTAATTCAGGAATCGTACTTCGCTGTGCCGTTAAAACCTCTTCCGAAATCTTTCCACTTATCACTTCGATATCATTTTCACTCGGCGAAGGTATCGCGGGATCTGTTTCAAAAACTCTAATCTTAAAGAGACTTTTACAATCTCCAGCGGGTGCCAAGTTAATTTCTCCCTTTAACAGAGAAGGACGAACTTGCGAGTAAGTACATCCAAAAACGATAGCATCTTTATCGACAGGGTCCCATTGCGTGACTTGCACCGTAAGAAAAAGATTATTCATTTCTTCAACCAGTTCATCGACAGTACGTACTCGATCAGGTTTATAGGGCGGACGACTAGGTATAAACGTTAAGCGCACATTTAAATTAATTGGAGCATTACTGGAGTCAACACCGGTAAGAGTTCCTTCATATATTCCAGCAATGGCTTGATAGAAATTTTGCCGAGTCGCTAAGTCCTTTTCCATCTTGGCGGCTCTTTCAGACTCGGCCCTCTGTTGACCCTTTGACTGACCTTCTCCTTCGAGATCCGCTTTTTCCTTAAGCTTGGAAGCGTCTTGATTACAACCAAGAGTTAACGAACTGATTAATAGTAAAAATAGAACAGATTTCATAAAGTCTCCGTAAAATAAATTTGTAGATTTCGAACCTTAAGAGTTCGAAGACGAAACTAAAGTATTTGTGGCTAAACTTTATGAAAATTTAGGGGGGCGCTTTAAACCTGAAATACTTGGAGCATCAGGTTCACTTGATCCAAAAATTGTGTAAATAGAAAGATTATCTCTATCGACAGCAAAATAGGCCGAAACTATCGTATGCGCGCAATGACCAAAGTGACAGTTCCCTATGTGACAGGGGTCACTACATTGTTCTGAATTAGACTTATTAGATTTGGCCAGGTCCTTAGACTGGACCTTTTCATGTCCAGAAGCCATCGAAGAATGGGAGTCTTTTAATTCGTATTTGAACAATCCACTATCCACGAGAATGTTCAAACTAAATAGAGCAAGCAAAACCGCCGCTACTACTTTTTTAAAATTAAATTTAAGAACACCCAGACCCATATTCGATTAATATCCTTTTTGTTATTTTTTTACAAGTGCCTTTCCGTTTCTGTCTCACCAATAATACTTTGTAATAGGTTTAGGCAGAGGAGCATCGGCTACCCCTGCCTAAACGTCTAAATTCTTCCGGAAAGAGGGCTCTCCCTTATTGGACGTTCAATGTTTTGATGAGGAACTGATTCCAGCTCTTCCAAAACTTTAAAATCCTTAACAATTAAATTGTTTCCCCAAAATAGAAACCCAGGAGTCTTAATCGCAGAGATCTCCACTAAGAAGTTTTTCTCTTTGTCATGATGTAATGTCATGAGAGGTTTACTTTCTAAATCAAAAGATTTGCCGTCGGATTTTCGTGTAAACCTTAGGTTGTGTCGGTGTTCATTGTGAGAGAGCTCCTCATCACTAATTGTACCAACCCAAGTAACCGGATCTCCTGAGGGCTTCTGAGAGTCAGCGGATTGACTTCGCGAACTATTGAAGGTGTGATCGTGATCAACTATTCCACCTGCATTTGCCATGTTAAAACTAAAGAACACTATTAAAAATAAATTAAAAAGCTTCATATGTTTCTCCTATATGAAAAATAACTAAACAAAATAAATTTTTAGATTTAGGGAGAAACTATAAGATAGGGGGTCTAAATAATTCTGATTGGAAAGATCCTAGATATACGCTGACCTGAATAGGTCTGCGAGAGTCATCAACTTGATTGCTATTAAAACTTGAAGTTTCAGTGACAACGAAAGCACAATGTCCAACATGACATTGATGAGAATGAGTATTGCTTTCATGAGATGATGTATCGGAAGCATGTGAAGTACTGGTTGCAGATTCAATCGTTTGCTTACCAGTAGAAACAGAAGAAAGTAGATCGCCATCGGCAAAAGCGACTGAATTTAAGAACCCGATTAAAACTAATATCGTAACAACAACTTTGCGCATCTACTATATATCTCTTTCTCTACTTCTTTTCGGCATTCTATGCCTCTGTCTAAAGTGTTACCTTTGTCAGACAACAAAATAATATTACTACAACTGAGACACCAAAGCAAGCGAGCTGCAAACGGATTTAAACTCGCCCATATGCGTTTTTGAGACTATAAATAATTTACAGACCAAAACAACCCACCTACCATTATTCTATGAAAGTTTTCATTTCTTCAAAACTGCCCTGTGATGCGGATCGTGCCTTTGCTCTCGTCAAAAAGAGCTCCACGTTAGTGCATGTCGCCTGGCCTATGGCCAAAATTGTACCAAGTCGAAACTCATTCCCAGAGCAATGGGTACAAGGGAAAAAAGTTTACTGTAAGTCGTATTTATTCGGGATAGTTCCAGTCGGTGAACGTAGTATTTATTTTGAACGAATAGATCCGCACAAACGAGAAATTCAGACAAGAGAAAATGATCCTTTAGTTCAAAAGTGGGATCACTTAATTTCTATTAAACCCATCGATTCTTCCTCGTGTATCTATGCTGATGAAATTGATATTAAAGCCGGACTGATCACCTTTGTTGTTTGGATGTGGGCTATGTGTTTCTATAAACATCGACAATCACGCTGGCTTAAACTTCTAGAAGAAGATTAATACCGGAGAGGTCAAACTTCCCCAGCCCTGAAACAAATCTTCCCCTATATAAATTTTTTCTTCGATATTTTCGGAATTCATTTACATATTAAAGATACTTTTTTAAATTTGAAAACCTGATAACCATGGAGGAGATCTGTGAAACACCAGTTTATAAAAATGCAATTTCTTACGGCCACAATATCTTTTCTAACAGCGTGTGGACACAGCTCAAAGCACGGGTCCATTGCCATGAAGGAAAGCGATACCTTAGCTCACGTCTCTATCCATAATGTAAAAATTGGTGACTCGGTCACTTTGTATGAAAACGTTTGCACTCGCACCAATGGCGAACGGCCAGCCGGGAGCGCTTGCCGTCGCCGAGAAAAGGCGGCCGGAGTAGTCACCAAAATTTTCAACGAACACTATTCCCTGGTTGAATTTCCTCCCGGCACCAAGGTGGCTGAAGGGGATTTTGTTGAGACAGTAAAAAAATAACAATTTTTAGAGAGGGAAAAGATTTGTATTTGAAAAGCAGAAGAAATTTGCAAGGGAGCATAGTTTTAACCGCCTTCAGTCACGTAGCGACCGGCTTTGGATTGGCGCTATTACTCCAGCATTACATAATTGGACACGCAGTTTTACCGGCATTAATAGGTGGTCTTTTGGTTGGATTTTCTATTGCCGTACATGTCTATGAATTTACTGTTCCGGAATAGGGAGTTGTCAATACCGCAAGCAGAAGAAAACTGGCCCTCCTGCGATCCTCGCCAAGAATACGAAATGGTCTCCTTAAACCTAGTTTTTTAGATCTCAAAAAATTGTTGCCAATTTATGAGGCCAAATACCAACAGGGCGCACAAAGTTGAAAGTTATCTCCTAAAAATGCTCCTTCCTTTCTTCTTTTTTTCTTTTCCGATTTTTTAGAAAATTTTCGGTAGAAGAATCAAAAAAACGATGAAACAAACCATCACGCCAAACTTCAAATAAATCGTGTTTAGGCCTTTTTGTCCGGCATCTCTAAACATGTATATATTAAACCCAATTTTTTGCCAATCTCAGTCCATTTTCTTACAACTACAATCAAGGCATCCATGCTTTGTACACGCGCCGCAAGTTCTCTCAAGACTTTTTTTGAGCGCCGATCTCGCGCGATGAAGTTTTACTCCTAAATTATTCTCCGTAATTCCCAATTTCCTTGCAACGGTTGACGTCGTTTCATTTTTTAAATCTATGAGATTAATAACTTTAGCGTAGTCGTCATGTAAAGTCGGAAGTAAATCGGCCAAACATTCACACACAACTTTTTCCAATTCGCTGGGTGTACCCGTACTCCCCTTGAGTTCGCTTTCGAAATCGAGATATTTTTTTTCTTCGGTGGCTCTGGAACGATAAAAATCTACCAATGTGTTTTTTATTATTTTAAAAAGAAATGGTACTAATGCTTCACTTGAAATGGCGCTATTGTTTTCGATGGCTTTTCGCATGCTCGTTTGCAATATATCCTCGGCAATCGCCTCATTATTAATGTGTTTTTTGAGATAGCTTCTAAAACGCTTGTGATTGGTTACGTAAACTTCGACAAGCTTTTGATTAATTGGCTTAAGACCCCCGTCCTCTTTTGACCCGTTTTTTAAGTTTGCTGTCATCTAAAAAGCCCCGGTAAACACCTAATTGCATTGTAACTTAGACAATGATTATGGCATATTTTTTCCATAACATTCAACGACATAGGAGGCTAAGTGTAAGATTTCGATCCCTCTAACGTCTTAATAGTTAAAGGGAGCAAAAAATATGAACCATTCACATAACCACGCACATCACAATCATTTAAATCCTCATAACCAAACCGCAAAAGATCCTGTTTGCGGGATGGATGTCGATCCTAAGACGGCAAAGGGAAAGGTCCAACATGAAGGCGTAGACTATTTCTTTTGTTCCACAAAATGTGAAACAAAATTCAAATCAGAGCCAGAAAAATATTTGAAAGAAAAGAAACCTGTGGGAGCAGTTTCTGACGCCGCAATTTATACGTGCCCTATGCATTCAGAAATAAAACAAATTGGCCCTGGAAGTTGCCCGATTTGCGGTATGGCTCTTGAACCTCTTGAAATAACTGCGGAGGAACAAACTAATCCCGAACTTACTGACTTCACTAGAAGACTGAAGTGGGCTACCGCTTTCACAATTCCATTATTAATTTTTGCGATGAGTGAAATGCTCGGAAGTTCCTTAAGCGGTGCTGCTTACTATAACTGGATACAACTGATTTTAGCGACACCCGTCGTTTTGTGGTCTGGATATCCATTTTTTGAGCGCGGTTGGAAATCAATAAAAAATCGCAGTGCAAATATGTTTACGCTCATCGCGCTTGGAACTGGTGTAGCTTACATTTTTAGTTTGATAGCCACTCTCTGGCCAAGTGTTTTTCCGGATGGGTTTAAAACTCATTCAGGTCATGTCGCTGTTTATTTTGAAGCTGCGGCGGTCATCATTGCGCTTGTCTTGCTTGGGCAAGTTTTGGAACTAAAGGCGCGCAGTAAAACAAGCCAAGCCATAAAAGCGCTCTTAAATTTAGCTCCTAAATTTGCACGGTTAATTAAAAACGATGGAACAGAAGAAGACATTGATGTCAGGCATGTGCATCTCGGCAATAAACTTCGCGTGCGTCCCGGCGAACAAATTCCAGTCGATGGAGTTATAGTTTCCGGAAAAAGCGCAATCGATGAATCAATGCTAACTGGCGAATCCATTCCTGTTGAGAAAAACCCTGGTGACAAAGTCAACGCTGGAACAACCAATCAAGTTGGTGGTTTTGTCATGGAAGCCAAAAGTGTAGGACAAGACACGATGCTTGCACGGATTGTGAAAATGGTAAGTGAAGCCCAAAGAAGTAAAGCGCCAATTCAAGGACTCGCTGATCGTGTGGCTTTTTATTTTGTACCAATCGTCGTTTTAGTTTCGATTCTAACCGCTGTTGCTTGGGCGATTTGGGGACCAGCACCGTC
Source organism: Proteobacteria bacterium SG_bin7 (assembly GCA_002083485.1). GTDB lineage: Bacteria > Bdellovibrionota > Bdellovibrionia > Bdellovibrionales > SG-bin7 > SG-bin7. The sequence goes on along the minus strand of LWDK01000010.1, from coordinate 28,982 downwards.
TTTAACATATGCGCTTGTCAATGCTGTCGCTGTACTAATCATTGCGTGTCCGTGTGCTTTGGGTCTTGCGACACCAATGTCGATTATGGTTGGCGTAGGCCGGGGCGCACAAGCAGGACTCTTGATAAAAAATGCCAAAGCGCTTGAGCTCCTTGAAAAAGTAGACACTCTTGTCCTGGATAAAACAGGAACTCTAACTGAAGGTAAACCGAAACTTATGACGATAAAAAGTATTTCTGAATTAAGCCAAAATCAGATTTTAAAATATGCAAGTTCTCTTGAAAAAGGCAGCGAGCACCCATTGGCGTTGGCCGTAATTAACGACGCCAAAGCAAAAAATATTTCATCACTAAATGTTTTAAATTTTCAGTCGATAACTGGACAAGGAATTTCAGGAACTATTGATAATAAAATGGTTTTACTTGGCAACCAAAAACTATTGCAAACAAATGGAGTCGATACAACCGAATTAGATCAAGAAGCAAATACTTTGCGTGAAGACGGTCAAACAATACTCTATTTATCTGTAGATGCAAAACCTGTGGGTCTTATTGGAGTTGCCGATCCCATAAAAAATACAACCAGACAAGCCATTGAAGATTTAAAAGAGACAGGGCTGCGGTTAGTTGTTTTGACTGGTGATCATCATTCAACGGCTATGGCAATTGCAAGGCGACTAAACATAGATGAAGTTATTGCGGAAGTATCGCCTGATAAAAAAAGTGAAATTGTTAAATCTCTGCAAGCCCAAGGGAGAAAAGTCGCTATGGCTGGCGATGGCATTAACGACGCTCCAGCTTTGACTCAAGCTGATGTGGGTATTGCAATGGGCACAGGAACAGACATTGCCATGGAAAGCGCTGATGTTACTTTACTCCACGGGGATTTACGAGGAATTGTCCGTGCGAGATACTTAAGCCACAAAACTTTAAAAAATATTCGAGAGAATTTATTTTTTGCATTTTTTTACAATGTTCTTGGTGTCCCGATTGCAGCTGGCCTTCTTTATCCATTCTTTGGAATTTTACTTAGCCCGATGATAGCGAGTCTTGCAATGAGTTTGAGTTCGGTATCAGTTGTCGGAAATTCACTGAGATTAAGAGGAATAAAACTATGAAACTTTTTTTTACAATAAACATGTTCGTTCTTTTGACTTTCATAAAGATCTCTCATGCTCAGATGGACCATTCGCAGCACATGCAAGACAGTAGCGCGAAGACTATGCGCAAATATCCCATGACCGTAGATGATTGTGCAGACAATGAATATTTTGAATGGACAATGTCTATGTGCATGCCTTTACCAACCGAAAACATGAAGATGGCAATGGTTGTTGGAAATGTTTTTTTGGTAGGATTTAATGGGGAAGGGCCACGTGCAAAACCCAAGTTATCGAGCCCAAATATGTTTATGTTAAATGTCGGTAGGACAGTTAATGATCACTACTTAAATATAGATCTCATGGGAACTTTGGAAAAGTGGACGTTTCCCGACAAAGGTTATCCAGAACTCTTACAAATTGGTGAAACCGATGCAAACGGAAATCCCTACCTAGATACGCAGCACCCGCACTCTTCACCAATCATGGGGCTTACATTGGGTGACACAATCAAATTAGGAGATAACAAAGATCACTTGCGATTGTTCTTTGCCCCAAGAGGCGCTGCAACCGAAGGGCCTATTGCATTCATGCATAGGCCAACCGCTTTTCTAAATCCCGACGCACCATTAGGCCATCACATTGGTCAAGACGTAGGTCATATTACAAGCACAGTTTTGGGTGCATCGCTGGCTTTAGGAGATAATACTTATCAACTTTCAACTTTTAATGGCAAAGAGCCAGAGCCAACCAAAGTTGACTTACCGATTGGCGAACTGAATTCTCAGGCCGCACGGGTGATCAGAAAGTTTTCTCCTAACTTAACTGCGATGGCTTCATTGGCTTACGTTAAAGACCCAGAAGGCCAGCATCAAGATGATTCTCGCGATCATCAATGGCGAAGCTCTGCTTCCGCATATTCCACACACGAATTGAAAGGCTGGAAATTATATAATTCTCTTATCTATGGAAATGTCTCAAACTACGAAAGCGCTCCAAGCCTATCCTCTATAGTTCAAGAATTTTTACTAAGTCAAAATAGCAAAAATATTTGGACGCGGGTTGAGTTTGTGGAACGAACAGCACGACAACTTCAAATTTCATCCGTCCCCCAACAAGACGACCCAGCTTGGGTCACAGGCTTAACGATTGGTTATACCCATTTTGTAAAAAAATTTGAAAACAGCAACTTTGGCGTGGGCACTTCAGTCACCAAAAATTTTCTACCAAGCCAATTTGAAAATGCGTACGAAGGTGATCCGTGGTCTATGAGGGTCTTCATTGAAGCACGAGGGATAAAAACGTGGCATTTTTAATCCGAAAGCTTTTTTCTCTTAGAGGGCCAAACCTTAGCTACTTTATCATAATCAAATCCTGCCATTCGAACTGCAACTCCCCATGATCCAAAAAGACGTAAAGCAGCTCCATATAGAGCAGGTTTATTCTTTCTCGCAAACCCCGAATGTTTTTGGTTCAGAAGCTTAATTCCTTCAACAACATTCATTTCCGTCCAAAACCCTGACAATTTATTTTTTCGTATAAGAGAATAGTCAAAGCCAGCGGCTTCAACCGCGTTTTTCCAACTTCCAAAAATTCGAACGGCCGCACCATATAGATCAGCGCGTTTTTTTTGTATTTGTTTTGCTGAGAAAAAATCTAAATTTTTTATTTCTTCAATTACAATTTCTTTTGACCATTTTCTAACAGGCGAATTGCGGTTATTCATATTTCACCGCAATCGCTAGGATAAAGTGTATCATCTTGAGAAATTTGTATCTATATGCTTTGCCCATCAGTACTTAAATACGAACTCTTCTGTAAGTTTGTGACAATGGGCAACCTTCTTTTATTTAGAGACAGTCTCGATAAAATCGCCTTCAGACACTTTCGTTCCTGCTGGGAATTCCACCAAGGAGTAATGTTCGTTAAAAACTTTTGTAATGGTACCTGGGGCGATCTCTTGTCTTTTACACATTCGCCCACCGCCTTTGGGCCCATCAGTGCGCTCACATATATTGTGGAATAAAGCGACTTTGTCTCCGATCTTTACGTCATGAATGGAAACGTGAACTAGTGTGTCGCTTTCTTTCATTGCGATCGTACCATGATGAGCCACGTGTCCACAGCCAACTAAGAACAAAAATTGTGTTGAAAATAATAATTTTTTCATAAATTCTCCAATGAAAGATTTCAACTAAAAAGTTGCATCCTTCTATTATTAATTCGATCTAAGCACCACTTAATTATGGAGGGCGCAATTCTCCGTTCAAGAGTCATCCTAACTCAGGCCAATTAAGACCATTCTCCAATTCGTGACCTAATTCATTTCAGTCACACTTTGTTATTAGATCTCTAGTTCCCCATACTCCTTGGGAGTGCCAAGTTCTTATAGAACCACCACTAATAATTTATAGGGGCAACTAAAGACAAAACTCCGCATCAAGCGCATGCAGCTCTCCGCAAAATCTTCTTTTCAAGCTCAAGCTTATTGAGCTTTTTAAAACCTCTTTTTTCTTTCAAACATCTAAACGCAATATTTAATATCTTTCTTGCAATAGCCACTTTGGCTTTATTCCAGTTCATTCGCTTTCGCAGATGATCGTATTCAAATCTAAGTTCTTCGTTACTTGTTATTGCTGGAATAACAGCTTCAACAAAAGCCCATCTCAATAATTGATTTCCACCTTTGATAATTCGTCCATTCGTAGTTTTTCCGCCAGACGAGTAAGTCGATGGAACTAACCCAGAATAACTTGCCAACTTTTCCGGAGTTTTAAAGCGATCAATTTCGCCTATTTCGGCATCAATTAGCATCGCAAAAAACTTTCCTATTCCGGGAATAGTTTCTAAATACTGTGCAGACTCACTTTGTTTAAAATTATCGTTTATAACTTCTTCAATTTCTTTAATGAAAACATTCGTTAAATCTATAAAATTTAATTCGCGATCAATAAGTGCACGATCAGCTTCTCGTAATTTTATTTTTTCCAGTTGCTCGCGACCTTTCTTACCAAAAAGATCAGTCTGCGATTTAAATTTTCTAATTTCTTCAGGGTACCGATCAAAAATTGTAGTAATTCTATTTTTTGTCATGGTACGAAGTCGTACAAAAAACATTCGCTCACGAAGTAACGATCTCATGTCACGAACTTCTCGAGTCGCAATATATGATTGCGGAATAAGATCAGCTCGAAGTAGATCCGCCAATACTGTCGCATCAATTTTATCGGTTTTTATTTTCGCTTCTGCTATCGCTTTCACTTTAAACGGATTTGCTAAAACAACATCGTCAACAATATCCTCAAGCCAGTCGTGCATTACGCACCAATTACGACACGATTCTAATACCGCTGCAGAATCTTTTTTATACGGCGCCAAAAACTTACTTACGCTATCTTGCGTATTTTGAATCTGGCCAGATCTCAAAACTTGACCACCCTGATCTTTTACGACCAAATAAGAAAACTTTTTGTGATAGTCGACACCAATGTTATACTTTGCCATAGCTGCTCCTCCATAAGGGTTAAAATGGTTCACTAAACTCATTCTAACGCCTTCCAAGTTAAAGGGGGATGCAGCTTTTTTATTTCCCATTGGAGCTGGACGAGTGGGCCGTCGAGAATCTCTCGACGGGGCGAGCGGGATGCGAGCCAACTCGTCAGCAAAAATCCAGGATGGATTTACCACAGCAACAGATCTCACTTTTCACCTCGTGATTTTGTTTCTGTAGCTTTCATACCAACTCCTTTCGCTAAAACTAAGCGAGAAGAGATAAGGTGTAAAATGATTTTGACTATGAACACATTAATGCAACTATGATTTTGCATTAAAACTTTTATGAACTCCTTGATGCAACGAAATTTTCTGAGAGGGTATTTTAGGACTTTATTTTACTAAAGTGTCACATGCGGACTCACTGTTGTTTTTGTATTGAGAGGACTAATTTACATTGAGATTTGGGGGACGCCTGTGTTAGATTCGCTAGCTGCGCTTGAACTTTGTGGGAGTAAATTATGGTAAAGAAAATAGCCGTGCTAGGTGCAATTTTATTTTTATTGTCAGGTTGTAAGGATGAAAATCTGTCACAAATTGGCGGGTATTACCAAGGCGAACTAGTAAATGAGGTTGGCGAAAGTCAACAAATCACCACAAGTATTCCAAATCTTGAAGATTTATCCGAAGATCAATTTACAAAGATAGAAATCACTCCAACTTTAGCCACAGCAATTCCAAAAGTCATTTGGCTTCGCTATCAAGATGGATCGATTCTTATCCGCTCAGCAAATACAGATGAGCGTGTTACTCCTCTTATTATTAAAAATAACTGTGCCTCTGGCAATTCCGCAAATATATCCGTTGAACTTTGCTGGAACGCGAGCCGACTGAGTTTAAAATTTACGTCCAAAGATTCCATGAATGTTTTGAGTGCAATTTACTTAAGTAAAGATGATAATTTACTTCCCCCGCTTGGTAAACAGCGGAATGCTTCGATCTATACTTTGGATGAACTTTTAGGTCGCGCAAAATTTTTAAATTATTCTGTCAGTCAAGAGGCTGAAAGAGTTTACCAGGCAAAAAAACAAGTCACGGTTGCTGTAGGTAATCTTCTACCGCATTTTAATACACGTGATGCTCTCGCGTATGCGACAGGAGGACCATTTGGATTAATCGAGACGGTGGGTGATTTTTTGCCGTTTTTATTTCCAAGTAATTGGTTTAAGTGGGCCGAGGCTGGGCATCTTGCAAACGCTGAGAGAAAATCTTTTGCATCACTTCGCGGGAACGAAATGAATGCGGTCGAAAATCTATTTTATTTAGTTCAACGAGATCAAAATGTATTCTCGATTTTAGAAACTCACATCGAGTGGTTAAAAAAAATTCATAGCGCTATCGAAGTAAAAGAAGAAAATGCTGGTATCGCAAAAGGTAGCGCGGACTTATTTTCGACGGTGATCGTAGAGCTGGCTCAGGATTTGGAACAGTTAAGATTTTTATTGACCCAAGAATTTGCTTCAATATCTCATGCAGTTGCGCTGCCACCAATAACCGGCATTTCGGGTCTTGCTCTAGTTGTTATTCCTGATTTAGCACTTGTAAATCCTATTGATCCAAAAAATATATACATTGAAGCCCAGGCAAAATCTTATGAGGTTGCTGCACTTGAATATTTGGTTAAAGCTAGTCGGAACGGTATTAGCGAACGAATATTCGGCTTTCTAGATCCCACATCAGATAAAAATTTAGGATTTGGATATCCGGCCTCGATACAAATTGGCAAGTCCCGAGTTGCAGAATTGCAAAAGCGTAAAAATGAGATTTTCTCTCTCGTTGAAAAACGTAGCGTCGATGTTGCGTCCGATTTTAATGCCTCTTTAAGAGCATATAATCTTGGGTCTGCTGGCCTAAAAAGTTCTCAAGCATACTTGGGGCGTTTACTTCGAGAACTTCAATCGGGAGATGAAATACTTGATAGACCTGAGTTTCTTAATCTCATGATAGAAACGAGTCGAAAAGTCCTACGCTTTAAATCCAATTTGGTTAGCGCTCAATATTCTTTTATGATCGCTAAGTCAAAACTAGATCGTTTACTTTTAAGTGGTTATTATCAAAACTTGGAAGCTGGGATTCCACAACTAAAAATCAGTGGAAAGAGGTAGACGAAAAGTATGAAAAAGTTATTATCAATCTTCACTTTTATCATTGGATCTCAAAATGTTTTCGCTGCTGAAACACCGCAGGCTTATCGTAACCATGTTCTTGCCCTTCCGGCGGCAATGAGCTTTTCAGTAATGTCTCCACTCGGGCCGGCAGAGGTCACGTATAGTTTAAAATGGGATTCACCCTTGATGTCTTTACCGGCAATGTCGGCTTATCCCGATCTTGAAGGTGACCCGACTAAAAATTATATTGAATTTTTTGATCGAATTTCTTTGCAACCCGACTCGTTTATAAAAATTGGTGAGTTAACAATTCCCTTAACTTGCATTTGGGTCCATGGACAAGATAACCGCGAGGTCGACAATCAAGATCCACTTATTCCCAAACAAGTTTATAGATACATTTTGGTTGCCAATGACTTTAGTTGTACGGGACCAATTAATCCTGGGTGGCCGGGTAATGGTTTAAAAAAAGAAACCTGGGACACAAATATTGAACTTGTAATTAAAGACTTAACGATTTATCGGCCAGCAGAGGCAACTTTAAGATATCGTTGGAACGAGTCGAAAATGGTTATCAAGGATGTAGGGCCTAAACAGTAGTTAGACAACTTGGAGAGGTTATGAAACAAGTAATATTAAATTTAAGTTTATTTTTTGCGAGCATTTTATTTCATTTAAATACTTATGCAGCCATTTGGACGCCTCTTCCGCCAGAGGCCTATAGATTCGGGAGAGAGTTTCAAGAGGCGCAGAATTTGCTATTTGCATTTGATTATGGCCATGCTCTTCTGTATGAAAAACTAATAAGCTTGCAGGGTGTTGATTCAATACCACCGCGACCACGGCAAGTTGATTTCGCTAAAATCGAAGATGAAACATTAAAACAAGTTTTTCAAATTCTTAAAAATCCACCTAATCAAAAAGTTGATGAAGAGGATATTGCCCCTCAATACACCTATTATTTTTCATGGTTAAATAATATATTTGATTGGTCCCATCTCTTGCATCAATTTGCTTTTGATATAATGACGACCTACCCTGGCGACTATACCAAAATCCAAAACCGAATTCAGGAAATCGGGAAAAAATATTCTACCAATTCCCGCGTTGCTATACCCATGTCTTGCCGGTCTATGGATTTGATGGATGGCCACTATTACTCAAAAGAATTTCGTAAAGTTATGCCACGCTACAATCAGTTAATCTGGTCCTATCACTGGTTTCAAATGAAGTTGTATGATGACATGTTATTACCAACGCGGGCTCAACAAAAAGTAGCCGTTAAGAAAAGTTTAGATCAGTTCTGGCAATTAGTTTCCAATTTACCAACATCATCGGGATTTGAAATGATGCCAATGGCTTCCGAAGTTGCGCCAAATTTTTATAAAATTTATCCGCAATTTGCCTGGAGCTTTGATGCTAATCACATGGCTCACGATATTATCAATGACATTTTAGTTTCCAGCTTAGTATCTGTTGATAAAAAAGCCCAAGAAGGTTTTAAGGCGGCACAAATTGTTTTAGACAAAACAAAGTTTTCTTGTTCAGCCAGTGGTGATCCTGAAATTGTTATTGAAGGTCAGTCAGACGGTACTTGCAAGCCAGACGTGATTCATCTGACTAAAGGTAAAAAAGTGGAATTAGTTTTAAAAGCTGCGAACGAAATGTTTGTCTTGAAAGCCCCTGATTTAGAAGTTGATCTTATGTCTATGCCAGGACAACCATCCAGAAAATCGATCACGCCAACAAAGACTGGAACGTTTCCTTTCACATGCGGTAAACATGGTGGTTCACAAATGAATGGGCAAATAATGGTGATGTGAGACACTTTTGGAAGAGTGTTTCAAAAAAGATATTTTTTGCTTCGATCACCATGCGGTTATAACAGCGCGCCTTGACCAGAAAAACATTGCAATAGATCCTGCAAATGGAGATTGTGATGAAAAAATTAGTAGAAGTAATTTTTCCTATAGCAATCGTCGGGTGTGGACCAGGTTACCACGATCCAGACGGAAATAGCATTTTAGTTGAACCAAGCTACAAATCGGTTTCCGCAAATATCGTTAAAAATAAGTGTGTCACTTGCCATAACTCAGTAAAAAAAGAAAACGGGATTGATTTATCATCTTATGAGAAAATTTTTGCCCCTGAAGTTTTCCCGCCACTAATTATTCCTTTTAACCCAGAAAAAAGCAGCTTATATAAAAGCGTGTTGAGTGGCAAAATGCCAAAAAATGATCGGTCTCTTAGTCAACTTGAATTGAAAGCCCTCTACGACTGGATTAAAAACGGCGCCAAAAAAGAAGAGTTACCAAAACCAACACCAGCCCCGACGCCTACACCAACTCCAATTCCACAGCCTGATCCCAATGAACCGGGAGATGACGAGCCCGGAAACAGTCTATCCACCCAAACACAAATCAAAATAAATTTATACCTAAGGAGGTATGTATGAAAGCGATCCTTGCTTCTGGAACTTTAGCATTGGCCTTGCCAACTTTGGCATTTGCCCACGGCAATACTATTGACGCGACAAATGACAGTGTTGTTGAAGTATTAAAAATCTTTAAGGCCACAGAGTCAGACGCAACTAAAGCCGCATTTCGCGGAATTAAAGCGTGGCCAAAAGACGATAGCATTCTAGCTAAAGTTTATTTTATGTCGGGACAAAATGAAATCTCGCTAAACTATATGTGTATGATGGAGCACAGTGGTGGCAATGATAGAATGACTTGTCATAAGCAACAGTAAAGATAAGTGGAGCCAGTTAACTTAAAAAGTCTTCTGGCTCCATAATTTGTCTTAAAAAGCAACGAAATTATCATTAAAAAAGTTGAAGAAGGACTTTTGCAACGGTCGAAGTATCAAAAAAAACGTGACACTAATTTTTCAAACTGTTGCAGCTATCTTTTTTTGGAGTTAGCTGGCTGTCGCCGCACAAGATATTAATTTTATGGGGTCTGCTGCTGGTGCCGTCCCTGAAGATTTGCAATCAAATTGACGAGTGCTATTCCCCCTAAAAGCGCGCCTAAGAGCCAGAAGATTCCCGATCTGAAAACTATTTCGGCTCCTAACAAAGAGAAAAAACCTAAGGACAATAAACTCAAAAAGAAAACTTGAAGAAAAGTATTTTGTTTTAACACTAAAAATTCAGTTTTACTTAATATAAACCAACTTACAATTGTCGTTAGACTCAAAAATAAAAATCCACACAAGGTCATGCAAAAACTGTGTCCCGCTTTCATGAAATAATGCGCTAAAGAAAAACTCGTATTAAATGGGTTAATCCCGAACTGATCGCAAACTGCAAGAGATAAAGTTCCAACAAATAAATGGACGAAAAAAATTTTTGTAAAAACAAAAATTGAAGACGGTGTTAAATCGTAACGTACGAAATTCAAGATTTTGTCAGATAACTCTTTAGGAACCGTCGATTCGCTAGCCACAAATTCTCTAAACTCGTTCATAAGTTCATTTTCATTTCTTTTGTCAGTCATTGTGAGACTCTCCTTTCTGCTTTAAGATAGATCTAATTTTGTCTGTCCCTCGACTTATCAATTTTCTTACGTTTTGAGGCGAAGTTTTAATTTCTTCGGAAATTTGTTCAAAACTCCAATCCGATAAATATCGAAGTTCTATCGCCCGCTTTTGAGTGGGATTTATTCCCTCCAATAAATTTGAAAAATCATAGGCGGCACTACTTGTCTGCGGCGATGGAATCAATTCTAAAATTTCAGGCCCTTCTCGCTTCTTACTATATTTACTTTCAGCGCTTTTAAAATGATCAAAAAGCGTGTTCCTAGTAATGGTAAATAACCAAGGAAGAAAAGGATATTTTTTCTCATAGTTTTGCCTCGATTTGTGAATCTTCTCGAAAACGGTTTGCGTCAGATCTCGCGAAAGCTCCTCAGTACTTCTCTTTTTTAGATACTCAAAGACTTTCCCTGAATGCCTATAATAAAGTACTTCGAAGGCTTGATAATCGCCCCCTTGATAGAGACTCATAAGCTCCTCATCTAATAGATCTTTTAAATTTTTTGCCATTCACATATCCTTAATACGCATCCAACAGGCAAATTGTGACATCCAATAAAAAATAAGTCAAAATTTGAAGTTAAAGTTGTCACAAATGGAGTGGGTATGGCGTATTTATGTATGATGAAACAAAGAACGCACTTTAAGTTTTTTATCCTTTATATAATGCTTCTGGCTCCTTTAGAGCTATTTGCGCAAAGTAAAGTCTCACTTAAAGACTTTTTGGACCGTATTCAAAATCAAAACTTAGATATAAAAGTCGAATCAGCTAAGGCGGATGCGGCCAAATCACGGGCTATTGGCGTGAAAATTCCTGAACCTATGGTGGGCGCAATACAAATGACCGATCAATCCGGTTCCACAACGAGAGGCTTTGAGATAAGTCAGACGGTGCCGTTCCCTACAAAAGTAACAGCCGATTTAAATGCCAGAGACTATGAAGCAAAATCTCAAAATGAGATGAGCTTAGCTGAAAGAAATGAAATCTTAGCGCGTGCCAAAAATGTCTATCTTGCGCTTTGGGCGGCGCAAGAAAAATCGAGTTTGCTTTTAGAAAAGAAGAAAATCATCAAAGGGCATATAAGTCTTTCCCGTTCAACCGCGCGTTCAGATAGTTTTGCTGCCGTACATGTTATAAAAGCCGAATATGACTTTGACTATTTGGACAACGAAATTGCCGAAATTGATCAGGCGTTGCGCTCCCAACAAATTGAAGCTGCAATTCTCTTAAACGCGGATGTAAATACTTTTAAACTAGTGACCACAGAACCAGAGATATCAAGCGTACCTAAAATAGAATCAGTTGATTCCAGTCCACAATTACAAGCGCAAAAATTTAATCTTGAGAGTTTAAGGTCCAAAGAATTTGCGGCAAAGTCAATGTGGCTTCCTGATTTTAATTTTCGCTATAGGCAACTTGAACAATCAAGTATGTTGCCACGTTACAATGAGCTTATGGTAAATATAACTTTACCCTTTGTTTATTTCTGGCAGCCCTACTCTGAATCAAGCGCAGCGACATCAGAAAGACTATCCGCCGAGTATCAACTGCAAAAACAGGAGCGAGCGCTTACAGGGACGCGCGCCATTTTGTTGAGTAAGGCTGAGTCGTTAAAAAAACAGCTTGATAATGTAAGACAAAATTTAATTCCAAAGGCCGAGCGCCGAATGAAACTTGTTCAAAATCTAGCACCCAGAGATATCGAAACCCTTCAAGATCACCGCGAAGCCATGGAAGCGTTTCCTGATTTAAAACTTAAAGCCGTTGATCTGCGATTAGAATATGAAAGAACTGTTTTTGAACTGGAAAAATATCATCGAGGTACAAATGAAAAAAACTAAATGGATCTTAATTTTAATAGTTTTGATTGGTGCAATTTTTTTTATTTCGAAAAATAGGCATATACCAACTGACCCCGCTGCTTCTAGTGGTGCCGAGAAGCCAGAGGAAAATTCTTATTATACATGCCCCATGCACCCGCAGATTCATTCCGAGCATCCCGGTGAATGTCCTATCTGTCATATGAAGCTCGTTAAAGTAAAAGAACAACCAAAAGAAGGAGCTGCAAAAGAGAGTGAGGAGAAACGTTCGGACGTCCAGGCAACACCATCCCAGCTAGAAGTCATTGGCGTACAAAAGTCTGAAGTAGAAAAAATGGATTTGATAGCAACCCTTCCAATATCTGGACGAATTATTTCTTCCACATCTGTTGCCTTTCAAGCTTATGAGCACGATGTTCGTTATTTGCGCCCAGGACTAGGTTTCAAAGGTGCTGGTAGCATTTATCCTGAAGAAGAAATCAGCGGTGTCATTGCCTCAGTAGACACGATTGTTGATCCATCAAGCCGCACAGTGAGAGTTCTCGGTCAAATTCAAGAAAAATCCCGTAATTTAATTCCGGAAACAAGTTTTCGCGGCGAAGTGGAAATTAAACTTCCTGACCGCATTGCTATTCCTGAAAGCTCGGTTTTACATACGGGCCAAGGTGATCTTATATATGTGGTTGATAAAAACAATAAATTGAATCCCCGAAAAATCAAAGTGGGTTTAAAAACTAACAGCTACTACGAAGTACTGGCGGGCCTTAGTGTCGGTGAAACAATCAGTTCAGGCCCAAATTTTTTAATTGATTCAGAAGCGAAAATCAGAGGTGCCTCGGTGGCTCAAGAAAGCACAGGCAGTTTACCTTCATGTCCAGAGGGCCAACACTGGGATATTCCAATGGCGATGTGCATGCCGGGAAAATCTAAATGATAAAGAAAATAATTTCGTTTTCAGCGCATAACCCTTTTCTTATTCTTGCAGTAACTGGCATACTCTTATTATTAGGAATTTACTCCGCTAAACGTATACCTTTAGACGCCATACCTGATCTTTCCGATACTCAAGTCATTATTTATTCACGCTGGGATCGCTCTCCAGATATTTTAGAAAACCAAGTTACGTATCCCATTGTCTCAGCCATGTTAGGTGCGCCGAAAGTAAAATCAGTTCGCGGTTTTTCTGACTATGGATTTTCTTATGTTTATATTATTTTTGAAGACGGAACTGATCTTTATTGGGCGAGAAGCCGAGTATTAGAAAGTTTAAATCGTATTTCCGCCCAACTCCCAACTGGGGTAAAGACCGAAATCGGCCCAGATGCCACAAGTGTTGGTTGGGTTTATCAATATGCTTTAACCGATGAATCAGGCAGGTTTAACTCCGCAGACTTAAGATCAATGCAAGATTGGCTTATTAAATTTCAATTGCAATCGGTGCAAGGAGTCGCTGAAGTTGCTGCCGTCGGTGGTTTTGTAAAACAATATCAAATCAAAGTTGATCCCACAAAACTTCAACTTTTTGACGTCACTATGGATCAAGTTATGAACGCCGTAAAGAATTCTAATCAAGAAAGCGGTGGCCGCACAATTGAGTTCTCTGGTACTGAAGCCATGGTAAGGAGTCGAGCGCTCGTTGACAAAGTCGAAGATATTGAAGAAGCGGTCGTTACGTTTAATCCTCGAAGCCGAGCTCCGATACTTATTAAACAAGTCGCTACAGTTTCACTTGGCCCCGAAATGCGTCGCGGGATTACTGATTACAATGGGTTTGGTGATACGGTTGGTGGAATTATTGTCATGAGGCAAGGCGAAGACGCGCCAAAAGTAATAGATCGAGTCAAAGATCGCTTAGGTGAAATTCAAAAAAGTTTACCTCAAGGTGTAAAGATCGTTTCTGTGTATGATCGTTCTGATTTAATTAAACGTGCGATCGACACATTGAAATCAACGCTTGTTGAAGAATTAATAATCGTAAGTTTAATAATTTTACTCTTTCTCTGGCATTTGCCGTCAGCAATTGTGCCTATTGTGACAATTCCGATTTCTGTTTTACTCGCATTTATTCCGCTTTATCTCATTGGACAAAGCTCTAACATTATGTCGCTTGCGGGAATTGCGATTTCAATTGGGGTACTAGTAGACGGCGCAATAGTCGAAGTTGAAAACGCCTATCGCAAAATCCATCACTGGCATGAAACCGGCCGCAAAGAAAGTTTTTTTAAAGTTCGTCTTGAAGCCCTTCAAGAAGTTGGTCCATCGGTCTTCTTTTCACTTTTAGTTATTGCTGTCGCTTTTATTCCAATTTTTACTTTGGTCGATCAAGAGGGTCGCCTTTTTAGACCTCTGGCTTTATCAAAAAACTTAGCTATGACGATAGCAGCCCTTCTTGCGATTACACTTGATCCCGCTGTTCGCATGCTTTTTGCGCGTCCCGACTATTTTAAAACTCAAAGTCGTTTTCTAAATGCTTTGGGCAATTCCTTTTTTGTTGGAACGTATTATTCAGAACATAAACACCCAATTAGCCGAAGATTATTTCAAATTTACGAACCGGTTATCGATTGGGTCCTAAAATATAAAAAGTTAACACTTGGGATTGCTTTTGTAGCAATGCTCTCAATTATCCCTGGATTTATGATGCTGGGTTCAGAGTTTATGCCAACTCTACACGAAGGTAGTCTCCTATACATGCCGACGGCACTCCCTGGAATTTCAGTTTCAGAAGCTCAAAAAGTTTTAACCGTTCAAGATAAGATTTTAAAAACTTTTCCTGAGGTAGAGACAGTCTTTGGCAAGGCTGGACGCGCGGAAACTTCTACAGATACAGCCCCTCTTAGCATGATAGAAACTACGATTACCCTAAAAGATAAATCAGCCTGGCGAAAAAATAAACGCTGGCATTCTTTTCTACCTGAATTTATTAAGGCCCCACTAAATCGCATATGGCCTGAAACAATTAGCGAAGAAGATTTGATTTCTGAAATGAATGAGAAATTAAATTTTCTCGGGATGCCAAACATTTGGACGATGCCGATTAAAAATCGAATCGATATGCTTTCTACAGGAATTAGAAGTCCAATAGGAATAAAAATATTTGGCCCAGATTTAAAGACAATTGAGGCAATTGGAAAAAATATCGAAAAAGAAATGAAAACTCTTCAAGGAACGCGAGCGGTAATTGCCGAACGTATTGCCAGTGGCTATTTCTTGGATATTGATTTTGATCGTGAAAAATTAAAACTCTATGGGTTATCAATCAAAGAAGCTCAAGACCAAGCTATGGTTTCTATTGGTGGTGAAAACGTATCACAAATCATTGCAACCCGTGAACGTTATCCGATTCAAGTGAGACAAGCGCCAGCGTTTCGCCAGGATATCGAAAGCATAAAGAGAGTTTTGATTACCAGTAACACGGGCGCACAGATTCCATTGAGTTCAGTCGCGAAAGTGTCCTTCAAAGACGGCGCTAGTATGATTCGCGATGAAAACGCTTCTCTCGTTGGTTATGTTTACGTGGATATTGATCCCAAGCAGATCGATATCGGAACTTACGTTGAGAAGGCCAAAAATCTTTTGGCGGCAAAACTTATTTTACCAGACAAATATCTTATTTCTTGGAGTGGGCAGTTTGAAAATATGGAGCGCGTAAAAGAACGACTTAAAATTGTTATTCCGTTAACTTTGATTTTGATCATGTTCTTATTATATTTTAATACCCAATCGTGGATAAAGACTTCTATTGTTTTGTTGGCGGTGCCTTTTTCTTTGATTGGCGCAATCTGGCTGTTAGTGGCCCTTGGTTACAATCTCTCTATTGCGGCTTGGGTTGGTATGATTGCTTTGCTGGGGCTCGATGCCGAGACCGGCGTATTTATGCTTATGTATTTGGATCTTGCTTTTGAAGATAGAGTCAAAGCTGGAAAAATGAAATCACTTTTGGATTTAAAGAAAGCTGTGATCGAGGGCGCTGTACATCGCTTACGACCGAAACTCATGACCGTAGCAGCGCTTTTTATGGGGCTTATCCCGATTATGTGGTCAGTGGGTTCAGGTGCTGATGTCATGAAAAGAATTGCCGCTCCAATGATTGGTGGGCTTATCACTTCTTTTTTACTGGAGCTTTTAATTTATCCGGTAATATTTTATCTGTGGAAAGAGAGGTTTTTTTTAAAACCTCGAAATATATAGGACTAATCAATGCAAAATAAAATTCTTAAGTTTATTCTGTGGAATTTAATTTTTTTGGTGATTTATAAAATCTCAGTTGCGCATGAAAACCATCACCACGGTAAAGAAGAACGAAAGGACGCGAAAAATCAAGGATTGATACTCGGAAAAGTAAATAATAGTTACCTTAACAATATTAAAACCATTTTTGAAAGAAAATGCATCAATTGCCACGGAGGCCAAACCGGATATCCCTGGTACTACAAATTCCCTTTTGCCAAAGGCCTAATTGATTCTGATGTCGCCGAAGCTAAAAAACATCTCGATTTTTCGAAAGGCTTTCCATTTAAGGGACACGGTACACCTAAAGAAGATTTAGAAGCAATCTCAAAAGTCGTGAGCGAAGGCACAATGCCCCCGTTTAGATATTGGGTTCTTCATTGGGACCACCGCATAAATGAAGCAGAGAGAAAAGCTATTCTGAAATGGACGAGCGAATCCTTAAATGAATTTTCCAAAGAACAAAAAAAATAATTTATGCCCGACTATTTTTTAACAGAAAATACGTCAAAGGCAAAGCGCTGCCACATTGTCAAACTGCAGCTTCATAGCTTTTCCTCGACGACGATCCCATTTCTTCGCACGACTCGGCACAGTCTCGACAAAGGCGTGCGCACTCATCCATTAATTCATCATCAAACTGATCGCAACTTTCAGCACAAGCTTTACAAACTTCAGCACATGCTTCACAGACTTTTTGATGTACTTCCGAGCCAAGAAGCATCGCGCGGGCCGAAGTATCACACACGTCAGCACATACCTGAAGAAGACTAATATGCTCACGTCCGGAATGTTCTTCAGCCATTTCTAAGCAATGGGCGATTGTCTCTAAACATATCTCTGAGCAATCACGGCAGGTTTTTATACAATTCCTCATTTCTTGATTTATTAAGTCTTGATGAGCCATTTTTACCTCGATTTTTTTAATAGTGATTGAAACACAATTATTTTTGAAGCAAAAAGAAGACCATTGATGGTGGTAAATTGGATTATTAAGATTTAACAACCCGTGATAGAAAGAAATTACCCAATTCCGCGTAAAACGAAAGCTAATAAATCTAAAGCGCCGCCCCCAATTGCGCACCGAGAACGACACCAATACTGAGGATTGAAACTTTACCGGAAGTGAAAATCTGTCAGTTTGCGATCTGATTGCGAAGTCTTGTGACAGAAATTTCTCTAACTAAACTCTTTGTTCTCGTACAAGAACAATAGCTTCAACGCCGCCGTCATCAGCTTCTTCGTGCCGACCGTACCAAGATTCAGTATTCACATCTAATTTGATTTTCAATTTTTTTATATCTGCGATTTCTGAAAAGCCGCCCTCATATCCTTGAACAAGTACATGAGTTGATGGATCTATTTTTTTCAAAGCTTCAATAAGATCACTCGCTGTCATTCAATCCTCCTTTAACGGAAGTTTTCTACATTAAACAAAATCTTCTTTTTTTAAGAAGGGCCCGTCCCCACTCTTTTCTACCACCAAATTCCGTATATTTTAAAATACATAAACGCAAATTAAAACATAGTAATTTCAGAGTTTTAGAATATTTGGATAGGCATTTACCTTGCCAAGGCAAAGGTCGCGGGTTTGAATCCCGTCTCCCGCTCCATTAGTTTCAAGCACTTAGACGATTTTCAGTCGATAACCCACCGAAACAGAGATTCCTAATGGCGACCAAAGTCACCTCCCACAAAAAACGAATCGACGAGAATTATCAGTGGCGATATCCGACGATAGTCGATAGACACCCAGAATTGATTGAATACCTCAAAACAAACCCAAACTACGTTGATGCTCTTTACTATCGCCGTCTTTTACTGAAGCGGCTTCCGCACTTGAATGACGGTCATTCAGACCGACCCGAACTGGATTTATGGAATTTGAAAGATCCGGAACCACATCTGAAATTAATCAAATAGATTCAGTTCTTTTCTTTCGTTCTTGGGTTTTAGAATTTCAAGCACTTTCAAAAACGTGGGATCATGCTCAGGTCTTTGACCTTTGAGAAGTCCCGACCATTTAGCGACCATGATACATTCGAGCAGAAATCCGTGCCAGGTCTTAGGAACATTTTTGATATTCAATGGCATCGCATCCTGCCACTTGCGCTTGTCTTTGACTGGGCGCTTATTGTAGCAGTCTTCAAGCATCCGCTCTTTAGTGTGACCTGCCATATCTTTGATCTCACTCAACGACATTCCCGATCTTGCCAACCAAGTAAGGGCAGTATGTCTCAAGCAATATCTATCAAGTCCCTTTGCCTTCTTACCGAGCGCCTTTGCTGCGACCATTTTGAAAAACTCCGCACCATTCTTGGTAACGACTGGCTTGGGATCACATTCAGTCAAAAACAAAATTGCGTCAATCGCGGGGGATCTATCAACTGAAATTTTGTCCACACCCATGCCAGCGGTCTTTAACACCTTCTTACGTCCATCCTTCCAACTACCATCGACATAAACTGAAGACTTGTGGATCTCCGCACAACACGCTTCTTGCGGTCGCCAACCGAATGTCAATTGCAGGAATAAAGAACTGCGCTCATTCCGCCAATCCACATCGCCATATCTAAACAATGATTCGATGAAGGCTTGTGCCTCGTCGCGCTCAAGATGGCGACGATTCTTTTCCTTAAAAGTATATTTACCTTCCTTGAGTTGAGCCTTGGTGGGTATCTCGACGCCGTTGAATAGGCTGTCAACATCTCTCATGCTCAGGCGCTTGCCGATTTTCAGAATGGTCGATTTCATTTTTGAAAGTGAATCTGGCGATAAATGGCTTTCAGGACGCATCTTACTTTTGAACATAGATTCCACAGCATTGACGGTTAACGTGTTGTTGTCGCCAGAAAACAAAACCAACTCGCGGCATACTTTAACAAAACGGGATTTTGACTGCTTTGATACGGGTTTCTCGCAGTATTTTTCGCACAGTTGCCGCAATCTAACCGCCAATTCGGTTCGTCCGAAGTCCAAATTGTAACCTCGGTTGACTCGCGTGGTTCTTCTCGGAGGCGACACCACACGCTGATCGAGCCAAGTCTGTTTTGCCCCGTCGTCAGTAAGATGTACAATGATTTTTGTTAAATCAGCCCACTTCTGTCTCGCATCTTTTTCATCATGTGAAAGCAACTTCTGAAATTTCTTATTGCCTTGACGATAGAACTCGACGAAATAACTTTTCTTGCCCTTTGAGTCAACGATTTGAACGAGCCGAAGCCACAGACGCTTGTCCAGCATCTTGGTTCCACGGAGTGACTTTTTCTTTTCAGCCTTTAACTCATTCATAAAAGTTCACGAACCTAAATTCCTCTCAACTCATGGTCAATGCCACAAAAACGTCATGTTCTTCTGTATTTGCCCTTAATGGATTGACCGCGTTTGAATCTTCCCCACGTTGCCCTATTCTTGCCATCATCAGAAGGCGGGAGGACTTTGACCTTGCCGCCAACCTCGACATATTTCTCAATCAATTCTTGGAGCAATAATCTCTGCTTTTCCTTATTCGGATTCATATATGTTCGACCATTTCGTCATAACCAGTTTTCATATACTTCTTTCGCTGTCTCACTTGGAGACAGGGCAAAATCACCCGCCACTTGTCACTACATAATACTACATATACCTACATGCGTCAAACCGATTTCAGATTGATCTATCTAGGTCATATAAGATAACCTACACATAAATGTAGGTAATCGCTGAGGGTATATGCCAAGAGTTGAACATATCAATATCGACAAAGAACTATTTAGACGATTGATTCACGAACTAAATATAAGCCGTGAGGACTTGGCTGATAAGTGTGGTGTTACTCTGGATGGACTTAATTATTGGTTAAGAGCGGGAAGAATACCGCTTCCGCATTGGGAGACTATAAAGGCACTTTTAGGACGCACCAAAGCGAAGAAAGAGGCGCGGGAGTTCGGACTCGCAAAAGACATGGACTTGGGCAAAGTCAATGAAGCCTTGGATAAGATCACTTTTCAATTTGACGTGATTGATGCCATTGAGAAAACGAAGTCCACTCCCTTTAAGCAATCATTCGATAAAGCAGGTACAGATGATCTGGTAGCAGAGCTTGAAAACCGTGGATACACCGTCACCCTCACAAAAGGGAAAACTGTTGCTCCCCTGAAAGCAAAAAAATCTAAGCGTCGCAGATGAAAAAGCGGTCAACGAAATCAAAAATTAGTAAACGTGCAAAACGGAAATTCAAATACTCTGACGCCGTTCCGATCAACTTATCCCGCTTCGCCCAAGAGGAGTATTTTTACGACATCTGGTTAGATTTTCAAGACCTGTTGATACGGGAAAGAGAACAAAAACGTGAGCAAGGAATCAAACCTCGCTCCCATGATCTACATTACCTGAATTGTCTCAAGAGCGTGATCGCCAATCTGGTTCAATCTGTTTTGGAAGACAAGAGTCTGGCAATCGGATTGCGCAAGGATTTCTACGATCCCGACCGCAAGCGAAATCCATTGGGAATCTCCAAAGTGTATATGGATACCGTATTGGGATACCTCATCGTCCATAATGAAAAAAGCACGAAGCGATTCTTAAAAGATCCACGCAGGTCTAAATTCAAAGACTACGGAGTTGGTTTCATAGCACTCGAAAAGAATGGCTTTCTCAATCCAAAAACTGGTTTGAGCCGTGTCACGCTGTTCGCTCCCACAGATAAATTCAAAACATTTATGAACCAGTGGCAAGCGACTCCCTCCCGCAGCAAGAATAAGAGGACTAAGGAGTTGCGGTTAATACGCATTTCATCGCCAAATGAAAATTCCAAATTGGTGCGGCGTAAAGTAATTTTTGAATCTGAGCGACACAGGTACGAGAAGGTCGATCAAAAGCATCCATTAGTCTCTGACACCCGCAAACTGCTGATAAAATACAATGCACTGATGGAGTCAATTAAGATCAAGTTGGATGTAGTCACGCTTGATCCCCCTGCGCTTTACAGACTCTTCATCATCAATCGAAGGAAGCCCGACCAACTTGAATGGCATGGGCGATTTTATGCCGAGGGTGGGCATTACCAAAATTTCAGGCAGGATTTCTGCAAACATCTCACCATTGACGAATCGCCAGTGACCGAACTGGATTTTTCGTCCACCCACCCAACGCTGGCGTATGATCTAAAGAACCTGCCTCGTCCTACGGGCGATTCTTATGACTTTGAAATTCTCAAGCCTATTGATGCAATGAAGCAGAAAATGACCGCGCGGAAGGCTGGCAAACTCCTCGTAAACATTGCCATCAATGCTCTTGATGAGAGTGAAGCCATTGATGCGTTTCAAGGCGAATTGGCACTTGCGAAAATCAAGTACGGCGAACTCGGGGTCGGCGCTTTTCCGCGCCTCATAGAAGCGCTTAAAGCGAAGCACACGCCAATCAGGGAGCATTTCCTCTCCGGCAACGGCAACTGGTTCATGTTTATTGACTCAGAAATATGCCGCAATGTGATTATAGACTTCATTTCGGATGGCAAGCCAATACTGCCAAAGCACGATTCGTTCATAGTTCGCCGCGATGATGCCAAGCTCTTGGAAACATCTATGCGAAGACATTGGGTCAATGTGATTCGCCAAATATCGGGTAATCTAAATTTCAATGAACTACCTGAAATCAAAATGAAATACTGAGTTCTTATCCTTAAAAGTAACAATACGGAGGAACGAAGGCGCGAGCGCAGAGAAGCTGGCGGAGTGACGACCTAAGATCGGTCTAATGTTAATACTAAAAGTAGGGATCTACTATCGGTTTAAGATGGGTCCCGCCGTTAACCCTGCAATCACGAACCCAATTCATTCATCGGTTATGCTTCAAGATGTCAATTTCCATTGGTCAACGAGAACGCGGTTCACACCGTCATCAACAGGACCGCTGAGTGAAATTGCACGAGAGCCGCCCAAACAGCGGCGTATCGACCTCCCCACAAACGACAGTAAAAACTCCTGTAGCTACGCTATAATCGAAATATGGAATTGACCAATAAGAAACCACGAGTACGACATGACCATGCGGTTCTACGGCTGATAGCCCTCCGCAATCTCAATGGCGAGACACTGAAGGATTTAGCTCGTGAGTTCGGAATGTCATATCGGACCATTCTCTACCACTCGGTCAATACGGGTTTTTATTTACCGAGCTACGAGAGACTAAAACAATTTGATTGTGTGATTTTCAAACACGGCAAAGCCATTGGACTCATGGAGCGCAAGATCCTCATTGGCGGTCAAGCACAGACGGTACTCATCCCCGAAACATTCCTCAATAATATGTCTTTCGATTCTGTGTAAGGGCGTGTAACTGACGTATTTTCCTATGCTGAAACGACATACGCATCAAAGGGACTGACACGTTAGACCGTAGGCAGTTGGAATCAAGGTCAAGAAGTGAGCCGACTTAGCCCATTGAATTTACTTGAGCTTGTGATTTTATCAGATTAGTCAACGCCACTTTAAAAGGGACCAGCGACGAAGACGTTTCAACTATCACGCGGATGTCACGACAACATATTGCTTATGCGGCTTGCTCCTTGGCGTATTTATTGGGCGCTTGCCATCGGAATATCTTGCCTCGCTTTCCGAGAATGACCATCGCGAAACCCGTACTTGGATTGTTGACCTCAATACGAAATTTCAGATGAGCGTTTGACTTGATGACCTTCTCGAAGACTGGCATGGGCGGAACTTCCCATACAGCGAAATGGTAGCGCAGGAGATGCGGGTACTGTTTTAGCGTTGTACCGTATGTGTTGCCTCGCGTGCCCCATAATCCAAAGCGAACTTTTTCCATGACAATTATGGAATTGAGTTTTGTGAACTCGTTAGCCAGGAGTATCACGCTTGAAAGGCAAAACTCGTTGAATGGTCCCGCGCCCATAGCGGATATGGTTGGGTCGAATCCGCTGACTGATTTTCTGAACCTTTCCAACTCCAGCCGTGGACCTTCTACTTCGACGACGCAGAAACAGCTTGAAGGGATTGAACTGTCATGTGGGTCCTCCTCACTATGATTAGGCGGCGGATTTACGAATGGCTTTGATTGTTTGCTTGAAGAACCCATACGAAAAATTCTGACTAATGCTCTGGCGTAAAATGAAATGGGTGTGTTCATTACTTTCAACTCCTTCTCTATACAAAATTCCTTCAGCAATAAGGGCGTACATTAACGAAAAGAACTCTCTACCTTCGATGACATGTCCACCACGATTCATAAGATAATGTTGGCGATAAAGTGCCTTCAGCCGATCATATTCACTTTTCATTTTTCCCTGCCGTCGAGAATGGCGACAACTTCATCCTTAATGCCGCCAACGCCGAGATGAGTATAAATATCCTGCGTTGCGCTGCCCTTACTATGACCCGCCAAAATTTCACGTCCCTCTCGGCTGATACCGTGCTCGGCAAGTCGCGTGTTCCAAATATGTCGAAACGTGTGGGGAGTGAGCTTCTTAATGATCCCAGCTTGCTCGGCATACTCTTGACAAAGTTGCTCGATCCGCCGTTTGCTAAATTTACTGTGCCGTTGGGTTTCAAACAGATAACGATTGTTCCGACCTTCAAGATATATTTTGAATTTTTCGAGAAGGCGTGAGCCGACAACGGTCACACGGTCCTTATCACCCTTGCCCTTGTGGACAAAAATCAAATTGGTTTTGAAGTCGATGCGGCAAACTTCAAGATTGCAAAGTTCGGAGATTCGTAAACCCGTTCCTTCTAACGCTTCAAAGATCAGCTTATGGGCTGGATTATCAATCACACCATAGAATCGTTTTAACTCCTCGTGCGTCGGTAATTCATAAAGCCGTCGAGCACTGCCATTTTCAACCTCGACGCCGCATTTTTCACGAACCAGACGGAAAATATATTTCAACTGTCGATAAGTTAGCTTGTGACGATTTACTTCGCGGGACACAAATTTGACAACCCCCTGTATATGAGATTGCGCATCTGCGCTCTGGACAGCGAAATCATCAAACTTTACGACCTTGGAACCATGTTTTTTCATCGGCATTGCCTCGTATTCGGCGCTATCTTAGGTATTTGGCGAAATGTTTCATAACCCAATTACGCAGCTTTCCGTAGCTCACTCGCCACAACCTCAATGTTCAACTGCCTGAAAAGTGTTTGCCTCATAAAGCGTTCAACTTCAGATTCACCGAGAGCCGTAATAAGTAATTTTTTGTCAAGATCACAGCGTGATTTTTGTGAGATGGATAAAGCAACATTGCCAAATGTGATGGTATTAACGCCAACTTGGTCCATACGATTGAGAAAGTACTCACGGAGACGAGCGTATTCCTTTTCGATCTCTTTTTTAAGCTGCGACAGTTCTGATAGTCGTTGAGCCAGTTCTAGGTCTGACTTTTGATTGACTTGGTTCACGTCTGATCCTCCCTTTTGCGCCCGTACTATCACGGACAACCAAGATCAGAATAGACGCATTGCGTAATTTAGTCAATCAAAAAACGAATATCTAAATTTGTGTATCAAAATAAGCTACTCATCCCACTTCCAGGACTTCATAGTCTTCAGTTCTCGAAGACCAATACGAATCGCTTTAAGCGCAATATCATTGATTTTGACGGCTCTGATGCCTTTTGGCTCATGGGGATCGCGCCCTTTATTGAACCTGTCGTATAGAGCCTCTAGCTCGCTCTGGAGGGCTTCTAAGACCGCTTTGTCTTTAACTCTAAAAGCAAACTGATAATTTGAGTATTTTCTTGGATCATGTTCGTTTTTAGATTTCTTCATGTCGGCTCCCTTTGGATCAACACTATCTCTGTTCTAGATAATAGTCAAATTTTGTGTATCAAAATATGATTATCTAATTTAGATTGGCGTAATGAGTCAATAAAGATAAGCTATTGATATGGACAATAAAATACTAAAAATTAAATCCATTCAGGACCTAGAGTCTGTCCAACATGAAGACAGATGGCTCATTGAAAGTATTTGGTTAGATCAAGGAATTGGTATTTTAGTTGCCCCTCCGAAATCTAACAAAACTTGGCTCGGACTGGAGATGGCGCTATCCATTACCACTGGAACTCCATTTCTTGGTCAATACCCAGTTCCCCGTGCAAAACGAGTTCTATTCTTGAACGCTGAAGACCGCGAGTCCATACAGAAGGAGCGACTCGACATGATGATGCGCGGTCGTGGCATCCCAAAGAATGACAATCTTGGAATACTGACTGCAAGTGATCGCCTCTTGCTTGATACGAAACAAGGTGTTGAAGAATTACGAAGAGTCATTTCAAGCTATAAAGCAGACCTTCTGATTCTTGACCCTTGGGTTCGGTTAAATTCAGCCACGTCGGAAAACGATGCCAGAGCCGTCGCGGAAGTGCTGCACACCCTCCGCTCCATTAGAGACGACCTAAAGTGCGGCATCTTGCTTGTTCATCATGCCTCTAAAGACAGCGCAAATAAACGCGCTGGCGACCGTATTCGCGGCTCATCCGAATTTTTTGCTTGGGCTGAGACTATTATTGGTCTCAACAAAAACAAAGACGGCATAATAACAATGGGTATTGAGCATCGGTCGGCATCTTCGGTACAAGCAGTGCCAATCATTCTAAAAAGTGACTCCGACACAGCATCTTTACTCACTGCCCAGATGAACCCTGCATCCACCATTCAAGCGGATGCTTCTCCAAGCATCGACGACAAGATATTAAATGCGGTCCAAAGCAGAGTCACACCGACAAAATTCGAGACCTTGCTTTTCCTAGTCCAATCAGAAGACGAACTTCGATCTGTTCTCTACCGACTACTGAAATCCAAGTCCCTTCGATACACTGTCAGGGGATATTTGCGCGGAGACTGTCAATGATGGGTGGGGGGAGTGTTTTACTGCAGTGTTTTCTGGGACTCCTAGTGGACCCAGACCATACTCTCGCTTTATCGAATTTTATATTTTTGTGGAGGCGCGGCACTGTTGTTCATATTCGGAATTTTCAACAGACATAAACTTCACTCAGGGAATCCCGCGTAAATTTGGCGAGTTTGTTGCGGTCACACAAACTTGGTTCAGACTCGAAGATATGAGTTGAGAAAAACGACCCAGGACCAGATTTCCTGGTCTTTGGGCTGGGGGGGGGTATTGGGTTTATTTCCGTGTGAGAATAGCGGATAATTTATGAATATGTGGAAAACGATTTTTGTCGTGGCAGTTTTTATTTGTGGAGTGGTTCATGCTTCGGAGCCACGTTTGGATCTCTATAAGAAAATCAAAAAAGAAACGGGAGTGAGCTTGAAAGAAGCATTTCAAGCTGTTGATGGAAAAAACCAATCGGCAATCACCGATTTGCAGATTTATGCAAAACGAGTTGGCATAAAAGAAATTGAAAAATCGTTTGATGAGGAAATCGTTCACCGAGAGCAGTATTGTAAAAAGAAGAAAAGTATCTCATGTGACGAGACCGTTCAGGATCTGAAATCGCAAATAGATTTTATCCGCGATCTTCACATCAAATCTGACACTCTCGACGGACATAAAAAACTCTACTATAGTTTGATCGTCTATCGCTTCAACATTAGAATGAGAGTACTCAAAGACGACCTTCTTGACTGGGACAAGAATTGCAGTAGCCAAGAAAAGATCAATACCAAACCGTGTCAGGAAAAGTTATTTGAAGCCCATGTCCTGATAGATATCGCGCGTGATGTAGGTCAAGTGGTTTTGACAAAATCCAACAAATTGCCTCTCGATACTGAAATGGTTAAGTCGATCAAGGACAGGATATCAAGGTATGAGAAACTATAGTATCTTGATTGTATTTCTGTTGGGCGCTAATTCTCTTCGAGCCGATGTGTGTTCTGATTACAATTGTCCTCAAGGTCGTCAACCGACGACAATTTGTTTTTCAGATCCGGAACTGAATTCTGGTCATTGGAAGATAGATGCAGCGGCGAACTGCGGGTATTTCACGGATATTATTAACGTCACCTCGAATGAACAGATTAAATCTGCCCTCACTAATTTGGCAAAGAACTGTAAGTCTTTAACCCGTATGAACTTCCAAGGGCATGGTAGCGATGGATACCAAGGCACTGGTGAGTTGGACAGCGGTTCGGTTCAAGATTTTTCATCGTTTGGTTGTTTATTTGAGAGGGATGCGAAGATTGAATTTTACGGATGTTCAGTTGGTCAAGGTTGCTCTGGTGATATGCTACTTTATCAGACTGCTAAATCTTTTTTGAAAAACGGTGGATCGGTTAGAGCGCCAACATCCTACTCAAGCTCGTTTCTACCTGGAATCATTCCGTCGTTCAGCCTAAATGGAAGAAGTCGAATGGTAACTTTTAATCCGGCGCTTAGACCACCAGACAATTGGACTTTAAAAGGTTTAGCCATAAGTAATGGCGGCTCGATCAATGATAGATGTGCAAATGATCTCAAGGATTTATTGGGTTACCTTGAAAGGGCTAAAACATCTGCACAGAAGAGACAATGCAGTTCCACTAACGACTATGTAAGTGGTCAACGTCTAACAGGTTACCGCCAGACACAAAGGAGGCTTTTACAGCCGCCGCCGTATTTACAATCGGCAAATTCCGATGCCTGGTATGAATTATCAAACGCCATTAGCAGTATGAAATATCAAATTCGCCGCTATGAAACCTGCCAGCCTCCAAGCAAAGGCTCCGATGGCAGTGGGACAATTTCTGAAGGGGTAAAATAGCTTTTTTCGCCTCACCCATTTCACGCCCGTTGCCTATCACAGACCTCATGCTTCATTGCATCACCCCAACTCAATTTTAAGAACTGCTCGATAGAAAAATCGGTCGTGGACTGACGGTTTGGTTTTCAATCTGAGAAAATGAATCCAGTAGCGGCAATCACCGCGCTCAATCCACATTTCCATTTTTAAGTTCAAGATCAAAGTCCAGTCGATAGCAGCGCAACCTTGCCAAGGCGAAGGTCGCGGGTTTGAGCCCCGTCTCCCGCTCCAATCTTTGTAATTTCATTGATGAATTCTGATTTGAAAAGTGGAAAGAAACCACGAAAATCAAAAAAACAATCAGTACACAACGTAGTCCCTCTTGCTCTCAATGTTCCTGAAAAATATAAAGACTGTCCGCCCGATTAGGGGGCAAGGATTACTTCGCTGTCCTCACAAGACGAAACCCGATGCTGTAGCCGCGATAAACCGGCGAATAGCCGTCGTAGCGGTAAGCGGACCGGAGGTGCTGCGCAACATTGCTCTAACTACCACCGCGAAGCACGCGAAGCGAGCCCGTAGATGGACCCACAGGATCAGTCACCATATTATTTAACTGATTATTTAATTGGGCTTCACCCAAACCATAGTTAGAATCATACCAGTCTTCCGTCCACTGCCATACGTTTCCACTCATATCATATAAATATTCATTTAAGTCCTGGGGCGACGGCACACCATTTTTCAAAGCTACTTCATGAGTTCGATTATTAGAGTTTCCGTAAAACCAAGCATAGCTTGGATCAAAATCACCGCCAAATCCATAAGAATAATCTGCCGGGAGTCCAGACTTAGCTACAAACTCCCACTCAGTTTCGGTTGGCAGACGATAAACATATTCGTTTTGCATCTGATTTAATTTTTGCCCAGTAAGTAATATTGATCGAAGGAC
>LWDK01000009.1:1950-7967 GCA_002083485.1 Proteobacteria bacterium SG_bin7 | reverse complement strand
GCTTGACCGATTTCCATCTTGTCCCTTGCTGACATTCCGGAACTAGAGTTTGAGGTTGAACTGGAACTCGGCTCCGTATTCACCCTCGTGTTATTGCTGGAATATGTAACTCCCATCCCTGACTGTGCTGAAGCCGTCCAAACTGAAAAAATAAACACCAAAATCCCGTGCAAAAATATTTTTTCCAAGCGGATGTCCTTTCATAAACTAAGAAAATAGGTATTCATTTCCGACTAAATCTTATCGGCCAACCCATCGTCTTGCTTTAGTACATTCGCCTAGTTTCTCATATTGAAACACTCTTTGTTAAAGCTCTATAATTACAGATGAAGTCGAATAATTTCGATCTGAAATTTACTCAGAAGCGCCGGTCAGTTCGCCTTCTTGAATTTGATGGATTATTGGTCCCGGCGCGGCTCCTTCGCCACCGAGCTGATGAGCAGAAGACATAATGTAATCGTAGGAAACCAATTTCACTGAATATCCTGTTCGACCTCCAATTATACAATTTCCAGGATTTGCAGGAGCATCCGCACGAATTGGTGAATCACATTTTCCAAATTTGTCGCTCGGAAACCCATAATCAGCCTCACCGGTTTGAGTCCACCCTGTGAGTGTGTGTGCCGGAGTCTGGGAGACATAAAAACGTGGGTCTCCGGGAATTAGCGAATTAAATTCAGGCTGTATCGCCGTATTGATTTGATCACTAACCGTAAATGGTTTCGGAAGAGTTTTTTGATAGCCGAGATCGGCAGTTAGCAGTCTGGGATTTTTGCTCAAGAGTTCTTTTTGCATATAATAAAAATAGTTTGCGTCGATGGAATAATAGGTTAAATCAAAAAGATCTGGTGCAACCGCCGCCACTTCAGCCCGTCGAAGTGCTCCACCACCGACAGTTCGCGGATCAAATGCGATTGCATCGCCGCCTGGCGAGTTGGGGTTTAGTAAACTTGTTAGTGGCAAATCGTAATCGCCGATATTTAGGCGCTCTACCTCATTATTGAGGGCTTTCCTACCATGCGATAAAGCAAGTGTTGATTTTAGCCCCAGAATATCTCCAGGGAATTTTGAATAGTTTGGAAATAATATTCGGTCTTGTGCCAGGTTTCCTGTTCTCCTTTGCCGGTCAATTCTTGGAACAGCTAACGGGTCAATAGGAGCCGCCAAAGTATCAGACGTTTTCGACCCCGGACTCCAGGTTTTCGTTTCCCATGGACCAATCCTTCCTCCAAAAGGTTTTGCGAAGGCTCGGGCTTTAAGTTTTATAGCCGACCCAAATGGTGCAAATGGTTTTCGCGGCGAAGACTCCGCATATACCGCGACAAAAGCCATCCACCACGGATTTTTTTCAACGCCGCGAATAGGAAAAAGTCCATTACTTGTTGCTGGTGGATTCAAAATTAAACCTGTTAGGTTTCCGGTGGCATCGGTCACCCCAGGTGGTATGTTATTCGTATCCATGAGTTCCGAAACATTGTTCTCGCAGGAATTCCCAGGCCCGACAGTCGAAAAAACATAGGGGATCGAGTACTCGATAAAAATTGGCATTAACCAAGCCGGCATGCCCGTTTCGGGATTGATTGGATTCGGCGACGAGAGATTATTGTACAAAATAAACTTTCCTCTTCCCTTTGCATTCGCTATTGTCAGATTCTTTTCAAGTGTCTTCATAGTACCTGTCTTTACAGAATTACCATCAAGATCTTTAAAGTCCGCCTCCGAGACGGCCTTTGCCAACTCAGCAATAGCTGCCCTTCTGCGAGAGACATCAAGTTTAAATATCATATTGGCAATTGCGGCATAGTACCAATTCATCGCCGCCGTTCGCCTGCACTTTTCTCCTATTGCCCTTCGCGCTTCTTCGGTCGCCTGGCTTGCTTGCAAGTTTATTCCATATGTCGGAATGAATGGGGGCCCCGCGGGCAATCTAGGAAGTGCTGGAATTTTGTTTAACTGGAATCGACACAAATTCTCATCTGCATCTTCACCGACCCACCGTGCGTGACCGATACAAATTGCAGGTTGGTCGGTATAAAAGGTATTCCCATCAACTGGTACATCCCACGGAACCTCTTTGGCCGGCACGTTATAAGAATCATGTGAGGGATGGCCCAAATATCCAACTCCGCCAATCACTCTCATCCGATAGGCTAATAACTTATAGTCTTGCCTGATTTGATAATTCACATGCGCGATCGCATTTAAAATCTCTGCTTGTTTACTTGCAGCGTAGTACGCCGCAAGATCCACCGAGTTTTGCAAATTAATTTTATCGTGAACGGTTAGGCCAATATTGATGATCATAGCAAAAAACACAAACAACACTTGAAAGATCAGCGCAATAAAAATTGCCATTTGGCCACCGGTATCTTTCAGCAGCCGCCAAAACACTTTAAGTTTCAGAAATCTTTTACGAATGTAAACCACTGGCATAGTTTACTAAATGGCCTTGAAAAGGGATACCAAGGCTAAACCAAAGTCAGGTTATGGTCTATTTCTCAGAGAAAATTTTTTCCAGACCTTCCTTCCAGTTGAAGACGTCAACATTTCCGACCTTTCAAGCTCATCAACATAACCTAAAATATCAGTCTCAAATAATTCACCTTATGTGAAAGTGGTTACTGGATCTGTTGACCGGCGATGCACTTACAAATAGCATTAACTATGGCAAAAAATCCAAGTAAAAATGTCATACTCGGTAAGATCGACATATCTAGCCTTCTTATGGCCTATCAGAAGTCTGAAAGTGGACTAAGAAACGCCAAGACGGATCTTGAAAAGGCCGGGGCAATTCAGTATTTTGAATTTACATTTGAACTTGCGTGGAAGACTATGCGGCGAATTCTTGTCGATCGGGGAAAAACCTTAAATAGTCCTAAAACGGTTTTTCGCGAGGCTGCCTTAGAACATCTTATCGAAGATCCCGAAATTTGGTTTTCGTTTATTAATGATCGAAATGAAACAGTTCACACTTATAACCACAAAAAAGCTCATGAAATTTTTTCTCATTTGAATTCTTTTGATGACGAAATGAAGAAATTTATTAGGAACATTCAACATCTCGATGACTAAAATTCATGTTAATGAACCTCACTTGTCGATAATAAAACAAATCTTGAGCCAGTATCCCTATGAGTTTTTTGCGTTTGGCTCCAGAGTTAACGGAAAACATAAACACCTTTCTGATCTGGATATTATGATAAAGGACGATATTTCGGGTTCAACTCTAGAAAAAATCCGTGGCGACTTTGAAGACTCAAATATCCCCTTCAAAATTGACATTGTTCTTTACAAAGATATTTCACCTGAGTTCTATCATCGCATCAAAAGCGATCTTCGAAAAATCCACCCACAGTAGGGCCCATCGTCCTGCCAAAATATTTGCTACCTTAAATATTCGATCCCGCTAAACTTTTTTTTCCGCTCGCCCAAGGTCTAGTTAAATTCCCGGACGTTCATCCGATCCGTTAACTACGGGACGTAAAGTCTCGACTCAAAGGAGACAACATGATTCGCATCTTAGTTTTGCTTTTGGTTAGTTACTTCAACTGCCTAGCTAACGCAGAAACCATTTGCGGAACCGGCACCGCTTACAAAATGGATTACAAGTACTGTATCCATAAAAATCAAAACAGCCAGGACGTCCTGCACTACTTACACGGCCATGGTGGCTCAGAGAAAAACTGGGGCGAACAAGAGGTTAATAAAAATATCCGTAAACATTGGACAGCCGCTGGAAAAGAAGTCCCTAATGTCATCGCCTTTTCATTCGGTACGAAATGGCTACTAACCGAAGTTCCACAATCCGGCGGAGTAAGTCGGTACTACGCCTACATCAATAAAATTCTTCCTGATCTTGAAGCTAAACTTGGCTCATTCACAGGACGACGAATGCTCATGGGGGAATCTATGGGTGGAATAAATTCGACTCTTATTATGGAGCGCGCAGGAAATCTATTCGAACGCGTCGCTATCAACTGCCCCGCAATTACAGCGATTGGTCCACATGCTTCTGATAGAGAGGTCGAAGCCTACATTCAGCGCCATCAACCCTATGTTAGCCGTTTCTACGTAATGTATATGCAGCAGTGGGGACAACAAGAATTCCCAACACAGGCAGACTGGGAGCATCATGCCCCACTTGATGTGGGACGCACGAGTCCTGTACTTCCACAAAATATCTATGTATCTTGTGGAAACAAAGACCAATTTGGTTTTATTGAAGGAGCCGAAAAGTTTGCAGAGATTGCAGCATCACGTGGACGTAACGTCATTTGGGTACCCATCGAGGGTGGTGGCCACTGCAGCATTAACAGTAAAGCAGTTTCAGAGTTTTTAATGCCATGATTAATAGAATATTATCAATTCTCATATTTTTCATTCTCGGCGTGCCCTTTGTCGGAAACGCCGAAATTCTTTTTGAAGGCTATTATAAAATAGACATCGAAGGTAAACATATTGGTTATTCGATCATACGCGAAGAATTTGACGCCAAAAAAAAGGAATTTGTTTCGCGGCGTTTTACCAAAACCACTCCCGAAGTCGGTGATATTACGATGAGCTCCACAACCGTTTGCGATGACGGGTTTAAACCAAAATCTCTGGAATTTTTTTATCTTGATAAAACTAAAAAGAAAATCATTAAAGGCACGGCAAACGGAAATAAATTTGGGATGACTATTTCAGAAGGGGGTACGCCTCAAAAGCAAACCATTGAGCTCCCTAAAGGCGTTTTTTTTAGTTCATTTGTAACCTATCTCATCATGCAAAAAGGAATTGGCACCGACAAACGCTTTGCCTACGATGCTATTGCAGAAGAAACTGGAAGTGTACTAAAGGGCGAGACCGTTATCGAAAAGAGCATGACCGACCATAGAGGCCAGAAAGTTTTTAAAACCGTAAATAAATTTGGTGGTGCTGACTTCATTGCCCTCGTAAATTCTGTTGGCGAAACCCTTGTCTCTGATACCCCAGCGCAAAACGAGCATGCTGAACTCGTTAAAACAGCAGCCGAGGCCACCAAAGGAATTCCTATTCCCAAGGCCGTGATCGATACTCTTTTTGGTGGTATGCCGGAGGGCACTAAAAATTCACTAAATCCCGATGCCCCCCAAAAGCAAACCTCAAAAGCGGCACTCCCAGCAAAATCCGAGGGTAAAAAAGCTGGCCAGAAGTTTGAGGTTCCTCCCGGCAAAGGTATCATAATCAAGACACAGACGAAAGAATTAGGAAAATAGGCCTTTTAAAAAAATCGTCTTGGCTCTACAATATTCTTATAACTTCAACGGGACGTATTTGGTGAGTACAACTTTTCGACGAAGCTTGGGGCAATCTTTAATCATTGGACTAAAAGGCCCTTCTTTAACTCCCGAAGAATCAAAATTTATTGTTGAAAATAACATTGGCGGAATAATTCTATTCGGCCGCAATCTCGAAACACCTGAACAAATATTGGCCCTTAATAGAGACGTTCAAAAGCTTTCACAGTCAATGCCTGATCGAGTCCCTCTTTTTATTTCAATAGATATGGAGGGGGGCCGGGTACTGCGACTTAAAGAGCCGTTTACGAAATGGCCATCGGCTGCAGCTCTGGGTAAATTAAATTCTTCCTCTGTTGTATTCGAACTCGCTCGTACAATGGGAACAGAACTGTTCGCTATAGGTATTAATATGGACTTTGCCCCGAGCTGCGACATTCTTACTAACTCTAAAAACACAGTCATTGGCGATCGCGCCTTCGGAACCGATCCCGAAACTGTTTCTAAACTCGCAAGTGCTTTCGTGAGAGGACTCGTCAAGTCCAACATCATAGCGTGCGCTAAACATTTTCCTGGTCATGGTAATACGCTTGTTGATAGCCACGAGGAACTACCGGTTGAAGAAACTACACTAGATCAGCTTGAAACACGCGAAACAATTCCTTTCAAACGTACATTTCGTGCCAGACTTGATCTTGTAATGACCTCACACATACTTTTTAAAAACGTGGATTCCGAATGGCCAGCGACTTTTTCCGC
>LWDK01000009.1:0-1885 GCA_002083485.1 Proteobacteria bacterium SG_bin7 | reverse complement strand
ATGAAAGCGGTTACCAAAAAATACGACGTCGCGACGGCGGCCGTGCAGGCTTACAAGGCAGGCTGCAACATACTTCTCTATTGCAACGATTTTGCCGCCCCTGAAATTGCATTAAAGGCGTTAATTGACGCTGCCTCAAAAAATGAAATCAATCAAAATGAAATCGTGAGCAATCATAGGAAAATTCTTGACCTAAAAAAAGCGAAGATCAAAAACTTCAATCTCGGAACATATAGCGAGATTCAACATTTGATTGGAGCTACTGATCATATTGAAATGGCGAAGGCGGTAAACGAGGGGCGTATGCCGCAACTTAGCAATATCAACTCCGACGACGACGATTAAAAAAATGGATACTAAAAATCTCTTTAAATTCAAAATTTCCAAACATAAGCAAACAATAAAATCCATAGGAGTACTCACAAGTGGCGGCGACGCACCCGGAATGAATGCCGCGATTCGTGCGGTCGTGCGAACAGGAATTTATTACGGCAAAAAGGTTTATGGAATTTACCGTGGCTATCAGGGTCTACTTGAAGGCGAATTCGAAGAATTTAAACTTTCAAGCGTTGCCAATATCATCCAACGCGGCGGCACGATTATTAAGTCAAGTCGTTGTCCAGAGTTCCATAGCAAAACTCATCGAAAAAAAGCTTATGAAAACTTAATTTCAAATGGAATCGACGCCCTCGTAGCGATCGGCGGAGATGGAACATTTACTGGCGCTCACCTTCTCTGGAATGAAACAAAATTTCCCGTCGCCGGTGTTCCTGGGACTATCGATAACGACCTTTATGGAACGGATGTCACAATAGGTTTTGACACTGCCATCAACACAGCCATGCACGCCATTGATCAAATTCGTGATACTGCAGGTTCTCATGACCGAATTTTTCTCGTCGAAGTTATGGGAAGACATGCCGGCTATATAGCGATGGATGTCGGTATCGGCGGGGGCGCCGACGCCATTGTAATTCCTGAAGACAAAGTTACAATTGACCAAATCGGCGCACAAATTTCACGAGGGATTAAAAGAGGAAAAACAAGTTCCATCATCGTTGTGTCCGAAGGTTCAAAAATAGGTCATGTCCATGAAATCAAAATGAAACTCAAAAAGAAATTTGGATACGATTCCCACATTTGTGTCTTAGGCCACGTACAACGCGGTGGAAGCCCCACGACCCGCGACCGTAAAGTCGCAAGCATTATGGGCGCTCTCGCAACTCGTGAACTTATAAACGGATACTCTGATTTCATGGCTGGAATCGATGGGCTCCACCCACAGCTGATTCCTTTGCAAAAAGCCATTCATGGCAAAAAGCCTTTGCATAAGGATTTAATTTTGCTGGGTAAGATTTTGGCGACTTAATCTATTGTGCATTCACAGGAGCATTTGCCTCTTGGGCCTGCCCTTCTCTGGGTGGATTACTTCTTTCCCTCGATAGAAGGACTCTCCCGCCACCCTCGATAAGGGCAACAACCGGGCCCCCTTCCGATGAGATTAAATCGACGGCATTGGGAATATTTTTATTTTCAAAATTCATAGCTTTACCAGTGACATAAGGAACCATGCCGCCATTGACAGTTGCAGTTGGTATAATACCCCAAGTTTGTCTGTTAGACTGCCCTTTGTAGACCCAAATTCCTCTTGTTGCCCCACCAAAAAGACCGCTGTGCTTAGTCAAATAAAAAATGTCTGTACCGTCAGTTGCAAATTTTGAAACCGAACTACCTATACCGTGCCAATTACCTTTTTCTGGGCGCGGGTGATCAATCATTAAAAAAACACCCCCGTTTTCTCGAAGGGCAACTAGTTTTCCCTGATAAAGTAGCAAGGAAATCATCTTATTCGTATCTTTAACATACACAGGCGCATCCGAGCCAG
>LWDK01000008.1 GCA_002083485.1 Proteobacteria bacterium SG_bin7 | reverse complement strand
GGAGAAGAGTAATTTTTTAATTGTTCTTGAGCTTTTTGTAACAAAACAGGATCAATACTTTTTAGTTTATCTTGAATCATTTGACGAGATTCTTCGGTTAGCCCCGAAGGAACTTGTTTGTCGCTTTGAACTGGTGCCGTAGAGTTTGAACCTTGCGAAACTTCACCTGTGTTTTTTGTTTCTCCGGGGGGTCGAGAAACTCCTTTATTCACATTTTTATAAGCATCAAAGTAAGCCGGCCGTGGTGGCGCTTCTTCGGTCTTGGATTTCGAATTGTCACCTTGTTTAGTGCTATCAAACCTAAAAACTGGCTCGGCAAAAACGACAGTCATGATTGTGTTCAAAACTAACGCTATCAGTAGTTTTGTCATGTATTTCGTATCGGCAACCTAGAAATAAGTCTTGAGGAAAACTCACCGCTTCGTTAGCATTTCATTGTGAGAAAGATCGGTATGTCTCTTTTTATAGTGTTTATAATGTCGCTGGCCAGTGCCGTAAATGCGTCGGTTTATTTCGGCGCGGGTGTCGGTGGTGCCATCTCGGGTCGCAATAATTTAGCTTTAGTGCTTTCCTTGGACTCCTCAGATAGAAATTTGTCGAGTTATATTTCGGGGGTTCAAACGGCATATTACTATCAATCTGACTATTTTCTTTCGTATAACAAAAAAATAGTAAGTGGAGATTTTTGGTGGGGTCCTATTGCTGGATATTTTGGCGGCGGTGCCTTTTATTCTGAGCGGGGCCTAAGAACCACCTCAACGGCCGCAGTGTCAGAAAACTCCAGTGATTTTATTGTTGGACCT
Organism: Proteobacteria bacterium SG_bin7; assembly: GCA_002083485.1. GTDB lineage: Bacteria > Bdellovibrionota > Bdellovibrionia > Bdellovibrionales > SG-bin7 > SG-bin7. The sequence goes on along the minus strand of LWDK01000008.1, from coordinate 12,458 downwards.
TCTGTAAATATTAAATGGGGATTACTGAGTTCGTGGTCTATCTCCATCGACGCTATTTATGGAATTCGCGATCTGGGTAACCATTTGTCGCTGACCTTTCAAGACGTTGAGTTATTGAGTACGGGGTTTTCTTTTTGAGAGCATTTCTTTTTACTTTTTTATTTTTCTTTTTTTCGATCTCAGCTCAAGGGACAGATTACCGATTTTTTGCGGCTGTCGGCCCCCTTTATATTCCAAACTCATTTCGTTTTGGAATTAATGAGTGGGATATTGGAATGCTTGGCCCTAATTCTTTTGGAGTTAGTAAAAACTATTATTTGGGTGGGCTCCCCTACATGGGATTTGGTCTGGCAATTAGTGATTCCTTTGGTTTTTACGGCGCCATGGGACTTATTGGGAATTTGTTTTGGAAATTACGATGGCGCATTGAGCTTGAATCCGTGGTTGCCGTAACGGGAACTACTAAAGGCAATGGTTTGGTCGGTTTAGAATTAAAATTTTAGGAAGCTACTTATGAAAAAAATCTTCTGTCTTATTTTCTTACTTTTTTTAGCCGCCGGGTTTCGCGTGTTTCCGAATGGCAACTCTTGGCCAGTAGATACTTCAAATCCAAAGCTTTGGTTGGTAATCTGTCCCGAAATGACCGCGCTGACATGGTCATCAAATGACCTCCCGGCAAACGATCCTATCTACAATCAGACAGTAAACTTTAATCAAGTCATTGATTCCATCGCGAACGACTTCGTTAACGTACCGAATAGTTTTATTCAGATTGGGAATTCCGCGACAGATGGTACTTATAATACCACCATCGCCGCACAACGTTCGATAAACATTTGTCTTGGGAGCACGCCTGGCGCTTCGGGCGGCTATGCCACGTTACGCACGGAAAGTGGCCGTACCGTTGGTTGTGATATCAAGATGTCAGCGACTCGGGCGTCCAAACTCAAGTGGTTTGTGAGCACCCTTACGCACGAAATTGGACATTGTTTAGGGTTCGATCACTCACAAGATACGACTCATGCAATCATGTCGTATTTTCACGATGACGAGACTAACCGTCTGCAAATCGATGATAAAATGGGACTGATTTATATGTACCCTGAAAATGCAAATCAAGCTAAAGAGTCAATGACTTTTGGATTGTCTTGTTCGCCTCGGAACTAAATTTCCGAAATTAGTACAAGAAAAAATGTTATTTCATTGGTCAAGTGCCTATAGTGGCAATTTTTTTGCTTCAAGGTCACGTTATGCTTTGGTCAGATTTACTTGGTGCTTTAAGTTTTCAGGTCCCCTCTTTTTCATTTGCAGATTTTAAAAAATTAGTTGGTTCTGAATCGCCACAAATTGTCGAAGACTATTTTAATTTAAAATCCGATTGGATTTTCAGAAGCGAAAACACGTTGAAAGAGCTGAAGGCAAAAAATATTCAGTGGCTATCACCAGAATCTCACTTGTATCCGAAAAGATTTAAATGGATGAAAGAGCCACCGGTTTTTCTTACATATATTGGCGACATGTCATGTTTCGATCGAGGTATTTTAAGTGTTGTTGGCAGCCGTGAACCTTCTCAGGCTGGAAGAGAATTTCTTTCTCAAGAATTGGGAATTGTTTTGCAAAAACTACCTATGACGATAGTTAGTGGTGCGGCCCGCGGAATCGATCAAGCGGCGCATTCCTGTGCTCTTCGCAACAAGTGCTCCACTGTTGCTATTTTGCCATCGGGTATTCACGCTCCCTACCCACGAGAATTTAAAAGCTGGGTAAGACCAATACTTGATTTGGGGGGATGTATTTTGAGCGAATATTTTCCTGGAAAAATTATGCACCGCCACCATTTCTATCGACGCAATCAAATTATTGTTGGTTCAACAAAATCCCTACTTGTGGTCGAGGCGCGGCGCAAGAGTGGATCAATGATGACGGCGAGACACGCTTTGGAAAATCATTGTGATGTTGGTGTTGTGCCTGGCTTTCCGTTAAATCCACAGTATGGTGGTAGTTTAGATCTTCTAATTGGTACAAATGCCGTCATAATTCGCGATCATTTAGACCTTTTAAACCTCATGGCAAATGCCGAACCTCGGTAATTGTAGTGAAAAAAATTCCCTGAAATATCATTTCCTTTCATTAAGTGGATCTATTTTGTGGCAACTAAATTGCTAATTTTATCTCTACTAGGGGGAAATATGAAATTTATAGGCCTTTCAATCATTTCGATTTTTATTCTGACGAGTTGTTCAGATCGGGGTAATTCTCGTCCCGCGTCTACGGTGATCACTCCAAAGGTGCCAACGCCCAATGAACAAGAAAATAAAGTTAATTCTGATGCGGTGGCTGCAAAAGCTCAATTTCAAAAAGCGAAAGATCTTCTAAATATGATGGGCGTGGAAACCGAAGGAAAAGATATCGCCATTAAGATAGAACCCAAAACCTACAAAGAAACGAAAGATTTAAAAATGGCATTAGACGCCTACAGATATGCGGCTATAGATATGGCCAACGTGTCACAGTCTGTCGACGAAAAAACCAGTTGTCAGATGATTGCAAACTCGGCAAAATTGGTTGGAGAAAATTATCTTCCACAAAACATTTTCTTTGATGACTTTGAAAAAATTGGCGTTCACGAAGTTGCTTTGAAAGCTTACGGCATACGATTTGATGGGGCTGTTGATAGGGAATATAATAATTATTATGGCCGGTCTGAGCGTTTGGAAGAAATAAAAAAATATATCGCACGTATAGAGACTTTTTTGCAAGTTTATTCTGATGGTCAAAGTCCTCTCAATTTTGCCGCAAGAGTTGAATTAGAAAAGAAATTGGAACTGGCAAAAGAGTTAGCCGCTACGCTTGACTAGGGTTTGTTTTTTACTGTTTAAATTTTTGGCCGCTATTTTTTCTTGAGCGGCTTCTTCCATCACTTGAATACGATCACTAAAACACGGGTCGCAGCGAAAAAAGCAGTTCTTAACTAGGTCTGTTAGCTCTTTTTTTGAAAGTTGATCTGTCGTCGTGCCGACGATGTTAAGTCCCTCTTCTTTTTGGCAAGAAGTACAAGTTGCTAGACAGACCATACTAACTTATCGGTATTTAGAATTTTCTACTGAATGGTAAGGTACAGGCCACAAGTCTAGCGGGGCGATGTATGTACTATAACTAGTTACCGCAGTAATTGTCGTGCTTTGGAATTGCACTTGAAAGCCTGCGGTCACCTTTAATATATTCATTTATTGCAGGAACTCTTAGTAATATCTCTCTAAGATCATTTACTTTTTCCGATTGAAAATAGTCGTTAAGAAGTTTTAACGTGTGTGCATCATACTTTAAAAAACGTGAATATGCGAAGTTACCGATGGCCACTAATAATTCATTTTTTGAAATCTGATCCCCTTCAGAATTTAAATCTCCTTTCAAGACCAATGCCTGGACAACTATTGGCAGGAGCGTCCTTGCTAGCTCTTCACCAAGTTCGCGGTACTTGTCTGTGAAGTGCTCGCGGTAACAATATTGAACGCTTCCAGGATCGTAAAAATATGCAGCCGTCTTTTGTGCGGCTTGGGCAAACCAAGACGTTAATTTTTGGTTTGTCTCTTGGGTTAGAATATTCTTATAAAACTCTTTAAATTCCTTCCTTTTGAAATAGTCGAGCTGAATACTTATATCAGGAAAGTGGTCAAATAAAAAATAAAAGGCAAAACCTGCCTGAGCGCGGAGTTCTTGGTTGGGACTTGATTTTATGAATTCAATAATTCCGGTCGCGACCTCGGGAGTGAAAGTCGATTGATACGCCAAAACTTCTAGGGCTCTATTTATGATTTCATCACTATATTTCTTTGAACGATCATTTATTACCCGAAGCGCAAAAACCCTGCGCGGGCAATTCAGTATATAGTAAATTTTATTGTCGGTATGGGGTTGAAATAAAATAAAATTATTATCACCCTCCAGAAGCTTTTCGCCTTCAAATTTAATTTTGGAATAATCAATTTCTCGGTAACAGGGTTCAAAATCGGCATCAAAAACAGAGGCAAAAACAATTGCCGGTATATTTAAAAGAAAGGTGAAAATGTAACCCCTACGCCCCATAACTCGTCCAATATATCATTTGTATAAAGACTTAGCGGAGCCGTGTTGATTGAATGAAAAATTTACAGCTCAAATCCTATATCTTAGAAATAGAATCGAATCCCAATGCCAGCACCGAATTCGCTAGAAGTGTTGGGAGAGACTCTTAGCCCTGGGACAATTTCTAAAAAAATTCCAAGTGGGAATTTCTGCACCATCCATTCAAAACCGAGTGGTACCCGTGCCACCAAACGCAGAGAATTATTGCTATTGTCGTTGGCCTTTCGTGCCGAGTCGTTATAAATTTTTATTAAAGCACCTATACCAACATAAGGAACAAGTCTGGCCGGAAGTTTTAAGGAATCAAAGCCTCCCGGAAAATGAAAAAGATAATCGCTGAAAAAAAACATATCGTTTGAATCCCAGCCAAGACCAAAATCAAAAGCTCTTGAGCTTTGCGTCCAGTACTTTGCTGAGAGTGCTGACGGAGAACCAAGAACGAACCCGGCCCCGAAGCCTTTGGCATTTGCCGTAGCTTGAGCTACGAGGAGCGAAAGCACAAGAACTATTCTTTTCATACCCGCTCCTCTCAAAAAAATATTACGAAAGAAAATCGTGTTTACGAACGGTTTTGCGACCATTCTCGCCAGCGCGAGTTGCGGCTTGTCCGATCAACCAATTGACGTATTCGTTAAGACCTTCGAGTGCATCACCAGCGGTGTTACAACCTTTTTTCTTAATCATTGCTTTTACTTTGCTTCCGACGAGAAGCATTTCTCCACCCTTTTTTGATTTTTTAGCCATAATAGCTCTCCTTGTTTAGTTTACGGGTTAATTGGAACAGCTTTAAGTCTAAGGGTATCTTTTCCTTTGAGTCAAGGCGGGGGCAATTTTTTAAATCCCCGTTTTTCGGCTTTGTTCAAATCTTTCTCTGAAATTTCATAAACGTTCATCAATCCCGTTTTTCCGCCGCATACAGAAGCACGCATATTACCGTCGGGTTGCTTGCTTGATTTAATGACCTTTATGCCTTTAAGTTCTCTTTTTTGCATGGCCTCTAAGGATGTGCCAGAATCTCTTTCGCATTGCCTAGAACCATCGTATTTGAACACCGCCACATTGGCCGACGTCGCCACTGATGAAATAAGACTAAAGAGAAGAACTCGCCAAGCGTAATGCAATTAGATTTCCTCCATTGGAAATAAAATAAAGTAGCTGACTTTTCTCACTGTAAACTGGAGCTGCAATTAGTCCCCGTCCTGGTCGGAAGCTGGCTGTTAACTTTCCATCTTTTGGGGAAATGAGTTTTACGTCGCCACTAGACTCGCCAAAGAAAATTTTGCCGTTCATTAACCCAGGTGCCGTAGCAATTCCGTTAAGATTTTCAAGTTTCCAAATTACTTTTCCATTTAATTTATTAAGCGCTACAAATTTTCGTGTGGTCGTTGCGTAGAATAAGGTTTCGTCGATTATTAGAGGCGGAGCATAGCCACCTTCATCATATTTCCAAATTACTTTTCCAGAGTTAAGTTCTAAACAATATAGCGCACCATCAAAGCTAGAAACGTAGATTCTATCGTTGTCGAGTATAGGAGTTGCATCAACGTCTTTAAATTTCTTATTTGTATTAAGTTGACGTTCCCAAAGAAGTGATCCGCTATTTGCGTTCAAGCTAACAAAGAAACCATCAGCAGTGCCAAGGTAAAGCTGACCACCATGCTCTAGGGGTGTAGCCGCCGCTCGCACCGAAAAATAACTAGGTTGCTGGCGATGGTAACCCCAAATTTTGGAACCGTCAGATTTTTTGAGAGCCAGGACGATATTGTTTCCACCTACAAAAAATATTTTTTCGCTAGAAACCAATGGCGCCGCCAAGACCTCGGTATTTACGGCGACCTTCCATTTTATAATCCCGGTATCAGCATTCACGGCATAAAAATTTCCGTCGTTACCGCCAAAATAAACGGTGTTTCCATCAACAGCTGCACCGCCCTCAACTCCCCCACTGACTTCTAGACGCCAATTTCTTTTTCCTGATTGGGAATCATAAGAAGAGATACTATCAAGACCGTTGCCACCGATGACGTTATCACCATAAACGAGGGGACGCATACGGTGTAAAGGGGGGTTAAAGTAATAGTCGTCTGGCTCAGTACTTTGATTCCATTTTGCCGAGAACTCAACTAAACTGCTGTTGGGAGCTTTCAGGTGCTGGCAGCTTAACGAAAGCCACGACAAAATTGAGATAACAAAAAAAACAGGCAAAGCTTACGAGTCCTTCCCTTTTAACGATAGAAGACGAAGATATTTTTGCGCATTTGCCCCCGCCGGAGAATTTTTAAAATCTGCATGTGTCTTTTTATAGAGTTCCTGCGCCTTATCGACATTTTTCAAAGTCTCATAGCAAACGGCAGTTGCCAATGTTGCCTCGGGGTGAAAATAAGAAAGTTCTTTAAAGGCAAGTACGCGTTGCCAGGTATTAATAGAATCCTGACATTTACCGCTCTGCTCAAGTAGCTGTCCTAATTTCATTTGCGCAAGCCCATAAAGTAGTTTTCCCTCGCGGTATTTTAGCCTTGAATTTGATAAGGCTGAAATTCCTTCTTCAAATTTCTTATTTTCAGCGTATATTTGCGCTAAATATAGGGACGCCATGATTGCCGCTTGTGTTTCAGGAGCATCGTTAATCACTTTTTTAAACCCGACTACGAAAGAGCCATAATCTTTCTCAAAATCTCCTGACAATTGCTTGGCTTTGGCATCAGCAATATCTTTTTCAATATCAGCTTTTGCGCGCGGAGTTTCTTTGTTCTTTTCTTTCTTCGCTGGCTTCTTGAGATTTGCCAATTCCGTTTCGAGATTTTTAATTTTCGTTTGAGCTTCGGTGGCATCAGTAGTTTTTTTGACGTAGGCCTTTTCTGCAGCGATGTATTCACTTTGAGCTTTTAGTTCCCGATTTTGTTGCATGAAGTTCAAAACCGCTCCCGCGATAGCAACCATAGCAATGACAACGGAGGCGATAAGAATTGGCTTAGTATGGGGCTTAAGGCGATTAATGATTTCCCCTGAGATGCGTAAAAAAACATCTGGTTCACGCGCTTCTTTAGATGCACGACCTTTAGACATTTATAACTCCTTCAAACATCAAATTCAAAAATGAACAACAACGTATCCTAAAATTTATGGTTAAGCCAACACCGTTGTCAATTAACGATTATCAACGGCTTTCAATGTCGTAAAGGAACGCGAAGCCCTTCCCTGATGTTTTTGTTTTAAGCCACCGATAAGACGAATGCGCGACTCGGCGAGACGATTTGCCGCTTGATAGGTGGGAATATTTTCGGCCTTTGAAACTCTGAAGACTTCCATCAGGCTATCGTAAACCTGGCGGGTTTTATCAAAAGCACGCTCCGGAGAATAACCCTCAAGTTCTACAAACACGTTCATTAGTCCACCCGCATTAATCACATAGTCAGGCGCATACAAAATATTTTTTTCACGCAGTATATCCCCATGTCGATTTTCGGCGAGTTGATTGTTGGCGCCGCCGGCAATAATTTTACATTTTAGTTTACCAATAGTTTCGTCGTTAACCACGGCGCCTAATGCGCAGGGAGCAAAAATATCAGTCTCAAATGTGACAATTTCACTAGGGGCAACCGATTTCACATTATACTTGTCACAGACAACCTTTACTTTCTCCTTGTCGATATCAGAAACATAAACCTCAGCGGCTTCATCAACTAAGAATTTTACAAGATTAGAACCTACGTTGCCCAAGCCTTGAACGGTGACTCGCATGCCTTGTAAACTCGTGGCACCTAAATGAAATTTAGCCGCTGCCTTAATTCCACAGAGCACACCATGCGCAGTGTAAGGACTTGGATCTCCTGAGCCCCCGAAGGCTTTAGGAATTCCTGTCACCCAGGGTGTTTCCATAAAGACATATTCCATGTCTTTAACGGTCGTACCTACGTCTTCGGCTGTGATGTAGCGGCCATTCAAAGAGTTTACAAAGATTCCAAAAGCTCGAAAAAGCGCTTCTGACTTCTGGGTTTTTGGATCACCAATGATGACAGCTTTGCCGCCGCCAAGATTTAACCCGGCGGTCGCAGCTTTATATGTCATACCACGTGATAACCTTAATACATCGATGAGAGCCTCTTCTTCGTTGGCATATGGCCACATACGCGTACCGCCAAGTGCCGGTCCTAGAGCTGTGTTGTGAATTGCTATGATAGCCTTCAAGCCAACCTCTTTGTTATGACAGAAGACAACTTCTTCGTGATCACCATGTTTTTCAAGCAACTGAAAGGTTGTCATTACAATCCCCCTGGAATCAGTTAAGTCAAAATTTACTAAATATTAAAAAGCCATCCTAGGTATTTCTCTGGGGTCTCGCAACTAGAAAATCTTTTGAATTAGATTTTGACAAGTGTCACAGCCTGCAAACCAGGCAGCAAACCCTTGAATTGTCTGAAAATTCTCTCTGAAATTTCAGATTAAGTCACAAAAATTTAAGCAACTGTCAGTTTTAAAACCAATTTGTCTTACTTGGGTTGGACTCAAAATTGAAAGTACTAAGCTGCAACCGGGGGGAATATGGAGTTAAATCATCTCAAATCAGGGCATCTTAACAGACGCAAAGCAGGTCGCTACTCACCGCTTTCGGGGCAAGGCTACACGTTGAGTATCAATGGCTTTAGTATCAAAATGAAACATCTTGTTGATATTGGTCCTGAAGGTTTAAAAATTCTTCACCGAAGTTTTAAAGATTTCAATATTAATGACTGGTGCACTATTACTCTGAAACGTAACAATCGCGAGATTTTTACTGCCAGGGCTAAACTTTGTTGGCAGCGGGCTTTCAAATATCCTGTTAATATGAATTTATTAGGATTTCAATTTGACGATCAGGATTTTAATTTGGCAAAGTTTTGGGTTCAACAAGGTTACCGTGGCAAAGATTTCGAAATGAAAATGCACAACGACTACAAACCCCACTTGCGCTTTCACAAATTACTTTATGAAGATGGTCCAAAAGTCTTCCAAGAAGGTGCTGTTGAAAAGTTCGCGATTGTTTTGCCAGAGTACGGCTTACCAGTTTTCCTACTAGTGCTGTTTATTTCTGCAATTTTGTAGAATTTGACAAGGAACATTACATAGGTCCATGATAATTCCATTGGAGGTATCATGGACGACTTAGCTTTGTTTTCTACCACTGGGTTGTTGTTTATTCTCAGATGGTTCCACTTCTTTTTTGGAGTTATCTGGATTGGACTTCTCTATTATTTCAATTTCGTACAAGGTGCATTTTTTGCTGAAACCGATGCGAACACGAAATCAAATGCGACTCAAAAACTAGTTCCTAGAGCCCTTTGGTGGTTTCGTTGGGGTGCGATGTTTACCTTTTTAACCGGCTGGTTCACTATTTTTATTGAAATGAATCAAACGCCGGGAATATTGATGTCGTCTTGGGGGGTTCTGATTCTCATTGGTGCCATGCTGGGAACCCTGATGTGGGCCAACGTATGGTTCGTGATTTGGCCAAATCAGAAAATCGTTATTCAAAACGCCCTGCAAATGGCAACCGGTGGTCAAGCAATACCAGGAGCCGCTGATCGAGGCGCCCGTGCGACCGTAGCATCACGAACGAATGTTTTATTTTCAATTCCACTTCTATTTTTTATGGGCGCTGCTAAGCATTTACCCATCATTATGTCCCCTGACGCCAAACCCCATATGCCTTTGGGGATTATATTGATAATTCTCTTAGTACTTGAAGCCAATGCGTTAAAAGGTAAAACTGGCCCGATGACAACAATTAAAGGCGTAATTCACTGTGGATTTGCGCTGGCACTCGTATTTTATGCAATTGTTGAAGCTGTTCTCTAAAGGTACTGGATATATTGGTCTTCTTGTTTTGGCAGGATGTCCTTTAAAAGAGGACGTCGCCAATAGATCGATATCAAATAGTGGTGTTAAAGACTTAATAGCAAAAGGAAAAATAACTTATAGTTCGAGCTGTACGGCATGCCACAATCCAGATCCAAAGAAGCCCGGAAGTATAGGACCTGAGGTCTACGGATCAACGCGCGAACTGCTTGAGGCAAGAGTTTTACGCGCGGAGTATCCGCAGGGCTATAAACCAAAAAGAGCAACCAAATCGATGGCTGCTCTTCCACACTTAAAAAATGATATTGATGCGCTTGCAGCGTATTTAAATAACTAGTCTATTACGCAGCTTTCTTGGCAACGACGGCATCATAAAGAGGATAAAGTTGTTCTTCTTCTTTACGAATACGAGTCGCAAGCGTTCCTAGTAAACCACCAAAGTCGCGGCTAAATTCAAAGGTGGTATCAACACCCTTTTCATATTTAGCGAAGAAATCAAGAGCGGCCTTAGAAATTTTGTCCATATCTTTACCAAAAATGGAAAGAGTTGTTTTTACTTTTGGATCAGTTTCGGCTGCTGCGACGAGCTCAGGGTAAAGTTTTGCATCTTCTTTGCCTAAATGTGCAAGAAGAGCGGCTTTCGCCGTTGTTAACAGCTTTAATCCTTCTGCTGTGGGTCCAAGCTCTTTTACTTTTGTTAAAACGGCCACGAGTTTAGCGTGATCTGACTTCAAATCTTTTACGAGTTGTGATTGCGACATACGGTCTCCTTAAATAAAAAGGGATCTAATAATTTTCCCTACAATTATTTTTCGGAAGGAATCTTAAGCTTCTTTAAAAAATAAGAAAAAATGTAGAGGGAGTCTTGTCTCCAATTGACACAAAATGCAAAGCGTTAAATAATTGTAAAATGGAGCTTGGAAGTCCGATTCGTTTTGAGCCAGTTTTTCTTTTACTATTTATCAGTTTTATTTCTTTTTCGGGATGTAACAAAGGTTTGCCAGGGCAAAATGGTCCTAACAAAACTGCGGGAGGAAATTGTGAAGTTAATGGAGCCTACGGGACTATTGAAAGCAATCATGGACATATATTGGATATTTCTGCAGAAGATGTTTTAATTTCTCGAGCCAAAACTTATGACATCACCGGAACTGCTGGGCATACCCATACCGTAAGTGTGTCCGTAGATAGCTTTAATAGACTTGCGTTGAAAACACCAGTGACAATGACCTCGTCTGTTGGCGGTGCCCATACTCACAATGTGATGATTCAATGTAACTGAAATCTCTACTCAGCCGTATAGGTTAAGGTTGCCTTTGCGCTCTCACCAGAACTATTTACGGCAGAGACCGCGAGATAATATGTTTTTCCTTTTTCAAAATTGATAGCCACTGACGGATTTACAGAAGGAGTTACTGTTAAGGGACTACCGTAAACCCCTATAGACTCTCCAATGTAAACCTTATAGTTTGTGACAGAAGTATCAATGTTACCACTGGTATCCGTAGAAGGGTCCCACGACAGAGTTTTACTAACAGAGCCGGATTCGCTTGATAAATTTCCTCTGGAGCTAACTTCAAATGGCTGTGCGCAGTTTTGATAGAAAAACGGCAAAAGCACTATTGAGAACATCATTCCAATAGCCTTTAAAAACGATTTTTTCCTAAAAGAATTTATTATTTCTTTCATGGATTCCCGTAGTACCCTTAAATAAATACTATATGATTTTCCTTCGTTTAGTCTGACTTTTTTATATTCTCGATATAAACGGATTTGAGGGTCTCATTCTGAGAGAGCCCTTACTCTGGCAATTTCTTTACAGCTCGACCTATCGGAACAAAAACATCAACGCTATAAAAACGGCAAAAATAACAGTTCCAGCAGCGACTCTAATGAGGCGTATTCGCAAAAGGCGAATTTGGGCACGTGATTTTTCAAGGTCTTCGATGATCATTTCCATCTGGACTCTTAGCATTTCATAATTTGGTTTGTGGTCGATGGGGTTTTTTTCGATGACCTTCAAATACCAACTGAGTGCACGAAATATATGAGGAGGAACTTTATCCCCTTTCATCCAACGGGTCCAAGCTGACGGATCAACCATTAAAAGCTGACAAATTTTTCGTTGTGAAAAACCGAGCGATTTACGAATGGTCTCGAGGTCCCCGATTTCACGCTTTATAACCTCGACCTCAGCCTCATACAAAAATCGATTTGCGCTCCTCGGTCGATCCTTAGATGTAAAATCAATTTTTAATGGTTCAGGTTTATTATGTATCTCTAAATCCATTCTAAAGACCTCTTTTATATTGTGAAATACAATATAAGTATTGTGAAACAAAAATAATTACGTTGTAAAATACAATTTATAAATATAGTCGTTTTTATTTTTCCTGGGAGACTGACTAGATACCCTAAAAATAAATTCAACTATATATTATAGTTATAATATATAGTATTAAATACTTGATAATACGTTATTTTATATATATTGTTTT
>LWDK01000007.1:6745-7820 GCA_002083485.1 Proteobacteria bacterium SG_bin7 | reverse complement strand
CTGCTCTGCATCGTTCTCCGAATCTGGTCGTGAATGAGCTTCAGAACTTCACTAAATTTTTTTCTTATTATAAGAGGCATACAATCAACCATAAACTCTACCAGTAGTTTTAAATTCGCTTTTTTATAGTTAGGTTTTAGCCAATCATTTTCGTTGTTTGGGTTTTCAAATAAAAGTTGAATTCTCGCGAAATTTAAGAGCCATAAGCGAGCAAATAGTTCTTGTAGAATCCCATTTACTGATTTTGAATGCCACTGTCCAAGTGCCTGTTGAACCATGTCCTTAAACGAGGTTTCAATTGACCAACGTCGCAAATAGAGTTGAGCTATTTCTTTATTTTTCATTTTTAAATTCGGTAGATTTGTCGCTAAGACAAGATCTTCTTTTGTCTTAGGATTTTTGACTTTAAATAATCGGATTTTTTTACCTCTGTAAATCCATTCGCCTTGTCGTCTTGAACTTTTATAAAAAGTTATAATCTCTTTAAAAGTTGCCCCCCTTTGGCACCGAAATACAAAATAATTTTCTCTTTCAAAGTGGGCATCTAACAAGGCTTTACTAATATAAGCGCGGTCATAAAGAACCACACTGTTCTTCTCGGTGCTTTTCAAAAGCTCAAGAGCGTCCCTGTTTTCATTTCGAATAGCATTTTGGGTAACTCCAATAGTCAGCTCATTTACTACATCAAATAGTTGCGACATATACATTCGTGGATAATATGTTTCCGTATTGTTGATGCGACTGCAGCCCCGAAAGCCGCATTTTAAAATATCGTCGCTAACCGGAATGCTGGTTTCATGGCCGTCAGTGGCGTAAATATACAAATCTCGAAAAGTTCGACGCTGAGAAGAAATTGATCCTACTAATTGCTCAAATCTATCCGCAAAAAACTTGTAAGATATTTTACCGCGAACTTTGGTCAAAGAACTTTTTACGGGTTCTCCAGCAAGCCCCATATTGTTCCAAGCTTTGCGTAAAGCGCGTGGGTAGCCTTGGTTATTTGTTCCCGAAACAAGATGAAGTACAGATAGAAAAAGAGTGCGTGGCGTGAATTTTCTTTTTCGCCTTTCCGCAG
>LWDK01000007.1:0-6612 GCA_002083485.1 Proteobacteria bacterium SG_bin7 | reverse complement strand
AATTTTAATTTTAAAATTTCAAGTCATCCTAACTTGCTTTCTCGAAAATGCGGCCATCGTTGGCCGCACCCTGCGGGCAAGGGCTTGGAGCCCTTGTTTTCGAGAAACACAAACAGGAAGTTCGATCCTTAAGGAAACAGCATTATCCATCGTGGCAGTAAAAACCAGGGTTAGAATTTAAAACCACTTCAAATCCTGGCTGCCGCTGGGTAGTTTCGTGAAGGTGAACCAAATGCGGTTAATATGTTTTGGCCAGTCCGTGCGGATAGGGATATGGAACGTATCCTGGCCTAGTAGTCAGGAAGTAGTGCTTATTCTGTTGCAGATATTTGGTACAGGCATTTGTAACTTTAGCTGAGCCTGTTACTCCGCTGTTACTGGTCACGGTATTACCCCAAATATAAGCACTAGTAATTTGATCAGGAATAGGCCCAGTAGAAGTCAAGCTACTGCACGATTCAACGGTTAAATAGATCGGATTAGAAACGGTCCCCAAAAATTTGTTATTGAAAATGACGCCATCTCCGCCTCTTATACCGGCACCAGCGAATTGATTTCCACCAAATTCAACGGGTGTGTTCTTGCCGTCTAAGATTACCAAATACTTGTCAGTGGTAGAAACTGGACTAATTTTAATTGTATTTTCATAGATCTCGTAAGATCGGCTCCCCCTTGGGGCAGAGCCCTTTCCGTGTGCGTCCATCGCAATATAGTTCGAAGCATTATCTATTATCGTATTGTACCTAAACACATAGCGAGAACCATTATTGGAGGCGATGGAATGGCGGTGGTGAGAAAATGTGTTGTTTTCAACGTATACGTTTTTCTCTGCCCCGAGTATAAGTGGAGTGGTTCCAGTCGCACCATTTCCATAGACAAGAACGCCATATCCCAGAGAGTAATACGGCGGTGTAAAGCTATTCACAAAAAATGCATTTTTAAATTCATTTTGATTTATAACACCGTACTGAACATAGGAATCTCCACTTACCGTTAGTGAAGCGCCAAGAAAATATGAAAAAGAATTTCGATAGACATGAAATTTTTGACAGCTATTATTAAGTTTCAGTCCATAAGCTGGGCTTGTTGGCAGCGATGTAAGTCGTGCGAACGAAATGTCGCTAATGATTGCACGTCTTCCGTTGGCACAGTCATAAGTAATAAGATTTTTAGAGGAGTCTATCGATGAAATTATTTTTGTATAGGATTTGCCAGACCCTTTGATGTAGAGTCCGCCTGGAATCGTGGTTTTACCGGCCTGCCAACTACAGGTGCCACGGGGAATTTGAATGGTATGATTAACTATTCCCAATTGTATATTTTTCGTCAGAGCAAGTCCAAACGCGCTTTGGGAGCAATTGGGTAAAATTTCTATCGATTCCGAGGGAGCTGAGGTGCCTGAGCCACCTTCACTAACAAGGAGAAATTTATATTCACTAACGGGATACTTGAGTCCACTCAGTTTATAACCGGTGGCAGTCGACGGCACCGATCCTTGATTCACGAAACTTGACTGACTTGCATGTCTAGTCTTCAGCACATAACGAACCATTCCATTCGGGTCGCTTCCGGGAAACTCCCATCTCAATACGGGGTCAACTCCAGATGTATCGATTGATAGTCCACCCGGTGGTTTACTAGCTGCAGAAGCAAGTGCCGCAAATAGAACGGTGAACACGACTGTAAGATACCTATAAACAACTAAACGACTGAAATTGATAAGACCTCCTATAAGGTTCATTAGAGCTCCTTTGGTTAAATTTATAAATATCAAGTCAGGTGAATATTCATTCTATTAATGCCTGGGACTATTAATTACTAGTAATTATGGACCAATATATTTAACTGGAAATATCATTATAGGACTTAGTAATGAGCCCCTTCTCAGATCTCTCAATGTGAGACACCAAATAGACAAAAATCACAATTTCTGATAGCCTAAACACGTGCGTCACCGAACAGAGGTACAGAGGTTATGAGGTTGTGGAAGTTTTATAATAAGGCGATTTGGACACTTTTAATATCCATTTTTTTAGTTGGCTACCAGAACTGTGGGGATGGATTCAAAGTCAATTCGATTACTAATAGTTCAAGTATTGATACACCCTCGTTACTGCCACATATAAAGACTGGTTATCCGAAAATTATGAGTATTAACATTGCTAATCCGGCCAGATATTCCGACGAAAACTACATTTGAAAATGAGTCGAGCGGATATATTGTTTCTAAATTTCTGGGCAAAATGGACATCTGGTAAAACGACAATCTCAGACCTCGTACAAAAAATAAAGGGTCTGCATCCTGGAATTCTAGTTGGACAATACACTATTCTATCAGAGGCACAAAATGTAACTAGTTCTAGCGTCGCTAATTATGATAAGGCTCAAAAATTAAGCCAGGAAAACTGGTGGCTACGAAATTCAGCTGGGGCCCAAGTACAATGGACCAGTAAATATAATGCTTTTGAAATCAATATATCTACGTGGGCAAAACCCGATAAACTTGGATTTAGGTACCCTCAGTGGTTAGCTTACAGAGATTACAACAATTTTTTTCTTCCGAGTAATGGCTTTGATATATGGTATTTTGACCTTGCTATTTCCAAACCCGCTGTAAAGTCAGCTGATTGGAATATTGACGGAGTGGATGATTCCAACTCTAACGCAGATATAGCTAAGGCCTATCGGTTAAGTCATGTGGCAGAATGGGATACAGCACGAAGCTTGCGCAAAGATATTTTGCTATTTGGAAATACGGATGATCTTTCTTCTCCAGAATATTCAGGGAAATTGCAAGGTGCTTTGATGGAAGCAATTATTGGAGCTAGTTGGTCTACAGAAAAATTATATGGTTGGAACGCGGCAATGCTAAGATACCGCAGCACAATTAAAAACACGGCGCCTCCTCATATAGTCGGATTTGATGTTCACGGAAAAGTGGATGACTACCAGAGATTGCGTTATGGACTAAGTTCATGTCTATTAGATGATGGATATTTTAGTTACTCGGATATGGACGCCCCTTACGCATCGTCTGTCTGGTTCGATGAATTTGACGCCGACCTTGGTATGCCAATAGAACTCCCGCCTATGAACCCGATAAAAGACGGCATCTATCGCCGAAGGTTCGAACGTGGAATGGTACTGGTTAATCCAACAGATTTTCCAGTAACCATTGATATTGAAGCCGGATATCAACGAATAAAAGGGGTTCAAGCACCAACCTTCAATGATGGTTCTTCTGTAAGCTCTGTTACGCTGGCTAGTAAAGACGGTATTTTACTATTGAAGAATATGAATCCCTGAAAGATGTGTACTCACCAGCTCTTTAAACGTATTCATAAAATCTTCAGACACCGGAATTTCTGCTTCTATTTTTTTGGACTTGGATAGATCAATTATTGTCGAAGAAAGCTTTTTAAATTCCCTTTCGGTCCTTGCTAGTTGGTTTGCGCTCGATGCCAACTTATAAATACCGAACCCAAGCAACGAATCAAATATCAGGAGAGAAAGCGGTATTAGCAACCCTTCAGTAGCCGCCATTGGAATCCATATACACATCAGACCGGAGATTAAACATAGGCCCGTCAATCCAATTACTATGGGACCGTATACGCTGTGATTGTGCCGTCGTTCTTTGACTGGTGTGGAATTATTAAATTCTCTAAGAAGGTCTTCTAATTTACTGGGTACATTGGTTTTCTCGACACCTTGGATATCCGAAAGGATAACTGTACAGTTACGCTGGTTATTACTATAACTTTTTGCTCTCAGACCACAGTCCATGATTCGAAAAGTGTCCGTGTAGTTGTAGTTATTATTTGCATCAGTCATTCGTTCCACTCGTAAACTATACGGAAATTGATTGGTACTATAAGCAACATTAGCACCGTTATCGGCAAACGATGGCTGAAAATTACCAATAGCCATTAAAGCGCTGAGAATTATTTTAAGCACAATGTCTCCTGTGGTGGAATCATACACCAAAACTATGCCAAAACTATGCCAGGACTTGTTCAGTTTCTAATTAGCTTCCTTTAGGTATTGGGTCGCAAAAAACTAAAAACAAGCAATTTGTGTCTTTAATTTTCGACATTTGTTGTACCCGAGATCTGAAACTTCTGGCCGTCATGTTTACACTGGGGTATTCGTTCGATGGATATACTCCTCCTTAAAATTTACGGTGGCCTCGAAAGATGCTTTTTAAACACAGGTAAACTAAGATGCTCGTCATAAAAGTAAGCCGTTGAAGTTGGTATCCAAGAAAAAGTCAGTCTTAGAAAATAAAGGAGCCTAAATAGCTGAAATTAAATATAAAATTAGGCATTTACTACTCAATTATACCGTGGTATATTGGTATATGAAATGGAGGTGCCCTATGGGACGTGCTTTTAAAGGTCAGGTTCATGTAAGAGTGACCCCCGATGTTCATGAAGAGGTTGCTAAAGAAGCTTTTGAAAAAGGCACTTCTATCAGTGGCATTTTTGCTCAAGCTCTGACTGTCAGAAAAGCTTTACAGAATATCAACCCGTGGAAAACCATAGCTGAGGTCCGTGAAGCCAACAGTGGTTTAAGCGATGATGAGATTTCGTCAGCCATTGATGAGGCCGTTCGCTCAATAAGAAAAGAAAAGCGTCGCCGTGTCTAAAAGTGAAAAGCCACGACTAGTGATAGATACTAACGTATTTATCAGTGGTTTGATTTCACCTCATGACAGCCCGCCAGTTAAAATTTTAAATGCTATCAAAAATAAAAAAATTATTCATTTGGTGAGTGACCCAATTGTTGAGGAATATCTGCGGGTCTTGAATTATCCCCAAATTAGAAAATTTAAAAAAATTGACGATAGTTTTGTCAGAGATATTGCTGCCTATTTAATTCATTGGACGGAGCGGGTTGAAATTGTATCAAGCATTTCAAAAAGCAAAGATTCCGATGACAACATATTTTTAGAAACCGCCGTTGATGGCGAGGCTTCAATGCTCGTCACTGGTGACAAAGCTGACTTACTTCATTTTGGGATAATTCAAGAAATTCCAATTGTGACCGCCGCTGATGCAGTCAGAAAAATGAAATTATAGAGTCTAAATCCAAATTTTTGTAAGGAGCCAAATGTTTACCTGTGTTTAAAAAACATTTATAGAGCCCTACTGAGATTAGGCTTGACCCAGCCTGAACCGTCCATGAAGGCTCAAGCCGGGGATGAGGTTTTATATAGATCTGGAATCGTATCTCGCGCTGAAGGGTTGAATCAAGCGGAAGAACTTATAGCGGGAACAATGGAATTTCTTAAAGATCCAGAAATTGGTAGTTCATTTAATGTTGGCTTAAACCTAAATTCAATTAGAAGTGCAAAAATTTATCAAGTCGGCAAGCTTACCTGACCTGGCCGGCTTAAACTGGTCCAGGTTCTATGTTAATCTGGGCCCAACAGAAAGGGTCAGTTATGGCTAGAAAGCATTATAAGGCTGAAGAGATTATTCAGCATTTGCGTACAGTGGAACTCGAAGAGGGAAAGGGTTTAAAGTTAGAGGAAATTGCAAAGAAAGTGGGCGTAACTCCTCAGACGATAATACGTTGGCGCAAAGAGTATGGGGGCCTGCGAGTCGATCAGGCTAAACGGTTGAAGGAACTAGAGTCGGAGAATTTGCGACTTAAGAAAATTGTTGCCAACCAGGCCGTTGAAAATTCAATTTTGAAAGAAGTAGCCTCGGGAAACTTCTAAGCCCTGCAAGGAAACGCGAAGCTGTTCAGCACGTAATAAAGACGTTGAAAGTTTCAGAGCGTTTGGCTTGTAGGGTTATTGGTCAGCTAAGATCGACGCAAAGATATCAGAAAATCGTTGATCCTGAGAGAGAAAAGGTACGAGCACGAATTATTGATCTTGCCTGTCAGTACGGGCGCTATGGCTATAAGACAATTACGTCATTGTTGCAGTTAGAGGGTTTTGATGCTGGAAAAGATCGAGTGCATCGGATTTGGCAAGAGGAGGGTTTACAGGTTCCACAGAAGCAACCGAAACGATCACGTTTGTGGTTAACCGACGGTTCGGGTATTCGTCTTCGTCCAACTCACAAAAACCATGTTTGGAGTTATGACTTTGTTGCCGAAAGGACTCACGATGGCAGGTCATTTAGAATTCTCAATATCATCGATGAGTTTACAAGGGAGTGTTTGGCATCGTATGTTGCTAGGCGCATTGGTAGCCAAGACGTGATCTTAATACTTGCTGATCTTTTTATTACGCACGGAATACCTGAACATATTCGCTCTGACAACGGCCCCGAGTTTATAGCAAGAAAACTGATAAAGTGGCTAAAAACTTTAAACGTGAAGCCACTGTTTATTGAAAAGGGTTCTCCCTGGGAAAACGGCTATTGCGAATCTTTTAACGGAAAGATGAGATATCAATTACTCGATGGAGAAATCTTTTACACTCTCCTCGAGGCACAGGTGATCATCGAACAATGGCGGCGGCATTACAATGAAGTTCGTCCACACTCGTCTCTAAAAGGTCGCCCCCCAAAAGCACCCGAAACAAAGGAGGTAAATTTTCAGCTTGTCATATAATTATTAACTCTGGTAGTGGTACAAAAACTCCCGGCCGGTCAA
>LWDK01000006.1 GCA_002083485.1 Proteobacteria bacterium SG_bin7 | reverse complement strand
CATGTTGATCATATTCAACCAAGGTGGGCTAAGGAAGCAGCTGAGAAAGAGAACCTACAAATTCTGTGTCAGAAACACAACCATCACAAGTATCGGCAAGAGACCGGGGTGCGGTTTGTGAACTAGAGTTAATGAGAGCGAAACTCAGAAGGAACGAGAGCGAACCAACCAAGATCTAGCCTCTGCCCCAAACGTAAAAGTAAATCTAAACCCAAAGCCAAACCCAAGGAGTTGTACGCCAAAACTCAAAAAGCGTGAGGTTGCGCGCCACTATGTACAAATAGTGAAGATATCCAAATGACGAGACGACCACATCCACGCATTGATCTGGAAAAGTTCATCAATACAACAGTTGCAACAGTAAATGTCTCAATGTCAGAACTCATAAAAATTGACTTTACTGGTCCGTTTACATAAATCAGACCAATGTTCAAAGTCCGCTTAAAAATCTCTTATGATGGTACGAATTTCTGTGGTTGGCAGCGCCAAACGAACTCTCAAAATACCTCTATTCAAAGCGTACTCGAAGAGAAATTGTCGAAAGTCTTTAACAAAAAAATTTCGGTGATCGCAAGCGGAAGAACTGACGCTGGCGTGCATGCGCTGGGGCAAATTTGTCATTTTCGTGCTCCACGTGATCCACGAGGTTTTCCACTGATTCGCGCCCTCCAAAGTTTGACCCCATATGATATCGTGATACACAAAGCTTGGATCGCCCCCGAAGATTTTCATTCTATTTTTTCGTGTGAAGAAAAAACTTATCGCTACTACGTCTTAAATCGCAGTCGCCCTAGCGCTTTTTTTCATCGCTACTCTTGGTGGAAAGATAAACGAAGTCTAAATATTGATTGGCTAAACCAAGCTTCAAATTATTTGCTGGGCAAACATGACTTCAAAAGCTTTCAAACCAAAGGGACCGAGGTTAAAACCACCGTTCGGGAAGTTCGCGAGGCCAATTGGACTCGTGGTAAAAACGGCCTTTTAATTTTCACCATTCGCGGTAGTGGCTTTCTCAAGCAAATGGTCAGAAACATCGTTGGAACCATAGTAGACACGGAGCGTCTAAATAAAGATCCTTCGGTAATTCGTGAAGTTATGGAGAAGGTTGATCGAAAAGCTGCGGGCCCTACTGCTCCCCCTCAGGGACTTTTCTTAGTGAAAGTAAAATATCCCCGTGAAATTGAGGAGCAATGTCACCTGATTCCGTCTTGACAATAGGCACCACCCCCACTACAAAATACGATACTTAAACTATTGAGGTAACTATGAAAACCTGGCAAGGCAAAGAAGAAGACCGCAAGCCGCAGTGGTGGGTTGTTGATGCTTCTGGAAAAAAGTTAGGCCGCATGGCTTCTGAAATTGCTAAAATTTTAACTGGCAAAAACAAACCAACTTACACTCCCCATACCGACATGGGTGATTCTGTGGTTGTGATCAACTCTGAAAAAGTAGAGTTGTCAGGCAATAAATGGGATCAAAAAGTTTATTTCCGCCGCTCACGTTATTTCGGGTCGGTAAAGGAAACAAAAGCTTCTGATATGCGTATCAAAGACCCAAATTTTATTATTGAAGAGTCGGTTCGCCTGATGCTTCCTAATAATATTCTTTCAAAAACTTTGATCAAAAAATTAAAAGTTTTCAAGGGCCCAACTCACAATATGGCCGCGCAGAAACCTCAACCACTAAATCTTGAACAATAGGTAAGGAATTAAAATGGCAGCCCCTGCAAAAGTTTTTTACGGAACCGGAAGAAGAAAATCCTCATCAGCACGTGTTTTTTTGAAATTGGGTACAGGAAAAGTGACAATCAATGGGCGTAAGCCTGAAGAATATCTTCATCATGACTTCTCTCGCGTAGCATTTTTCCGCCCCTTAGAAGTGACAAATAACAAAGGTAAAATTGATGCACGCATCACAGTCAAAGGTGGCGGCGAAACTGGTCAGTCAGAAGCTATGAGCTTAGGCATAGCGCGTGCGTTAGTCGCGATGGATGCAACTCTTCGTGACGCTCTTAAAGAACCAGGACTTCTTACTCGCGATCCACGTATGGTGGAACGCAAAAAATACGGATTACGTGGCGCGCGCCGACGTGGTCAGTACTCTAAACGTTAATCAATATTGCATTTCTGTATTCTTGCATTGAGCATATGAAAAAGGAGTTTTCATATGCTTCGCTGTTTATGTTTAATTTTGTTAATTCCATTTAGTTTAGCTTGTAGCACTCTATCGAAAGAAGAATGCGCACAAGGCGACTGGTACAATATAGGCTTGCGTGATGGCCAACATGGTTATACTCCAAACCGTATCTCTGAACATGCAAAAGCTTGCGCGGAATATGGATCAAGACCCGACAACGCTGTTTACAGTAAAGGTCACACCGAGGGACTAAAAACTTACTGTACCCCCGAAAATGGATATCAAGTTGGCTTGCAAGGTCAGATTTACCACCAAGTTTGTCCGGCAAATTTGTCAGGCGCTTTTCAAAAAAAATATCGCCTTGGTTACCGCATTTATGAATTGAAGCGTGAAATAAACCAGATTGATAACAATTTGCAAAATCTCTATTCAAAAATCGGAGACCCGAAAACTCCTGGTTATGAGCGTGGCGTTGCCACTGGGCAAATCGGAACTTTCACTTATCAGAAAGCCTCTAAAGAGCGCGAACTTGGTTCGTTAGAAGCCCAGGCGGCAATGGAAACAGGAACCGTCAGTGAACCAGGGTTTCCCGCAGGGAATATAGGAGCGCCAATTCAAAGCAACATGGGCAGTGACGGACCATTGGCGTTTTTGTTTGATACCTACAAACCAACGGCAGCGATGGAAGAGTGGATTTTTGAAATGACGGCCACTCGTACCGATGGTAGTAGGCTTCCAAAGAGAAAGTACACGATTCGATTAAAAGCCAATAAAAATTCTGATAGTGTAGTGAATACTCACAAGCTTGAAATGGCAAACTCGGTCGGAAAATTCAAAACGCTCGAGGCTGTAGATCCCTCAAATATCGGCGATGCAATTCAAACCTATTATAAACAAAACCCAGGAGAAGACTGGGTTGCTTGGCTTAGCGGCGTTTGGGAAGGTCGCATGAAAAAGAATAGCGCAATGACCTGGAGTGGAAATCCAGGCACAAATGGCTCTGTACTTGAGGGGTCGGGGATGAAATTACAAGTTGTTTCCAATTGCATATGGCAGGGCCGACAAGGCTTTCGGGTAAAAATTTCTGGAACAGGTAACGAAATTGATAAGTGTCAAATCTCAGATCAGTATTTTCCAACCTGGGCGCTCGTGAAGAAACCAACATTAGAAGTTGAAGCGAAACTGGTGAAATATGAAAGAAAATAAAAAGGCACCAAAATCTTGGTAAAGCAATGCATCAGGGCTCTTGTCTTGCGTTCAAGCTCACCAGAAAGAGTCATACAATTTCGCTTTAACAGCCGCTAAATATTGAAGTTTTTGCAGAAATAAAGCGTTCTCATCAGATGGCAATTCCACATTAAACTTGCTTCGGGTAAACTCATCACCCAAGATTTGTTTATGTGCCAAAATACTCGAATAGAAACTTACAGCTACTTTTAAAGCCTCTTCAAACTTGGGACAAGTTTCACCAAAAAGCACCGCTATTTGACAGAAATCGTCTCTTAATGAAAAGACTTTATCTAAAAAAACACTCTTCTTCAATACCTGATCTCGAATTATAGTCGATATGATCTCCTCAATTCTCTCATAGATTTTTTTTCCATGAATCTTTGCTAGTTCACTTTCAAGTTTATGTATTAAAACAAATTTCGAAATTGCTTCGACCAAGAAAGCCGCATGACTAAACGTCACAGTTCCATGGCCCAAACTTCCCTCTTTGTTAATAGAAATGTATTCCTTAGCGTTCTTTAGTCCAGAGTAGAATTTACGATTGGCCTCGGGAGAAACAATCTTATCCTGCTCATTGTTAAACAATAATACCGGAACTTGAACATTAGCGGCAATCCCCTCGTGCGACTTGTCCGGGGGGAATACTTGATCTGCTAACTTCTGCACTTCACATCCCATTTCAACACTCATCGTATCGGGAACATGTTGGCCGAAAAGTTTTGCCACTCCGCTAACTATTATGTCGGGGATAATCTTACTCAAACAGGAACCAACATTTATCAATCCCTGAACTTTTAGTGCAGGCTCAATTAAAACTAAAGCGTCGACAAGATGCGGATACTTCAGAGCCACATCAACCGCCAGCAGCCCCCCGGTCGACTGACCTACGATAATAGTTTTTTGACCAAGTTGTTTCGCTATTTTTACAGTCTCTTCAACCGCAATAACCCAGTTTTCAAAACTAGAAAATTGCTTCGTTTCCTCCACAGAAGTCGAATAAGTTCCGCCGCTAAATGCTCTAGAATGTCCCGGCAGGGTCAATTCTATGGTATTCGTCCTCGCGGATTCAAAAATTTCGTTTATCATAGCATAAAATTGAGAGGAGTTCCCTAACACCCCATGAATGAAAACGACGGTAGTCTTTGCTTTCTTTGTACCGTACCCAATTTTAGTGTAACCGTTCACAGATGAAAATTTATAAAAATCTTTCGGGTTTGATAAGCATTCTACCCTTTCTAGCGGGCTCTTTTGTTTCTGGGTCTGGAAGTTAATGTTGCAAATAACTTCCCGATAGCAATCTGGTGAGCGCAAATTCTCGCACGCAACTTCGTCATAATCCAGATAACTTTTCTCGTCCGCATAAGCAGAAAAAGCAACTGTAATAACTAGAAGCCAAAATTTGTTAACATGTAAAAAAAATTGACGACACGTTGTCATTATTTCTCCAAATTTCTTATAGAAATCTGAGAAAAATCGAATTCAAAACTCGTACCAGTTATTTGGTTTCATCTTCCGATTCTATCAATTTGTCCAAAAACACCTCTGCACTCATCGACAGCGAACTACGCTTTCGCCAAATTGCTTTGACCGAGTATTGAAACGCTTTTACCGGTACGTCCACTTTGTATAATATTCCTCTGTCGAGATCCTCTTGCACAACATACTGTGGAACATAGCCATGAATTTCTCCTGCGAGTACAAATCGCCGGATGAGCGACCAACTTACAAGTTCTAAAAAGACATTTGGCTCTTTGTAACCTTTATTTTTTAATTTTTTAAAAAGATCTTGGACTTCGACTTTGTTTTTATAGGTCACGATTAAATCTTTCTGACCTAGGTTCTCAAGAGGTCTCGCGCTTACCACGACGAAATCACCGTTACAAATGAGTTTTTGTGCAAAGTCAGAAAGCCTGTCATCATCTATAACGAAACCAATCTGCACGGCCTTTCTCTGTACCATGTCACGAATCACTGCGGCCTCACCAAATGTAGCGCGGATTTGCAGCCGCGGATGCCTCTTCTTCATCTCGAAAATAATTGGTCCAACAAATTCGGCTGTTAAGCTCTGCGAAGCTCCCAGGAGAAGTTCGCCTGACACCTCTTTTCCTCCAAACGAGAGTTCGGTCTTAATACTTTCAAACTGCTCCAGCCAATCCACAGCACGCTGATAAAAAATTTCGCCCTCTGGAGTTAGTTCAAATCTACGTTTCTTTCGGCTCGTAAGTTTTACCTTCAACTCATTTTCAAGAGTACGAAGCGCTTGGCTAATTGCTGGATGGGTTACATTATTTATCCGCGCTGACTCGGCAACACTCATATTAGCAACAGCATCAACAAAGTATTTTGCATGATAATGGTTCATGTAATTTTTAATTACATAAATAGTAATAAGATTCAACTTTTAGTTACTATTATTTCCAGCTACAACTCTTAGTAAGTTTTTAACCCAATAAGGAGAATGAGTATGAAAAAACTTACAAGTGCATTTATATTTTTATTAGGAATATCAGCCTCGGCAGCCAGCTACGAAATTAGACAGATGAACCAAATCTTAAAGCACATTGATAAAGATACTCTTGTCGTCTTGGATGTCGACAACACCATCGCGGAAAGCGTGCAGACTATCGGAAGCGTGCAATGGCAGGAACACGAAGTAGAGAAAGCCAAAGAACAAGGACTCTCGACCAATCAAGCTCTGGAGCGTAGCCTTAGGAAGTTTATAGCTGTAAGTTATGTAAGTTTAATGCGACCGGTAGAACCAGCCACACCAACCTTGCTTCGCAATATCCAACAAAAATCAGCAGGGGTTATGGCCTTAACCGCGCGTCCCGCCGAGCTTTTAGCACGTACTCGTTTTTTGTTAGGTAAATTGGGAATTGATCTTTCTCTGGCTCGTCCAATTGACGGCAACCTTCAAACGGTTGCAAAAGAACAGTCCATCTACTCAAAAGGAATTTTAGCTGTTGGCGCAACCAACGATAAAGGTGAAATGCTAAAGTGGCTGATCTCACAAAATGGATTTGTTCCATTCAAGAAAGTAGTATTTGTTGACGACAAAGTAAAATACACAAAAAGCATTTCAACGGCACTCGACAGTTTGGGTGTTATAAACGATGTTTTCCGTTACGGCGCTGCCGACCAACGCGTAAAGAGTTTTGATCCTGCTCTAGCCGACGAGCAAACCGAGTATTTTGAAGTGACGGGAAAAATTCTTGGCGATGAATAAAATATGAAAGAAAAAACCGGCGCAAGATTTATTGACGTGAAGCCGGCAAAGTTTGTAGACCCTAAATATACTGAGCAAGAAGTTTGGGAACTTACGAAATCAGATTGGGAAAAATTTAAATACGATATTTTTTGACGCAGTATGGACTGGAAAAAGTCTCAGGCACTTTTTTCATTCGTCTAGCACATAGTTCGTAGGATCCATCGGAATGCCGTTTACCCTCACTTCATAGTGCAAATGAGGTCCAGTAGATCTTCCCGTATTCCCAACTGCGGCGATGATATCACGGCGTTTTACTTTTTGTCCTACCGTGACATAAACGCGTGAATTGTGGCCATAGCGAGTGACGACTCCATAACCATGATCAATAGAAATTAAATTCCCATAACCAGAGTCGTAGCCAACATAAGAGACAATTCCGTCGGCAGGAACGTAAACTGGAGCACCAGGTGATGCAGCAATATCCGCTCCCTGATGCATCATCGGCAAACCAGTAAACGGCGATAGACGATAACCAAACTTCGAGGTAAACCATCCGTTCACAGGCCGAATGCTCGGTGTCGCATTCATTAAACTTTGCCTTTCCGACAAAGTCTCCCACAACTCAAGAACACCCTGTTCGCGCATATTAGTTTCATTCACAAGCTTATCCACACGGACGCTTAGCATTGCAAAGTCGCGATTACCTTCGTTAGCAAGTTCATCCCTATCAACATCTAGAGCTGGCTCTTTAATAAAAATCGCCTCTTTTTTGGCAACTGCGGCGATTTCACGGTCATTTACTGGCTCGTTAAAATCGTCCATTTGTTGGCCCGGTTTCGGGACAGGGCCCATGGCAAGCTGCAAAGAACGCTCAGGACCAATATCAGTGATAAGTTTAAGCTTTGTAACGAAACTATTCACGCGTTCAAGCCGCGCTTCAAGAGTTTGCATTTTCCCTTCAACAGCCTGGAATTGATTTTTCAATAGAGCGTTATCAGCACGAAGTCTTTTGTTCTCAATCGACTGGCCAAGCAGTCCCATATAATCCAAAAATCCAGCGGAAAAAATAATCAATCCAATTACACCTGAAACAGCAAGAACGCGTAAGGTAGAGACGGGAACTGTCACCTTTTTGGTGTTTCCCTTTTTGTTGCTGACTACGAGAAATGTAACCGTTTCTTTCACTTAACTACCTGTATCCACAAAAAATAATTCAATCGATTAATTGCGTCAAACATTTTACGTCGCCTTAATCACAAGAGCAGTGACATTATCATCACCACCACTCCAGTTTGCCTCCAAAACACACCGTTCAGCGATCTGTTCTGTAGGAACATTCATTAAGATATCGGAAATTCTCTCATCTGGAACAAGACCCGAAAGGCCATCTGAACAAAGAAGAAAAAGATCGCCTGGACTTAAGGCTTTCACAATTATATCGCATTCAACTTCTTGCTCATATCCAACGCTTCGCGTAATTAAATTCTTACCAAATGCAGTTGGCCTTTGGCTTTCCTTGATGAGTCCGGCACGTATTTGTTCATTAATTAACGAGTGATCTTCAGTTGCTTGCCAAAGATATGGACATGAAAAATAGTAACAGCGAGAATCACCAACGTTACCGATGTAAAGATCCTCGTCCTTACGGTAACAAAGAACCATCGTCGTGCCCATGCCTTTTAATCTTTCGTTTTCTTCACGACTTCTGGCAAAAATTTTTTCATTAGCCGCGTTGTAAATTTTGTGAATAAAGTCACGAGGCTGAACTGTTTGTCCGCTTGCAAAAGTTTCTTTTGCTATTTTATGTGCGGTTTCAACAGCGAGTTTACTAGCGATTTCTCCGCCTTGAGGACCGCCCATTCCGCCCATTCCGTCAGCGACGATGAATAAACCAAGATCATGATCGATGAGCATCGAATCTTGGTTAGAATTTCTTTTTTGGCCGCGGTGAGATTTACCCCATGCTTGTAACTGAACTGCCATTTACCCGTCTCATTTTGAAGCGATATTCTTTAATAATTCTAGCAATCCCCACCTCAAAAGTTAACTCCATTTTACCGATAAATTTTAATGGACCGGAGATTGTTATTTTTCCTTTTAATTTCCCTCACAATTCACATGATGGTAATGACCTACGTCCATCGGAAAAATATTCCTAATCCAAAGTCAGATCAAGTTACCATCGAAATTATTGATATCAACGAGCTAAATAAGATCGATAAGGGGCAAATTGTCGAACAAAGCGACGAGGCGCTTAACGACATCATTCCCGAAAAAACAAAATTTTTAAGCCAACACAATCAAAAAGTGGTCGAAGAAACAAAAGCGGCTAATAGCGGGAAATTTACCAACAAGGTCAGTGGAGCAAACGACGCGAATGCAAACAAAAAAGAAGCTCCTAATGAATGGGGTACTAAACCCAAAAAGAGTTTATTGGAAAAACTTACGCCGGGGTACAAGTGGCCAAAAGTGGATTCTATTTCACAAGCAAGTACTGATGATTATTTGAAAGACGTCAAAGATGGAGTCCAAACTCTTCTCTCCACACGAGAATTTATTTATTACACATACTATAAACGCATCAAAAATCAGCTAGCCCAATATTGGGAACCCAAAATTAAAGATAAAGTTGTTAGACTAATTCACCAGGGTAGAAATATTGCGAGTAGTGGAGACAAAATCACGCGTTTGATAATTACGCTCGACTCCAAAGGCATACTCACAAAAGTTCAGGTCGTTGGCGCCTCGGGGTTAAAAGATTTAGATGACGCTGCTGTCGAAGCTTTCCGAGCCGCGGCGCCCTTTCCAAATCCCCCTAAAGGCATAGTCGAACAAGATGGCAACATCCACATCACCTGGGATTTTGTTCTCGAGGTATAGTTATTTATTTGTCGTCTTAGTTTTATTACAGACAATTATCCAAACTCGGCTAGGTACGCAGGCTCAATTTCGACGTAGCCACTGTTCACTAACTCCTTCATATGAGTGCTCATGTGGCCGTCGGTTAAGCCCAATGCCTTCTTCATTTCAACAAAATCACAAGCACCAACATTTACCAAAAAAGACACTTTGGTTGCTCGCGGTGATAGCGCGGCTAATTTCCTCAAGCTGCGCATAAGCCTCGTTCTGTTTTCTCATAATGTATTTCCTCTTAGATAGAGTATTTAATAGTACTATTAAATAGAAAGTTTTTTTAGGGATGGTCTCAAACTGATGTATAAATTGCCTCCTATTGTGACGGGATGACTCAAATGACCTGTGAATTAAATGCCACACATAAATAAACGACATTGGCCTAAATGGTTTGGCATCAATGCTGCAAAGATTTCAAAGCATAGCGGTTTATCCAGGAGGGAAAATGTCAGATATCAACCGATTGATTCTTTCTCTCATGTTAATGCCTCTTGTTATTATTGGAACATTTCTAATTTTCTGGGTTATCGTAGTCCTTACGTTTTTAGAAGCCTTAGTAGCATTTCCACTGATGTGGTTTGCATCAGCCGATGGAAAATTTTCTGATAATACTTTTCCTTTAGAAGAACGTCTTGCGGACTCAGAACCGCACCTAGCTGAACTGAAAATGCAGAAAGCTAAAACCCACAGAGTGCCCGAGGCGGAGGTTTTTCCCGCGCCGTCGAAAGTAGAATAATTTAGTTTATAAACCGCACCCCGGTCTCTTGCCGATACTTGTGATGGTTGTGTTTCTGACACAGAATTTGTAGGTTCTTTTCTTATCTGCTCCCTTAGCCCACCTTGGTTGAATATGATCAACATGTAAACTCCATTGACTGCCACCTGGCAGTGCCACTGAAAAATGATTGCAACATGCTCTAGATAGAGCCGAGGCAAAAGAAAAATCTTTGACAGGTGGCTAACAATTTAGCGGGTATCTCAAAATGAGACAAAAATAACCCATCAATATCAGGTGGTTGAAAGGGGCCTCATGGTCACAGTTCTTGAAGTGTAAAAGAGAGTGAGGGCTTTTTTTAAATAAGGAGTATTTTATGAAAAGATTTTTTAGTTATCTGATAATTTTTTTATCTGTTTCGTCGGCATTTGCTGAACCAAAGGAAATTCGGGCTAAAGGGGAACTAAAGCGCGACGATCAAAGTACTTTAAAGATATTAAAGAATTTTGCGTTGGCGAGGCGTTTCGAGATACTAAAGAATCCAAATTTGAGACCTGCTTGGAGGGCGGCAGTTGTGGAGTCTATTGTGAGTGATGGCTTTAGTTCCTATGAAAAGTCACATGGACCTCGATTAATTATTTCTGTAGACGAATTCGAGAAAGAATTTCTAAAAATGTCAGGTGGCGAAGCGAAATTAAACATGGCCGACTTTAACGAATATCTTAGTAAGGACAAGGCGTTTATAGGTTCAGAAAAAGGTGTAGCTGATTCGATAGCAGAGATTAAGAAATTTGAGAGCAATTTAAGAAATAGTTTTGCCGCCGATGGATTTAAGGAATTTGCAAGAGCCGGCTTATCAAAGACACTGCCAGATGAGAGAATTACTTTTTATCGCACATCTTATAAACAATTGAGACATGGTGAGGAGCAAATTAGGGAGGCAGTTCGAGAAGCACAGCAAAGTAGATAGAAGGTATGATAATGAAAAATTTTTTTAGAGTTCTGATACTAATTTCAACCGTTTCGTTTGCTTCATTTGTCTCTTCTGCTTTTGGCGAAATACCCTCAGCAAAAGGGGTCTGCGAAAAAGAGAGATGCGATGTTCTGGCACAGCGTGAACGGTATTTCAGGAAGGCCCTTCGGCAGGCGGAGGCAAAGAGGAATGCCCGCGAAATGATAGACGTCGTATTTGGTTTTCGTAACCAAACGCGTGATCTTAGTGAGGAAAGTATCTTGAGAATGCCGCTCACAGAATTTAAAGGACACTACAAAAAGCTCTCTGGAAAAGAATTGCCAGAGGACTTTGTTGAGTCGGTCCAGCAATTTCTTGGTGAGGGTGGGACTATGGTACTTAAACCTAACTACGCGGATGTTGAGAAAATGAATGACCTTCTATCGCTGCTTTTGTCGATAAAAAGCGACTACAAGATGAACCCTGAAATACGAAATCTTTATAGTTCTCTTTTAGTAGAAGCTACTCTTTCAAAAAGGTCGCAAGGTCGACCAGAGGGTAGCAAAGGTCTACTCGGTGAACGTTAAAATTCCACCAATACACCGGCGTTAAAATAATTATTAGAAAAATCAAAAACTCCGGCCACGTGAGTGACGATCCGATACTCTGCGGAGATGTACATGTTATTAATTCCGTATTCTTGGTCGATACGTATCATTCCCAGACGATCAAATATATTTAATGGAAGGAGACCGCCCAAAGACACGTGGGCGGCAAGAGAGCCACCAAATCTTCCAAATGTGGGATTTCCATCGTCGCGGTATTCGTTAAACACAATGGCATCAACGCCACCCTCAGCGTACGGTATTAATGGCTGGCGATCCCAGAACTGCAAATAAATTATTGCCGACACATTATTGGGTAACATTAACAAGGTATAGCCTTCGAGAGCGGCTTCGCCGTCATCAAATCGTCCATTTCCATTAGCGAAAAAAACTCCTGAGCCAGCACGGATTCCCATTTTTCCAAAGCCAGAAAATAATTTCCATTCGTAATCCACATGAACAATAACCGGTGAGGCCGATCCATAAATATCATCAAAACTATTGTCATTTCCCGCATTATAGAGATTTGATGGCGAATAAGGTCCAATGCGAACAGCAACAGCGTTCTTTTGTTCAGAGGGATTCGTTTTGTAAAGGTATTCGCCTTTTGATGTTATTCGGAACAAACCTTGTTTTGCCCCAGGATGTTTTGTTTTTTTTGTCCCGCGAAATTTATTTCCTTCGATAATTTCGCCCTCAGTTTCAAGGCCTTTTTTGGTTTTTTGTAGAGGCTGTTCAGCCTGAGGCGGTAGATCGGGTTGAATATCTTCGTTTGGCTCAGTCTCCGCGCCGGGATAAGGCGGCTCGGGCTTTGGCGGCTTTTCTTGTGCCAAACCTTGCGTTGCAAGAATTATTGATAAACTAAGTACGGCGAACGACTTTAACATTCCACCACCGATAAATTGCGATTAATAAAATAAGAGGCAGTAAAAAAATCATGAATGCGTAACTCATTCCATGCTCGAGAGAAAGTTTTGCGAATTGAATTGGGCCCCAAAGAATTACGCGTGAAATTGACTTCAGAAATTCGCTGTCACGGATAAAATTTGCCAGCCGTGGTGAGTGCTCGTAATAAAATTTTATCAGTGGCTGCGCCCAAGTTCTGTGATGTTCTAGGAGATAGTTGCGAAACATGCGAAGTGTTTTTACTTCTTTGGTATAAGGACTTCCATAGGTTGCAGTTGCCACAAAACATTCGAAGTCTTGCGAGAGAAGGCCAAAGACAAAGTCGGGAGTTATCCCTATACCGCTGTTATAAGTAGAATCAAAATAACCCATATTACCGGCCTGGTCGATATGAGCACCGACAAAATAAAAAGGCGTTCCGTTAGTGAGTGCGTCGACATTGTCGGGAGACAGAGATATGTCAGAGCTTGTGGTTCCAATAATATCAAAATCAGCGGCACCGGCCAGAGCAAGATCTGCAATGGGCGTAGTGGAGTAGTAAAGGCGATACCTATTAAATCTTAGGCCTGAGTTGGTATTGGGAAAACCTGACCCCGGCGAAAAAGAAGAAATGTAAACCTTCTCATCGCCTCTTTTTAAAGTTAATGGAAATAGGGCATCGGCTTGGGGAGCTGCCACATTCGACGGTACAGTTACATCGGTTGAGCCAACGACGTTACTCACGTATATAGTCACTTGAGTTGTATCGTCGTCGGCATCTTTAGTCGCGTTATTGAGTTTGTCGATGCCGACATTGAAGGCTTTCTGGCCCGCAAATTCGCATTGGGCGTTGGTCACGCCGATAGTTTGGGGGATGCTGGGACAAAGATTTTGCCACGGGATTTCAACGTATCCCGTGCCATTAACTGGGACAAAAACCGAATTAATTGGCGATGGGATGCGGTTATTTGTGGTCGTATCATAGATTGCTGGATAGCCTGCGGCTGTCGTCGACCTTACCGCGATTCGTAAGGTGTTTAACGAATTAATTCGCTTTTCATTGCAGATTGTTCCTATAGGTCCCGAAGCCGCATTGCAGTTATTGCAAGTTACTCCGTCAGGATTGGCAGAGCAAGTTGCCAAATTGCCAGCGGTGCCACCAAAAATCGATGGTGTCGTCGTTGTTCCTGTACTTGTTGTTGTTGCAGTGTTTATATAGTTTGAAGCCCCTTGCACATCTGTGACCGTTACGGCGGAGTGGGCGTTTATACTCGATAGGGCAAAGATTAGGAACAACCTCATTCCATAATTCCAGCATGGAATGTCTAGACTGGCAAGGTGCTTTGAGTGTAAAAGCCCACTAATGGAATTCCCACATACGTTTATTATTCGCCCAAGTGCTGAAATCGGACTCAAAACCTTTCGAAAACGCGTCGTATTCTTGCGTAAACTCGAAGGCAATATTTGTACCGCATTTAATCGCTCAGATATTCCATTTAAATTGCGTAACGGTCTGCGTTTTTACTTTTTGGAGACCAGTCAGCCCGATCGAGCCAAAGCATTGTTAGCTCGTATTTTCGGAATTTCATCTTTTTCGCCCGTCGTAGTTCGGTGTGATCGTGATTTGGAGAAAATTTGTGAAGAGGGTGAAAAGGTTTTGAGAAATATTGTTTCTGGAAAAACTTTTTGTGTTCGCTCACGCCGTTTCGGAGCGCAGAAATTTTCTACGCGCGAAGTGGAAGTGGTTTTGGGGGCGCGGCTGGCTTCTTATGGAAAAGTAAAGCTCGTCAATCCCGAAATCACAGTTGGCGTTGAACTTCACAATTCCCAAGCTTTTATATACTGGGAGAAAATTTCTGGCGCTAAGGGTTTTCCGGGTGGAGTGCAAAACAAGGCGTTGTGTCTAATATCCGGTGGGTTTGATTCGCCGGTTGCTGCCTGGCGGGTGATGCGTCGAGGTGTCCATGTTGATTTCATATTTTTTA
Organism: Proteobacteria bacterium SG_bin7; assembly: GCA_002083485.1. Classification (GTDB taxonomy): domain Bacteria; phylum Bdellovibrionota; class Bdellovibrionia; order Bdellovibrionales; family SG-bin7; genus SG-bin7. Next base: position 25,162 of record LWDK01000006.1, on the reverse strand, counting down.
ATTTGGGAGGCAAATCGGCAGAAAGACAAGTTTTGCAAATTGTAAAAATTTTGGTAGAAGGCTGGGGATTCGGTCAAAATCCAAAATTATTTGTCGTTGATTTTACTGAAGTCGTTGCCGACCTAAGATTAAAAGTCCAAGCATCCTATGCACAAGTAATTTTAAAGAGGCTTTTCATGAAGGCGGCTTCGATGATCGGCAGAGAAATTGGGTCGCATGCCCTAGTGACGGGCGAAGTAATTGCCCAGGTGAGTTCACAGACTTTGCCTAATTTAGATGTTATTACAAGTGCTGCAAGCTTGAACCTGTTGCGGCCACTTGTTGCCATGGAAAAAGAAGAAATTATTGGCCAGGCAGAGAAAATTTCTACGGCCTTTTTGTCTGAAAAAGTGCGCGAGCATTGTTCAATTGCCCAAGGCAGCCCAGTTATTTTTGCGAAGCCAAAAAAAGTAATAATTGAGGAAAAAAAATTAAATGATGGGTTACTAGAGGTGGCTGTTACTAAACAAAAAGTGTTTGACATTTTTGCTCTCGAAGCCAAGGACCTGCATAAAGATTATTTACATGTAGATACCGTGAGTGGGTCGGACACACTAATTGATTGCCAAGTTCCTCACTTATATCGAGCCTGGCACGCAGAAAATGCCCTTCATTTGGATCCCGATAATTTTCCGAAACTCATCGGGGCTTTTGACAAAAAAAAGCGCTATGTTTTATATTGCACTCACGGTACTGTCACGCCTCAAATCGCAGAACACATGCAACAATTAGGCTATGAAGCCTATGCCTTTCGAGGTGGAGTTAAACAACTCAAAGAACTTGTGTAATGATTTTTTACCTAATACAAACCATGTCAAAATTTGTCAGTAATAAATAAAAAATAGCTAGCTCCTGGGGGGTGGGCTGGGCATGTTGCCCTAATAAATTAAAAAAATTTATGGGCATGTCGATTGCACTTGAGTCACGTGCCACGGATTGGTAACGAAAGAGCGAAGGTTGCGGTGATGGAATGTTAAATAAAGTGATAGCTAACGCATTGGATGCGGTTATAGGAATTAATGGCAAAAGTGAAATAATATTTTGGAACTCTCAAGCTGAAGTGACTTTCGGTTGGTCCAGAAACGATGTTATAAACAGGATGAGCGTGGTAGATATTATTCCTCAACGATATCGGGCTGATCACCTCGAGGGCATGCGAAACTATCTGGCAACAGGCGAGGGAAAAATTATTTTGAAGCGGCTCGAACTTTCCGGCCTACATCAGAATGGACATGAATTCCCTTTAGAGCTCACGATCATTCCTATCGATGCTGAGCAGCCGCTGTTCTACGCTTTTGTGAGAGATATTACCGATAGAGTTTCACGTCATCAGGAACTTTTAGATGTGATCCGTGAGCGAGACTTTTTTATCTCTGTGGCTTCTCATGAACTTAAGACACCACTAACTTCTCTAAAACTACGAATTCAATTGTTAGATATGTTATTGAAGGAACCGGGCGGTATCCAAGACCAGGAAGAAGAAATTCACAAAAGTGTTTCTGTTTGCTCGCGTCAGGTGGATAAACTGGCAAGTATGTGCAATGATTTGCTGGATCTTGCGAAGATTCAGTCTCGTAAAATGGAAATCAGTTTTCGTACGTTTAAATTGCGTAGTCTCTTAGTCGATATATTGGAGCGTATGGAAGGTGAGGTAAAGTCGGCGGCAATCACTGTGACTCTAAATATTTCGGAGGTCCTTGAAGTACGATGGGACATGGCCAGAATTGAGCAGGTTTTTGTAAACTTAATTTCAAATGTCTTAAAATACGCTCCCGGTAAGACTCTAGAAATTAAATGCGATACGGCCGAAGAGTTTGTAAAGCTCGAGTTTGTGGATTCAGGTCCAGGTATTACTGAGGAAAATCAGAAACGGTTATTCAATCCTTTTAGTCGTTGTGCCTCGAAATATTCGACGGGCCTAGGTCTTGGTCTCTTTATTTGTAAAGGTATAATTGAACAACATCGCGGCAAAATCTCTGTTCAGAGCCGAGTCAATGAAGGTACGAAATTCATATTAGAATTACCAAGAGTCTTGGATTCCTCGATGCGTGGAAAACCATTGCGTTGATAACGCACTCACGTTAGCCTTTTATTTTAGGAGGCTCGTCCGTGAAATTTATTTTACCAATTACTATTCTCGCTTTGTTAGGATGTCAGTCGGCTAAGAAGGATGACGCCGTTGTAGAAAGCAGTGGGTCTATGGGCGCTGTGAGTTCGCCGGTTAATATGGCAGTCGAAGAAGTCAGCGGTCCGCAGGCCGGTGACGAGTTAGAGCCCATTTATTTTAAATACGATAGCTCTAAAGTCGAAGGCAACGCGTTTGCGATACTCAAACAGAATGCCATGGACCTTAAAAAGAATGGGGCCACTACCGTACAAATTGAAGGACATTGTGATCCGCGTGGCTCCGATGAATACAATTTCCATTTAGGAGAAAAAAGGGCAAGCGCTGCGAAAAGTGCTTTAGTGAAAATGGGTATTGAGCCCTCGCGGATTAAAATTATCAGTTACGGTAAAGATAAGGTCGAAGGACATAGCGAGGCACTTTATGCGAAGAGCCGCCGCGCAAGTTTTGTCTATTTACAATAGTTTCGATTTTTCAAAATAAAATTTAAACTTCTGAATAATTTCTTTAGGCGGAATTTTTCGTCCAAGAATTTCTTCTAAACTGATCATGGTATTCGATGAAAAACCACAAGGATTTAGTCCTTGGAAGGCTTTTGGGTCGTGATCTATGTTAAGGGCTAGGCCATGATAGGTAACCCAACGTCTGACGCCGATTCCAAGTGAACAAATTTTTCTATTTCCAATCCAAACACCGGTGGCTTCTTGTTCATCGATTTTGGCTCCACAACGACCTTCAGCCGTTATATCGTAATCATTTAATAAGGAGACGATAATATTTTCCAAAAGGCACATGTATTCTCGAATCCCGATAATTTTGGTGCCACGTTGTAAATTTACGATTGGATAAACAACAAGTTGGTTTGGTCCATGATAAGTTGCTCGGCCACCGCGCTGAACGTCTATGGTTAAACCTTTCCAGCCAAAAATATCAGATTTAAGTGTACCGCGTCCTTTTGTGACAATCGGTTTATGCGAACAAAAAATAACAGTGTTGGGAATTTTTTTATCGTAAACGTCTTGAACAAAAGTAAGTTGTTCGCTTAACGCGTCTTCATAAGGAATAAGACCCCATTCCAAGAATTGAACCTGTTCAGGTGAACGAGGAATCAATTCCAGCATTAGGCATTAGCTCCAGGGCGAGGTTGCTTTCCGCCAAGTGGTTTCTGGATGACATGAATAGCGTGGCCCAATGCTGCTTCGGCGGCTTCCATCATAGTTTCACTCAAAGTAGGGTGTGGGTGAATGGTTAGAGCGATGTCTTCAAGTGTTGCGCCCATCTCAAGTGCTAGGCCTGCCTCACTAATTAAATTGCTGGCTTCTGGGCCCACAATTAGGCAACCAAGAAGTACGTTTGTTTTGGCATCGGCGATCACTTTCACAAAACCATCGGTTTCCATAAGAGAAACTGCTTTGCCGTTGGCCGCAAAAGGAAATTTTCCAACATTTAATTCTTTATAGCCTTTCGCTTTCGCCTCTTCCTCGGTCATTCCCACCATAGCAATTTCGGGATCGGTAAAAATAATTGCTGGCACCGTCTTAGCGTCATAAACTCGATTTTCACCAGCAATAACGTCAGCTACGAGTACACCTTCATAACTGGCTTTGTGAGCTAGCATGGGTTGACCAGCGATATCACCAATTGCAAAAATCCCACTGACGTTCGTTTTTCGCTGTGGATTGGTAACGATAAATCCCTTGGAATCGATGTTTAGTCCGATTCCTTTTAAATTCATCTGATCAGAATTTGGTTTTCTACCAACTGTGACCAATACTTTATCAGCTTCGAGTTTTTTTTCGCCGTCAGAAGTGTCAATTGTCACCTGATTTTTAGAAAATCCTTTGGCTTTTGCATTCAAGATAACTTCGACCCCAAGTTTTGTAAGCCGGCGCGAGATAATTTGCACACCGTCTTTCTCGATGAGTCCAGATAGTAGATTTGGAGTTGCCTCAACGACGGTAACTTTTGATCCCAGTTTTGCTAAAAATGTTCCGATCTCAAGTCCTATATAACCTCCACCTATCACAACAACTTTTTTTGGTAACTCGTCAATGGCTAGGCCACCTGTTGAGGACAGGATTGTTTTTTCATCAAATGGAAATCCAGGAATTTCGATTGGTCGTGAACCGGTGGCGATTACAAAGTTTTTTGCGCTTACGGTGTCAGCGCCGACAGAAAGGTCTTTGGCGGAACTAAACTTGGCATCTCCGCGAAGGATTGTAACTTTATTTCCTTTTAATAATTGTTCAACCCCGCCTGACATGCGACTACATACGCCTTGTTTCCACTTTTGGAGTTGTTTCATGTCGAGATCAATATTTTTTATTTTAAAACCCATCTCAGCAGCATCATGACTGGCTTTGTGGTAAAAATGCGAAGCAGAAATCATCGCTTTCGAGGGAATGCAGCCAACGTTTAAGCAGACGCCGCCGAGATATTCGCGTTCAACAATTCCAACTTTCAAACCATGTTGAGCGGCGCGAATTGCACAAACATAACCACCTGGACCTGCGCCAATAACACAGACATCGAATTCATGTTTCATGTTTCAATTCCTTTACATCATATCCAGCATAAGGACGCTGGGATTCTCAATGCGATTGATAAACGCTTTCAAAAAATTCGCAGCAACAGCGCCATCGATTAAACGATGATCGGCGGTAACTGTGAAGTTCATAGATTTAATCGGTACAAAGGCGCTGCCGTTCCAATGTGGTTTATCGGTCATTTTATACATTCCTAAAATAATAACTTCAGGATGGTTGATGATCGGAGTTGCATAGTTGCCGCCAATGCTGCCGATGTTGGTAATCGTCATACTAGCGCCTTTCATGTCTTCAAGTGCAAGCTTGCCGTCTCGGGCCTTTCCAGAAAGCTCAACGATTTCTTTACTCATTTGCAAAATGGTTTTGTGGTCGGCATCTTTAACTACCGGAACAAGTAAACCATTTGGTGTATCCGCTGCGAAGCCGATATTGAAAAACTTTTTATAGACTATTTCATGCGCATTGTCGTCGATGCTGGCGTTAAACATGGGGAATTCACGGGCGGTTGCGATCAACGCCTTCATTACGAACGGTAAGTATGTAATTTTAATTCCCTGTTTTTCGGCCATTGGTTTTAGAGAGTTACGCATTTCAAAAAGTTTCGTGACATTTGCCTCATCCATAATGGTGAAGTGAGGAATAATTCTTTTTGAAAGCTGCATGCTTTCGGCGATTTTTCGGCGAATACCTTTAAGAGGTACGCGTTCCTCAGCTCCAGGAGTCGTATTTCTAGCCATTGTTGGAACTGAAATCGTTGGCGCATAGCTCGCGGGACCCGCGGGAACTGCCGCTTCGGTCGTTTTAATAATGTCTTCACGTGTAACACGACCAGCATTACCAGTGCCAGAAATCTTATTTATGTCTACTCCCATTTCGCGAGCTAAACGACGGGTGCCTGGCGTGGCGAGAACTGTTGAGCTCGCGACTGGCGGATATACGTCAAGGCCGGCGGCAGTCATAGGAGAGTTTGTATGAGTTGGGATTGAGGTAGTAACGGGTGTCAAAGTTTTTGCGGAGATTGCCGGTGCTGGACTCGGTGCTTCTGCTTTTGGAGCTGGTGCGGAGGTAGTTGAGCTTCCCCCAACTTCAAGCACTACGAGGGTCTTTCCAATACCGACAATTTCACCTTCTTTAAGCTTCAACTCTTTGACAGTGCCACCAAATGGACTTGGAACTTCTACGGTGGCTTTGTCTGTCATAACTTCGGCAACAGCTTGGTCTTCTTTGACTTTATCGCCAACTTTTACCAGATATTTTACCAGTTCGCCTTCCGTAACACCCTCACCAATATCAGGAAGTACTACGTCTTTAGCTGCCATGACTATTCTCCTTACGCTCTTTTTCGATCATCCCTTTCATAAAAAATTCACCAGCACGGTACGAACTTCTCACGAGGGGCCCGCTAGCGACATATAAAAACCCCATGTCCTCGGCGGTCTTTTGCCACCATTGAAACTTCTCGGGCGTGATGAATTCGATCACTTTTAAAAGTCTCTTATAGGGTTGTAGATATTGTCCAAAAGTAACAACGCTGCAGTCAACGTCTCTAAGGTCCTTAAGTGCCTGAATAACCTCTTGGTCAGTTTCACCCAGACCTAACATGATCGATGATTTCGTATGTCTACTGGGGTCAATTTCTTTTACCATTTTTAAAACCGAAAGTGATTGGCGATAAGTCGCGCGTGGGTCACGTACTTTCGGCGTAAGTCTTTCGACAGTTTCGATGTTGTGGGCGAAAACTTCGGGTTTTGCGTGCACAAGTTTTTCAATAAGGTCACGTCTTCCTTTAAAGTCTGGGGTAAGAACTTCAACAATAAGCTTGGGGTCATTCTTTTTTATTGTTTCGATTGTGCGTGCGAAATGAGACGAACCTTGGTCAAGAAGATCGTCTCTATTCACCGAGGTAATCACGACATAATCAAGAGCCATTTTAGAAATGGCAATACCAATTTTTTCTGGTTCGTCGTTGTCAATTTTCCCTTTTGGATTTCCTGTTTTTACCGCGCAAAAGCGACAGCCACGAGTGCAGGTGTCTCCCATCAGCATAAATGTCGCGGTACCACCGCTCCAGCATTCTCCTATGTTAGGGCACTTGGCTTCCTGACAAACAGTCGCAAGATTTAGTGACTTTGCGAGCTTTACAATTTCATGATAACGTTCGCCACTTGGGGCGCGAACTTTGAGCCATTCGGGCTTAGGAGAAAACTTTTTTTTTGCGAAAATTTGATTGTCTAAAACAGGCGTTTCTTCTTTGTTCATGTGCCTGTTTTAGACTTGGATGCTAGGAATTGTCCAATTATTTCGAATTGCCGCCAAGCTGACGATCAATAATTTTTTGAAAATGCTGTACGGGATAAGCACCGCGTATCGAAACCCCATTTACTAGAAATCCAGGAGTGCCGTTAAAATCGAACTTACGGGCCTCTTCCATATCGGCTTGAATGTTTTTAGCAACAACTTCTGATTTTAGATCTTTCTTAACTTTTGCTAAATCCGCGCCAACCTTTTTAACAGCGTCATCTAAAAATTTTGCTTTTTCAGCATTCAGTTTGTCTTGGTTTTCGAAAATCATATCGTGAAATTTATACGCCTTCTCTTTGCTTTGGAGCGCAATGGCTTCAAAGTATTGAGCTGCCGGCATTGCCTCTGGATGTTTATCCATAAGTGGCAAGTGTTTGTACATGAATCTTACTTTTTCTCCATACTTTTCTTTAACTTCTTTTACAACAAGATAACCACGTGTGCAGAATGGACACTGAAAGTCTGAGTATTCCACAATAGTAATGGGCGCATCGGCTTTTCCGAGAACTGCACGATTTTCAGCAATCTCTGGTTTTTTAGGATTTTTAAATTCCTCTTCCATTTGTTTGGCTTCGTTGGCCTCTTCGTCTTTAGCTTGTTCCGTGCGCGCAGCATTCATCGCCTCTTGTACGGTTTTCATAAATTTTCCAGGATTCTTTTTGATTGTATCAAAAACAATGTCTGGATTATTTTCGAGTGTTTTTTTGATCGCAACATCGCAGCCCGTAAGCGCGAAGACTACAAATGCAGACAACAAATATTTAAGTGATTTCAAGATTATCCCCCTTTAAAATTAACGTCTTATTCTGACACAACTTCTAACTACTTGAAATTTCAAAAACCAATTTTGGCACCCTACGGCAAACGCCCATGCTAATGCCTAAAGTCTAGGCCAGAAAACCCCGATAATATTGAACATGTTTAAGTTTGGCACTAAGCGACAATTTAAGTACTTCCCAGCCATAACTCTATTCATAGTTTTTGTTATGGGATTTAACATCGGCCTTACAATGGTGCGGCCTCCTGAGTTTTTGCCGCGTAAACCCTCTAGCATTAACCAAGATGAAGGTCCGATAGTGAACGAACTCGAAGTTAGCGCTTTGGTCCAGCTCGACTGTGGAGAATCGTCAAAAATATTTAAAACCGAAACGGCGTTGGTAAGGTTCAAAGGTTGTTTGGGCGAGACCGGTGTCCCCACCGAAGTTGTAAATAAAACGACGGGATATTCGGCAACCGTCCTTGACGCTAACGATGCGTTTACAACGGATTACTTTCAATTAAGTCCCGGAATAAACCAAATATCTGTGACCTACCTCATGCAAAATGGGGAAGCAAAAATTTACGAATACAAGATTCGAGTGAAATAAAAGGTTCCAGGTTCTTTTTTTGGTGGTAATAGCGTGCCTCATGTCTCTGTTTTCCAAGATCGTTGCAATTTCTGGATGTTAATTATTCCCTCCAAGCTGGAACTTCTGCACGATTTCTAAAACTAACGGCTGAATCGCCTTAGAGCCAGCAATAATGTCATCCATATTAGGGTCATAGAAAGCACCGGTATAATTCGTAACCACACCACCGGCTTCGCGCACCAATAATGTCCCGGCAGCGGTATCCCACGGCGATAAATTCTTTTCCCAAAATCCATCGAAGCTTCCTTGTGCTACCAAACACAAATCATAGGCTGCGGCACCAGCGCGACGAATTCCGCGTGTTTTAAAAATGAAATGTTCAAAAATTTCTAACTGTTTTTTTAAATCATCGCTGGCATGAACATTAAATCCTGTTGCCAACAAAGAATCTTTTAAAGACAAGCGATCTGCGACTTTTATTCTTTTGTCATTTAAGAAAGCGCCATCGCCTTTTGTCGCGTGATATCGCGCATTCAACATGGGTACGTCCACAACTGCGGCCTCCAATTCATTTCCAATTTTCAAACCGATGCTAATGCAAAAAATTGGAAGTTCGTGCACATAATTGGTAGTCCCATCAAGGGGGTCAACTATCCACAAAAGGTCAGTTGGAGATGGCTTTTGGTCGAGTCCTGACTCTTCACCATGAAAGCGGGAATTTGGAAAATGCTTCTTTAAGACGGCGGCTATAACTTTTTCGCTCTCGATATCAGCTTCGCTCACAAGACCGGCGCGATCTTTGTGGGAGACCTGGTTCAAGTGCCCAAAATATTTGATTAAAATTTCGCGGCCACGGTCTGCGGCTTCAAAAGCGGCCTTTAATCGATCATTCATTGTCTCATCAATCCTTTAACCCTTAGTCTTGTCAAGAGTTTGACACATTGACCAAGGCTTTGAATCCCGGCTACTATTAAAGTTGAGCAATAACTTAAGAAGGAGTTTTACCGTGATGAATCAATTTGGTGGATCCAGAACGGATACATTGGTCAAATTAGTCTTAATATTTTTCATATCTTTACTTTCTTTTTCGGTTGGTACTTTTATTGGAAAAACCGTAACTGAAAAACAATACAAAGATACAATGTACGAGCCAACAGGTGAAGAGGTCGAACAAGCCAGTAACGAAGACGAAGAAATGAAAGACTCCATTGACGACGAGGCGCTGAGTTTAACCGACGAATTTGCGAAAATTAAAAAAGAGACTAAGGATTCAAAAGAAAATCGGAAAGTTGCATCTGAAGAAGGTAAGGCGGCGGCAGGCCATGATAATCACGGTACTCCAGCTCATGGTCATGAGAACGTAAAACCTACTGCGAAAACAATGCCGGCTCCGGCTCCTAAAGCCGAAAAGAGCAGTGATCATGGTAATGTCCACGGTAACGCCCATGACATGCCAGAAGCTGTAACTCGAGTCGCCGCTGGAAAGCCCCCCACAGATATAAATAAGCCAACAGCGCATAAAGCTGAAGCTTTACCTCATGAAGTGGGAGCAACAACAATGGGTATGAATAAATACACCATTCAGATTGCATCTTACGCGAAGGAAGATGAGGCCAATAAACACTCAGCGGATTTGAACTCGAAAGGTTTTAGTTCTTTCGTGGTTCCGGCCCAAATCAAAGGTCAAACTTGGTACCGTGTTAGCGTAGGTCAATTTCCAACGCAAGCCGAAGCCGCTGGTTACAAAGAGGAATTCGTAAAAAAATCGAACATCTCAAAAGTAATTATTCAAAAGATTGCTCCGTAAGTAAATTTGGAAACGGTAAATACGAAGCCAAGCTTAATCAGCTTGGCTTTTTTGTTAGAATGTAAAGCCACGCTAAAGTTGGCGTTACCGATTGCGATTGGGTTACTGGCTCAAATGGCGATGGGTTTAATCGACTCCATAATGGTGGGAAGACTAGGTGCAGCTCACCTTGCGGCTGGGACTTTTGCCAATGGAGTAATAACTATTATGATGGTGTTTGGAATTGGCAGCAGCAATGTCGTTGGTCCTATTCTTTCTCACATGCACGGAGCGGGTAAAGAAGAAGAATGTGGCGCGAGATTGCTTCAATCCATTTTACTTTATTTAAGTCTCGGTCTTACGTTGAGTATCTTTGCAGAAATAATAAGTTATTTTCTTGAGATTTTTAATCAGCCCGAGGAGGTCACAATCCTGGCCAGGGATTTTTTTCGGTTGATGGGGTTGTCTCTGCCAATGGCATTTGTGTTCAATGTCTATAAACAATTTGTGGAGTCGTACGGAAAAACTGGATTTCCGATGTTGCTTTACCTCGTCGCTCTTGGAATAAATACCTTCATCAATTGGTTTTTAATTTATGGAAATGGTCCGTTTCCAAAAATGGGATTGTTGGGTGCGGGAATAGGTACCATCATCGCGCGGTTCTTTATGTTAGCGGCAATTATCTACCACGTCCATAAGAGATCTAAGTTTAAGAAAGCGCTAACCAGTTTTAAACTCGAAAACGTAAACAAAGAGAAATGTTTTGAGGTTTTAAGGGTGGGAATTCCTAGTGGTATGCAAGTCCTTTTCGAGGTCGGTGCATTCGTAATGGGTGGGATCATGATGGGGTGGTTGGGAACGAATCAGCTTGCGGCTCATCAAATCGCCATTGGTATTGCAAGCATGACGTTTATGTATGCCTTAGGAGTTTCTTTGGCTGGTGGGCTGAGAGTTGGCGTCGCAAAAGGCAAAGGAGATCAACAAGGAGTAAGAAGGGCTGGGTTTGCTGCAATCATTATAATTGCCGTGAGCATGGCTATATTTGGTTTAATTATGCTCATATTTAGAAAGCAGATTCCCTACATTTATCTCAATGATCCTGAAGTTGTGTCTTTGGCGTCAAAATTACTTTTGTTTGCGGTTTTCTTTCAAGTGTTTGATGGAGTTCAGGCAGTAGCTATTGGTTTACTTCGTGGAGTCATGGACTTGCGTTTTCCAACTGTTATAACAGTTTTCTCGTATGGCTGTGTGTGTGTGCCTTTTGCATACATTTTTGGATTCCACACCAAAAGGGGCGCAGAAGGAATTTGGCTGGGTTTGACTCTCGGTCTGATTGTTGCTTCTATTCTTTTGTTTTGGCGATTCGATTGGGTGACAAAGAATAAAATAACTTAACCGAACTGAACTGAAATAACGGGCGCCTTTAAAACCAAACGCCAGAACCAACCAAAACCGCAACATCTTGATAGTTGTAAGCGGGAACCATGTGAAATTGCAGTTCGAGAGAGAAGCGTAATCCGGCAAGACTCACGCTTGGCTCCCATTGCGTGCCAAGAGCGGCAGACAGAAGCGTATAGTATTCGCTGTCGGTGAAGTTAGTTTCGCCCATAAGCGTGGTTTTTATAGAATCACGACGAGCGCCCATGCCAGCGCCACCATAAATATGAAAGGTGGTGTTGCGCCAAAAGCGGTATTTTCCCCATAGTTCGGCTTCAAAAGACTGGTTTTGAAGCGCGAGCGTCTCATTGCCATCATCTTTAAAAAAGGTCGACGAAAATTGAGGTGAAATTGAGAAGTCGTTAAAATATTTTGAAAAAGTAACAGAGATCTTTGTGCCGGTGGAGTCGTCCGGGCCGTTTAGGGTGCGTTGTGAACCTACGTGAAATTCAACGCTCATGTTTTCTTTTTTGAACGCGCTCAATTCAGATTTATTTTTTTTTATCCTAGGTAGGCCGTCAACGGTATAAGAGGCGTTGGCGAGAGAGGAAATTAAAGCTGAAAAAATAATTACTTTGTACATACTTTAGCTCCGCCCTCAGGAATAATTTTAGTATAAATGGAACATTGTTCAGGAGTAATTTCTTTTTTTAATTCCCTTACGGTTTCAAGAAACAAATTTATGAAGGTATCGAAGCTAAGTGTAAACTTAGTTTCATTTCTATGAGTAGCTATCATTTTTTTTAGAGTTTCGAGAATAAGAACTGCGAGCTCTTGCCGCTGAATTTTTCCTGACTTAGTAAACGAAATCAAAAATCGCGAAAGATTGGTGCCGTAACTATAGCGGTAGGCACCCATGATTTCGCCAGCCTTTTCGCGATTACATTTGACGTCGTTAAAGCGCGTAATTTTTGCCCAAATATCGCGGACACCCTGTTGTGTCGGTAAATTACAAAAGTCGCCGTCCAGTTTTCTTAAGGAGTTTCTTTCTTCGTTAAAAGACTTTATTAGGAAGTCAGTATCGTCGGTATAAATCCAAGCCCAAGTATCAGCCAACCCTTCGTTCATTGAACCCAAGACGACACTACTCACTTCTTCATTAGAAAAATCTTCGGCTTTTCCGCAGGAATCTCTAAATGAAGGTGTAAAGTTACAGACTGATGGGCGATTAGCGCTTGCATAAATATTGAAATGGTTAGAAGGCGCCACAAAAAGCGATTCGGTATTTTTTTTGGGTTTTAAATGCTTATAAAAAATATGATGAAATATCGCGTGAAAATACTCGTGTGCCAAAACACCGCCATTAAATGCAAGTGGCAGGCCCGATTTTTCATAGGGATATACAAAAATTCCATCGAGATCAGGAATATAAACCGCGTTGTTGGTATTTCTTCCCTCGGTAAAACGGAATCTGGGGTTTACGCCAACCTTGCGCGGCAGACTTATCAAACTTCCATAACCTAAGCCTTTTAAATGAGCATTGAGGCGTTCAATATGCGCATACATAGTAGCGAGTAGAAGGGATTCATAAGTTGCGGGGACGTAATTTCCTTCTGATATGGCTGAAAATTTTCCGACAGGACTTGCACCGACAAGTCTGTATTGCTGACTTACTTCATCGCCCGTTATTGACGGTTTTTCAAAAAATTCAACGTCGGGGCCTGTTAAGTCTCGCAAATCAGTAAAGCCAACGGGTACAAATTGTAGCTTGTAACCTGGACCATCTGGCCACGGTATTTGGATATTTATTTTTCCGGATTGGGGTTTGTGCCCACAGGCGAGTGCAAAACCCAACAAAATAAAAGGTGTAAGTAGCTTAAATTTCATGTAGCCCCAGCATCAATATATGCAGCGCATTATGAGCGAAACGACCTGAAATTTAAAGGCCAAACTGCTAAAAAGATTTTTTTCCCTATGAAATTTGAAATTATTACACAGAATCTTAATTTGCCACAGAGAGAGGGTGTTTCCACTCTCCTTGGACCATTATTAATTTTGGCTGGAGCGGGTTCAGGAAAAACCCGAGTACTAACCCACAGAATTGCCAATATTATCGCTCAAGGTGAGGCTGCACCACATGAAATTCTCGCGGTAACTTTTACCAATAAAGCCGCAAGAGAAATGAAGGAACGAACGGGCCAACTTCTGCAGGAAATTGGTATTCCTGTCTATTCAAATTCTCTTTGGATTAGTACCTTTCATTCTACCTGCGTGCGAATTCTTCGCGACCACATTGGCGCGCTTGAGTACAAACCGAATTGGGTAATCTACGACGATGGTGATCAGGAAAAGATGATTAAGAAAGTGATTTCTGATTTGGGAATTAACGATAAAGCATTTCCCCCAGACGTCATGCAGGCCAGGATAAATAAAGTTAAGACGCTTGGGTTAGGTCCTAATGGAGTGGCTGGTCACCCACACTTCTTAATGGATGAAAAATCGATTGAAATTTATGAAAGTTATGAACGCGCAATGTTCAATGCGAATGCTCTGGATTTTTCAGACTTGTTGATGAAAACGCACGAAATTTTTAAGAATTTTCCTGAAATACTAAAGGCCTATCAGGGGCAATTTAAATTTGTTTTGGTAGACGAATATCAAGACACCAACCCTATTCAGTATAAATTAATTTATCAACTTGGTTATCATCACCAAAATGTGTGCGCTGTGGGTGACGAGGACCAATCGATCTATTCTTGGCGGGGAGCCGATATCACTAACATCTTTAATTTCGAAAAAGATTTTAAAGAGTGTAAGGTGATTAAGCTCGAACAAAATTATCGTAGTTCACAGACTATTGTGAAAGCGGCCTCAGATTTGATTCGCAACAATACCTTGAGAAAAGATAAGACATTGTTTTCTGAGAACGAAATTGGTGATTTGATTGAGCTCAATGCGGCTTTTAATGAGTATGAAGAGGCACGAGCGATCGTTAGAGAAATAAAAGATCTCACGGAATACAATAAATTTAGACATCGAGACATTGCGATTTTTTATCGCACTAATGCGCAATCACGGGTGATTGAGGAAACTTTACGGGGGGCGGGAATTCCTTACCGCATGTACGGTGGGATGAAGTTTTATGAACGTAAAGAGATTAAAGATGTTCTGAGCTATCTTAGATTTATTCTCAATTCTAGTGATACGATTTCGTTTAAGAGAATTTTAAATGTCCCGAGGCGCGGAATTGGCGACACGACACTGGAAAAAATTGAAAATTATAACACCCAGTACAACATTGATTGGATTTCAATTCTTGAAAAGATGATTCAAGAAGGGGAGTTTAATGCGGGAACTGCAAAGAAGATTCATTCCTTCATAAACTTGATTAAGACTCTGCAAGGAGAGCTGAAAGAGGTTTCGGCAAGCGAACTCTATAGTTTGTTACTTGAGAAGTCGGGTTATTTAGATGAATTGAAGGCTCAGGATTCAGCTGATTCAGAGTCTCGAATTTACAACTTATCGGAGTTCCAAAATGCTATTATTCAGTATGAAGAAGAGCGTGGTGACGAAGCGAGCCTAAAAGATTTCCTGGAAGAATTGGCGTTAGTTACCGATTTAGACAAGTCTGATCCCGATGCTGATGCCGTTATTCTTATGACTCTACATATTTCCAAAGGGCTTGAGTTTCCAGCCGTATTTTTAACGGGATTAGAAGAAGGACTATTCCCGAGTATTCGAGGAGATGAACTTGATCCTAATGAAATAGAAGAAGAAAGAAGGCTGGCTTATGTCGGAATGACAAGGGCCGAGAGAAAACTTTACCTTTCTTTTGCTAAAACACGTCGGCGATGGGGACAAGAAATGATGAATCCTCCGAGCCGGTTTCTTTCAGAAATTCCCGAAAAATACTTTAAAGTTCCACCGAGTTTCTTAAAAGCGCGAACTCTTGCTGCGCCGGTGGTAGAAAAAAATAGATTTGCGTTTAAGCCAAAAACGAACGTGAAATTGAGGCGCGAACAAAAGGATTTTAATCAAGAAATGCCTTCGTATGAAGATATGCCAGACACGCCCGACGCCAGCAGTTCTTACCGCAAAGGCTCTAAAGTGCGCCATCCCACGTACGGCATCGGCAGCGTGGTTTTTGTCGAAGGAGAGGGCGACGACGAAAAACTTTCTGTCATGTTCGCCAATCACCAAATTAAAAAGTTTGTGACTAAGTTTGCACGACTCGAGAAAGTTTAAGGTGCCTGAGACTTTTTCCAGTCTACGGTGCGTTAAAATTTATTGAGCACTTATTCTAAAGGTATTCGCTAAAATCTGGAGGCAGTTCGTGTTGGAACGTGGGTGGATTAATATATTCGCCTTTTTTCCCGTCCCAACCGCGATAAATTCTTTTGCCATCTTCACGCGTAATTTCAAAATTTGGAACTATCCCCACTTTGCCGCCGCCATTAGGAATATCAATCGAGAGGTTTGGCATTGCTAACCCCGAAAGCTTTCCCCAAAGTTCTTTTTGAATCGCTTCTGACTCTTCAATAGAGGTGCGTAGGTGGTCTGTTCCCATTGAGGGGTCGCACTGAAACATGTAGTAGGGTTTGACGCGCAAAAAAAGGAGTTGTCGCGACAACGCCTTCACGATAGCGGTGTGGTTGTTAACCCCATTCAAAAAAACCATTTGATTAAAAGCGGGGATCCCGTGATCAACGATTTTAGAAAGTGCCTCGGAAGATTCAAGTGTCAACTCTTTGGGATGATTAAAGTGAGTCATCAAAAACACCGGACCATACTCACGAATTCCGAGAGCTAATTCGTTGGTAATACGCATGGGATTTACAACCGGCATGCGTGTTCCGACGCGGATGATTTCAATATGATTGATCGATCGAAGATCTTTTAAAATACGGAAGAGAACTTTATCAGAAAGGGTGAGTGGGTCTCCACCAGAGAGTATCACTTCTTTAATTTCCGGATGGGATTTTATGTAAGTAAGCGCCATCTCGTATTCTTCTGTATTTATGAGAGCCTGATCGTTTCCGGTAAAATATTTGCGGGTACAGTAGCGGCAATAGACGCTGCAAATGTCGGTCGCTAAAAACAATACCCTATCGGGGTAGCGATGCACGATACGAGCTGTTGGAGAATGCATTTCTTCTCCCAACGGGTCTTTCATTTCTTGGTTACCAGACTTGAATTCATTGACTCTGGGAACAATAATTTTGCGAACCGCCTCGTTTTTAGCTGCGATAGACATGTAATAGGGAGTTCCTCGGGACTTAAAAATTTCGTTGTCGGAATCAAAATAGGAACTTTCATCTTTTGTTAATTCGATATAGCGCGAGAACTCGGCGCGATTTTTTGGTCCATTTTTCATCTGCCATGTCCAATTAAACCAGTCTTTGGCATCAATATTTTCAGGTTTGTTTACGGAATCAAAAGATAGGGCCAAATTTTATCTCCAATTATTTTGAATTGGAGTAAACTACTCGCCAGAATTCGTCAATTTTATAGGGCCATGATGTAAAGATGCTAACGGGTGCGTAAACCTATGAAACTTCGCTCTATTTTATATTTTTTGATTTTAAGGTGTGTAGGCCTACATACACGTGTCGAACTCTTTTACAGCAATGACGATTTAAATTCACTAGCCATATCAATAGCTTAAATTATTGGTGCTTTGGAATCAAACTTGGATTTGCAGAGTGGTGAAGAAGAATAATTTTTGCTTAGGAGCAAATATGAAACGGTTTATTGGGAATAGAGAAGTGAATACGCCGATGGTTCTAATGCTATTAGCGGTGCTGACTATCAATAATGGATGGTTGGTCAGCCAGACAGAGACGCATACGAATGATTTGGCCTCTGGCGAATTGTTAGAGAAGGACGGATACATTTACCAAAAAGACGATAAGGGAGATCCATACTGGAAACCTGTCGGTAAAGCACCTTCAAAAGCGGGCTCGTCCCCAACCCTTCAAGGTTTAGCGGCGCCTAAAGGCTCTTCTAGTCAAACTCATATGGCAAATGAGGCGTTGATTGGTACTGACACCCGACAAGGCACAATGGCATCGGCAAAAGATGAGGCCGGCGAGCGAACTAAGGAACTTGTTAAAACCAAGATTGCTCCATCAAATAAGAAGTTGTTTATCGATGGTGAAGATAACCAGTCTTATACGGTCATGGTCACACGTGAATGTGATGTTGATGATGCTGGAAAAAAACGGTGTCGGGTTAGAACGACAATTCCAACCAGTTCTGATCGTTTGGCTTTTTTGAAGGCTTATGGAATTAAAAAAGATGATCTTGATGATAGTGATAAGAATATTGAAGCATGTGATGACTGTTTAACTTATAGCATCGGCATTTCGGTTCTTAACGATAAGGTGCTTGAGGCAGATTGGTTAAGTGACATAGAGGGAGCCGTTAAAGAACGTTATTCTAAGCGTGCCGATGAATTGAAAGGGAAGAAGAAAAAGAAAGTTGCTGTTAAAAACGAAAAATCAGACGTGGCAAAAAGAATTTATGATTGTGAGCTCGCTGAAGACGCAACCGAAGACAATAAGGCTGAGAAAGTTCTTAAGAAAGATGAAAAGCTTGAGTGTATCAGAAAACGCATCTCTGAACTTGGCAATGCAGATGAAAAAGAGTTGGATCCATTTGGTCGCAAAAAATCAGATGTGGTAAAGAGACTTGCAGACAAGGTTAAACCTTTGTTGAAAAAATGTCTGGCAAATGAGGAACATCGTGAAGACTCGGGCTGCTTGGACCTTGCAGAGTCCATTAGAGACGCAACTGAGGACAGTGATATAAAATCTGTACACAATATAAGCCACCACATGGACATTTTGATTGGCCAAGGTAATTCCACAATTGAAATGACAAAATATAGCGAGACGCTAAAAGGCTTGAAGGCTGGAATGGCGAATGCCGCCTTAGTTGCTGAGCGGACTGGAAACTTTGGCCCGCTACAAATGTATCAAAATCGTTTGGGACTTTTACATCAACAGTTTTTAGGTTCGCAGCTTCGTAATGAACAGTTCTTGAGAAATTTGGAGCTTGATCCTGAAATCGGTATGATGAACATGAATGACATAAATGCCGACTACATGCTGAGAGCACGTATGCAGGAAGAATTTCAAAGTGCCGCGGTGCCCTTTGGTTCGCGTTTTGGAAGTATGAACGGAATGCGTATGGGGATGCCTTATGGAATGAATCCGATGATGATGAATCCAATGATGCATTCAATGTATCCCGGTATGATGAATCCGATGATGATGAATCCAATGATGCGCCCAATGTATCCTGGTATGATGAATCCGATGATGATGAATCCAATGATGATGAATCCAATGATGATGAATCCAATGATGCGCCCATATGGAGGAATGCCATATCCTGGTATGATGCCTTACGGCCGTCCGCCATTTATGCCTGGATTGGGATTGGGTTTTAATCTTAACGCGGGTTTCGGAGTTTTACCGACAAACCCCCCTGGGCAATACGGAAATTGGCCTCCAGGATACCCTGGAGCTTTTCCTGGCACTTACCCCGGAGCATTCCCCGGTGGATTTCCGCGGTCGCCAACGGCTGGATATTACCCACCATTTCAAGCTGCCAATGCTCCAACTAGTACTATTAATACACGCTGATAAATTGCTGTGATGCCATGTTGACAAAATGGCATCTAAATAAAATTTATTTCTTGTCTTCGGTTATTTGTTCTTTGTTTTCTTTTTTTGGAATGACCACATCACCAATGCCCTGAATTACCTTTTTCGTACCTTCAACGGTTCCTTCACCAAGGTCTTTTATTTTCCCTGCGAACGCAGCGATGACTTTATCGATTTTAAGCTGCAAGCCAATCATTCCTTGGGCATAGGATTGATGGGCTTGACCGACTCGTAACTCCATTCGTAGATCGAGATTTTCATGGAGGCGGTGAGTGATGCCGCCGCCTATTCCATAGGTAAATTCATGTTTTGCTGCTGGTGGATAAATAGTATTTAGAACACCTAGAAAAATTCTTGCAAATGGCGACCAACTACTCGGATAACGCACCCACTGAAATCTTCCAGAAATCGAGCCGATGTATTCGGTTTCGCCATCTCTTCCGCCTGCTCCAAACCCCAGGTCATAGTACTGTTGACAGTTGGGATTGCCGAAACAACTGCCAGAGTGAAATCCTAAATTCGCACCTAACCAATACATTCCACTTTCCATCATCATGGAACCAAGCTCAAGACCGTAATCTCTTTCTTGAGGAACGTAAGGGGCTTCATAGTAATAATATTTTTCATTGGAGATTCCACCATGAGCGTTGGTGATTGAAACCAAGCTTAAAGTAGAAATAAGTAAAATTTTAACGCGTAACATATCAAGTAGTTGTCAGGCACCTAAAAAAACCTCAGAGAGCTTTCACTCTCTGAGGCAGGCCGCCAAAATTTTTGTTTGGTCATGCTGTTTTCTAAGAAGTCCATCATGTTGCTATCAAGGCGTCATCAAAAGCTGATAGCGGCTTTACTTGTAAGTCCAATGGCATATTCAGTGGGATAAGTTCCCGCATCTGAAAAAGCACCGCCGGGGAACACCACTCCGAGCCCGTTAATCCAAGTCATTTTCTCGCTCGGTTTGTAATTCAGGCTTAAGTCTAATTCGTAACCAATGCTCGTGTCCACATTTTTGAGGGCATCAGGTTGAACATTTAGCGTACCTGTGACAAAAGTCAGGCTGACATCCAAGTTGGGTTTCCAGTGATAATTTATTTCAGGAGCAAAATACATTACGTTGCTGATTGATTCTTCATCGGCAAAGGCACTGGCGTTGGAGTCAGCTCCGTTAGAACTTGTCGAGCTACGACCTAAAGCTGTGCGAAAGACGTCGTAACTTCCCATTACATGGTTCATAAGTAAGAAACCAACATTGTAATTTCGATCAAAAATAAAACCTTCGTATTTACCTGGAGTTTTTGGATCATCGCCACTCGCAATGCCAGCCTTTGCGGAGTAAGACCAGCGCGAGTTACCGGGTTTGTAGTCACCTTCAAGTGCAAATCCATATCCCGTAAGCGTAATCATTTCCGTGCCTGTCGAAATTCCAGTGTCACCTGAGTTGTTACCAATTTCTATGCCGATACGGCCTTCCGAAAATTTTCTCTCGTAATAGAGACTCAGGCGCTGACCATTCCAGTGATCAATCTTGGAGTTCGTACCATTTCCTCCCCAAACTGAGCCGGAAGCTGGATTGGTCGGCGCATCGTTACCCCAACCACCGGTGACACGTGATTCGTAGAGGATTCCAAATTTAATTTCTGTGTCTTTATTGTAATAAGAGAGATCCATTATGTAATCGTTGATGTCGTCACCGACATGAAGCTTTTGTTCATTAATTTTAGCAAATATGGGAGTGAACGTAAAATTTCCGACAGACATTTTATAAGCAAGCATGTCTTTGCTATCAAAATAGTGGTCGAAACTTCCTGAGCCGTTGTTGTGGGTAATTCCTAAGCCAAAGTGGAACATTTTTCGACCGGCGATAAGCATACCGTAACCTGTTTCTGACTTTAGAGTGAGATAAAGTTCAGTAACATTGACGCTATCATCTTTTTGGGTCTGAGAGAGAACGTTTGAATCACGCTCGTTGTTGCTAGCAGCTCCCGTAGGATTTGGTCCATGACCGAAAAACTGACCCATTTGTGAGTTTGGATAAAATCCACTGTTGAACAGATCAAGGCGCGAGTAAATTTTCAAACCATCACTCGCTTCAATTTTTGGCTTCAAGTAGAGGTGATGAAGAATGTAACTAGAGTCTTTGCGGTTAGTCGTAAAATCATTATTATCGATTTGCACACCTTCGATACGGTACATGCCTTGCCAGTCTAAAACCACAGCGTGAGAACTTTGTACAAATCCAAAAATAACCCCAGCAATCCACATTTTTTTCATTGTCGTTCCTATTCTTCAACTATCCCGATGATGTCGGTCTCACGCAAAATGACGTAGTCCTTGTTGGCAAGCTTCAATTCGTTTCCAGAATATTTATTAAAAATAATTTTTTGGCCAGGTTTTACATCGGTAGGACGTAGTATTCCTTTTTTCCCAATATGGCCGGGGCCAACGCTAACAACGGTTCCTTGGTTTGGGGTGTCGGCGGCGGTGTCGGGGATAAAAAGCCCCCCGCTTGTTTTCTTAAAAGCTTCGTCGCGCTCCACAAGGACTCTATCATCAAGGGGATGAAATTTGAAAAGTGTAGAGCTCTTTGATGGTTTTGCTGTTATCGATTTTACCGCCTTCGGTTTTTTTACTTTGCCAGGTGCAAATTTCGTTTTTACTTTCGTTTTTGTTTTTGTTTTTGTTGCCGGTTTCTTTGTCTTCTTACTTGCCACGTTTGTTTAACTCCTCGTTCATGTACTTGCGATATAAAATATCCCACTCGGGACTGCCTTCAACAACACCGCGCTTGAGCGCCTGCAACTTCTGTTTTACAGTTGCATCGAGGTCACCCATTTCCTGCACAAACGCGATAATTGCTTTCTTCGCCATTCTTAATGCAAGATCATCGTCGGAGTAGTCAACAAGATCGTCTTCCCAAATTCCATCGACGATGACATGGGCCAAATGTGATTGTCGATCCTCTGATAAGATCACAGGATGATGCCTTTTTGCTTGGCAAGTTTACGTTTAATCAATGGAAACATTTTATAGCGTTCAAAACTGTTTGGGTTTTGTTTCTCAAGGTCTTCGATCATTTTATTAACCTCGATATCGAGCTTAGCTTCCTCATCAAATTCTTGCTGCACGAGTTCAACAGCGCGACGAAACGCTTTGTCTTCAGATTCCTTAAATTGCATTATGTTTTGCGATTTGAGTTGATCAAACACGCGACGGACCATGCGTTCGATTTCGATGCCCGATAGCTTCATAGCTTTGACTAAACGAATGTATGCCTCTAATGTCAAGCGCAAGAAATTCTATGAGGAAATTTGTTTTATTAAGTCTTTCAGCGCTAACGCTGATCATCATTCTCATGCTGTCTTGGTTCATTCATTTGAATCGTGTTATTAGCACTCGCCTTTCAGAGCGGCAGTTTGCCCCGCCGGTGGATTTGTATTCTGCCCCTGAAAAAATTATTAAAGGCCAAACCTTCGAAAAAGTTTTTTTCATAGATATTCTGAAGCGCCATAAATACAGGCAGCGCGAACCCAATCAAGTCTTACGCGAAGGGGACTATTCGTTACTAGGGGAAGATGCCTGTGCTGAAGTTCTTGGCGATAGACTCCCTAATGGTACGATAAATTGTTTGCATATGGTGACCAGGAAAAATTCTTTTGGCCCATCCCGTGAATCTGTTCAACAGCTTGTTGCAATGGATGAGAATCAACTCATCCTAGAGGTTTTTAGTGGCGAGCCACTTGAGCCGCGTTTGTTTATTGAGCTCGAACCTGAGCTTTTTGCTCAGTTTTACGGCAGCACTCCAATTCTTAGACAAATCACAAAATTAAAAGACACTCCGGTACTTTGTTTGAACGCTTTATTGGCGATTGAGGACTCAGCTTTTTTAGAGCATCGCGGATTTAGCATCACGGGGATGGGGCGGGCGCTCTTGCGAAATATTCGCGGCGGACGATTACAAGGAGGTAGTACTTTAACTCAGCAGTTAGTGAAAAACTATTTTTTAACGAGTGAGCGGACGCTGAAAAGAAAAGTAACTGAGATCGCTATGGCGTTAATTCTTGAAGCCCATCTCAACAAAGACGAAATTTTAGAAACGTATTTGAACGTGATTTACATGGGACAAAATGGTCCATTTCAAATTCGTGGTTACGGTTCTGCTGCGAAACACTACTTTAACAAAGATTTAGAAGAATTAAATCTATCAGAATGCGCCTTAATGGCAGCGATCGTAAATGGACCAGGTATTTATAGCCCATTTACGCAAATGGAAAAAGCAAAAGCACGAAGAGCGAAAGTGCTTGGGCGCATGCGCGAGCTTACCATGATTAGTCCTGAAGACGAACAAGGGGCGAGCGAAGAGGATTTACCTAAAAAACCGCCGGAAGTTTTGACAGAGACAGCGCCTTACTTTGTGGACGCGGTTCTCAACCAGTTGCAGACACTAAAGATTGATTCTGAAAAGGGACTACGTGTTTACACGACCCTCAACCGGCGCGCGCAGCAATTGGCAACAAAATCAGTTGCGAAAAGTTTAGAGCGGATTGAAAAAGATTTTAAAAAAGTAAAAGAACAAAAAGAAAAAAAGAATTTGCTCGAAACTTGTTTAATTTCTGCGGACCCCAACTCAGGTTTTATACAGGCGTTAGTGGGGGGCCGTGGTTACAAAGTCAGTCAATTTAATAGGGCGATCAGTGGTCATCGACAGGTAGGATCTATTATGAAGCCACTTGTTTATCTAGCAGCCCTGGAAAATGTGACTCCAGAGGGGAATCCTTATACGCCATTGACTTCCATTGAAGATGTGAAATTCACCTACAAATACGAGGGACAAAAGTGGTCGCCAGAAAATTACGATAAAAAATATCGTGGCGTGATTCCGATGTATCAGGGTTTAAAGGACTCTTTGAATGCCGCGACCGCATCGGTGGGAGTTTCGGTGGGATTAAGTTCGGTCGTCGATATTGCGAGGCGTTTGGGAGTCGATTCGAAACTGCTTCCTCTTCCGTCTATTACCCTGGGAGCTTTTGAATTATATCCGATTGAAGTCCTTCGCGCGTATACAACCTTGGCGCGAACGGGGTCAAAAATTGATTTGTCATTTGTCCGTGCGGTGGAAGATCTTGATGCAAACATAATTTATATAAATCACTATGAAGAACAAATAGCTACAGCCCCAGAAAACGTTGCGGTTCTTGTAGGTATGATGAAGCAAACTCTTGATACGGGAACCGCAAGGGCCGCCAGACTTTGGGGGTTTACTCATCCAGCAGCGGGAAAGACGGGAACGACAAGTGACATGCGTGACTCGTGGTTCGCGGGTTTCACCCCTTATCACGTGGCGATTGTATGGTTGGGTTATGATAATAACGAACCCCATGGGTTGACAGGAGCGAGTGGGGCTTTGCCCATTTGGACTGACTATATGAAAAGTTATGCGAGTCACTTTCCTCCGATTGACTTTCCAATTCCAGAAAATACGGTACGTGTAAAAGTGAAGCCCCCCCCTCAGGAGGTCGACGAAAATAAAAGGGATCCAAACTGGCCGACTGAAATTGAACTCATTTTTAAATCGGGAACTGAGCCGGCAGCCGCCGCAACAGAGTAGGGAATTTTTACTTCCACGGCGGAAGTAAAAAACGCATAGCTTAAGATCTAAACACAACTCATAACTACTGGGGGCATTTCGCCCAAAAAAGTAACTTTAACGTTACGACAAGTATTCCACCGAAGATTTTGATTTTTAAAATGAAATTTCGGGGCTATAGCTGGAGCAAAGTTTTTTCTTGAAAGGGAGAATACATGAAAAAAGTTAAACGCAATTCCATACTGGCGATATGGTTAATGACTTTCGGAGTCAGCCCCATGGTCAGCGCGGAAGATTTACTACAGAACAGAGGCGGTGGAAGAGGAGGCGGAGGTGCGCGACCATCACCGGCCCCACGACCGTCACCAGGCCCCGGTCCAAGTCG
>LWDK01000005.1 GCA_002083485.1 Proteobacteria bacterium SG_bin7 | reverse complement strand
ATAAACAACTCTATTTAAATAGGGGATGGTATCAATATTGTAAAAAAACTCCCATTAACTAAAGGAGTTTTTATGTTTTTTCGTAAATTAATGAGTTTTGCTGTCGCGGGCTCACTTTTGTTTACCACCGGCGCTCAAGCCAATACCTCTGTTCACTTAACACCCGAGGAAAAAAATCGCTTGATTCAAGAAATGGTCAAAATTACCCAAAATAAATTTGCTATACAAAAAGCAATAAGATCAAACTTGGACATCCAAGAAGAACTAAAGAGAATCGAAGATAAAGATATTTTGGATATTATTAATAACTTTCAGACCGGAGCAGCAGTTACTTTTGCGGCTGTCGCGGCAGGTTTGCTTCTTTACGCCTTTAAAAGCAAAAGTGCAGTTGGTGTGAAATTAATAGGTGCAATCCTTGGAGGACTGGCTTTTGGTGGAGCCGCAGTCGGCGAAGGAATAGATGCCTATATCACCCATAGAACGAATCAGGCAATAGATGAAACGAGCATTCGTAAGCTCAAGGCAACACTTGATTCAAATCATAAGGAACTTACAAGACTTGAAAGAGAAAACTCTCAAATGATTTCTACAATTAAAAAAGTTGTACCTGACGTTAATTTTGAAGAAGAGCTTATTAAGATCTTCAGCAGGCCATCTACAAAACTTAAGCAGATTGAGGACTTAAAAACAAATTTGGTGAACGCCAAAGCTGATCTTAAAGACATTAATAAAATGACTGGAACAGGCGCCGTGCTTGCGGGTTTCTCACTTTTTGGCATACTAGGAGCGATTAAAGATTCCCCTGGAACTCCTAAGAAAATCAAAATCTATGGAAATATCGCCTGGGCTCTATTGACAGGTGGATGGGCAACAATGAGTTATTTAGAATCCCGAGAAACGTCGCGGAACATTGATACGATGGTGCAAGAAATTGGAGACCTCGAGAAGGCATATCGTGAACAGCTTGTTCAAGAAACTTCTGCCCTCCTCAACTAGAAAATATGTTAGGCCCATCGGCACGAGTATTTTTTATTTTCTGTCTCAGTATTTTAGTCCCAAACTTTTCGTTTGGGACTACCTTAACCTGCAAATATTTATTTTCGTCACTCGGAAGCGCCGATAAAATTTCAATCTTTTTAGAACCTGAGTTAAAACAAGTTTCACAAAGGCTTCAAGAAAAAATAGTTAGCAAACTCGCTCGCGAAATTGGCACAGGACGCCTCTCAGAAAAGGACCTATTAGATGCCGTTGAAAAATACTATCGCGCTCTCGACAAACCTTTTATAACCGGCTTCTTCGAAAACCTATCTCAGCAACACAATAAAAACTCACTAGAGAGCCGACAAAAATTTCATGCGCGCTTGTTATCTTATTTGGAATCCGAGAGCATCTCTCTAGTAAAAACTCCCATTTCTAATTTCCGTAATTGGATGCAAATTCACAGTGGCACAATCTCGCTCGCGAAATTTTTTGCAATTCATGCGACCACATTAGGTACAGTATATCAGTTAACTGGAGAAGTTTCTTGGTTTCCAGTTTACTTACCAAGATTGACTTCAATGGCCGTCAATGACCTGACTCCGACACAAGTGAAGCTTCATTATTTCAATCGCGTTTTCTCAACAGTCCAAAGGGTCTACTATGCCGTTGTGTTGGCACTTGCCACCTTTCATGCCGACTATCTTTGGGAGTTTGTGAATGCATCGACTGCAAGCGCACCACGAGAAGAAGTTCTAGAAAAAATTGCCACTGGCTTGGGTACAGGCGATTATGCTGCCCAAACAGAAAGTTCAAAAGCAGTCCTTGATGACATTCTAGGGTCTAAATAGCCAATCAAGTGGCCTTAGGCTGACCTACTTGTAAAACCGGCCGCGTCCCTAAGCTCCAGAGAACTACCGCCACCGTGGCAGTAAGAGTTTGTGCGATCCAACACTCCCAGCTTGGAAACAGACCAACAATCTCGGCACGCAAATTAAATGGCGTACTTGTCACCGTGACAATTCCAACTTCTTGTAGGGAATGAACACCCTTACCCATCAAGATAACTGCCAGTACAGCCACTGTGACGGCGCAAAATATAAAAAGTGTCCGAATTGGCACACGGCTAGAAAAGCGTACAAGCATCCACGCTAAAAATAAAATCATTACTAAAGCGGTGACAACGCCAAGGCCAACAGCATAATGATCACCTGGTGCCGCTTCAATAATAATTGCGCGCAAAAATAAAACGGTTTCAAATGACTCGCGAAAGACGCCGATAAAAGAAAGCATAAATAAACCCACAAAGCGTTTACTCTCGACAATCTTTTTCATTTCACTGCCCATAAATTTTTTCCAGCGATCGACTTCGGTTTGGCTATGAAGCCAAAATCCCATGTATAGTAAAATAACGACTGCAAATAAGGAAATTCCGGCTTCTAAAACCTCGCGCTGAGCTCCACTCATCGTTAAAAGAAATCCTGACGAAAACCAAAACACAACACCCAACAACAAAGCCGACAACCACCCCGCATGCACCCAAAAAATAGCACGTCCACCGCCGATAGCTCTCAGGACACTCAATAAAGCTAAAATAATTAAGACCGCCTCAAATCCTTCTCGTAAAAATATTGCCGCCGAAGTTCCAAAAACGACCGGAGTAGAAAGATGTGAGCCCGCAAGCACGGACTCTATGTTATTAACTGTTAAACTTACAGTTTTGTAGGCGTCTATAATCTGCAGCTTGTTGTTTGGCTTTTTAAAAGCTTCTCGGAGCACCGCCATTTCACTCTCAATTTTCTCCACTAATCCAAAATCTGTAGCGCGTAATCGGGGTTCCAGCGGTTCAATTCCTTCAAGGTAAGATTTCACAGCCTCGGTGTTGGCGCTCACCAAGTCGTCAGAATCGTAAGCTGTTAGTGCTCGATTCAAGTGAAAGCGTGTTGTCTGTAGAAAGCCGGAGACATTTTTATCAAAGGAGATATGACGAATCGATGCTAAGTTTACGTCTGGGTATTTAGCCGCAAGCTCTTGATCTGTTTTTTGAGAAACATCCGGCAAAATCGATAAGTCAGAACCGCCATTGGTCGGCGGATAGCGTAAGGAACTTACAAAAAAACTAAGGGCCCAAAGGTCGTCATCAGAAAGCTCTGAAAACGCGCGCATTGCCGTATTATTAATTCCCAACTTTAAAGTATTAAAAACTTTTGCCGGAGTAGAGCTTCCCATGCCAGCGACATCCGTAAAGTTGGTCGGTGGAGGATTTAACCCCGTAGCTGCAACGCCATCGCCCTTTCCAAAGATGCCATGACACGAAACACAGTTGCCGGCAAAAAGTTTTTGCCCCGCCTGTAAACTGGGCCAGCTTGAAGGGACCTGCACCAATTTAAAAACCTTATCCACTTCGACGCGAACGTCATCAACCCATCGACCAATAATTTTTTCGTCTTGCTTATTAGATATAGCTTTTTGCAACTCGGTAGCCTTTAGGGTCAAAGCGTCTTTCTTTAATGCGCGCGAGGTTGCAATAATAGTATTAGCGAAATCTACTTGCTCTGAATATTCACTGGCATTTATGACTTTCCCACCTGAGACCGCGCCACCATAATCCTTTTTTAAATAGTCAAGAACGTGAACTATCAAACGCACTTTTTCTTCGTCATCGTTTTTTGCGAAACTAAAACTGCTCAAGAGTATCAAAAACAAAAAAATAATCTTATTCATAAAAGCTCATCCACGTGGCGCATACCCTCTTTTAACAAACGATTAATATGGAGGTCGTCCAAGGAATAATAAGAGCTTCGACCCGCGCGCCGAACCTTTACTAAACGTAAATTTCGCAGCGTCCGTAAATGATAGCTAACCGCTGGCTGACTCATCGACAAAGACTTTGCGATGCTGCCAACGACCAACTCCCCTTGCATAAGGGTCCATATAATTTGAACTCGGGAAGAGTCCCCCAAACACTGAAAAGTTTCAGCTAACAAGCCAAAAGCCTCAATACTTGGACGAATACTTGCGGTTGACATATAAGTAAATGCTTATATGTTTATAACTTTATGTCAAGATCGCAAATAAAAAACCCCGGGTTTTATCCCAGGGTCAGGCTTGAAACTAATTTAATAAGTTATCTTAGTTTTTAAGATATCTCTTGCACACAAGTTTATCACTAATTAGTGAGCCATCGCGTTTAGTGATTCTCATCCAACCACGAAGAACCGTACCGTGAGCAACAGGATTGGCGTATGAAAAATCAACATTTACGTCAATGTATTTAACATACTGAAGTTTTGTACCAGAAATCAATTCACCACCCGAAAGACGGCGAAGATCTACTTGACCGCGATACGAAGTTCCTTCACTGCTAAGAGTCTCTTCATCAGCGCTAAGTTTCGCTATTGTTTTATTGCCAAATCCTACAGCTGGATCTGAGAATACCATGACAGATGCAGTACGTGTACCGTCTTCAGGTTGGACGTGGTTGTAAACTTTAATGTTCAAATCAGCGTCTACAGTTTGACAAAGAAATCCGTCAGCCATTGCTTGTTGTGAAACGATCATTGCGATTACAGTTAATAGTTTTTTCATTTTGTTCCCCCTTTTTTTCTTCTTTCTTTTGTTTTGGATCACCTGATCCGTTATTAATTATTAATTGATTTGAGCTTTTATAGGGTTCTTTAAAATTATTCCAATGCATAGTTGTAAAGTTATTATTCATTTGATACATATAAGAACCTATGCAGATCCTACATAACGAAATGGAAGTTCTTGCCAAGGCAATTCACTACCCCAATCTTTCAGCTGCCGCCCAAAATATAGGTCTGAGCCAACCCCAAATATCTCGTATTATCAAGAGGTTAGAAGAGGCTCTCGACATCACCCTCCTCGACCGATCGACGAAGAGAAAGTCAGGCTGGCTGCCAATGGCGTTTCAACTCGCTGAGATTTTTCAGCAGACCGTGCGCAAGCTGACCCACGATCTAGAAAACCTACAGACGGGTCATGCCCTAACGCATTTACGTGTCGGTACACTTGAGGGCCTAAGTGATTTTGCAACCCGATTTTGTAGTCGCATGTTTGAGAACTTAAAGATATCCGTACTGGAGCTCGACATTTTTGACATTACAGAACTGGAAACGCTTTTCGAATCTGAAAAATTCGACGTTATCTTTACCTTTCGCGAGATTGGAAAAAAGAAATATCGTTACAGTGTTGTCCTTGGCTATCAGGATCTTACTCGCAAAGGAAGCGGAAATGTCGAAGTCGTGAGTCCATTTGAATACGAAAAGTCCTTTAGTCGACCGAAACAGAGGATAAAAAGACAATTTCTGATATCTAATTCACTGACCGTTCGAAGAAACTGGATTGAAAAACAAAATGGTGTTGGAATAATTCCTTCGACTGTGAAACCGCCAAAATCAGACTACACAAAAACTGAAGTTCCCGTCATGGTAATTGGGTCAGAACTTCTAACACCCACGCAGTGGGACAAAATCTCCCGCGAAACTATTGCTCTGTAAAAGTTACAACCCTACATTGCTGGAAAGACAAATGGGGTTCTGGTATTCTCGAGACCACTATGGAATTCACTCAAGACACCTTTCGGCCTAAAAGAAGAGAAATTTGTGTTGATAATTTTAGAGAACCGACATTTGCTGAGGTTTACAGAACCATCGATATGGCCCAAAAACTACTTTTAAGTCACAGAAAAAAAGATGTCTTATGGGATTACCCAGCATCTATCGGAACTCATTTCATGAGCCACTACATGCTCATAATGAATTGGTTAGGGATCTCGACGGCATTTGATAAAGAACGGTTACGTAAAATGCTTTTAAAAACACAACTCGAAGATGGCTCTTGGCAACAGTCCAAAGACATCAATCTCTCAACCGGCGATATCAATGTTACAGTATTTAATTATTGGGGACTTAAAGTTATGGGTGAACCCATCAACTCCAGTCCCATGCGCCGCGCCCGCGAATTTGTCGTGAGTGAAGGGGGACTCGAGAAATGCGC
Source organism: Proteobacteria bacterium SG_bin7 (assembly GCA_002083485.1). Classification (GTDB taxonomy): domain Bacteria; phylum Bdellovibrionota; class Bdellovibrionia; order Bdellovibrionales; family SG-bin7; genus SG-bin7. The sequence continues at coordinate 3,200 of LWDK01000005.1, read as the reverse complement.
CGTCTTTGCGAAACTTATTCTTGCACTTTATAAAAATATATCTTGGAGCCACGTTCCCTATACCCCATACATAATCTTTTCTGAAAGAATGATTATGAACTACCGCTCATTTTCCCAGTGGGTAATACCCCATATGTTCGCGATCGCCTACATGCGGCACAATCGTCTTTCGAAAAGTTTCGGGCCCGAATATGACCTTTCGGAGCTGCGACGCGGACAACTAGATCCTTTATTGGAGCCAAAAACTCCACATGAACTGATTGATGGAATAATCATTAAAAAAATGTTGGAAAACCAGCAGCCCAAAGGAACTTGGGGTGGGTACACGGTTGCCACTTTATTTTCGGTCATTGCAATGACTGACTTCACGGCTCATCACGATAAATATAAAAAAGAAATTCAAAGGTCCATACAGAAGTCCTTAAAACGCGTTCACGATCTTTATTTTGAGAGTGGCGAAGGCGCCTATACGGGCCATGCCATGGATAGCCACTACTGGGACACAATCCTCGCGGGACTGGCTCTTGTTGAATCAGGGTATGACAGAAAGAAACTAAGACCCACTGCCGACTACATCTTAAGCGCCCGCAACCCAAAAACAGGCGGCATTCCCTTTGGGTTTGATTTTGAATATGCGCCCGACGTTGACGATACCGCCGAAGCATTGCTTTTCTGCGCCAGTATTGGCATGCCCAAGCGCGAACTCAATAAAGCGGCTAGTTGGTTGATGAGTAGACAAAGCAAAGATGGCGGTTTTGGAGCTTTCGATAAAAATAATACTGGCAATTTCTTTTTACGGTGGATCACAAAGAATCTTTCAGACTCCGCAGCACTCTTTGATTACAGCTCTCCAGATAGTACCGGGAATGTCATGGAAGCGCTCGCGTCCATCGGATATAACAAAGAAAATTCCCGAACTATTCGCCGCGGAATTAGATTTCTAAAAAAGCACCAAACCCCCCAAGGTTCTTGGTTCGGCCGATGGGCTATAAACCATATTTTCGGAACCGCATGCGCCCTCATTGGGTTAGTTACTGGTGGCGAAGCTAAAGATGAGGGTTATATTTTAAAAGCGATTCATTGGTTGAAATCAATTCAGAATCCCGACGGTGGTTGGGGCGAATCGACAAAGTCTTATCATGAGAAAAATTGGCAAGGTCGCGGCTTCAGTACCCCGTCACAGACAGCATGGGCACTAATGGCGCTCATCGAATGTGGCCTCGCCGACACTCCTGAAGTTAGATTTGGTGTTCGTTACCTCCTCGAAGAATTTAAGAAAAACGGAAAGTGGCAAGACCAATATGTTGTGGGCACAGGTCACCCGGGGCTTATTTACGTTGAATATCCGAGCTACCCATATACCTTCCCGTTAATTGCTTTGGGAAAATATCTCAAAGCTATATCTGGCAAATAGCTCGACCTAAACTATTACGCGCACATCCACCAAAGGGTACTTCGCTACAGCTAACTTCACCGATGTAATCGCGCATACATTCTGCACCTTTAGCTTCAGCACACTTCACTTCACCCGTTTTATTCTGTGCGCATTTTCCTTTACCACAAATAACTTTGCCTAGCGAATTTAGCGCGCACCCTCCGAACTCTTCAATCGCACACTCGACTTTGCCGTAACTATCGCGGAGGCATTCTGCTCCTTGTGTTTTCGCACAAATCACTTCACCACTACTATTTTGCAAACATCGACCTGAGCCACAAACAACGTTTCCCGAATTATTTGCCATACATTCGGCATAGACGTTTAAAGAAACTAAAAATGTCACCATCACTGTCAAAAGTGTTTTCATAAAAATACCTCCGGCCTCAATAGTTGAGGCAACAATCGATATTTTTAGAGTTTGCGAGAGTTATGCCACTTTTCTCTTTTCGAATTTTGGAATTTCAGCTTTTGTCGAACGCTCGTTGAGCTTACGCTGCTGTTTAGTAATGTCCTCAAGTTCAATTCGAATGGAGTTTACCAGGGCCGATTTACCATGTTTTTTCAAGGATTCGCTGAGCTCAGCGAAATGGTATTTCAAAAAATTCAAGCTGCGATTAATTAATTTTGTCGCGCGGCCACGTGCCACAGCGGTTTCAACCATTAAAACCAGTTGAACTTCATCAATTGGTTTTTCAACAAAACCAAATGCCCCCGCACGTAATGCTTCAAGAACAACATCTTTTGTCAAAAAAGCACTCACAAAAATCACAGGAATTTCGTCATTAATTTTATGGATTGCGCGCATAAGTTCAACGCCGTTAATGCCTGGCATATTGTAATCAGAAATTACCAGATCAGGGACTTGAGAGCCGATACGATTTAAAATTTTGTTACCGTCATCAAAAGACTCCGCTGAAAACTCACATTCTTCAAGTTGCTTTTTCAATAAATCGCCCATGTCAGGCTCGTCATCAACAACCATGATAAGCCCTTTGCTCATAGTAGCGCCCTTTAAGCGATTAAAGATGTTGCGATAAGTTTCTAAAACTTCGCCATCAATCACCCGGCTGGCTTTGGATAAAGATTTAATGGATTTAAAAGTAATTTCTTGGCCATCAAAGTACTTACGAATTTCTTGGCAACCACAAATTAAATAGTAGATGCCATCAGAGCGGTGAATTTTTTCTTCGTTCATCTGGAGCATTGAGGCAAACATCTCATTGACGTGGCGAGCGAGTTTGTCCATTTTGTTGAGTTTTGCGCCTGCATGAATGGCATGTAGAAAGCGACCAATCGTTTCAAAGTTTTCGTGCACTCGACGACCTAGGTTCATAGATACTAGACTTATTTCTACCTCATTCAAGGCCTCCAAGGCCTCAAGGCGGAATGCAGTAAGTTCTTCTTCGTTCCGTTTCTGAGATCTGGTCATCACAGCCTTCTTTCTTAGCTTCCCTTTCTATCGGATAAGCTGTTGATTTAGTTTAGATTAACGAAAGATGGTAACCCCTAGATTTCACTTTACTTTCATAGGAACTTCCATTTAAATTGTGTCTCATTTTGAATTCCCGTGATGTCGGCGCGTAGCGCAGCCTGGTAGCGCGCTTGGTTCGGGACCAAGAAGTCGCTGGTTCAAATCCAGTCGCGCCGACCAATTAATTCTTCAAAAAGTTAGAAAAAATCGAAAATTTTAAGAGTTCTAAATACTTAATATAACTACGAGTCGGGATCACTCGTTTTTAGAATGGCAGTTTATGACCGTTGA
>LWDK01000004.1 GCA_002083485.1 Proteobacteria bacterium SG_bin7 | reverse complement strand
CGTAAAATGGCAACCAAATTGGGATAGCGGCCACCATTTTCTTTGAACAAATTCTTCCCATTTGTTGCCACAAAATTACGATGTGGTGGTGAATACTAGGCCCATAGGTCACCTTCGGACCAGGGCGAGGCCTATTCTCCCTGAGATCTTCGTTTAAAATCTTTATGGCGTGTTTACGCGTGATTTCGCAGATCTTGGTAAACTCATCCAAGATCAAAGTTTTTTGTTTCTTATTCCCTTTTAAGTAGCGCAACCGTACCCGCTCAAGGTATTGTCTTTGTATCTCGTTGGACATGATCCTGCCTCCTAAAGCTTTTAATTTCGCAACTAAAAATTTTAGTCAGTGTCAGGGTCATGATTCAACGACCTTCTTAGTGGCCGCAATGTGAGGCAACTGGTACTTTCGGTACGATTTTCAATGAAGCAATTCGGAGATTTGGTTTGTGGCCAAAATAGGCATACCATTTGCTCTTTTGCATGCGTAAGACATTTATAAATTTTTTAAAGTCTTTAGAGAGGTATATATGAAGAAGTTGCTTACAATTTTTGGCTTTCTGTCAATACTTTCGTCAGTTTCTGCTCGAGCTGATCTTCCATTTCAAGAGACAATTATCAAAGGAAATATGCTTTACATAACCGGTCAAGTTTCTCTTGATAAAAATTTTGAATCTGTAAAAGACGATGTTAAGAGCCAAACGCGCCGGACCCTCGACATCATAAAAAAACATGTTCAGCAGTCACCAGGATTCACTTTAAAGGATTTAGTCGCATGTACAATTCAGTTAAGCGATTTAAAATATTCTAAAGAGATGAATGATGGTTACCAGGAATTTTTTAAAGAAAATAAAGTTAATTTCCCAACTAGAACCGTCATCGGTGGCGTTCAGATCTATGACAATCTTGATGTCGAAATAACTTGTACTGCCCAACGCTAAAAAAGAAGCACCTTAAAACACTTGATTGACTGCTAAAGGCCGCGCTGATTAGTACTGGCTTATGATATTAATGGTACAGCGATCACAAATTCGCGTGATTTGGCCAATTGCAACCGAAAGTTCTGAATGTTTCTTTTTTACTTTTCTAAAAGCTGCCCTTAAAGTCATTCGCAATAAAAGTCAGATGGTTTTAGAAAATACCTGAATTAAGACAAATTTCACAATGCCTTTAAAATTCTAGCCTGGCCACGACAGATAATGAAGTGATTGATGGTCAATCAGGATTAAATCTTGAAAGTCGTATCGACCTTCAAGATTCACATTAAATTATTTGCTATAGCGTAAGCTTGGGTTCTGACAAGTTTTAGGATCTAAAGTAACATCGAGAGCAATTGTAAATGGCTCACTAGTACCATCCATCCCAACAGCGACAACTTTGTAAACTGCTGGATTTCTAGATTCTGTTGATGAAACCACTTGGAAGTAATCGCCTTCTGGAAGATCGTTGTAAGCTTCCATTGCTGCATGAGCAGCTGCTTTAGCGCATTTTCCATCCATTTTTAATTTTGCATTAGCGAATGGGGAAATCAAACTGACGGACGCAAGTATAGTAATCCATTTCATAAATACATCTCCTCTAAAGTTTCACCTGGACTACCACAGGGGGTTCTTTAAAAAAAGACCGATCGAATGAAATGAAAAGTTTTCCTTGGTATGACCAAAATATCAATAGGCCTAAATAGGTTTAAATAGCATTCAGGTTTTCAACATCCTTGAGCATGTGTAATAAGCGGGGATCAATTTTAAAAAGTCACCCATATAACAGTGTTATTATATTTTCCTTTTACTTCTTGAGGGGAAGGAAACTCAGGGCTGTCGATAGTCTTCAAATCTGATAGCCTGCCTTTGCGAGTGTAACGGCAATCGCGACACTATGGGCATGTCCTTATTCAACGACAACTAATCCACCCACAGCTTTATACTCGTCGATTCGCTGGGCAACTAATTTCGCCGCCATCATGTCAGACTCAACCTTGCGCTGAGGAATTCTATGCCAGATTGTGCGGAAGTCGTCAGAAGAAAATAAAGTTGTATCGCTAAACTTAGCAGCGCCCCCTTCTGACCAGGGAGAGAAAATTGAAACGACTTCGTCAAAAGTCTTGGCCACCTGCGCCAGTTCACCCGGGCCAAAATCTAATCTCAAATAAGCCTCCTGCTAGATTTCTTTTCTGACCTCACTCATTGGTTTAAAATTTCTCGCGTTGTCTGAACCTCGGCAAATTCTCCCGACAAGCTTGCCAAAGCCACTCGATGGACCAACTCTGCTTCGATGTTCTCTCCCAAATAGGATACCCTTTGAAAGGTTGCAGTCGCATCAGAGGCAACAACCACCTTAAATCCTAAATTTGAGGCCATTCGAGCACTTGTTGAAACGCAATGATCAGAGGTGAAGCCTGTCATCACCAATGTTTCGATTGTGGCGGCTCTAAGATAGCTTTCTAAGCCAGTTCCAATGAAGGCGCTATTGACCGTTTTCTGAAAAACTCTTTCACCCCGACGAGGAGTAAAGCCATTTATAAATTCAACGCCAGGTTGACCTGGCCGCAGTGGAGAAAGTTTTTCGGTAGAGAGATGCTGAACATGAATAACAAAAACCTCTCTGCTTCGAAAGTTGCCAAGTAACAGCTGAATATTTTCTTCGGCGGATGGGTTGTTTCTTGGACCCCAAAGAGGATCACGAAATCCTTCCTGAACATCAATCAGAACTAGCGCGATGTGTTTATTGTTTAATGGCGGCATAAATCATTGCTACTGCCCTCTAGTTCTTTGAGCTTTGCAAGCAACTTATCAGCCATTTGTGCAAAGTCGTTATCAACCAATAAAGTGCCTTCTGAACCGATAAGCGCAGTCATATTCCCCATCTGAACAACAAATATCAGTCCAATCAGTTGAAATAAGAATTTCATTATAGATCTCGATGCTGGATGTTTTGAATGTAGGTTTCACAGCTGGCGTCTGCTTTTGAAAAAGTCAAAGCATAGCCGTCCACGGCTTCAATCTTTTGAATTCCGTCGATATGCATTTTCTTAGAATGAAACTGTGGCAAGACACGAACTTTTTTCTTCGCTTCTTCCAAATCTGAAGCGACGACAGGTATATTTACATGAAACTCATAAATTCCATCAGAAATCTCCTCATCATAAAAACCACAGTGAATTAAAAATAATGTCATTTGTTCTTCTCCTCAGTTTGCCAAATATGAATTGTCTTGAATTTCAGTAAAAAATCTTCGAACGGTTTCTCTGATCAGGCTTGGATTGTTCTCGATATTAGTCGTTCTTGCTAAATCCATGACATCATCCAAACAAGACGGCAAATCACTTAAAATCAGTGGTTCGTATGGGCGAATTTCAGATTGAGCAAGTTGATCTAGAAGCTCGTGAATGACCCTCGCCCGACCGATTGAGCGATATGAGCCTGATTGAGTTAGATCATCTAGAATAATGCCCGCAAGGTACGGAGGAAGCTGCGAGGGGATGTTTCCGGTATTTTCTTCGTTAAAGTAAGCGCGTAGTTTCGCGCACATTTTATTTGCTAAATTAGAAGCAAAATCCCACCCATCAACTCTGGTACCAGGAGCGTGTTCGACCACATCATGGATACCTTGAAAGACCATCTGCTTTTTTCCAACTAGCTCCGCGTAAAGAAGAACATCATTGTTTTCCAGTTCCCACATTTGATCACGATATTTCATGGTTGCGGGATCAAATGACCCAAATAAAGTTTCTTTAATCCATTGCTTTACAAAGACAGGTTCAACACCATTTTCTCTTAGAAAGTGCGCAATTTTTGAAGGGAAGATGCTGAAGGCTCGACCATCCCAGCTGCAAATATCTACAAGATCTGGATATGTAATCACGATAGAATGTTCAGGAGGGGAAAATCGCACACCGATGAGCCCCTGTAGTTCAATTAAGGCAGTTTTGGTTTTCGATTGGTCGACGGGTCCGCCTGCACTCTCATCGTAAAAATGCCTTAAGAGATTATTATTGGGCCCCTGCAATTCTAGGTAAATTAAATAGGAGACGAGGAGAGAGGCTCTACGAGAATCTTCAAAATAACTAAATACATTATTTTTGGTTTCAACCCATCCCCGAAGGTCATCCAGTGCTTCAGTGGTGACTTGAAACTCAAATGAATTGTTCATAAGAGCCTCTCCTCTGTTTTCTTCAGCAGTCGCCAACCCAAAGACGCGCAACAGCCTTATTGAGTTTTGCGCTATTTTCTCTGACAGCTTTCATCGAAGCTGCATTTGCTTCAGCTAAGGACATTTCCTTAGATGTGCTCTGATCTTTCATATTCCTTCCTTTCATTCCTTCGCAGTTATTTGCGATTTGGCTCAAATTAAGCCTTGTTTTTGTTATTGAATAATTCATCTTTATGATATATTGATGATTTTAAATGAGTTTATTAAGTCAGAATCTTCAAGCATTTGTGGCCATTGTCCAGCAGGGCACGGTCCATGGCGCTGCAAAACAACTTCATTTAACTCAGACAGGAGTTACACAGAGAATCCGTGCGCTTGAATCTGAACTTGGAACTACTCTTTTTCTTCGTAGCAGGAAGGGAATGAAGGTTACTCAAGAAGGAGAGGCTTTGCTTCGATACTGCAGGGGGACTGAGGATCTTGCAGGACAAGCTCTGAGCCAGATCAATGGCGCGGGTCATGATAAACCAGTTTACATATCGATTGTTGGACCCACTAGTGTAATGACGGCAAGAATTGTCGATCTATGTTCTAAGCTATATGAAGACTGGTCCAATCTCTATTTGAACTTCATCATGAGCGACACCGAGGATCGTTTAAGTCTTGTTCGCTCAGGAAAAGCGGCGTTAGCGATTGTCTCTCCTGAGCAAGTGCCAAATGAAATGGACAGTAAACAACTAAAATCTGACAAGTACGTCCTTGTCGCATCCCCCGGTTGGAAGGGGCGACGATTGGTCGACATCTTGGAAAGTGAAAGGATCATTGACTTCGATGAAAGCGATCAAACAACTCTCAATTATCTTAAAAAATTTGATTTGATTTCCAAAGTAAAGAGGCCAAGGCTTTTTGCAAACAATAATGAAAGCATCATCAAGCTATTTTCTAGGGGAGTTGGGTTTGGCACTCTTACACAGGAAATCGCCAAACCCCATTTTGACTCAGGAGCACTCATACAGCTAAACAATGGTGCTGTGATGGAAGATCATCTCGCGCTTACGTGGTATCCAAGACCTGAAATGCCCGAATACTTTAAGTCCGTTATTAGCGTGATCAAGTAGCACTAAGACGAACAAGACCAAATTGCGGGCACTTTTTAGTGTTAGTCCTGAGTGGATTTCATCCAAGCATTAAGATAATCAATCCAAACCCTTGCGTTTCTCGAAAGACTTTTATTTTTTCGCAAAACTAGTTTCAGAGAGAATTCAAAGCGTTCATTGTTATATAATCGTTTTAAGAGCCCCGTCTTAATTTCTTGGGCCACGAGAAATCTTGGAAGAATCGATACGCCTAACCCCTTTAAAACCATGTTCTTGTGGGCTGTTAGGCTATTCGACGAAATCCTAATTTGAACATCGGGATCATCTTTTTTCATTCGTTCAACTGTCGGAAATCTCCTGGTCTTTGTATCATCAACCTCCCTGGATCCAATAAATGTCGACCTAATTTTTTTATCGTTAAATTTCTTCGCTGAAATCACCAAATCATATGGAAGTACTCCAATCTTCTTCATCTCAAGATCGTGGCTAAGGCCGGGAATGTGAAAAAAAAGTCCGAACTCGAATTCACCACATCCTATTTTCTCAAACAGGTGAGAAGATGTTCCACAAAAGGTAGCTGGAATGACATTGGGAAAGGCTTCAATCATTTTTTCATTTATCTCCGGAACAATGTGGGATGCAACGGGTTCAGAAGCGCAAAATGCAAGAGGCCCCTTGCAGGTCGTTTTTTCTCCATCAGCAATTGTTTTTATTTCAGCACAATCCCGAAAAATACGCTCACACTTGCTAAAAATTTCTTGGCCCACTTTTGTGAGAAAGACCTTTCTTTTATGTCTCTCAAGTAGTTTTACCCCTAACGTCTCTTCGAGTTGGCTTACTGCCTTACTGACTCCTGGCTGATTGATGCTGAGTGCGGCTGCCGCTTTAGTAAAGCCCCCGTTCCGTACGACTGAATAAAAGTATTTCAAATGATTTAGTTCCATATATTCCTTAAAAGAATTATTTTTATTAAAACTATATATTTTTAATATTGATAAAATTCAACTAAATAAGAGGCATTAGGGGGTATTCATGAAGATTCTTTTTGGAGTTCTTTTGGTTTCATTTTTTAGCTTACCGACTTTTGCATCCGGAACTGATTGCAGGTACGGCCAAATTGATTACACAAAAAATATGGATGTAACCGACTTTGGATTATTCCGAGGTCGCTTTATGTGTAAAACTCTTTATTGGGATTTAGACAATTCCTACTATACAGGAGTTGCTCAAGCTTCGCCCTACTACCAAGAATTACAGACATCCGATAATCTGAGTAGCTGCCAGTCTATTGAGGCTTTAAGTAAATTAAGATGGTCAGAATTCAAAGACTATGGCTTGCCCGTATCCGTCGACGTTCATTTTTTGAATAAATCAAAACTAGGATCTGATTGCCAACCAATAAAAGTCATTGGCTTTGCATGTTCATTCGCCTTCAGATTCAAAGACTCTAATCTGACATTTCAATCAAAGATCTATGACGAAGAAATCCAAAATCAATTTGGAAGGTGTTGGGACATCCTAGACACAATGATCATCAGGAAATAGGCTTTTTATAAAAAGAAACCTCTATGGTACATTGCGGTTTTTATGACTCTGACATCTTGAATATTCATGATAAAATCTCCTCAGATTTACTTGTTGCAGGCATGCCAGTCAAATTATCGATGAATTTCGTCAAGAAAATTTACATAGTTTTCCTGACTAGGTCACGATTCTACGCCGTACTCTAAAGTTTAACGTCTTCTTAGGCTTCTAGACTAAAATAATTATAAAAATGCAGGGCCTAGTTTCTCCAGTGAATTTAATGTGATAGCACTTTGCCAATGATCGAGAAAGTTGCTGGGACAGTAACACGCTCAATTTGTGTTTTTGCATTTGCCGCGACGACATTGCTGTTGTTGTATTGGTTCACCGATCCTACGAAACTTCCACCTTTTTTGCTCATTAAAGCTAACACCGCTTTCTCACTACTGTTGAGCAGTATCTCACTTTGGTGTCTACGCAAGGGACCTAGTCGCACAGGATATTTTTTTTCTGCAATCGTCGCACTCATTGGAACATTAACCTTGTTTCAGTATTTTTTTAAAATTGATTTTGGGATCGATCAAATTTTAGTTTCCGATGTGATCAACGAAGAAAGCCTTATGTATCCCGGACGCATGTCCCCGATTGCTGCGCTTTGTCTCTCGCTTGTTGGTGGTGCACTATTGTTGATTGATTTTAAATTCACAAAGAAAAATTACTATATCGCTTCGTTTTTTTTAATTCCAGTGTTGTTGCTTTCATTTCTTGCAATCGTTGGCTATGCTTACGGTGTTACTTCTTTTTATACTTTTGGCCCTTATATCCGTATTGCACTACCAAGCTCGATAATCTTGGGTGCAATTTCAATCGGAATTATTTGTGCACGTCCCTCAAACGGTCCATTTTCTATATTTTTGAGCCCCGGAATCGGGGGAGTGATGGCGCGCCGTTTTTTACCACCGGTAGTTGTGTTACCGGTTGTCCTCGGTTGGTTGCGCCTGGAAGGACAACGTCTTGGCTATCTCGATGTTTACTTGGGAGTTGCGGTTCTTGTAGTTACGTTCACGGTTCTGTTTTGCTTCATCATCGGTTTTCAAGCTAAAAATTTAAATGCCTTGAATGCAGAGAAAGAAAAGACTCGCCTACGCTTTGAAAGTATTTTTGAACGCTCGCCAACTGCCTTCGCTTTAATAAGAGCTTCAGATTACAAATTTATTGACGTCAATGCCTCTTGGGTAAAACAATTTGGTTATTCTAAAGCAGAAGTCATAGGCAAAACTGGTGCAGAATTCGGTTGGTACCAAAATTTTGAGGACCATCAGCGCCTACACCAGGAATTCAGCCGAACCCTTAACGTTCAAGGGTATGAAGTACGTATTCGTACAAAATCTGGGCAACCACGCACTGTCTCTAGCAACATGAGCTTGATCGAAATTGACCGTGAACAATTTATCTTGGGAGCTTTACAAGATGTCACCGACCTACGTGAAAGCGAAGAAAAGTTTCGCCAATTAGCCGATTCGATGCCACAAATTGTTTGGACTGCAAATGCCATCGGTCGAATAGATTACGCCAACGCGCGTTGGTATGAGTTTACGGGATTCGATCGAAATATTGATATTGACGATACGCGCGAACAGATTTTTCACCCCGACGACCTAAATCGCTTTCGCTCAATGTGGTCAAGAGCTGTAGAGACTGGACAACCCTATCAAGCTGAATATCGATTTAAAAATAAAATGGGTGGATATAGTTGGTTCCTAAGTCGTGCGCTTCCAGTTAAAAACGAGCAGGGCCAAGTCGTTCGGTGGTTTGGAACCTGTACCGACATTGATATTCAGAAGAAAAATGAGATTGATCTGGCGGAAGCTATTTTTTCGCGCGACGAGTTCATTTCAATTGCATCCCATGAGTTAAAAACGCCAATTACCTCCCTAAAACTACAACTCCAAATGCTACAAAGATCTATAAACGTCGAGAAAAATAAAACTCCTACGGCCGAGAAACTCGCTACATCTCTTGAAATTACCAGTCGTCAATCACGCCGACTCGAAGGACTGGTTGAAGAACTTCTTGATGTAACCCGAGCTCGGTCTGGAAAATTGAAATTTCATTACGAAGACTTTGACCTATCTGAACTTGTTTCTGAAGTAGTGGAACGTTTGCGGCATCAAATCCATGAAGCCAAGATTAACCTCAGACTTGAACTTACTCCTGACATTGTCGGCCACTGGGATCGTACTCGATTAGATCAGGTGATTGTAAACCTGGTAATAAATTCGATAAAATACGCGCCAGGAAAACCAGTAACTATTAAGACGAAGGCCCATGGAGAAACAGTATATTTTTCTATAAGAGATGAAGGGCCAGGCATCCCAAAGGAAAAACAACATATTATTTTTCAGCGTTTTGAACGAGTCACAGACTCTGATAGCATTTCTGGTCTTGGTTTAGGGTTGTTTTTGGCAAAGCAAATTATTGATGGGCACCGTGGTGAAATAAGGGTTGAAAGTGAAATTGGCAGGGGTACATTGTTTTCGGTTTCTCTACCTCGAAATTCCGAACACGCGGAGAAAGTCGAATGATAAAGAAAATCTTAATAGTCGAAGATGACCGAGACATTCTAGTGACACTCGAGGAACTTCTGACTACGGAAGGTTACGAGGTTGAAATCGCTGGAAACGGGCGCGAGGCTCTCGACTGTTTACTTCGGACCAACCGTCTTCCCGACCTCATTGTAATGGATTATTCCATGCCAGAAATGGATGCGCCCACCTTTAAAGATGAGCAATCAAAAAATCCGCGCTTTGCCGAGATCCCTATTTTATTGGTGACCGCTAATGCTGATGCCGAAGGGAAGAAAGCGAAAATTGGCGCGCGGAGCATTTTGAAAAAGCCCCTAGATATTTTTCACTTCCTTGATGCGGTTGAAAGCTGTCTAAAAAAATAAAGTAGTTAAAATTAATTAGTTGCTTTTCGGGAGTTCCGAAATTGGCGCCTCTTTTAATTCTTTCCCATTGAAGGTATAAATTCGACGTTCACCATCCATAACCGTTACAAGATTAACAGGACGCCCCCAGATAGTGAATATATTCTTCATGGTGTCGTTCATATAGTTTGGCTGCATATCCACACCTTCGTGCAGATGATGTAACAATAGTTCACCGCGGTTTTCAAAATTTGCGTCTTCAATTTGAATTATCGGCTGACCAAAATTTGTGAGGTGAAACAATAACTGCTTTTTTATAGCACCGAAGTTTCGAGTTTCAATTTCAAAATGTCCGGTGCGTTGGTTATGTTTGTAAACGAACATTTTATTCTTTATGCAGAAATCTTCGGTTAAGAATTCGTCGATGAAGGTAACATCATTATAATTTCGGCGCACTTCAAATATTTTCTCTCGGCCTAAACCAAGTTTTTTATCCCAATTTTTCTTAACCTTAATATCTTCACACTCGTTCCATTCTTTCCCGAACTGGCCCTTATTCCAACGCTCTTCAATATCACGAAAAAGTTCTATTCCTACTTTATAAGGATTAAAACCCGTCGGTGACATTGCCATCGTTCCACTGTGATGATCGGCATAATCAACTATCTCCGCACTCGTTACTACATCCGTAGTCATAATCTTAGAATGCCAATAGCTAGCCCAACCCTCATTCATGATTTTTGTCATGCCTTGGGGAGCGAAGTAATATGCCTCATCGCGAATAATGGACATAATTTCCTGCTGCCAGTTTTTCAATGGGGCGTTGTAAATCAAAAATAAAAGTATATCTCGCTCAGGACGTGAGGGAAATTTAGCCATCTGTTGGCGTCTACTTATTTCTCTCTGTTCTTGCTCCTTAATAAATTGCGGCGGGTTGACGTATTCATCCATATAATCCCGATCAACTTTAAATTTCTGTCCTGAAATAACCGCATCCTCACTTGTCTCAACATTCTTGCTCGGTATATAAGGGCTGTAACGATCAATTAGATTTTCCAGGCTCAAACACAAATCGACAAAGTTTTCCACTTCCTCAATTCCGTAACGGTCAATAAAACGACGAATCTTTGTCGCATTATTGGCCATGACATCCATCATTTTACGGTTGGTTTTTGAAAACCACTGATTATTTTTAAAAAAATCGCAATGTCCAAAAACATGGGCCATGACAAGCTTCTGGTCGACAAATAAATTCCCTTCCATTAAATACGCGTAACAAGGATCAGTATTAATCACCATCTCATAAATCTTCGACAGTCCGTATTCGTAACCTTTACTCAATTGCTCGTATTCCATACCAAAGCGCCAGTGAGGATAGCGCACCGGAAAGCCGCCACGAGCCGCGAACTGATTCATTTGATCATAGGTAATTACTTCGAAAACCGTCTCAAAGAAGTCAAGACCATAGCTAGCCGCTATCCTTTCGATTCGGGCACGTTCTTTTTCTAACTCAGGCGGCAACGCTCCCATGGGTTTACCTACTTTCCCTTTCCCAGAAAATCTTTGATCGAATCGACTATTTTTTCTCGGCTCGGAATGCGGCTCGTAACAAGCAACTCGCTATTTGGAAACTCTCGCTCTAAGTCTTTTAAAAATTGTCCAGACCCGTATTTACTTTCGACCTGTCCGTAACCAAACATATTCACTCTGGGAAAGAAAAATTCTTTCATCAAGTTTAAACAGAGTCTTGTATCTTCTCCGCTCCAGTTGTCGCCGTCACTGAAATGAAAGGGGTAAATGTTCCACCGATCCAACGGATACTCTTCATCAATAATTTTCTGACAGAGTCTATATGCGGAGCTAATTAAAGTCCCGCCAGATTCGCTCGTGCTAAAAAATGTTTTCTCATCTACCTCTTTTGCCGATGCGTCGTGAATAATAAACCGCGTCTCTAGTCCTTTATAATGGCGCTTTAACCAAGCATTTATCCAAAAACTTTCTAAGCGCACTATTTCTTTCTGCTCATCGCCCATTGAGCCAGAAACGTCCATCATGTAAATGACAACCGCGCTAGACTCAGGCTTCACTACATTTTTATAACTTCGATAGCGAAAATCTCTACGAATGGGCACGATGATTGGATCCTCTGGATTATAGGTTCCCGAAGCAATGCTTCTCTTTAGTGCCTCTTTATAACTTGCTTTAAAGTGCCTTAAACCTTCCGGACCAACTGGAGAGAGCCCCGAGTACTTAATCCGGGTAATATCAAGTTGCTTGTTTCCTTTTGGCTGTATGCGTGGAAGCTTTAACTCTTCTCCAAGAATGTCTGCTAACTCTTCAAGTTGAACATCAATTTCAAGCACATGTTCGCCGGGCGTGTCTCCCGCTTGCCCTCCGCCCGGCCCCTGCTCACCATCGACCGCATCGCCAGGACCACCTTGGCCTTGGCCTACTCCACCACTCTGTTTGGGACCGTATTTAAAACGAGGAATATCGATCTGCGGGATTGGAATTTTTACGAAATCCTTTTCCTGACGACCGATCATTTCGCCATGGGTAATATATTTCTTGAAGTTCTCTTTGATCTTCCCACGCACGATTTGCTTAAACCTGTTATGGTCTTCTCTTATACTCATTTTTTTTACTTATTCTTTACATCCCCTCGAGCAAAAATACTGGCAACGTATTGCAGAACATCGTTCGCGGAAACCTCGTCATAACCGAAATCTTTGATCAGACGTGACTTCACAATATCGATTTTCTCTTGGGTATCTTTGTCCACCACACTCGAAACAAGCGAATTCAATTTAATAGAGTCTTTTTGATCCTCAAAAAGTTTCAATTCAAACGCTTTATGTAATCTCTCATTGGTACGGTAATCAAAGCGTTTCCCGTCGAGCGCTAAGTGACCAATGTGCCCCATAATTTCTCTACGAAAGTCATCTTTTCTCGACTCTGGAATATCGATTTTCTCTTCAATCGATCTCATGAGTCGTTCATTTGGCTCCTCATCTTGGCCAGTAAATTGATTTCGAACTTTCTCCCTTTGCGTGTAAGCCTTCACATTATCTATATAATTACCACAAAGTCGGGCAAGCGCTCCTTCGTCGGCGCTGATGGCTCTCTGCACTTCGGCTTTGATAATATCCTCATATTCCTGTTTCACAACCGCGAGAAGCTCTTTAAATTCATTTTTAATTTCATCGTTTGAAATTAAGCTATGGTTTTTCAAACCCGCATCAAGCTCATTGAGAACCATAAATGGATTCACTGAGCCCTTATTCATTTGTTGAGCAAACACAATCGAGTTACTCAATTTGTCCTGAATATACCTTGGCGAAATTCCTTCAAGCCCTTCGCGTTTTGCTTCCTTCCTTAACTCTTTTACATTGTCTTCTGTAAAGTTCGGAAGGGTCTTTCCATTATAAAGTTTTAATTTTTGGATTCGTGTTAAATTCGCTTTCTTTGGCTTTTCAAGTCTTGTGAGCACCGCCCACATCGCCGCCATTTCAATGGTGTGGGGGGCAATACTAATTCCGCGCATTTTTCTCGAGTTGAAGTCCTTTTTATAAATCTGAATCTCATCGTGCCATTTCGTAATATAAGGAATGTCGATTTTCACAGTACGATCGCGAAGCGCTTCCATAAATTCATTATCCTGAAGCTTACGATACTCGGGCTCATTTGTGTGACCAATAATTACTTCGTCGATATGAGTTTGTGCGAATTTTTTTGGCTTTACACGATGTTCCTGCGATGCCCCCAATAAATCGTATAAGAAAGCCACATCAAGCTTTAGAACCTCAACAAATTCAATCATACCACGATTTGCAACATTGAACTCCCCATCAAAATTGAAAGCCCGAGGGTCAGAGTCACTTCCATATTCGGCAATTTTTCGATAATTGATATCACCAGTTAATTCCGTACTGTCTTGGTTCTTTTCGTCTTTAGGTTGAAATGTTCCAATACCAATACGATCAGCTTCGCTAAGAATTAGTCTTCTTACTCTCACGTGACTCAGAACTTTTGTTAAATCACCTTCGTAACGATTCATAAGCTGAGTAAAAATATATCGGCTTGGAGGAGATAATTCACCTTCAAGTGCAATCCTAAAATCACCTTTGTAACCGCGATTTAGTTCTTCTAAAAATTTAGGCCTAAGCTCGTGTGGAACCAAAAGGAGGGGTTCCTCATGCATGGGGCTGGCAAAAATGCGATTGCTTTTTCCAAATAACCACTCATTTTCTCCATTGGTATCGACCCAGTCGAAAGTATAAAGCGCCCCATTGTCGGTTTTCGAATATTTTTCTACACCTTGTTTTAGTAACCGACAAATTGTCGACTTCGCGCTTCCCACTGGCCCATGAAGAAGAATCACCCGTTTCTCAGTCCCATATCCTAAGGCAGCAGAACGTAAGACGTTCATGAGCTTCATAATCGGTACATCCAAACCAAACACAGCATCTTTTCCATTATTTTCATCGTCATTAAAGAAATGATATCGAATCACCTGTTTTTTTGTGTCGATATAATCGGTTTTGCCTTTTTCCATGATCATGTCGTACATGCGTTGAAAGGCATTGCGAGTGACCTTTGGATTGTTTTTTACAATATTGAGGTATTCGTCAAAACTGCCGCTCCAACTGAGATCACGAAACTTTTCTCGGTCATTCCAATCTTTAAGTAGACCCTGAAGACTTATTCTTGAATCGGCCATGCTCCCTCTCCTTGGATGTAAAGGACCTCTATATTATTATGCCTGTTTGGCGATCTTTCCGCAAATCGCGCCCAGACTCGTTTTATTCTTAAAATAATCGAGCCAGTAAAAGTTATGTCTCAAATTGACTCAAGAGCTTCAAACTTTCGTCCAGTAAAGCCTAGAAACTCCCTATATCCGTTTGAATCCTTTGGGAATGGGTAAGTTAAACGTTTTTTCTGTGAATCTCTCGTCAGGAGAAAAATTATCAAATTTGAAATTTATTGAATAGCCATCACCCAAAAGCTTCACGCTCTTATTCACTCCGTCACGCCCCGTGACTTCTAATCGGGTTCGTTCGGTTGCATTGTCACAATCTTGCAAAAAGCCCTTTCCGTCGGAGTGACATACCCAGCCAACCGCGTTGATGGACTCATCATATAAAACTGCCGGCAAAATTCTGAGATCTATGGCGACACCAAAAACTTCTTTGGGAATTAACTGATGGTTTCCTCTTCCCTCTCTATAAATTTTCTTTTTTATCAAGAGAGCTTGATATGAATTCCCGTCGACAACCACGCTCGCCAAATGAATTCCCAAAATTGCACTTATGTCAGCACGTACTTTTTTTTCCGCCTTAATGGATTTAAAATTGATTGTTAAGGTATGATCCTTACTTTTTCCTTTTATATCAATTTCGACTTTTGCTCGCCATTTACCAGCCTGAACATGGCGATAGTCAAATGGCGCCTTTGGTGCCGATGGACACGCCACTAAAAAAAACGATGATATTAGCAAAAAGGAGAGTGAACTATTTAGATTTTTTCGAAGCCGGTAAACGTTCTTTGGATGTCTGCGACTCCAAGGCCATAAGCTTGGATTTGATTTTCGTAACTTGCTGTTCATTTTTCTCAAGCTCCAGAGCTTTTTTATACATAGCCCTAGCCTTACTTGTCATTTGATTCTTGTAATAGGCATCTCCTAAATGCTCAGCTATCACACTTTCATCATTTTTTAATTTAAACGCCGCCTCCAAAGTTTTGATAGCTTCGATCGTTCGACCTTGCTTGTACAGTGTCCACCCCAAAGTATCTAAAATATATCCATCCTCAGGTTCAATTTCACTCGCTCGCCTTGCCATGGCTTCTGCCTGATCAAGGAGTTTATTTTGATCCGCATATGTATAGGCCACGTAATTCAAGGCTTGTGCATGGTCTGGATTTACTTCTAAGACTTTATTCATTTCTTCAATAGTCTGTTCAATTTTTCCGACTTTGTCATAAAGAGTTCCCAGTAAAAATCGAAGATCTGTATTGTTTGGAAAACGCTCCACACCCTCTCGAATCACATGCATTGCTTGATCATAGTCCTTGTTTTCACTCAACAATGCCGAAAGTGAGCTATAGAATTGAGGAAGATCTTTGCGAATCTTTAAAGCTTCTTTTAGCACTAAAAGCGCTTTGTCCTTTTTATCGGTCGCGCGATAACTATGTGCCTGTAAGACTACGGCCTGAAGGTACAATTGGCTAGTTGGTAATACCTGCTCAAAATTCTTAATGGCTAAGTCATAGTTTCCTTTTTCCATATATACCGCCGCCAAAAAGTATCTTACTTTGTCAGAGTCTGGTACACGCGCTAGCAGTTTTTCAAGCTGATCAATTGCCGCATCATATTTTTTCTGAGTAAAAAGAATATGAGCCATTTTTAATAAAACATTTAAGTCATCTGGGTCGGACTCAGCTGCAATTTCAAATTGCTGGTAGGCTTGGTCAAATTTTTCCTGGTCCATATAGAGAGGGGCAAGAACTTCCGCAACATGAGCATTTGGTCCGTGACGGTCTTGAAAGGAAGCAAGCACATCAATTGCTTTTTTAGGGTTGCTTTTGCCTTGATAAACCGCGGCAAGTGCCAATACGGCGTCAGAGAAGTCAGGCTTTGCTGACAACGCTTTATCGAATGCTTTTTCAGCTTGCTCAGTAGATTTAGGCGTGCCCTGTTGAGCACGGATTCTACCAACGTAATACCATGCTAAATATGTGTTCGAGAATTTTTTATTTCTGGTTAAGCCTTCGAAATATTTTACGGCCTCGTCGTATTTACCTTCCTCTGCGAGTAAGGCGCCAATATAGAGTTGCGCATCCGCGTTTTCCGGTTCGATATTTTTTGCTTCTTCATATTGAGCACGAGCTTTGTCGTACATTTTCATTGAGGAATACATCGCACCCAACAAGAAGCGCGTATCAAGAGTTTTCGGATCTAATTTTACTGCTTGTTCGGCATTCTCTATCGCTTCTGCAATCAAACCCACACGCACATATTCTTTTGCCAAGCGGAAACGTACCATTGCTGAATCAGGATCATAAACTAGCGTATGACGAAACTCCTCAATTGCTTTTTCACTCTGACCTTCATTGGCATAAGTTTCGCCCATCGCAAAATGGTAGTCAGCTTGCGTGCGTCTCGCCATTGGATCTGAGTCTGAATTACTAAATTCAAGGGTGGGGGAAGGTTTTGCAACTGACACTCGGCCACCATTGTCAGAGGTAATGCCTTCCAGAGTACTACATGCCCCGAGCCCAATCATCGAAATTGTGACAAGGCCATGAAGGCAGAATTTCATAAGACCCGCTTTCAAACAGCTAAATCAAAATCAACTGTCTAACTATTTATCGGTGTAAAATTTCTAGATCTTAAATTTTTAGTTGGATTTCTGGAGACTTAGGTCAATCGCTACTTATCATAATTATCAATCTTTTTAATGAAACCAAAGTCGTCGCCATTGAAAATATAATTACCACCATTGAATTGACTTAAGTTGAGGTCTGTAAATCTAGTTTCAATTAGAGAATTTTTTCCTCCTGAAACTAAAGCTAGAACTACGAGATCGCCAGTTTCATTGCGAAAATACTTGAAAGCGTAAGGGTTTCCCCACGGATCATTCCCGATGGTACCTTCGTTAGGAAGAAAGTTTTCGCCCACCGAGGCGATCGAACGTCCCACTTCTTTCGACTTTGACAAGGCCATTTGTTCGGCTAAAATCGCCAACCCTGCCTTAGCGCGACTCACCCGGTAGTCCATAACCTCGATCCAAATGACGCCTAGGGCAAATTTAACAAAAAAAACGCAGAGTGCTAATGATGCAATAATTTCAAAGGTCCGTATTTGAGTAGGCACCGGCTTGAGCATTTGCTCCTCGCAGTTACCCAGACTATCGGCTAACAATCTTAAAAACTTTATTTGAAACTTTGGCACTCTTAACCGTCTTAGTTTCAAGAAGAGTCATACATTTTAATATGTTAACAAAATGTGTCTATAATATTTGCAAATATAATCCACCAGGTTTTCACCACTTGACAGGCTGTGCCGATCATAGTTATTGTCCAGGCGAAATAGATACAAAGGGCTGAAAAGCCTTTTAAAAAGGGAGATTCCATATGGGGGGAAATCCAGTGCAAAATCAACCTAGTACCTCAGTACCAACGAGTGCAAAGGTAAGCGGAAAAACGAAAATTATTAAACGTTACCAAAACCGTAAACTCTACGACACTCAGCAAAGCTGTTATGTAACTTTGGATGATATCGCCAAAATGATTCGTAACAACGAAGAAGTTATGGTTATTGATAATAAATCTAAAAATGACATTACTGCGGCGACGTTAACTCAAATTATTTTCGAATCTGAAAAGAAAGCTTCTCACTATGCGCCTCTTTTCACTCTTCGCGAAATTATTCAGCATGGCAACGGCAGCATCTCTAATTTCTTGGCGAAACTCGGGGCGTTCCCTAAAGAGTACATGACAAAAACTACGCCCTACAAAGAACCAGTAGCTGAGGCAAAACCGGCTTTCGAAGATATCAAACAAACTCTTGAAAACCGCGTAGCAAGTGCTGCCGAAAAAACAGCTGCTGAAATGAATAACGATAGCTTGAGAGAGGACGATACTCCAAGCCTTCCAAGTTCAAATAAGAGCTTAAATAACTAAGCCCTATTATAAAGTAACTCTAAACTTTGGAGACCCTTGGTAGAAAACTATCAGGGGTTTTTTGTTAATGCTGATAAGAAGTCTGATTTTATCATTTATATTCATAGTTTCTGCATGCACTCAACACAATGTACCTAACAAAGGACAGCTCCAAAACCATGCGCAGTCGATGGCGTTCTTGGAGGAACTTTGGAGTTTTGATCCTTCCTTCGGCTCTGCAGTTGGTAGACACGAATACGACGAATTCCTCACAATTAAAGACAAGAAATGGAAAGACTCATTTTTAGCGTTTATTAAAAAGCATGAGAATAGGCGGGTGGTTGAGGACGAAATAGATAATTCCCTCATCCAAAACTTCCTAAAAGAAAGCCAATGGGAACTAGAGATCTTTAAATCTTACGAGTGGGATCCTTCTGAATATAATGTCGCTGCCAGCTTCGATTCCATAGTATCTAACCGCGACCTGAGCGAAGAACAAAAATCAAAAATCCTAAAAAGAAAATTGACCTTCGTTCCGGCCTACTATCAGGCTGCTAAAGAAAATATCCATCACCCGACAAAAGAGCATCTCGAACTTTCTATCCAACAGACTAAAGGACTCATTAAGTTCTTTGACGCAGAAGTTTTGAAGCGTGCAAATAACCAACCGGCGCGAGATGCTGTCTTGGATTACCTGGCATGGGAAGAAGGCCTTCTCAAAAATCCCGAACCTGTTGGTGGTTTTCGTAGTTTTCGTATTGGCGAAAAACTTTACAACGAGAAATTTGCTTTTAACATGGTAAGCACTACGACGCCGAAAGAACTTTATGAATCTGCTCTTAGACAAAAAAAAGAAACTCTAAAAACGATAACTACGATTGCAAAAGCGCTTTGGTCAAAATATTTTCCAGATAAGAAAAGTCCAGACAGAGACATTGATGTCGTCCGCAAAGTTATCGAAAAAGTTTCCCTCCAACATACGCCGGCCGAAAAATTTGTCGAAGAAATAAAAAAGCAGATCCCCAATCTCGAGAAGTTCGTAAACCATCACAAATTAATAACAATGGATCCTAGTAAACCACTCAAAGTTCGAGAGACTCCCGAATATCAGCAGGATGCTACCGGTATGAGTATAGATAGCCCTGGGGTTTTCGAGCCTTATCGTGAAACTTACTACAATGTTACCCCACCAACAAAACTCTCAAAAGAAGAACAAGAAAGTTTTTTACGTGAATACAATGACTATACACTTCAGATTCTAAACATCCACGAGGCGGTGCCTGGCCATTACGTTCAGTTAATTTACAACAACCAATCTCCAAGCGTCATAAAAGCGATTTTCGGTAACGGGGCAACCATTGAAGGTTGGGCGGTTTATGCTGAAAGAATGATGCTCGAAGCCGGTTATGGCAGGGATACGCCTGAACTTTCCTTGATGTATTGGAAGTGGTTTCTACGGGTAATCACCAATACTCTAATTGATTACGGAGTTCATACGCAGAATTTATCAAAAGAAGAAGCCCTAAGGCTAATGATGGAAGATGCTTTTCAAGAAAAACAAGAAGCCGAGGGCAAATGGAATCGGGCAAAGGTTTATCAGGGTCAGCTCGCAACATATTTTTTTGGATTTTCTGAAATCTATAGGTTACGTGAGGACCTGAAGGCAAAAAACAACAATTTTAATTTGCGTGAATTCCACGAAAAATTTTTAAGTTATGGTAGCGCCCCCATATCGACTATTAGATCTGCCATGATTAACAACTAAGCGCTTCAGGACTATTCTTAGAAGTAAACTATTGTTAGTTTAACAAAAGATTTTTAAGGAGGATTTATGCGCTCACTTTTGAGTCTTTTGGTTTTTGTTGCTTCAATAAACTCTTTTGCGATAGACGAAGGTGATGTGCGCTTCGGATTAATGGGCGGTAACGTCTCCCTCCTCGGCGATGTCGGATCCGGCGGCCAAAACTCGTTGGGTGTTGGTGGAATTTTTGGATATCAGATTCTCAACGATATCGTTTTCAACGTCATGTATCTCAGTAGCGATCATAAAAATATAAATATCAAACATACAGACCTCTCGGTTGGTGTTGACTACTACACTGGAGGCGATGGAACGGTTGCGCACTATGTTTCTGGAGGGGCGGGAATGCTATCCAATAATTTTACGCTAACACCTAACCTCGACAGCAGCGCCATGGCATTATATCTTGGCGCCGGAATTGATTTTCAAGTAGGGTCTAATTTCCTATTTGGTTTAAAATTTAAATACAACAAAGCTTTTGACGCCAAAGTTGGAAACATAGCCACCGTACAAGACTCAGTAAATGTGATGGCAGTTGCGGAATTTGTCTTAGGAAAAAAATAATTCTTGTAAAAACCGAAGCAAAATGTCTCGAGTGTTACTTTACAGATCGCCAATTTACGAAACTAAATTTACGTGGCCTAACAACCACCCGCGTTTGCGGTAAAAACTCTCCGCTTGGTTGATTCGTCTGAGTAAGTCCTTGAGTGGTAACATTATAGGTGCCCGCAGGAACTCGAATGCGCGCGATTTGAAACGACTCGGGGAGTGTCGACCAATGTCGAGTATCCGCCTGATCAGCAACGCGCATAACAAGATAGGCCAAATTTCCTAAGCCTTCATTGCGCTGACGAATTTGATCGGCTGCCACCGCTTTTACAACGTGAGCTCCCATACGTTTTGCAATTAACTCACCTATTTGGTCATTAAAAGTTTTAATCGTCACTTCGCTAATATTATATATTTCCGAAGTGGGCGACGGAGGAAAGTTATCGACGATTAAATTCGCGTGTTTGGTATCAGAAAAGGAGCTGAACAGCATGGGAAAAGAGAAGTTTTGCGGATTAGGACGTTTCACAGGCCCCCACCCCTGCTGGTAGACTAGAACAATCTCACCGTAATTTTTCTCATCCCATTCTTTTCGCCAAGTAACTTCGGGAAATTCTCTTTCCCATTTCTTTAGCGCCTCCTGCCGTTTAGCTTTTTTTGCCAAACGAATTAAATCCTCCCTTAGCAAAGGAATATTGGGGTTTAATTTGTAGGTCTCTTCATAGTCGATGTAAGCATCATCAAATTTTCCGTTGCTTTCCCAAATCATCGCCGACAGATAGCGAGCCAAAGGACTCTGCGTATATGGTAATTGAGCATCGTTCTTATATTTCTGAAGCTTTTCGTTGAGCCTCCGGGCTTCGACATTTGCCTCATCCAACTCGTCCAACATCAAATAATTTATGGCTGAAAATGCGTTAATTAGCACTTTCTCGTAGTGCTCGCCTTTATACTGAACCATCCCTTCATTGAATAAAAGCGACCCAGTAATTCTTGAAATACTGTGATAGTCGTTTATTGTGGAGAGTTTATCAGCCCTTTGAAATACCTCATTACTCTTCTTATAATCTCCCGCAAGTTGTAAGGCCGTTCCGTATTCGAAGAGATAAACTAACTGATCTTTGTCTTCGGTCTTTGCCAATGGCTCAAGAGACTTTACAGCAGATTCGTAGTTACCGTTGACGAGATTAGCTCGCGCAACGCTGACTTTCATTTGATGAGTCGCGCAGCCAACCGACGTAGCTAGCGCGACAAAACAGAGGAGGATTTTTAAGCAATTCACTTATTCATTCGCTTAAAATCAAAAACCAATTCTTTTCTTTTTGAAAAGCTTACGTAACTGATCTTGTCCAGTCCATTCTACTAGGTTGGTTTTCAAATTTGTTAAGTTCAAAGTAACCTTGTAATAGACTGTCTTGTCACTTCCTACTTCTTTTGTGATAGAATCAAGTCGGCCATTTAAAATAAAATCTGCTCCAGTTTGTCCACCTTTTGTTTTTTTAGACGCTGAGTCCATGTTTCCCTCCTGGTACTCGTACTCAGCCGCAACATCTTCACGAGCTTCCTTATCGACAAACGCTACGCGCCCCGAATTGGTTAGTTCAACGCGAACCATATCCATTACCGATTGCGTGTCGATATGTTCACTAGTTTTATTTTGTAAATTGGTGACCATGATCACTGGTGGTCTCTTTGAAGCGGAGATTGAACGATGGTTTGTCAGATTTCCCACAAGCTTCTGAACCATTTTTTGCATGTCGGTTTCTGACCATTGGTCGTCAAGAGTGTTTTCAGACTCAACATTTTTGTCGTAGTCACCCTTAGTGAACGCTTTTGGCCCACAACCTGTTAAGAAACCAAGTAATGAAATGGAACAAAAAATAGTAGCTAAAATTCGCATAGTTTTCATGAACGCTCCTCGTGTTATGAAGTCTAATCGTACCTAATAATGCGACGTACAAGCAAGTTGGCCGCCGAAGCGCGGAAATCTGGTTATCTAGTCATCAATGTGTCTGTCTGAACTCTGCATCTAAATTGCAGGCAGACCCGCATGCACTCAATCCTATCGAGCCAAAAGGCTAGTGAAATGCTGCGGCAGCTTTTTGATCCACTTGTCGAAGAAGTAAGGGTAGTTGCCCTAGGAAGCGACAAATCCGTTATAAACCATGCTTGTATATTTCGCGGGACCAGCGACGCCTGCTTATTTCATCCGCGGGATATTTTCCGTTTTGCAATTCTCAACTGCGCCTCAGGATTTATCCTCTCGCACAACCACCCCTTCACTTCTTCGCAACCCTCTCACGATGACGTCGTCGCCACTCAAAGAATTCTAAAAACATCGCGAGTTATGGGTATTGAGCTCGTCGATCACATCATTGTTGGAAAAAGTGATTATTTTAGTTTCGCGGACAAACAGCTACTGCGGACGCGAGGTACTCGGGTAAGCCCGTAAATTTTTATCGATACGAATTTCAATTCCGTCTTTGCGGGCATTTTCTTGTAATTGGCGGATAAATTCTCTGCTCATTTCCTCATTCATATATTCTTCATCTTGCTGCCTTTTGATTTCGTTTTGAATTCGATCCTCAGGAGTAACTACATCAAAATCGCGCGCACTTTTTTCTTCCCTTTCAAAGCGTCTTGCCTGCTCCTGTTCCGCTTCAATTCCTGGCCAGTTATTTGTATC
This sequence comes from Proteobacteria bacterium SG_bin7, assembly GCA_002083485.1. Taxonomy (GTDB): domain Bacteria; phylum Bdellovibrionota; class Bdellovibrionia; order Bdellovibrionales; family SG-bin7; genus SG-bin7. Next base: position 40,152 of record LWDK01000004.1, on the reverse strand, counting down.
TAATTTTTTATTCGCACTCTGATTGTGGATCCCTTTTTTTGCTTCATTGCGGACCCGGTCGTTGTCAATTTGCATTTCCTGGCGAAGTTTTTTCAAATACAGAGCACGATAATAACGGTCAGCGCGGTCTTCTTTGATGCTTGCTGAGTCGCTTTTCTCCGTTTTAAGAGTAGGAGAGTTTTTGCTTTTAGAGGGTTGAAAGAGAAAATAAAATGAGGCTATCCCTAAAAGCAAAATTAAAAGTGAAAGACCGACATTACTGTCGCGCCTATCAAAATTATTCCTTTTTTGGCTTTTCGCACCCATACAAGGTGCTTATCGGCAGACTCTCGAAATCTCATTAGGGAACGACGGCAAGAAATCTCCAAGGATTTAAGGTCTTTGATCTGGACCAGCCACAGGTAGCTTAACAATAAATTCAGCCCCCTCGCCCGGCTCGGAGTTTATTTCGATTTCTCCGCCATGCTTTTTTATAATCCCATAGGAAATACTCATCCCCAAGCCAGTGCCCTGACCAATACCTTTCGTTGAAAAGAAAGGTTCAAAAATTTTATCTTTTACTTCTTTTGTCATCCCCTGACCACTATCTTTGATAGATACAAACACAAACTGCTCACCAGCTTCCTTATTAACCCAAGTCTTTATCGTAATCTCACCCTCATCCTTAATTGCATGAGCGGCATTAGAAAGTATATTCATAAAAACTTGATTTAAGTTACTAGCGTAACACATCGTTGGAGGTAATTTCGAATAGACCTTTTTCACGACAATCCGATTCTTCATCTCTCCCGATAGTAGCCTCAACGTACCATCTAAACACTCATTGATGTCAGCCTCTTTTAGAGCTGCTTCTTCAAGCCGTGAAAAATTTCTCAGCCCTACGACAATATCACGAGTGCGCCGGGCGCCATCTTGGCAAGATCTAATCAGTTTTGGCATGTCATCGCGAATGTAGTCGTAATCCTTGTCCCTCTCTCCTTTACCATCGATGATATTCATCAGTTTTTGCGAATATTCGTCGAGCTGAGCCATATTGCTGTAAATGAATCCAATCGGATTATTCAATTCGTGAGCCACGCCAGCCACTAGCTGACCAAGGCTCGCCATTTTGGCAGAATGAACCAATTGCACTTGAGCACTCTTCGTTTCAAGATTCGCTTTTTCTAATTCCTGAATTTTCTTTTTTAATTCATCCTGGGCTTTTTTAATTTTTCCAGTCATCTCATTAAAGCTCGCAGATAAATATGTCATTTCACTGTCACCACGAACCGGAAGTTCAACTCCTGTCTCTCCTGCATTTAAGCGGCGAATGCCCTCATAAAGTTCTCGCAGTGGCCGAACCACAACATTTGAGGCAATCCAGGTCAATATCACAACTAAGAAAGCTACGGCGATCAAAACCCCTAAAAAGGCAGTTTTGATATTTTGAATTGTTCGGTTCGCCTCCGCTTTTGACGCCGCAAGAATCACGAAAATTTTTGCCTCGCCCCATGACGCAGGGTAAACTAAAAACCCGAAGGGTTCTCCACGAATGTTCAAATCAAAAAGTTTATTGAGGTAGTCACCCTTTAGCTTCGCAAAAAAGTCCTGAGAATAAAGCAAAATATCATCGTGAGTTGCAGCTGCAACTTTAAAATCTTCACTCATAAGAGCCATTTCAACGCCCATGCGATTTTTAAAGGTATCGAGAAAATTTTTGTCAAGACTCAATACGACTTCTAAAAACCCAATGGTACGATCAGCTCTGCTAGAAACCGGAAAATAAGAGATAAATTCTAACTTTCCCTTTTGCAAATCAGCCAGTTTAAATCTTACCTTCTCTTTGAGTTGCTTGATAACGACATCAGAAATAAAAATGCTTTTATCTTTTCCAAAATCCTCGACGCGAACTTCTCCGCTTGTATCTTTAAAGGCAGAAGCAGCCATGCGGCCGTCAGATTCAATTACCGACACGCGGGTCGCAATCGCCCCGTTCAGCCAATCCGTCAAAGTCGCTTTCAAATTAGCCTCTTGATTTGTCGAGACATAGAAAGCAAAGGCGCGATCTTTAGCCAATCTTTCGGCTCTTGTGTTTATTAGCTTTTCCATATCGCGTAAGGTTGCTTCAATTTCACGTGTGTTACCCTGGACTCGCTGATAAAGCTCTTTATCTAGGGCGGCACGCGATTTTTGCAGGGAGAATCCGGTCACGAATCCAACAGGTACAAGAGAAAAAATCAAAAACCAGAAAACAAGTTTATTTCTGAGAGTTCCTGTTGCGGCTTTTAAACTGATCCGTCGTAATACCATTTAAATCTTAACTGCCTTCAATCCATAAAATGTAGCGCTCTTCCCCTTCGGGCATAACGCGAACGTGGGGATCTTTAACTTCAGTAAGTGCGCCATAAGTTTTTAAAAATTCTATAAGTATCTCTCGGTTACCTGTAGGCATGACGAAGTGATAGTAGCGTCCATTTGGTTTTTTCCAGCCCAACTCTACCTCGCCGGCTTTTTCGCCACCTAGCTCGACAATTTTGGCCGTAATTTCCGGTGCAATTGTTTCTAGATCAGTTAAATTCATAAATTGTTTGTAGACGTAACCTTTGAGTTTTGGAGCCGGAGTTACAATCGGACTAGGCTTCGTTGCGGCTGGCGTAGTTGTCGGTTCTGCCTCTGCAGTTTTTTTCTCTTCAACCTTAGCAGCGGTTTCTACCGGTGCTGGCGCTGTTTTTTCTGGACCGGGCTGTTCAATTGCGTCAGTAGCCCCTTCAGCTGGAGTCTGTTTTGCCAGAGTCTTGTGAACTTCAGCAATTTCACCTTGATCGGTAATGGCAATCGCGTCGTTGTCTTTATGAATTTTTTCACGTGCCAAAACCATTTCTTGTTTCTGTGGCAACAACGTTTCGATGTTTGTCCAAAACAACGCCAGCGAAACAGCAGCAACCACGGCAGACACAATAAAGGCCTCCAGTCCCCATTTTACAGGGACCGGCCAATTACGGGGAATTATAGTTGTACGAACCTTATCCACAACACTGACCGTGCCGCTGACATCAGCCAAGAACTTATCACTGACTTCGATTTTCGAAAGTAAAGTGCAGTATTTACTACTTATACCAATTAAATTCTTTTGATGTTTCAATTCTTCATCTCTATCAACTAACTTTTCAATTGCTGCGGCCCGATCAGCGTGAATATGTCCGCGCATACAATCAAAAATCATTTCCTTCGCAAAGAATTTTGAAGGTTCTTTAAGTTTTACAATTTCTTTAAAAGGAGTTTGGCTTTCGATCTCAGGCATTTGCTCTCTCCGTATTACAATGAGATCCAAGATGAATTAAACCTTTAGAGACTCTTGTGCGAATTGTTCCTTGACTAACTTTCAAAGCTTTACCAACAATTTCCTCAGAACGGCCCAAAATTTCTGTCCAGATTAGAGGGAAGACATTTTCCTGTGACTCAAGTTGTAAGAATTTTTTCCAAGCCTCTAGTCCCACGTTGTTAGGAAGCTTCCAAGTTTCACTTGCAATCACTGAACCGATTACTTGGCCTTTTTCTTCAATTGTATTTTTCCAAGCCATAAAGCATTCGCTTATCAACGAAATGTTGTGATCCACCGATTTATCTGCAGCCCATAATTTTTTTAATTTTTTTACGACAGATTGAGAAAGTTCAGTTCCTTTTTTATCATCCAAAAAAGCCAAGAAAAAAAAGAGAGCTATGGATCTGATTTCCAGCTCACTCATGGCTTTCCTTAATCCGTGGTAAGTTGACGTAGCAAATCTAATTCATCAAGAACAGTTCCCGATCCCATGACCACACAGGTCAACGGGTCTTCAGCGATGGATACCGGTAACCCAGTTCTTTCTCTTAACAAGACATCAAAGTTGCTTAAAAGAGCTCCTCCACCCGTCAGCACAATTCCGTTATCAACAATATCAGAAGCAAGTTCTGGCGGCGTTTTTTCTAACGCCGTTCGAACAGCATCCACAACCTCAGACAACGGGTCCATCAATGCATCGTTAACTTGGGAGCTTGTAATTTCAATTGTTTTTGGAGCACCTGCTACGAGATCGCGGCCTTTTATTTCCATGGTTTTTTCTTCATCGCCAGGGTAGGCATTGCCAATCTGAATTTTAATTAACTCAGCAGTTCTTTCACCAATTAACAAATTAAACTGCCGCCGAACATAATTCACAATCGCTTCGTCAAACTTATCTCCCGCAACTTTGATCGATTTACAATAAACAATTCCGCCAAGAGAAATTACCGCAACACCGGTAGTTCCCCCACCCATATCAACAACCATATTACCACTTGGTTCAGTAATCGGTAGACCCGCGCCAATCGCTGCTGCCATTGGTTCTTCGATCAAATAAACTTCTCTCGCTCCGGCAGAGTGCGCGGCCTCTTTTACGGCACGTTTTTCAACCTGAGTAATTCCATAAGGAACACAAATAATAATTCTTGGACGAATAAAACTTTTCTTATGACCGATTGTTTTTTGAATAAAATACTTCAACATCGATTGCGTAACCTCAAAGTCAGCAATAACGCCATCTTTGATGGGACGAATCGCAACGATACTCCCTGGAGTTCTTCCCAACATTTCTTTGGCTTCCTTACCAACGGCAAGTACCCGATTCTGTTGACCACGATAATTTTTTTGAACGGCAACAACGGAAGGTTCATCAAGAATAATTCCACGCCCCTTTGCATAAACCAGCGTGTTCGCTGTGCCTAGATCAATTGCTATATCATTTGAGAAATATTCCGAAACTTTGTTAAAGAATCCCATCTAAACCTTCTTATAAAGAAATACTTTGGTTAAAGTTCCCCTTATCTTTGGATTTTATTCGCAAATAGTCAATTTACTTTGGGATTTTTACCACGTAAAGTGTCGCACCTTATCGCGATTGTTCTCAAGGCCGAGCATCGCTTCGATACCAATTTCAAAGTGTATCTCTGTGTATTTTGAAAACACCTTTTTTGCCGATTTACTCGACTTAATTTCCTTAAGTGGCAGATCGCTCACGAGCAATAATGCGCCGCAAGGGACTTTACAAGCAAAAGCGGTGATGAAAAGCGTTGCCGTTTCCATTTCGATAGCACCCACCTTCTCCTGTTTTAAAGTTTCAACAAAGTTTTCATCCATTTCCCAGAAGCGATAGTCGGTTGTGTGTACGACCCCAGCAAAGTAATTTAGACCCTTTTCGACTATTACCTGACTTAGATATTTTTGAATTGTAAAAGTAGGAAGCGCTGGAACCTGATCAGGTAAATAGTGCTGTGAGGTTCCCTCATCGCGAATTGCCGCCATAGGTAAAAACAAGTCCCCAATCTTTAAATCCCTGTGTAATCCCCCACACATTCCGAGCATAACCACGCCCGCAGGTTCAATTGAAGAAACAAGTTCAATCACAAGTGCCGACATCGGTGCACCTATATTAAAACAAATCATTGAGATGTTAGGCTTTTTACAGTTCACGATTTTGAGAGCTGACCCTGATTTGATCGGGACCTTATAATTTTTAGAAAATCGTTCTAAATAGTATTCAAAATTTGTCAAAACGATATGTTTAGAAATTTCCGATGGATCGCAACCGGTATAACGCGCCAACATGTCGAGGGCGATAGCTTTTTTCTTTGCATTATTCCATGTACGTGCTGGTTCTTTTGGTAAAATTCGCAAAATTAGACTCCCATTTTTAAATAGATCTACTAGAATTGTACCTATAGTAAGCAACTCAAACCACTAATTTTACTAAGAACATGAGCCAAAAATTTGACGTGTTAAAAAAATTTTTCGAGACCAACGCCACTTCAAAAAAGGCGCTAGGACTACTGGCCAAAGGTACGGAAATTGGAATTATCTTGGAGAGCGGAGAAACATATGCGCTTATCGCCTCCCCCAACGGGCCCCAATTCGTCGAAAGGCCAGCTCAAGAGCCCGACATAACCTTTCGCTTAAATGATGTCGCAATAAGTAATGTTTGCCTTAGCCCGAAAGAAAATCCCGAAGAACTTGCGGTACAAATCCTTAAAGAAATTAAACATAAGAATGTCCATCTAATGATTACTGGAAGTTTTGTTTCTATCGCAACCAAAGGATATTTCTCTATCATTCGTCTAGGTGGAAAAAACATGTGGGACTTTCTGACTGAACATGGGATCACAAGTTTTTTTAAGATCACTAGCCTTATCAAAGAGATGATAAAATAAGGTTCCAGGTTCTTTTTTAGGACAATCCCTTCCAGGCCAGCTGAGTCTTCTGATATTTCAAAAACTCTTCCATTTGCTTAGCCATATCATTAGAAGAAATTTTTAAAGCAGAGGCAAAGACGTTCGCGACATCTTGCAATTGATAATTTCCGTGGTCAGGCGACGCTAAAAATAAGGGAACCCGTCTTACCATGTAATCCGTAATATTCATGCACATAGTCTCGAAAATTGCATGATAAGCTTCGAGTTCCCATACAGACAGGTAACGCCCGTACTTTGCCATCATTTCAAACGCCTCGGCTCCGTGACGATGAATCAAAAACTCCATCTCAAGTTCCGGGCGATCAAAATCACGCGCTAATTCTTTAATTCTATGTTTTAAATCTTCAAATCCATCTTTTGTAATGCGACTATTTAAAGGAACTTTTGTATTCGATTTTTTAAAGTTTACTTTCGCTTCGAAAGCAAAATTCTCTAAAACCTCATCTACAATCTGCTCCGCCATTTTTCTGTATGTAGTATACTTTCCTCCTGCCACAAAAGTAATATTTCTGGGATCATGAACAATTGTATGCTCGCGGCTTGTTTTGCCCTCGGTCACCGAACCGTCGTCAACTAAGGGACGGACACCGGCATAACTACTGATGATATCTTTTGTTGTAAGATTTGCTCCAGGAAAGTACTCCGATAAAAGTTCAAGCAAATACTTTACGTCATATTCATCTGTCGAAACCTCTCCCGGATCTCCCGAATAATCTGTGTCTGTTGTTCCAACAATCACCATATCAAACCGAGGGATCACAAAAACAATCCTTTTCTTTTCGTCGTCTGACATGACCACCACGTCGCGAATTGGTAAACGCTCCTTTGAAAGCGTTAAGTGAATTCCTTTTGTTGGCCGAAGGGTCCTCTTCCAATCAGGTAGAACTTTGCTACCAAAAATATCTGTCCACGGGCCCACGGCACTTATAAAATGTTTACCGCGAACGCGAAAAGATTTTTTAGATAACTCGTCCGTCACCCCGATACTGACTAGTTTTCCCTTCACAAACTCTGGATTATCGGCACCACAATAATTAGCTGCTGCCATTCCTAAATTATGTGCCGAGCGAAGAGTTTCATAAACCAGGCGATCATCGTCCATATAGGCATCATAGTAAGAAAAAGAACCAACTAAGCCTCTGGGATTTAAAATCGAAATCTCTTCAATCGTCTCTTTAGAATCAAAACGCTGATGCATTTCTGGAGCGTCAAACTGGGACAGAATATCGTACAACCACATCCCCAAACCAAGTTTAAACATTCCGACACGACTATTCTGGTATAATGGCAAAAAGAATTTCAACGGATGCACGAGGTGGGGAGCGATTTCAAGCAAAGTGCGCCTCTCGCTTAAGGCTTCAAACACCAAATGAAATTCTAAGTTCTCTAAATACCTTAAACCGCCGTGAATAAGCTTGCTTGAACGAGAACTTGTTCCCGAGGCAAAATCCTTAGCTTCAACAAGAGCTACTTTCATTCCACGACTGCACGCATCTCGCGCCACGCCGGCACCAGTGATTCCGCCACCAACTATTACCAAATCAAAAATCTCGTTTTCAAATCTTGCTATGTTATTGGCTCTGTCCTGAAAACTAAAACTCATAGAAGTTGTTTCACATTAATTTTTTTTGAGAGCTCGGAGATTTTTCCGAACTCACCAAGTCTCTGCACCAACGCAGTTTCAGATTTACAGTCAATCCCGCATGTTGATGAAAACATAATCTGGTTATTAGAAATTCCTTTGACCGTATCAAAAAAATCATTGAGCAGGAGCGGATCAAACGCTTCAATTGCTAACGCACTACTCGACAAAACCCCGGACACAAGCCACGATCCACGATTAAAGTACTTTTCAAAACTCTCGCGCCAATCCTTGGGGTGCTTCGCTGAAAAGTTTACACATTCGTTCACATCAAAGTGAACAACCTGCCAAGGCCACTCAAGCCATTGCGCTTTAAATTCACCACAGCTGTGCAAAGCAATTCCGTAAGGCCTATACTTGTCAAGACTAACAATAACATCCCGCCACAGACTTTCCACCTCAGGCACGAAAGAAGCTGAAGGCTCATCAAAACAAAGCACAACATTCCAAGCAATTTTGGATAAGATCTGAATTTGCGCAATTGCTGCTTCGACAACAAAATTCACCAAATGGTCATTCGACCCCATGCTGATTTTGTTTTTCTGTAAACACCACTTCAGAGTTGCAGGTCCGATCATTTGGCCTTTTATTAAGTTCAACGGGCTCCCCGAAAACCGACTGTGAAATAACTTAATCCCTGGCCGCTTTGCAACGGCTTCATCTAACTGAACGCGGGGCCCTTCGGGGTTCAACCACTGCGTGTAGAGTTGGGTCCAGAAACCATCTAATGTTTCATTTTCGCCAAAACAAAGAAGTTCTGGCCAAGCCGGCACATCATAGTTCGATAAAATAATTTCACAAATATTACTAATTTCACCGAGCGTAAAACCGCCACTACACCAAGTATCGCCGAAATTATAGCCAGCGGATCGCTTATCAGTTCCCTTTTCCAATGAGGGCCTCGAGATCAGAAACTTCTTTAGGAGCACCAGTAGTCAATACTTCTGCTCCCATATTGGTAACTAAAACGTCGTCTTCTATACGAACACCAATACCCCGATAATCCGAAGGCACTTTGGTGTCGTTTAACGGAATGTAAATACCCGGCTCAATGGTAAAGAGCATGTTAGGTTCAAGTTTTCGGCTTTCGCCTTTGTACTGATAAACCCCGGCATCGTGCACGTCCATACCCAGCCAATGCGACACGCCATGCATATAATATTTTTGATAGCTTTTGTTTTCAATATTTTCAGATGCTTTTCCACTTAAAAAGCCAAGATCCAACAAGGTCTGTACCACAAGCTTAATACATTCTTCCTGCATATTTTTTTGTGGAATTCCCGGTTTTACTAACTCGATCATCTTCTTTTGAATATTCAGCACGGCTTCATAAACCTCTTTTTGCGCCTTACTGAACTTTGCATTGACCGGAAAGGTACGCGTAATGTCACCGGCGTAATATTGGTATTCGGCCCCGGCATCAATCAATATCAATTCGCCCTTTTTTAACTCCTGATCGTTGAACCGATAATGCAGAACCGTAGCATTTGCTCCCGAAGCGACGATCGCTCCGTAAGCCTCGCGGTCGGCGCCACGCTTCATGATCTCCGACAAAAACTTGCCATAAATCTCCCGTTCATTTACCCCGGGACGTACCGCTTTCATCATCGCCACGTGAGCTTCAGAGGAAATTTCGCAGGCCTTTTTAATCAAGGGAATTTCTTCTGGCGTTTTAAATAACCGAATATCACCTAAAATTTCGGTAGTATCAAAAATTGGTGGGTAGCCCCTTCCCGACCTACCCCGTTTCTGTTTTAAGCTATCAAGAACTCTGAATAGCCTGCTATCAAACTCATGATTCCAATTTAAACGATAATAAATTTTTTCAACCGGCTCCAACAAATCTACCATTACACGATCAAAGTCATTGACTGGATAAGCTCGGTCAGCCCCAAAAACAGAGGCTGCCATATCAGGACCAAAACGAAATCCGTCCCAGGTCTCACGTTCGACATTTTTCTCGCGGACAAATAAAATATACTCGGGATCCAAGCCGGGACGAAATACCATCACTGACTCCGGCTCTTCAAATCCAGAAAAATAAAACATGTTGGAGTCCTGGCGATAGGCGTGATGTACGTCATTATTGCGGATGAATTCAGGATGCGCGGGAATGACTATCGCGCTTCCCGGAGTCGCCTCGCCAAGCTTTTGGCGGCGCTTCTTTAGAACTTTTGGATCGACCAATGAGTTTCTCATAAACAGTTAACCTCTAAAAACCAAACTTGTTGGAAATTATGTTGATGTGATAACGACCTTCATTTGCTCCCGCCTGCATAGCCCCACGCCACTGACCAAAATCCATCAAGCCAATTCCTTTTGTGTCTACAGGAATCACATAATCGACTAATCCTGCGGACTCTGCTAAATTCTTACGAACTTGAATCCACAAGTTTCCAATAACCGGCTGCGAGAGCAATTCATCGTCGCGCATAAACCTTCCCCCAGAAATGGGATTTACTAAAATCACAACATCACACCCATTCAGGCGCAAGTAATCCACGGCTTCTTTTATGTAAGATACTCCAGCAACTCTTTCTCCGGTCGGTTTAAAAAGTGGTGGATACGGAATGCAATTTTTCAAAGCGTTAATACTTGGTCCACTGTCAGTAATAACAGCTTTTTCTTCGCGCATTGAAATCGATATGCAACCAAACGTGCGCCGGTATTCATTGATGCTTCGCGCGCCTAGTTCACGCTTCGTAAACTCCAAAAGATTAGTTACCACGCCGGGCTTATCTTTTGCCTGAAAAAATCCGCGCTCGACTAAATCCTCTTCTTTCATTTTTGAAAGCTTCCATTCTGCTTCGTTGGCACTGCCCGTACTTGCATAAAAGGCCCCGATCAAACTCCCCATCTCAAGACCAACAACTGCCTTAACCGGAATTCTAGCGCGCTCAAATTCTTTCAAAACTCCCAAGTGCGAAAATGCCTTCACTCCACCAGGTCCTAAAATTAAACCTATACTGAGCTCTTTGGCTTTCGCCTTAGGAGCATCTTCTAATTTATTGTCCTCAGATTCGGGGGTAACCGTTGGTGTTTTTTCCTTTTGTGACGGCTGCGTCCGTCGCGACGGTGTTGGACATCCCGATAAAAACAAAAAAGATATTAAAAAGAAAAATAAAAAAAATTTTCTAAACCCAATTTGAAATTTTCTTAGCATAAATAAAAAATTCCTTATTCCCATCGCCACCGCGTACGGGGCATTCAAATTGGCCAATCACGTCTAAGCCCGAATTTAAAAATAAATCCGTCATTCTTTGGCGTAATTCACCAAAATTTTCCGATTCACGTACGACACCTTTTTTATTCAAAGACGCCGAACCAAGTTCAAACTGGGGTTTGATCAAACACAAGATACTCCCAGATGACTTAAGGAATTTTAGCACCTCTGGTAATACTTTAGTCAAAGAAATGAATGAAACATCCACAACAATCAAATCAAACGGGTCAAGCCAACTAAAGTGTGAGAGGTCTCTGGCATTGACGCCTTCATATAAGCAAAGACGCGAGTCATCACGTAACTTTGGCGATAGTTGATCGTGCCCAACATCAAGGCCAACAATATTGTTCGCTCCGCGTTGTAATAGGCAATCACTAAACCCACCTGTTGAAATGCCAACATCCAAACAGCGTGAACCTCCAACATCAACTCCAAAATATTCCAATGCCGATAGCAACTTTAAGCCACCACGAGAGACAAACCGATTCATATTCCCATTTTGAACAAATAATTCATCATTCTTCCCAACCAAAAGGGAAGGCTTAACGACTTGAATTGTCCCAACATAAACCTGCCCCGCGTCGATCAAGCGGACCGCAAGAGTTCGGCTGGCAACCAGCCCTCGACTCACAAGAGCGGAATCAACTCGTTCTTTCTCTAAATTACTACTTAACTCGGTTTTCATTGTACTCAACAAGATGGCGCAGCATTTGCGCTTTGGGGCCCCAAGATTTAATCGCCCTTTCAGCGCCCCTAGTTAAATGACTTAAATATTCGCGCGCCTTTGGTAAACCTATCAAACTCGGAAAGCTTCCCGTCTCTGGTTTTGTCGGATCAAAATCTAAAATGTCATCTTTAACTTGGAATGCCATTCCCAATTTTGTCGCGTAAGTCCCAATTTCCTTTTGTTTCTTCGCATTCGCTCCACACAATATCGCCGAACCCAAAGCAGCTACTTTAATTAATTCACCTGTTTTCAGTTTGTGTAAATGCTCGAGCTCGGATAAATCCAAACTTTCCCGTTTAGCATACATGTCGATAGATTGACCGCCAACCATACCAACAACACCGGCGGAATTGGCAAGTTCGCCTATCGCCGCTACGGCAAGCCTAGGAATTTTCTTGTAAGAATTGGCAACGATATATGAGCTCTCGGTCAACAAAGAATCCCCCGCGAGCAGCGCGGTGGCCTCGCCAAAAACCTTGTGGTTCGTCGGTTTTCCGCGACGAAAATCATCATCGTCCATACAAGGAAGATCATCATGTATCAGTGAATATGTATGAATAAATTCAACCGCAGATGCATAAGGTAATATAAACGAATTTTTCTTTCCAAGCGCCTCAGAAACCAACATGGCCAGGACAGGACGAAACCGTTTCCCGCCAGCCAAAACAGAATATTCAACGGCTTCTTTTAACCTCAACACTCCAGGCGCTTCGTCGCGAATTCTTTTCTTAAAATAATTGGCAATAAACCTATCTACCAATTCCGCTCTCGGGCCAAAAAATTTCTCTTCAAAATACGACATGAAATATCAAGCTTCTGCTACAAAATCTTTTGTTACGCTTTTACCATCTTCATCAACTGATAAAAGTAATTTTACCTTTTGCTCGGCTTTAGAGAGTTGTTCATGACAATCTTTTGAAAGCTTCACTCCCTCTTCAAACAACTTCAAAGACTCTTCCAAAGGAAGAGACCCTTTTTCCATTGTACCAACGATTTCTTCTAACCGTTTTAATTTTTTCTCGAAATCCATACTCACCTCTATCTAAAAATCTAAACCTTTATCGATCACGGTCGCGCGAGCTGAGCCACGCGCAAACTGAATTTCTAAAACATCATTCTGTTTTAAATCCGTCGAATCTTTGACGATTTTATCATTCAATTTCACCAATGAATACCCACGAGCAACAACCGCGAGCGGAGAAAGCGCATCAAGCACACCGCTCAAACGCACCCATTGTCTCTCTCGATCCTTCAATAACCCCTGCATACGTAAATCTAAATGGGAACAAGCCTTATCAACACGATGCAGTCGATCTTTACAAATAAAACCAATCGCCGCGCCCAACCGTGCGATAATATCATCAATACGAACTGCGACGTCTTGTAAATACCGTTGAGGATCAACCAGACGTTTACTTAAACCATTAACAGCCTGTAATCGAATCATATGAGATTTGCGCAAATAAGAAACCAAGTTTCGTTTAAACGTCTCCACTCGCATCAACAGATCCCCGGTGTTCTTCACAACAAGTTCCGCAGCTGCAGAGGGAGTTGGCGCACGCAAATCCGCGACAAAGTCACAAATGGTAAAGTCAATTTCATGACCGACCCCAGAAATTACCGGTACTCGGCAAGCAGCAACGGCTCTTGCTACCTTTTCATCATTAAACGCCCACAAATCTTCAATGGAGCCACCGCCACGACCTACGATAATCACGTCGACATCACTCAGTAATTGGGCGCGGCGAAGCGCTTCGACGATTTCTGCAGGAGCTTCTTTACCTTGAACTTTACACGGTACAATCGTCACCGGCAGCCCACGAAAACGACGACTCAATACATTCAACATATCGCGAATCGCTGCCCCGGTTGGCGAAGTGACAATTGCCAAGTGCCGGGGAAACGCGGGAATCACTCTCTTTTTTCGCGGATCGAAAAGACCTTCACTTTGTAACTTCGCTTTTAATTGTTCGAACGCGACTTGCAGCGCTCCTGCGCCCACCGGCTCCATGGATTCACAATAAAATTGGTAAGTCCCGCGTGGCTCATAAACCGAAACGCGTCCGCGCACCACAACTTCCATTCCATCTTCGGGACGAAACTTTAATTTCGAATTTACCCCACGAAACATGACGGCATTTATCTGCGACTTTTCATCTTTTAAAGAAAAATAAAAGTGACCTGAGGTATGAGCTTTAAAATTTGAAATTTCGGCCTTGATCCAAACCTCTGAAATCGTCGATTCTAGCAACCCCTTTATATAAGAATTAAGCTCCGTAACGGAGTAAACTTTTACGTCTTGCTCGGCCTCTTCACCAACAACTGCCGAATCCTCTAAGTCTGCAAAAAAACTGGTTTGATCGACCATAGATAAGCCGAAATCTAAACTATTGTCGACGTGTGTCAACAAAAAGGTACCAGGTTAAATTTTAGTAAGGCAAGGCGTTAGCTAAAAACAAGAGACTTTGTAGGGACCAAAAGAATCCGATCACTAGACAAATCCAACCTAAACCCAAATGCGCCTTAAATCTTAGGAGAATTTCGGAACTAATCCTCTCTTCGGCTATTTTCATCAAATAGGGATTTGAGAGCGAAAAAACCATTGTAAAACCATAAAACAAGACCAGAAACGGGAAAAAATAGTCAAGTGACTCAGGTGTCATAACCTATTTATCGGAATTCCGTATCAGAAATTTACAGTATAAAGGGTTGGTTTTTTAAATTTCCTCTTTACAAAAAACTTTTTCGTTCGGGCCTTGGTTTCAATTTTTCGCTCTGGTAAATTGGAATCAGGTTTTGTAGGGAGCTCATGAAAAATAAACTCTACAAGCACATTTTTGGGGACTGTCCCTCACAATGGTGAGCAAGCCCAGCTCGTACTGGGAAGCCTAAAGTTGTAATATGGTCACCCACCTTTAGCTCCGGAGTTTATGATCTTGAGTCTCTCTCAAAACTTTTTTCTTTTTTGGCCTTCTATTAATCCAGTATTTCAACTCTATTTCATAGGCCTTTAAATAGATCTCGATAAATTCATTCGCATCAAATTTATAGATTTTTACAAGTGTTGGCAAAACTCTAGTGGGTGCGCGGCAGACCCCCCGCTCCCAATCTGATATTATTTGTGGACTCTGATAATCTAGAGTTTTTCTAACGTCAGCTTGGCTGAGATTGGCAGCTAAACGGGCTTTTCTTAGAAATTCACCAGTACTCAAAAACTGCGATACAATTTTTTTCATTGTTACCGCAACCTAGTTCTTACTTTTTTAACTTCGATCTTCCAAAACTCAGAAACTTCCAGCTCCTCACGGGGTTCACTATTTGATTCAAGCCGACCGTCTGAGGTCTTACCCAGATTACCGAGATTACCCAAATCACCCAATACCAACCAGCTAAAATCAACGTTCAGCGCATCAGCAAGTTGTTTTACTTTCAAAAGATCGCTAGGTATTGCTCCTCCTGTACCGATCCAAGAACCAATTACGCTAATCGAGACGCCTGCCATATCTGCCAAAGATCTGTGGCTAAGACCACGGTTGCGGGCGATCTTTTCCAGCTGTTCGCCAAAGATACTTCGCACCTTCTGTCTTTTTCGTTTTACCGAATTGCCTTCCATAAAAAGTGAGTACACTTATATCGAAGAATTTGCATTTGACTACACCCTTCCATTTTCATCTGGGGACTTTCCAGGTTCCTGGACAAACGGACAAGAATGTGTTTTTTCAACCTAGTCTTATATTGAGACGCCTAATTTATTTCGAATTAAACCCGATAAGTCTCGAGTGATTCTGGCATCTTGATTGCACTTTATAGAGTGCAACTGCTTAAATCCAGCGAGGGGGACTTTAATGTCTAAAGTTATGACGGCTGTCATCGCTAGTGTTTTTTTTGCCATCATTTTGAATCCTTACAACTCATCTGCGAATTCTGTGACAGATAAAGATGCTAAAGCTAAGGGACAAAGAAAAGGTGGCACAAAGGGCGGTGAAGTACGGAGGGTTGAAAAGAGCGACCCGAAGGCTTCAGGCGCTTCCGTTAACACCCCAAACACAAACGGCGGAACCACCATCAACAACAACACCGATACTAGGGACAAAGAAACTAGGTTGGCTGATAGTTTGCGAGAACAAATCAAAGAGTGTAAAGACGACGCCTGCAAAGCGCCACTTCAAGAGAAACTCGATAGGTTGGAAGCAAGAATAATCTCCGGAACAGACCCCGTCAAAGAGTGTAAAGACCGCACCAAAGAGCTTTCAGATTCATACGATAAGCTGATGACCACTTGTCGCGAAGTCGCCGTGGCTGGCGCTCTCGATACCTGCCTTAAATACATTGAGGGATGTAAAGATAACGAAGAAGAAACCGCCAAGGCTATACCAAATCCCGCTGACGGAAATCTTTATTTCCCTGGTAAACTCGCATGCGATTTGGTTCAGAAATGTCCTGCCCGTGTCGCTTTTGCAATGAAAAATTGGGATAAAGCTTCTGGTGAATATAAAGAGAAATTAATAAAGTCTCAAAATGACAAGCTGGATGCCGAGAGCGCAGAGAAACAATTACAAACGCAAATGTTGGCCGAAACTGAGGCTATTAATAATCAAATCCGAAAAATTAGTGATGACGAACAGGCGATTCTATCAAGTCTGCCGGAACAAAACGCGAACTTGGACATGAATATGCGAAACCAAATAAATCTACTTCGAGACTCCATTGGTAAAGCCCAAGATGAATTAAATAAAGCCGAAACCGATCAAAGGATTGCCATCGTAGAATTTCAAAACGCAATTGGTAGTATTGATGCCGGCTGTAAATCTTCTGCCAGAAATAAATTTGATACCGCCGTTGCAGCTGCTGGTAACAATGTTGGTGGGTTAGGTTCACTTGTAGGTAACCCCTCTCATGGAAGACGCA
Source organism: Proteobacteria bacterium SG_bin7 (assembly GCA_002083485.1). Taxonomy (GTDB): domain Bacteria; phylum Bdellovibrionota; class Bdellovibrionia; order Bdellovibrionales; family SG-bin7; genus SG-bin7. The sequence goes on along the minus strand of LWDK01000004.1, from coordinate 23,409 downwards.
CATTAGCCCGAGTTGAGGACTATGAGTGTTCACAACCTTCGGTCGTCGCCGCTAAAGCTGCGGCACAAAGAACCCTCGACGCTAGATTGTCTTCAAACCAAATACAAAGTAAGCGATATCAAGAAATTATTGCTAACCAGCAAAAGTCGTTTCAGGACATTTTCAGGCAATTTAGCCAACAACAACAGGCAGCCGCGAAGAGAAACCAGAATCTCCTCAGAGAGAAATCGACAGAAAAGACCAGCTTGATGCAGAAGCTTGCGAGAATTACCCAAGAACTTCAACATAAGGGCGATATAGCAATGCAAAAAAGACTTAACGCCGAACAACGCACACGTGAATTAGAAATAGGTGCCGCACTGAGAGAAGAAAACAGAAGTTGCACAGCAGAGTTTAATCCGGGAAATGGAGAAAAGGCTAGTCCTCAGGCAAGCGTAGGTCTACTTGGTAACTTTTCAAATACAGCTGGTGCCTATTGCGCAGCGGTTACCTCGTGCGATCCAAATCCGGTTTCGTTGACACCTATTTCTGTTGAAGGCCTTAAAGGTCAGGTTGCAGACAAAGACTATGACTTTGGAAGTCTCTTTACGGATTACAGAGAATGCGTCGAACAGAACAGAAAGCTAAGAAATGCAAAAATGAACCCCACAAAGGCTGATAAGGACCAATAGCGCAGCCCCCCGCGCCATCATTAATCGTGCGGGGCTCAATCCTTGCCCACATAACCAATCCCCTATAGGATACTAAGGTTTAGGCATCACTAAACCTCGGCCAAACAGGGGAATTTAAAAATGTGGGATTATCTCGTTTATCGCTTTGGTTTAAAAAAAATTGTCGCAATTATTATAGGCACCGTCCTTTTGGTCATCGCCATAGCGGCCACGACTCTAATCGCAATTTCGTCGAACCTTCCACAGCTTATAACGGTCAAGGATTATGAACCGCTTCTCGTTACCGAGGTCTATGCCCGCGATGGTGAAAAAATCGGTGAATTTTTTCGTGAACGAAGAATCCTGGTCCCGGTTGAAAAAATGCCTGAGCTTCTTGTTCAGGCTTTTATCGCTGCCGAAGATTCAAAATTTTTTGAACATAAAGGTTTAAACTTTGTCGCCATCTTCCGCGCCTTTTTAGCGAACCTTAAAGAAGGGCGTAAAGTGCAAGGGGCGTCAACAATCACCCAACAAGTTGCTCGTTCGCTGCTTCTCTCTCCCGAAAAAACCTATATTCGTAAAATTCGTGAGATGCTTCTCGCCACGCGCATGGAAGAAAATCTTTCTAAGCAGGACATCGTGTATCTCTATTTGAACCAAATTTATCTCGGCCACTCGGCATATGGCGTAGGAATGGCGGCGCAAATCTATTTCCGTAAACCTGTCGACAAACTTACTATTGGCGAAATGGCGATTCTCGCTGGCCTCCCGCAAGCGCCCAGCAAATATTCTCCTGTGTTTTACCCCGATAAAGCCAAAGCTCGGCAAAAATATGTGTTACAGCGCATGCTTGAAGATGGTTACATCACTGAAGAACAATTTAAAACGACGGTCGCTGAACCTGTTAATGTTTATCTTCGCGAGGACTATCAAAAAGTTGCGCCCTACTATACCGAAACCGTTCGTCAACTGGTAATTAAGCATCTCGGCGAAGGAATCGTTCTCGACAAGGGCCTTAGAATTTACACGGGTTTGGACTACAAGCGACAGCTTGCCGCTCAAGACGCTGTTGATCATGGGTTGCGCGAACTCGATAAGCGTCAAGGCTATCGCGGCCCTAAGAAGAAAATTGAGACCCCTGAACTCGTTTCTGAATTTTTGCAAAAAACGCGAGATCAAATGATCGATGAAAAATCCCCGATGCGGGTTGTGCAACCCGACGCCTCCGTCTTCGCGAAACCACCAATGGATTTTACTTTACCGAAGGATGAAAAAGGGAACCTCACAGCAAAATTCCCCACTTATATTTCTATTGGCCAAATAACCGATGCAATCGTCACAAAGGTTGACGATAAGCTCGGCCTAGTTACAGTTAAGGTCGCCGAAACACAAGGGCTCATTGATCTTGATTCCATGAAATGGGCACGCAAGCCAAATCCGCAAGTAAAGTCAGAATTCGAAGAAATCAAAAAACCATCTAATGTTTTAGCTGTAGGCGACGTGATTTCCGTAAAGGTGGTGGATAAGCACTTTTCTTCAACTCGACTTAAAGAACTTTTCGATACGCTGAAAAGGGACCATTTAAAAAAATATAAAAGTACAAAAGGTCAGGTTCCTGAATTTAAATTGCCAGACGATCTGCCAAAATTTAATGAGTACATAGAGTGTAATCTCGAACAAGAACCTGAGGCTGAAGGTAGTTTGATTTCGTTTGGACAAGGAAGCGCCGATGTGATTTCTATGGTGGGCGGACGCAATTATACCAAGTCGCAATTTAATCGCGCCATTCAAGCTGTTCGCCAAACAGGGTCGGCATTTAAGGCGATCGTATATGCTTCGGCGCTCGATGCTGGCTACACGCCAGTCACTCCACTCTCAGATTCAGCAATTGTTTACGAAGAAGAAAAAATTATTGATGAGGGTCAAGAATCAGAAGAAATTGTCACTCAAAAATGGAAACCTAGTAACCACTCAAAGACTTTTGGCGGCGACATTTTGTTCCGCAATGCTTTAATTCAGTCAAAAAATATTCCAACTGTAAAAATCGTTCAGGACGTTGGCGTAAACTGGGTTGCAAATTACGCTCGTCGGTTAGGAGTCTTCAGCCCTTTGAACATGGATTTTACTTTAGGACTGGGTTCGTCAGCTGTCACGCTCTACGAACTGACAAAAGTCTTCGCTACGTTCGGCAGACTCGGCATGCGCATTCGTCCCGTGATCGTTCATAAAGTCCTCGATCGCGACGGCAAAGAATTGATCGGTAAAATTGAACTTGATGAGCGCTTTAAAGATTCTATTGATCCGATTGAATCGGAAATTGAAGAAAAAAGGCAAGCTGTTCTTGGTATCGGACCTGATGGAAAAAAACTTCCGGTAGATCCAAAAAAGGAAAAAGACGTCAAAGACAAAGAAAATAAAGTTGTAACGGTCGAATCGAGCGCTCAGGAGGGCAGCGAAAGCACCGAATCTCCCCTCGAAAAGAAAAACACTCCGGCATTTACTGGCGACAAAACAAAAGATAAAGTTCCAAAAATTTATTTCAAAGACCCCGACCAACTCATGGATCCCTCGTCGGCTTACATGATAACCAACCTTCTTGAGGGTGTAATTTATGAGCGCGGCGGGACAGGTGGTGCAGCACGAAGTCTCGGCCGGCCAGCCGCTGGCAAAACTGGAACTACTAACGGTTACTACGATGCGTGGTTTGTGGGTTACACTCCGCAGATTGTAACTGGTGTATGGGTCGGTTACGACACTGAAAAAACCTTGGGCAAAGGGGAAGTCGGCGGCAAAGCAGCACTACCTATTTGGACCGAATTCATGAAGGCGGCGCACTCGGATTTGCCCGAAACAAATTTTCCAACGCCACCCAATATTGTTTTTGTGAATATTGATAACGACACTGGTCGACTTGCATCAGCCGCAACTAAGGATGTTGTGAAACAGGCGTTCATCGACGGAACAGAGCCACAAACCTCTGGCGCCAAAAATCAAGAAGAAGAAACGAACCAGTTTTACAAAGAGGATCTATCGGATTGAAGCAAATTCATCTGTGGGGATTAAAGCAAAATAATCTAAAGAACTTAGATTTAAAAATCCCCCATGGCGCATTTATTGTTATTTGCGGGCCGAGCGGCTCCGGAAAAAGTTCTTTGGCGTTTGAAACCCTCTACGCTGAAGGGCAGCGCCGTTATATTGAAAGTTTATCGAATTACGCCAAGCAGTACCTCAACAAAGCTCCCAAACCTGATGTTGAAGGCGTTAAGAACCTTCCCCCGGCGGTAGCCATCGAACAAAAAAATACGGTTAAAACTTCTCGCTCGACGGTAGGAACAACAACCGAAGTTTCCGACTATATTCGACTCCTATTTGAAAAACTCGGCACTCCCCACTGTCCAAAACATAAAATCCCTGTTGAGCGCGAATCTGTTTCTGTTGCCACGGATCGAGCACTCGAAAAATTTAATGGACTCCGAGGTTATGTCCTTGCCCCAATAAATGAAAAGAGTCGAATTGAAAACGGAAAAAAACTACATGCTCTTCTTTTAAAAGAAGGTCTTCTCCGCGCTCTCAATGACAAAAATGAGGTCATTGAACTTGATAACCCCGCAACCGTAAAAAAGGGACTCCCGAAGCAAGATTTCTGGATCGTGATCGACCGTCTATCCTTTTCCAATGACGATAGGGGCAGAATTGCCGATTCGGTTGGCCAGGCATATACGGTTTCAACACGACTCAATCATGGTTTTGCCGGTGGCCATTGCAAAATCTTAACAACTGACAACCAGTTTCTTCAAGTGAGTGAGGAGAATTCTTGTTCTCTTTGCGGCTATACTTTCCCCACGATCTCATCTGCTCTCTTTAGTTTTAATAGTCCTATTGGAGCATGTACCGAATGTAATGGTTTCGGAAATATTTTAACGATTGATGAAGACAAAATCGTTCCTAACCCAAAACTTACCTTAGCACAAGGGGCTATCCATCCGTTTACCATGCCCAGCACTGGTAGCGACAGAAAAGCACTGTTCGACTTTTGTAAAAAGCGACGCATTAACCTTCATACGCCGTGGGCTGACCTGACAAACGAAGAAAGAACTTTGGTCTGGAACGGGTCTGATCGTTTCGACGGAGTTAAAGGATTGTTCGACTACCTCGAAACAAAAAAGTACAAAATGCACGTGCGAGTATTTCTTTCGCGATACAAAAGCACGATGCTTTGTTCTACGTGCAAAGGTTCTCGTCTAAACTCTTTCGTTGAGCACATTTTACTATCTGGCAAATCGATTTCACAGGTTAGCCAAATGACCTTACGCGATTGCCTTGTGTTCATAAAAAATATCACGCTTACAAAAATGCAAAAAGAGATTGCCGGTGAGCTTTTGAAGCAAATTATCTCTCGACTTGAATTTCTTGTCGATGTTGGAGTTCACTACCTCACCTTAGATCGCCCAACACGTACCCTTTCTGGAGGAGAATATCAAAGACTAATACTCGCCAATCAACTTGGAATGGCTCTTTCGCAAACACTTTACGTGCTTGACGAGCCAACTATAGGTCTACATCCACGTGACACCAATAAGCTTATAGAACTGTTAAAAAAGCTAAATGCCATTGGAAACACCGTTGTGATTGTCGAACACGACAAAGACGTAATTAAATCAAGCGAACATATCATTGAAATGGGCCCAGGCTCTGGCCACTTAGGCGGCGAGGTCATTTTTAATGGAGAATCAAAAGATTTTCTTCTTTACGCAAAATCAAATACTTCTACCTATCTGAATCCAAAACCAAATTGGCAGCCTCTGCGAATAAATCGGCCTACCTCTCTGAAAGACTTCCAGTATCTAATCAATATTAAGGGCTGTTCAGGAAACAATTTACAAAATGTATCGGTGTCTTTTCCCCTGAACCGACTTGTTTCCGTCACCGGAGTCTCGGGAAGTGGTAAATCTACGCTGATTACCCAAACACTCTACCCCGCGATCGCTAGGGAACTGGGAATAGAATTTACAAAAGCTCAACCCTATAAATCACTGACTGGTTTTGAATATATCAAAAACGTTCTTTTGATCGATCAAACGCCCATTGGGCGCACCTCCCGAAGCAGTCCGGTCACTTATTTAAAAATTTACGATTCGATCCGCGAAGTAATGGCTAGTGTTCCAGAAGCAAAAGTTCTCGGGTATACCGCAAGCACCTTTTCACTTAACGTTGATGGCGGCCGGTGTCCGGTGTGCAAAGGCGCCGGCTCTGAAATTATCGATATGATGTTTATGGACGACGTAGAAATAAAGTGCGAGGCCTGTGATGGCAAAAAATTTCGTCCGGAGATTTTAGACATTAAATATCGCGGGAAACACATCCATAATATCCTAAATCTCACGGTGACCGAAGCTATGGACTTTTTCGTTGCTCATCCAAATATTCGCCGCTCCCTTTCAACTCTCAAGGAAGTAGGACTTGAATATATCCGCCTTGGTCAAAGTGCCAACTCTCTCTCTGGTGGAGAATCTCAACGCCTCAAGCTGGCACGAGAATTTAACTCCGTAAATCAAAAAAATACTCTCTATATATTGGATGAACCGACAACTGGCCTTCACTTTAGAGAAGTGGAACTTCTGCTTAAGGTTTTGCACAAACTTATCGACTCGGGCGGAAGTATTTTAGTCATAGAACACAACCTAGACGTTATTGCTGCCTCAGACTATTGTATTGATCTTGGCCCTGAAGCAGGTTTAGAGGGCGGCAAAGTAGTTTTTCAAGGACCGACTCCAAAAATTACCTCCTGTAAAGATAGCCATACAGGAAAAGCTTTGAAACAATTTATTGAGGAGATGAATCCGGCGCTTCTGAGAAAAAACAGGAAGAGCCCAGCTCTGGATAAACAGAAAGATCAATGAAAGCACTCATAAAACTTTATCCCTACCTTAAACCTTATCGGATTCAGATTTTTTGGGTAGTGATTCTTGGCGCAGCAATGAGTTTCTTACAGGGGTTGGTCGCTCCCTTAACCACTATTCTCTTTAATGACGTGTTTAACACAGCACCCGGTGGCGAAACTGGGCAGATGAAGGCTATTAACGACTATCTTTTGAATTTCTTAGGCCATGATAAAGCTACACTGGTCGTAGCAATTCCTTTAACTTTTGTGGGTCTTTACTTTCTCAGTGGAATTTTTCGATACTACCACTTCTATATCGTGCGCGTTATTGGCGAGAAACTCTCAATCGACCTACGCAAAGATCTGCAAGCAAAATATTTAGATCTAAATATTTCCTATCATCAAAAATTTGCGTCTGGCGGTATGATGAACAAAATCCTGAATGATGTACAATACATTCAGCAAGGCATATACCTGTATGCTGACTTCTTGCGAGAACCTATTTTAACCGCATTGCTGTTTCTAAACCTACTCCTTCTTGACCCCAAACTTACCCTTTACACCATAGTCTCTGCTCCCATATTTTACATTGCAATTAAACAAACCTCGCGTGGTCTTAGAAAATATGGCTTACTTAGCCAAGTTACACTGGATACGCTCACGTCGACCCTCAAAGAAACTTTTGACGGCGTCAAAATTATCCAGTCCTTTGGTTTAGAAAAAAAAGTAAAGGATAAATTCGCAGCCGAGTCTGAAGAGTTTTTACGAGCTAGAAAGAAAATAGTCGTTCATGAAGAAATCGCAGGACCGCTTTCTGAATTTTTAGGAGCCGTCCTTTTTTCGGCCCTCTGTATTTACGTGGGAAAGGGGATCATCAATGGAACGTCGTCTCCCGGAGTCGTTGTTGGCTTTCTAATGGCGCTGGGACTTATGCAAAAGCCTATCAAGAAATTACAAGAAGCAGTCATCCGGGTTCAACAAATTGTCGTCTGTACGGAGAGAATTTTCGAAGTGCTCGATTCAGACGACAAAGTGATACAGGCCTCAAACCCAAAACCGTTTCCAAAAAATTTCCAATCTATTTCTTTTAAAGACCTTCAGTTTTCTTACGGCAACGAAACTACACTCAAACATGTAAATTTTAATGTTAAACGCGGAGAGATAGTTGCCATCGTCGGCGAGAGTGGAAGCGGCAAATCCACCGTCATGAATTTACTTGAAAGATTTTTTGACCCGTCAAAGGGTGATATTTATCTTGATAATATTCCTATAAAAGAAATGTCGCTTGCTGATTTACGAGCCAATATCGCTCTCGTCACTCAAGACGTGTTTCTTTTCGACGATACAATTGCCGCAAATATCCAAGCCGGCAATTTAAATAAAGATAAATCACATATAAAAGAGGCTGCCAAAATGGCAAATGCCGATAGTTTTATTACCAGGCTTGAGGGCAGTTATGATTATCGCGTAGGCGAACGCGGCCAGAAACTCTCTGGTGGAGAAAAACAACGAATTTCTATCGCACGCGCCCTCTTTCGAGATGCTCCTATATTAATATTAGATGAAGCCACTAGTGCGCTCGACTCCGTCTCTGAAATTGAAGTACAAAAGGGTATTGAGCAGCTTATGAAGGGTCGAACATGTTTTGTTATTGCCCACAGGCTCTCAACAATTCGTCATGCTCATCGGATTTTAGTGTTTCATAAAGGAACAATTGTCGAAACCGGAAGCCACGAAGAGCTGCTCGAGAAGCGCGGTGCGTACTTTAAATTTTATCAAATCCAGACAGACGGCCAGCCCACCTGACCTATATCTTAAATTTAGTCTCACAACCCTAAAGTTGTAAAAGTTTTCGACGATAAGTTTTTAGACAGAGACCTCTATATTTTTGACAGGAGACCTCTATGATTAATTGGGATGAGTTTGAACATATACACGTAATTAAGAAATTAAAGCACGTTCTTAATTCTTGGTGGAATATCGATGCCGTTTTTACTGATGAACGCGGTCAACTAAGAGGTTTTGAAAAGGGTGTCGCACCTTATGCTAATCAACTAACTTCGCTGCTAATCGAAAAAGAAAATGTACGCACAAGTCTAGCGGAGATAGTATCAAAAACCGTTGATGAATTACGCCAAGGTGGCGGCAAGAGCACAATTCGCAAGTGGGACATGACTGGGTTCGATGTGGCCGTTGCTCCAATCCTTATTGAAAACGACTTCATGGGATGTGTAATCGCTCTTGGGTTTTTAAAAGACTCAAGTCAGTCTCATCGCCTAAATGAAGTTAGAGATCGCCTAGGAAGTTTTGGATTTCCACGTGATGTTGTTGAGTCCGGGGTGGGCAAAATAAAAGTACTCGACGATGCCAACAAGTCACACTTTATGGAACTGGTTGATCTCGTGGCCCAAGAAGTCGTGACTCTCCACACTGAGATTACGAGCCGCGAAGAGCGTATCAAAGAATTAAACAAAGAACTAGGCAGCCGATATAAATACGACAATATGATCGGTAAATCAAAACCGATGCAAAGTCTGTATGCGCTTCTTGATAAAATCAAAACTGCAGACACTACTGTTCTTGTTCAGGGGGAAAACGGTACAGGCAAAGAGTTGATTGCAAAGTCAATCCACTATAACTCGGCAAGAAGTAGTGGACCCTTTGTGATTCAAAACTGTTCGGCCTTCAATGACAACCTACTAGAGTCGGAATTATTTGGTCACGTTAAAGGATCATTCACTGGCGCAATTAAAGACAAAAAGGGTCTTTTCGCCATGGCCGATAAAGGCACATTCTTCTTAGATGAGATTGGTGACACTTCGCCAACAATGCAAGTTAAACTCCTTCGTGTTTTACAAGAGGGAACTTTTATTCCGGTAGGATCAACGGAGATCCGTCGAGTTGATGTACGCATTATCGCCGCGACAAACAAAAACCTAAAAGAGATGGTTGAACGCGGTGAGTTCCGGGAAGATTTATACTATCGCTTAAACGTCATTAATATTCGCGTACCAAGCTTAAGAGAGCGTAAAGAAGACATTCCACTTCTGGTAGAATACTTCCTATCACGCGCGCCCGCGGTGAACGGTACCAAAAAAATTATGACTAAGCGTTGTCTGGAAAAATTATATGACTACGCTTGGCCAGGTAACGTACGCGAACTGCAAAATGAAATCGAACGCCTACTAGTAATTTCTGGAGTCGAAACAAAATTGACAGCTGACATGCTCTCACCAAAAATCTTAGAGGGTGGTGACCAGAATAAAGTTCAAGGTGCCCGAGTCACCGGGAAATTAAAAGACGCACTTGAGGCTCTAGAAATCGATATGATTCGCGAAGGCTTACGCCGCACAGGCTGGAATAAATCCAAACTTGCAAAAGAACTTGGAATCAGTCGCGCCGGCCTCATCATGAAAGTTGAAAAGTACGGACTAGACAAGAGAAAGCTCGCTAAGAGGTAAAAAAAGGTTCCAGGTTCTTTTTTTTCGAAGTTCCCTCCATCCTTTTTTGAGAAAGACCTTGGGAGGGTAACGAAAATACGCCCTTACGTAGTCCTCTTTTTGTTTCTTCAAGTTGTCCGTCTTTTGGCTGACTATTGAGCCAATTAAGTTGCTTTATGACATCATCAAAAAGAAGCGTGTCCTCAGTTACTGGGATTAGAAGCGGACATAGGCCTATCAACCCTGATAAAGTACTATATTGATATTCTTCAACCCTATCACAAATTCCTGCAGTAACGGGATTTCTATAAACATATTTATACACATTAAGATAATATTGAGATGAGGTGATCAAGGTCCCCTTGTATCGACTGCCATAGGTTTGATTGATCCTGCCGGAGTTTTTTATAATGGTGCGGCTAGATTCTCTCATGAACCATAACATGGCATTACTTAAATTCCCTTCAGGGGTCGAAATCAAAAGATGAAAATGGTTCGACATTAGAACAAATGCGTGAATTTTTACCTTGTAGGCATGATGAACGAAAAACAACTGCTCCGACATTATTTCCCAAACCTCATCAAGTGGCTGCGAAAACCAATCACGATTAATGCATCTCGCAGTCACATGATACGGATGGAAGGTATCTATTTTTAAAAGGGGTCTTGGCACCTTTGGGGGGCATGCACTATCCGTACTAACCACCAACTAATTGTAGGTGATTCTTAATAGATTTGTCCTACAGGGATCGGACAAAATATCGCGGTCGCGGAGAAAAGAACCTGGAACCTTTTGAACCTTTTAAAAAAGGCTGCACGAGAACTGAGTGCGCGCTTTGATTTTTTCATTCATATGGCGGGTGATGAGACCCTTTAATTGGGATTCCGATTGTGCCGAAAACCCTGTGCGCATAAAGACTTGAGCCGACATTGCGCCGAAAATCTGATCCTTTATCCATTCGCGGGTAATGCCTGGAAAATAAGTTTTCACGGCCTCACCAAGTGCGTAAAAATTTGAACCCGCCAGGTAGCTCATCAAGTTATCCACTACCTTCGCGCGCTCAACCTTCAAGCTTTTCTTATTAAAAGTCGCCGGTATAAAGCTCATATCTTTTCCCGCCGCCAACCGCATTTCTGGATTCACCGCAAAGCCCGCAAGATCGCGATAATAAAATTTTCCAGTTAGTTTACCGTCGCGAATTTCAACCATAACATTTTGTTCATGAGGCTCACCGACAACTCCCTCTTCAAAGACCAGGATAAACATATGCTCTACCATAGGACGAATAATCTTTTCTCCTAAAAAAGTTTTCGCAGGCAACCGACTTTTTTCTACGAGATCCACTATAATCGGCTTCCCTCGTCGAGATGCATAAAGAGAAAACATAGGAGCCAGTACCGACTCTTTGTTCATCTTCGGTAATTCACGCAGAGAGTAGCCAACTTCCAAGTCTTTTAGAAAAACACTAAACGGCTCGTCAACAAAGTAGATACCTCTCTGATTCAAAAACTGCATGTTTACCTTTTTTAAGATTAGAGACATTGCCGTTGCTCTTTCAATCTGACTACGAGTCATCATCCGGCTAGTTTCACCAATTTTCTTATTGAGAGAAACCTTCAAGTTCATTGGTGGTGTAGGATTTTTGGGGTCCCAAACAATAAGGGATCGATATGACGCAAGTGGTGTCGCCACAAAAGCGTTGGTTTTCTCACTTTTATTAAATCTCTCTGCGAAAAAATTTGCTGACTCTGGGTGAACAAAAAAAAGAGTCTTACCTCCATCACTGTCTTGTAAGCGTAAATCGGGAATTTGTTTGTTGGTATTTAAAATTACCAACTCGTCACTGGGAACCCAAAAAGCCGCTAGAGGAAATTCGGTTTGACTCTCTGGCCGGTAAGGAGCGTCAAGTTTAGCATCATGGATTGAGAAAAAATTTTTTGTGTCTTCGACTTTGTCATTAAGAACTTGTTCAAAAAAACGCAGCACGGGCACGTAATGAAATTCTTCTGGAAGCTCCGCAGACGTTAAATGTGCAGCCGCACTGATCCCCCAGCAAAGTGACAAAATTGAAGCTCGCAACAGACGCAAAACGTAATTCAAATCTGTCTCCTAATCATTAGCAACGTTCCACAGGAAACCACCCTTGCTAAGCAAGTCCTATGCCGATTTTTTCGAAAGTTTTGATAGGCCTTTTAAGTTTCTGGGGAACCTCATCAACGGGAGGTCCCTTCGTTAAGTGTGTGTCTTTGTCACATCTCACTTATATGGCCCTCCTCTTGCTAGGACAAAAACAAAAGGAATTTTAGAAATGAAGATATTAGTCTTAATTTTGTCTTTGGCCTTTTCTGTGCCAAGTTTTGCCGGAAAACCACAATGCCGAGATCTCTTCGCGAAAGAAATAATTTACGACGGTTTTTTAGAAAGCATTCGCGGGATTAATTTTCCTGAAATCGATTTACTCCGTGCCGAAGGCGACTATAGCAAACCTCAATTTTTGAAAACTTCTGACGGCACAACGGCATTTATAATGAACTATAGCGATCATTCAAGACTTGTCGAAATAGGAGCTCTTGGAACCACCCCCAAAATTACCAGATTTAACCGAGTTTTCGCTGAAGCCGACAAAGCGCTCACTAGAGATCGAAAAATAGTCCAGTTGCACAGTGAATACCATTCTACCTCACTATCGATATACAATGCTGACTCAGGACGATTGATTAAACGGGAGGCCATTCCACGGCCACAAAATGGAAAGTCTCTTTTTAGATATCTTGACGCCAATTTCAGTGTCTACGCTACCGGCCTCCATTCTTTGAAAATATTAAATCACGAATCTTTAAAAGCCATTACCATTAATACCCGCTTTAATTTCTCTAAAGTCACCGTCAATCCCGAAGGATATCTTGCCGTTCTATCGAAACCCAAAAAGAACGGTCGCACAAGTGCGGTTATATATGAAGCCTCTACTGGAAAAGAAATTACCCGATACAATTTTAACTTTAAAGCAATCTCAGTAGACGCAGTCCTGCAACAGGGACGTAAATTAATATTGAGAAGAGCTACTCGAGATAGGGACCGCCAAATATTGGAGATTTACGAAGACCAGAATCATAAACCCATCCAATCAATGAACCTGAACGAAGAAAGTAAATGGGGGCTCCTAAATGGGGGCAAGACTTTCTATTACTCCCACTCATATTCGAACGCCAACAATCAGAAACTTTTAATATATTCGCCTGACAATAAGGATAGGGGTTTTACTAAGTTTAGCATGGCAGATGGCGAAATTCCTAAGGTGGCCTCCGATCAATATTCACTGTTGTTTAGAACCAATGATGGATTTAAGATCTTCGATGCAATTAGCGGACAAATCTATTTTTTTCGTTACAGCCGGCAAATCAAAAGTGACAACATCGATGACTATCTTGGTTTCAATCGCCGCCAGAACAAGTTTGCCATCGTTACCCATAACGAAGATATAACCGGCGATGGCGATGGCGTTACCCGCATAGTAGAGGTCACTCCTGAAAACAAAGTCGTGCAAATCCACACTGAAATTGAAGAAATGTTGCCCGAATATGTTTCGGGTGACAATAATGTGCAAATCGTTGCGAATGAGCGAAATTTAATAGCGTATTCGCCGCAGGTTCTTGGCTCGCTAGCTGCCACTCCCGAAACAAAAGACTTCTTAGCAAGGTTATCCCAGCATTTCGAATCGGAAGCGTACCTTAATCAACCAGAAACTACCTTACGTTTCATACTGCAATTGGGTCAATTGAGTCCCATTTCCGTTGAAGAAATTTTCAATAAATATCCAATGCTCTTTTCTACAATCGGAAAATTAGACACACTCACCTTTAAAAGTCGTGCCGACGAAATAAATTTACGGATGCAAATGGACATGCTCCTAAAGAATTTTAATTTTCGAGATTTAGCGCCAAAAGAAATCGCGCAGTTAATTAGGCCATTACTTGGTACTATAGATCCTGAAAAATTGTCGGTGGCAATTACTAGGTTTGCAAATCTTATTCTCAGGAAAACGGAGTCAAGCCTGGCGCCAGAGATCGCGCTTGTTCCTTCTTACAATCGCTTTAAACTTATTAAGGAAGAAATAAAGAGGCAATTAGGCCTTCCCTGGAAAGCCATGACGGATGTAGCGGTAGCTTACGACAAGCACCTCGACGCTAAAGTCGTAGTTTTTGGATCTTATCCTATTGACCACTCTACGCCCAATAAATTTGGTTTTCATTCCGTTGTTAAATCAGAGTTTAACATCGACCGTAATCGTTCAGTGGCGATTTCTTGGCAACACGGGGATAACCGCGTACGCGCCACGGTTGAAACACGACCTTTAGCTACCAAAAACATTCGTCCTCCTCGAAACGACAGCCCTGACTACGACGCGATGATTGAAGATAAGATTTTGGGCGGCGCAATTGTTATCCCCCCCAATATCGACGATGCTGAAGGTTTCGGTTCTCAGCTAGCCAGAAACTACAAAAGTTTTTATAAAACCCAAGGCTATAGTTTTCAAAACGAGTCATTGACGGGAGCTCAAGCCTCTAAACTCTTGCTGGAAAAAGTAGAGTCTGGCGAGATAGATTATTTGGTGCGCGAGGGACACTCAGAAGCACAGACGGATAGTTTGGTATCTTTAGGTGGCCAAGTGAGTATAGCCATTGGTCGCAAAACCAGAGGCGGAGTGGAGGAGAGGATATATATTTTAGGTCCCGAGGACAACCTCACTCTTCCAACCAATAACGGTACTATTTCCTTTTCTGAACTAGGACGGTATTTAAGGGCACGCAGCCATTCCTCTGATTTTATTTTTTTACAAACAGCATGTTTTTCTAAGGATGATTTGGGTAGATATGTTGGCATGACCGCTGCCCGCGGATTCACCCCATTAGCTACAGATGAGGGTGCTGATACGTTCGTTAACGAAAGATCATCGCCAATACGCAAGATTCTCGTAGGGATTCTGGGGCGTAAACCTTGGTCGCAAATGCGATCTGAAAACAGCTCTGGAGAAGATTACGTCTTCCCCGATCAGCCAGAATATACCTTGCAAGGTTTAAATAATCGCTCAAAGGTAGCCGAAGTACGCATCCATAGAGACTACGACGTGATCATAGAGGCCAAGGACAAAAACTAAAAGGACATAATATGAGAACCCCGACCTTAATTTTATCTTTCCTCTTTTCAATGCCTTGTCTTGCAGGCGAGCCTCAGTGCCACAAACTTTTTGAGAAAGAGGGAACTAACAACGGTTTTTTGGAAAATATCCGTGGCTCCAATGTTCCGGACATTGACTTCCTTGGAAACCGCAATGAGTACGATCAACCAAATTTTCTGATAACAACTGATGGAGCGACCGCTTTTTTGATGAATTACGGAGACCAATCAAAATTGTTTGAGATCGGATCTTTAGGAACCAGTCCAAAAGTCACTAGATTTAATCAGACTTTTAAAAAGATCGAAACTGCGCTTACCAAAGATCGACTAAAAATTATTCAATTGTATTTTTCTGAAGACTCTACCGTACTGCGCGTACTTGATAAAAAAACAGGGCGACAGGTTAGACATGAAGTCATCCCATGGCCGCGACAAAGAGATTGGATCTTTAAATACGTTGCACCTGGGTTTAGCGTTTACACTACAGGCCCGAATACAATTAAGATTCTTTCTCACTCTACTTTAAGAACTCGTACGATTACAACCCCATTTGAACTTTCTAAAATTGTTGTTAACCCAGAAGGGTATCTTGCGGCGTTATCGGCAGAGGGAATTGGCGATAGTAGCGTTACTGCATTTAAAATCTCAACAGGTGAAAGGGTTAGCCAATACAACTTTGGTTTTAAACTAACCTCTCTAGACGCGGTCATGCAACAAGGACGCAGTGTCGTACTCAGGCAAGAATCACCCCAAGGATTGAAGTTAGAGATTTACAACGTTGGCAAAGATCGACCTATCTTTTCACAAAACGTATCTCACGAGATAGGATCGGGCATGTTAAATAGTGGGAAGACCTTTTATCACTCCCACGGATATGACGGTAAAATAATCGTATACACACCAGAAAAACAGCGTGACCCTGTCGCTGTATATGCCACATCAAATAATGAGAACGAACCGAAGGCCGCTCCCGATCGAAATTCATTATTATTTACTACCGAACATGGTTATAAAGTGTTCGATGCCTTAACGAGCAACGTCCACTCTTTTCGTAATAGCCAACTAGTTAGAAGCGATAACATCAACAGCTTTCTAGGTGTCAATCGCACCCAAAATAAGGTCATTGTTGTTACTCACGAAGACGACCCTCAAGGCGAAACTAGCGGCGTTACCCGCATAGTTGAAATTAACACAGAAAATAAGACTACAAAGATTCAGACCGAAGTTGATAATATGAACCCCCGTGGGGTCGTAGGGAGCAGCGATGTTCAAATGGTCTGGAACAGAGAAAATCTTATTACCTATTCCTTGCGCCCCCTGAGCTCCATAGATGCCGCGCCTAAGGCAGAAAAGTTTTTAAATGCTATTGCCGAGCATTTTAATTCTGGAATTTATCTAAACGAACCAGAAACAACATTGCGCTTAATTCTTCAGTTAGGCGAACTAAGCCCCTCTTCTATTAATGAAATTTTAAAAAAATATCCTCAGGTTATTGCTACTCTCGAAAAGCTCGACCCTCTGACCCCTAGGAATCGCACTGATGAAATTAGCCTGCGGAATCAAGCTGAAGCACTTCTCGCAAACCTTAATCCAGGCAACCTAACACCGACGGAAGTTGCCAGATTATTCAGGCCTCTTATAAAAATAATGGATTCGCAAAAATTATCAGAGGCAGTCATCAAATTTGCCAATCAAATTCTCAAAATAACGGAAACAAGTACATCGCCTGAGATCAATTTAATTCCCTCATATAATCGCTTTAAACTTATTAAGGAAGAAATTAAGCGGCAGTTAGGTCTTCCATGGAAGGCAATTAGCGATGTGGTTGTTAACTACGACCAAAATCTCAATGCAAAAGTGGTTATTTTCGGGTCTAGTCCAATTGATAATTCTACTCCTAACGAGCTTGGTTTTCATTCGATTATTAAATCTGAATTTAAAGTCGACCGCGCCCGTACAGCAACCGTTTCTTGGCGTCATGGAAATAAGCGGCAAAGCGCCACAATCAAGTCTCGCCCCCTTAACGCAAAAGACATTCGACCAACACGAAGTGATGGCCCTGACTATGATTCAATGCTTAAGGACAAAGTTTTGGGAGGAGCTGTTGTTATTCCCCCGAATATGGATGATGGCGATGGGTTTGGTGCGGAACTGGCAAGTAATTACAAAAGTTTTTACAAAAGCCAAGGCTACAAGTTTGAAAGCGCCAATATGACAGGGACTCAGGCTATTAGCTTCTTACTGGAAAAAGTTGAATCTCGTGAAATCGATTATTTGGTACGTGAAGGACATTCAGAGGCCCAAACCGACAGTTTGGTTACTTTTGGAAACCAAGTAAATATTGAAATTGGCCGCAAAATCGTTAACGGAATTGAGGAAATTATTAATATTTTTGGCCCAGGAAAAAATCGAGGAAATGCTGCCGATGGCGCCATCCTATCGTTTTCTGTTTTGGGTCGGCACCTACGGGGTCGAAACGAATCGTCTAATTTTATATTCCTACAAACCGCCTGCTTTTCTAGTGACGATCTCGGCAGGTATGTCGGTATGGTTGCCTCGAGAGGATTTATTCCTCTCGCGACCAACAGAAGCGCTGAAACGTTCGTAAATGAAAAATCATCCCCAATCCGCATGATTCTCGCTGGAATCCTTGGTCGCAAGCCTTGGGCAGCCATGCGATCTGACGACCTTGCAATAGAACGTTATATTTTCCCCGACGAAGACCAATATAACTTAGAGGGCATGGGCGACCGATCAAAAACCGCCGAAATATACATCCAGCGCGATTACAATGTGGTGGAAGAAAATGACGGCAAAAACTGACGTCACTGTTCACTAGTTTAACATAACTATCCCATCCCAGCTCTAATATATAGAATCTGGGACGGCATAGTCCTTGTATCACGGAACCCTAGAAGGCGACTGTTCAGGACGGGTCGTTTAAACTTACGGAACGTAGAATAAAGGGTAGTAAGGTGCAAAAACATTTAAACATCTATGATCATGTTGAAAGTGTCATCGATAGATTATCGCAGCAGATAGAATCCAAATATAATGTTGGATTTAAATTCTTTTCATCCGAACAATGGCGAGAACTCGAGGTGGCTAAAAATATTCCGATTGCTACCTCGTTGGAGCCAATACGCATTTCTATAGTTGTCGCCGACGCCGACACCTACCTACCAATTACAATTAATGGGGAGCTTGCTTGTACGGTCAAATTGACAAATACGGTTCATTTAACCGGTGCCGAACTTAGCGAAATTTCTGACGTTATCGATGCTTTTATTGGTGGTTCTATAGCTTTGTTAAACAAAGCCGAGGCGCTTGATCAAGATCTTTATTTCAAGGAAAAGCACTTAAGAGAGGATGTACTCGATACCGAGGCACCAACAAACGTTGTAATGATGAATAAATTTTCCTATTTGAGAAAAGAAAGTCACAGCGAAGAGGTTTTCGAAAAGAAAGAAGTTAAAGAAAAAGCAATTTCTGACCTGCCAATTTTCATTCACGCGAAAACCGAAGAACAAATTAAAAAAATAGCGCATGAGATATACACGTATACCGACAAGATAGCTTGTATTTCTATTACCGATCTTAGAAAAAACAATGAGGACTTAACGATTGAATTTATTAAGTCTCTGGGCAAAATCGTACTCGTGATTCCCGAAGTTGCATGTCTTTCACAAGAATCGATTGATATTCTCACCGAATATCTTTTGGAACAAAAACGCGACGCCAATGATGATCTACTGCTAATTTTTGGATCAGCAAAATCGGCCAGTGAACTTATTAGTTCGAAAAAGATTTGTCTAAATTTTTATCGGATGATTTCGGCGACACGAATCAGTCACCTTGAAGAAAACTTAACTCAAGACCAGCTCGGAATGCATATCGAATCCCTACTACGCTCACAAAAAGATCTACACGTCTTGACGCTGTTAAGCCAAATGGGTTTGTCTGCCTTTAATGTGGACGATTTGGTTTAATTCCTGCACAATTAAAAGGTGAAAGAATTTTTGCCTTTCTTGAAAACAGCACTAAAGTCCGATGACCTTGAGATAATTCCTCTTGCCGGTGACGCTTCAGCACGGCGGTATTTTCGTGTTGTTAAGAAAAGTATCTCTTACGTCTTAATGGCATGGGAGCCATTCATCGACGATGACAGTTATCCTTTCTTAAGCGTCCACAGACATCTTTACAAACATGCCGTAGCGGTTCCAGAAATTATTGCGAAGTCCCCAAAAGAAGGTTTAGTTCTTCTAGAGGACCTTGGCGACCTGACGCTTGAACGAAAATTTTGGGAAAATCAAAACCAAGAGCTCGCTCTTCCATATTATAAAATGGCGATAGATGAAATTACAAAAATCCACTATCCATCTACCGACGATAAAAACCAAAAGTGCACAGCTTTTCAAGTTGAATTCGACGCTAAGAAGTTAATGTGGGAATTAAATTACGGTTGGGAGCATGTACTAGAGAAATTCTGCAATTTAAAAATAGATCAAAAAACCAAAGATAGGGTTTACGAACTCTTTAATCAAATTTGCGAAACTCTGGCCAGTGAACCAAAGCACATTTGCCATCGAGATTATCATTCACGAAATTTGATGTTAAAATTTGGAAAAATACGCGTGATTGATTTTCAAGATGCAAGACTCGGCCCGATTCAATACGATCTCGTGAGCTTGTTAAAAGACTCCTATGTTGATCTCAACAAAGATCTAGGAAAAACTTTACTTGAATATTACTTCGAAAAACGAAAAGAGGCTGGTCACGGTAAAGTCAACTGGGACAAGTTCATCGAAATTTATGAAATACAAAGCATTCAGCGTTGCTTCAAGGCCTGTGGAAGTTTTGCAAGCTTTCACAATCTCAGACAAGACAGAAGATACTTAAAATATCTTCCCGGCACACTTCAAAGAGTAAAAACAAGCCTCAATTTGTTTCCCAAGTATAACCTTTTTCTAAAAGTACTCGTCGACAATGGCCTCTTCGAAAAGAAATTTGATATCTAGCGAGAATTTCCCCACAATAATTCTCAGTGCCGGACTAGGAGAGCGCTTCCGTCCTCACACAGAAATTCTTCCGAAACCAGCCATCCCATTTCTAAATATTCCCTTTCTTTACTATTCGATACATCTTGCGGAATATCTGGGTACAGAAAAAATAGTAGTTAACACTCATCATCTCGCAGAAAAAATAAGATCCGTTGCGGACGAAGCTCCGCGAATTTCTACCGATATTATTTTTACCGAGGAGCAGCCCAGAATACTAGGAAGCGCCGGAGGAATGAAAAATGCACAAAGATTCCTTGAGGGCAACGGCGCGTTTTTGAGTCTTAATGCTGACTCGGCCTATCTGATAAAGGATTTTTCTTTCTGGAATGAAATCAGAAAGCTTGTCTTTGATAAAGATGCCCTTGCGGTTATCGTACTCGTCAGACATGAAAAAGTCGGCACGCTTTACAATGGCGTTTGGCTTGATGACAAAAACCTTGTGAGGGGCTTCGCAAAAACATCTCCCGGCAATACCAAAAGCCTAAGAGGCCTGCACTATACGGGAGTGATACTCCTTAACGACGAAGTATTTCCCATGATTCCTACTCACCCCTGTGATATTTTTCGTGATGTTCTAAAGCCGGCGATCGACCGCGGAGAAAAAGTTTTCGGCTATGAAGTCCCAGGCCTTTGGTACGAAGGTGGAAGCGAAAAAGGATATCTAGAAGACACTCATAGCGCTCTTAGAGATTTACAAAGCGTCACAAAGAAAAGTCTTATCGAGTTTAATAACAACAATTATGTCGAGTCACTTTTCCATCGATTTTGGTCAGACTACAACCAGCGCGAAAAAATATTAAATAAAGAAAATACTCTGATTCATTCAAATGCTAACGTTTCTCCAACAGCAATCCTTGAAGGATTTAACGTTATTGGGCCAAATGTGAAAATTGAAGATCATGCGCATTTAAAAAATTGCGTGATTACGAAGGGCACTGTTAGAGGAAATGAGACCGTAGAAAATCGGCTGGTGCTTTAGTTTATCATCAGACGGCAAGCGCCCTGAAACCCAAGGATCCCCCATATCCTGTAAAACATAGTTGATGACCTTGAGATTTTTTTACATAGAAATACTATTCCAACCGTGGTCGTATCGCACGCATGCGATTAGAAACTTTTTCCCAAATAGATGGACCACCGGCTCCAGTCACACCGTCGGCCTTTAATTTATCAATTTCTGCGATTTGACGGTCCGGTCCGCCTTTTTTATTCATCCATGGCATATATTTACTTAAGTCAAAGCCTGGTTTCTTCTCCGCACCGCCATTACCTAAATAGCCGCCCCGGCTCGCTCCAAACATACTTCCGCCGCCTTCGCCAAGCCCGCCTTTAGATCTTTGGTAGCCTTGGTCAACATTGGTATTATACTCCGGCGCAGCTCCGCCATTTTCTTCAGGGTTTAGTCCAGCGGCATTGCCAGCTTGTGGTCCTCCACTTGATCCACCACCGATACCTTCGTTCCGAGTTTGCGTTCCAGGTCCATCAGCGCCAACTTTACCAAATGGTTTTTTCAAATCATCGAGAGGATTTCCTCCAGCCCCGATACCGGCCTTGTTGATTCCACCATTTCCAGCGACCCCACCAAGAGTGCCCCCCGCGCCTGCCGTGCCACCACCCAAACAAAGTGGATCTTGTCGCGCTTTGATGGGGTCAGCGCACGAGGCCGCCGCAAGGCAAACCGACGTATTTTTATTTTCAGAACGAGCGCAGAATTCTGAAAGGCTTCCGGTTGAAGAGTCAGCGTACTGCGAACAGCTACCGGTCGCCAAAGTTGCTCCAGCATTAGCAACGGCTTGAATAAGCATTGGGGCTGATTTTGTACGGAGCATTCTGCACTGTGTTTCCATCGGAGCCGTTTTATTTATTACTGCTTCCGCTATTTTTTGCTTTCTTTTCTCTGCGTCGTATTCTTTAACAAAATAGCTTCCGTTTTCCTCTCTGCCACCGTTGTTATAAATATTTGAGATACCTCGCATTTCATTAGTCGCATCGGTTCTTTGTTTAATGTATTTCGCAGATATTTCTTTGCACTCGTTTGTACACTGAGTTGCCGAAGTCATACACCATGCTCCCAGTCCACCATTCACGGCAGCGCTGACTTCGCTAATTTTTTTTGCAGCCTCACACTTAGTTCTCATTGATCCACTACCACTTGCTATGCCTTGAGCTAGTCCTTGCACGCCCATCATAGCCATCTGCATTTCAAACCCAGCAAAACCACATGCCGTAGCTGCTTCCTCAAACTGCTCTTTACACGCACGAACGATATTTTCGGCTTCGGCGTCAGCAAAACCCCTTTCGTTGATTTCTCCGCTTCCTAGAGTTTTGGGGAGACTTTTTGAATCTTGGTTAGTGCTTTCAGCCTTAGGACCCGCATAACTCGGACTCAATATCGACCGGCAGTATTTCCCATTGGGAGAATTTGCATCCCAATCTGCGTAAGATCTACTGTGACAGTCTTCGAAAGGTGCTTGTTGACTATTATCAAATTCATTGCCACCGACATTTTGTTGATTTGGTGATTCTGTCAGCGAAGGACAAACACAAGAGTAAGTCGATTTTTCACCATATCCTGCTCGAGCATCTTTACATCCCATTTCTATTTGTAACCCACTACATTGTTGCGAATACGCATTATGTGAAAATAGGGTCAGTAAAAAGAAGGACTGCAGCAATATCTTATTGAGTTTCATCACATTCTCCAATTATTTCGCAAAAAAATCAGTTTTATTTTTTTCTTGATATCTTCTTCGCACCATTTGAAAGATGTCATCTGTAGCGACACCCACGGTGCTTCCACCCACAACCTTTTCTAACCCCGCAACTTTTGCTGCCGCTGGTTTTCGTTGTCCAAATAATCCATTCAAGTTAAAATTTGGCTCACTTGCAGGAGCGCGACTTCCGTCAATTCCAGCGCCACCACCGCCTCCACCAGAAAAGCTGAGTTTGTATTTACTTAAATCGCCGTGTTTTGCCATAATCGCCCTGTTCTTTTCATTGACTTTATCAAGAGCGAGTTGAGCTTGTTCTTTAGAAATCCCGAATGCAGAAGCTACTCCAGCTGCAGTTCCTAAACTACTCGCATCAACAACATTTCCATTGGGTAATGTCGCCTTTCCAGTTTTTGGGTCGTATTTAACTCCCGCTTTTGCCGCATCCTCAGTTGCTTTTTTAATTTCCTCTTCCGAAGCGCCACCTTCAA
>LWDK01000003.1 GCA_002083485.1 Proteobacteria bacterium SG_bin7 | reverse complement strand
CGACATCCACCTTGTAAGGGTGGCGCTCTACCAAGTTAGACTCTTTTATAAACGGGATTACGAAACGCGGTCATTGCGCGTCATGGCGTGTTAAGTTTTGAAGGAAGAAGGTAAAAGGCGGCGCAGGAAGGCCGATTTTGGCTTCTCTACTGTCTATATCATATGTCTAAAGCTGGCTTGGGCTATTTGCGGCCAGAAAACAGAGACCGTACCCACGAGCCAAAAGAAAAGGTGAGCTTTTTTGGTGGAGCAGCAATGTTAAGAGACTTGAGGGCATCTGCGTGGATTGGAACACCTGAATCCGTTAGCATGTTCAATAGGACAACTGCGACCGCCTCCAGAGTATGAAGGTCAAAGTGGTTTAACAGGTGCCTATCTCCATTGTGAACAATTTCACTCCGAAGTTTATAAATCCTGTACAAGAAATTTAGATCGGCTTTGAATCCCCACGTTTTAAGCTGAGGGATGAGTATTCCAACACGCCGATTAAACTCTCTCTCTTGTCGTGAAGGAAAAAATTCATCCATGAGCATGGTGTCCATTGCACCAACGAGGAGAAGCAATTTAGTGCTTTCATCCGTATTCGATTTGCACATTTGGATTAAAACTGCGGCTTGCTGCAATGCCTGGCTCAGATCACTATTCGTTTGGAGAACATTCTGCCACTTTAGCAATCTTGATTTCAAAGCATTGATACGAGGCTGATCGAACTTGCTTGATGAGTCAAATTCGATCATGCGATGAGGAATTTTCCATTCTGGCGGAAGCCATTGGCTTTGCGTTTTATTGTAACAAAAAAAATTTGGTACAAGCTCAGGCCCTTTTGACGTAACCATACTGACATGGGGTGTATGGATAAATGCCAGAATAGTTGAGGCCCATTCTCTTGCTTTCAAATGTGCCGCCTGATGATTTGGAGCAGAAATCTGTATCTCGATAAAGTGATGATCGAGATGCCAACTATGTTGAGATTGAAAATTCGACGGCAGATTGGCTTGGGGAAGTTTCGGCGGGTGAATCTTGCATAGTCCAAGATCAATTGCCTGTTTTACAACAACATTTTCTACGGCAATAAATACGTCCCAATCGTCTTGTGTCGAGCCTGCCAAAGCATCAACAGCCCAATTCACATCTGGTACAACTTGAGGAACAATTTCATCTATAACTGACTTAACAAAACTCTGTCCGTGTATTCGACTTAACGACTTTCCATTCGGATGTTGGGTGTCAGATAATTTTTTAATGAGATCCGCAACAGATTTTGCTCCCCGTGAGTTGAGATAAGTGTCCTGCTTAGAAGGGTCGTTAAAATCAGGCATGTATGAGGCTGGAACAATGCCGTTGATAGGACTTAGTGAGCTAACTTTATTTCTGTAAATGATATTGAGACCGTTTTGAATAGTATCAAACAGTCCCTTTTTGAACTCTGCTTCGGTCATCCTCTAAAAATCCATTTCATCTCTCGAATGAACGACAGTAAGTTTATTGACTGGATGCCAACGACCTTACAAGCATCTGGGATATTCATGCGCGGACTGTTTGGCCCAAGAGAATTTTCTTGTGTGACAATCACGGCTTTTTTTGCCATCGCTAAAGAAATGACATAGGGATCAGCTTCATCTTTTTTTCGGGTAGCATCAATTAACGGCGCACACTTGCTCATAACAGTTTTCATATTTGCTGCTTGAACATTGTCCATAACAATAAAAGGGAACTTGCTGTCTTTAGTCCACTTATGAAGTTAGTCATCTCGAACCTTTAACTCATCTCTTACAGCTTCAGGAGATACAATTAGCCCATTGTCAGCAGCTTCAGACAGTTTTTCCCAAAATGGCGGAAGTACGTCGAGAGGATAGGCCGTTTTCATAGCCCAGATTAGTGAACTGGTATCAATACAGTAAATTTGATCGTTAGCGAGATCGTTCAATCGACCTGCCCTTACGACCACCGCTAATATGTGGACTCATTTGTTCAATATGGTTGAACTTCAAGCCAAGGTATCGAGATAGCTCCGCACCTGTAATGTTGCCAGCCATATAATTTGAAATTGCCAGTCGAGTGAATGGCTCCCCATTGTACGAATAGACACGAACCTGATGGGATGGACCTCCAGACGTTTCTTTCTTTTTCTCTCCGTACAACTTCGCCATCTCTTCCCTATGAGAATTGTAATAATCCCTAGAGATACGGCCCAAATCTACCAAACGACGAATCACCGCCTCCCAACTCACCTGAAATTTATTAGACAGGCGCACAAGGACGGCTCTAGTCAAATCGTCTTCAGACTTAATTGCTGCAACTTCGGGTAATCTAGAGAATATACCCATCGGCATCAAACACTCTGCCGCAAAAGCATTGCACCAAACTTCGATCTGATTATATTCATCTTTGATTTTGTAAGACGGATTCATGTTACCTATCTTACTTTTTTGAAGAAGGAGATGGCCAAACTCGTGCATGAGAGAAAACGTGCGAGGCTTGGGCAAATCTTTAGTATTCAACAAAATAAAAGGAAACAAATCATAGTAAATTGCCAATCCACGAATGTCATTGCCTCCATCGAGGCTTGCTTGAAACACCAAAGCGCCAGCGGCCTCAACTGCGGATTTCCAAAAATTAAAAGAAGAATACTCATTGGCAAATACCTGAGCAGGTTGAGACTCAACAGAAAAGGCGCGACGAATGTCACTCGCAATGTCTTCAGCCTTATCGCTCAGTTTTGCCTTAAAGGAAAATGTAGGCACTCCCTCTTTGAGCATCGTAGCCAGTTCTATCGCGTCCTTGCGTTTTCTTTCCGCATCCCGAACTTCGATCAAGACTATCGGAGAAAGATCCTTTTCCTTACCGTCCCTAATAACCCTAAAGTCTTTTGGAATTTTTGGATCTTTCGGAACCTGCTCTAAGAAAAATACCGCCGTGATGCGCTTATATGTAGAAGACACCTTTTTAAGCTGATTATAGGTTGGAGCAGAGTCGCCACGCTCCCATTCTTCAAGTTTGGCTGGCTTAATGCCTATCTTTTTGGCGGCATCCTGAATTTCATAGCCGATAACCTCTCTGGCCCACTTTATGACAACTGGATTTATCGGCATAAACACTTTCTCAGCCAAGCATAGCTCCCCTTTTGTATATTTCAGTTCTAAATCAAAATCTTGTCAATCTTATTGTCTTACAATTTTTATTGTACAATAATTGTATGACAATATGCGAAGGCCAAAAAAGAAAGTTCCATCAGATTATCCACAGTTTGCATTTCGCCTGAATAATGACAGCGAGAAATCAAAGCTAATTGAGCAGATCAACCGCACAGTTGAGTCTCTTAACGAAAAAATTGATCCTGATTCAAAGCCCTATTCAAAGAGCGAAGTTATTATTAAGGCCCTTAGTATCGGCCTGAGCAAATTAGGAGGAAAATAATCTAGGAACCCTCAGAGTCTCTAATTTGAACTAGATAAGAAATTGTCGAAGCCACTTGATCGTGACTATTGATTGAAAGAATTAAAGTTTTTTTGCACTTTAGACACTCGTTAACGAACGAACTCCCCGCAACTAACTCGCCTCTTGCTATCCGAGTTTGAAAGCTGTGGCCACAGACGCACTGAAGGGAAAAGGGTACAGTTTGCTCCGTCATTTAGAAATGCCCAGCAAAAAATCCAAGTGCTTCAAGAGATTTTCGACTTCCATTTTTCTGACCATGCCTAAAAAGCCTGGCCCTTCAAACTTTGGCAGCGCACTCAGGTCAGCGTTCGTGTACAGCAAGAACGGACAAAATAACCCTTCGGCACGCATAGCTTGAAACACGTCAAAGCCGTTCATACCAGGCATTTCAAAATCGCAGATCATTACGTCGAATTTGCCGCCTCTTAGGACTTCAATAGCGAGTTTTCCAGATAAAACCGAAGTAGTATGAGCGCGGATACGCTGTTCCAGCATTTTGGATAGCAGGCAACAATAGTCAGCATTATCATCGACAATTAGCACTTGAAGCAAAAGTCCCTCGTTCCCACGGCTTCGGATCGTGCCCAACAATAGACAAGTGCTTTCGTCGCTTGGTCATCTCTTCGCGGTGCATTTCAGTGTAAGCCCATTTACGAATAAGCATATCAATTTCGATTCCTCGCACGTCTCCAAACCTTGCCGCGCACAACTGCACTTCAACATCAGTGATCGGTCCATCGCCTGATTCAATGGCGACAATTTTCTCGATGGAAACCCCTGCACGATCTGCCGCGTCCTCCAAAGATAGTCTTCGCGCAGTTCTGCCTTGGCGGATATAGACGCCCAGTTTTACCGCAAGTTCTTTTGGAAGCACTCTTCCCGCCATTGACCGACCTCTATTTAGGAACGCCAAACAACAACGCAAGGCGTTTCCGCAAGTATATCACCGCATTTTAGCCCGACCTTTCAAGGTCGTCACCAAAAATACGACCTTATACGGTCGTGGGCTGTGTAAGTGGCTAAAAATACACTTAAAGTGTGGGTAAACGAACAACTGCCGAAGAAAAACGGCTCGAAAAACTATCAAGGCAAGTTGCTTTGAACATTCAGGCAGCGCGAAAAGCGCGTGGACTGACGCAAGAACAGGTGGAAGGCTTTGAGCCGCGTGTTTGGCAACGATTTGAGTCTGGTAAACAAAATCTAACTCTACGAACCATTTCTAGAATTTGCCACGTCCTCAAAATTGAACCCAAAGACCTTTTCAAATAAAGGTTCGCTTATTTTGGATCAACTCGAACGAGAAGCGCCAGTAGCTCACTTTTCTTGAACCTGTTTTGGTTCCCCATTAGCTTATAGTGAGGAATCTTTTTTGCGGCTACGGCATTTCTGAAACTTTTCTCGCTGCTATACCCAAGCAATTTTGCCGCTTCTGCGCTAGTCAAAAAAATCTCATCCTCAGTAACCGACGATGTTCGTTCAACCGATTGAATCTGTGGTGCTGCCTTTGGCTCCTCAACAGCTTGTAACCTAATTTGAGGAACTGGCTGACCTAAACGTCTTGCCTCGGCTTCGGCGCGGTCCTGCGCTCGTCGCCATTCTGCCAATTCGTGCAGTGCTTGACCGTGAGTAATCTCTCCAGCCGCTCGTTTTCTAAAAATCTCATCCATTACGTCTTTTCCATTTTGGTTCATAGCTTGGCCTCCTGTTCTCCCCTAAAGATTCAGACTTTAGGGAACGAACGGGACTCAATCTGAGCGGAACGGGCAGAAAACGTATCTTGAACGCCTCACACACGGCCTATAGGCAGAATCCCATTTGATCCTTTGAAGCGAAGGGAACGGCCAACAATCTTGATTATAGATCGAGGTGAACTATGAACGAGACAAAGCCAATACTTGATGAACAAACCACGCGCTTACTATCGCTACCGCGTGGCTCCGAACGACATTTCAATCATTTCCAAATTGTAATCGCAATTTTGCATTTAGCAGGCCCACTCAGTCCGACAAGGGATCAGCTTCAAATTTTGAGTCGCATCCGAAGAAAGCGATTCATTGCGGTTTTGAAGTATTTGGTGGACACGGGTGCGGTCATCAAATTCGGTGACGGTACAAAACACAAAGGCCCTTTCAAATACCGACTGCCGACAGACACCGAAAAACCTAGATTTTAACTATAACCCCGCGATAGCTATTAGTTCCGTTTTCTGGTCGCAGGATCGAAATAAACGCATCGCCAACCGTTTAGGTCGGTTATTAGTTCCTCTTTCCGTGGAAGTCGGACGAGTAAAGATCAAGGTCGTCTATATTCGTTTTGAGATTGTGGCTGTAGATCGACGTGATTTGCAGACTGCTATGGCCAGCATTGTCCCTAGCCAACACGAGGTCTTTGGTTTTGTCGATTAAGTGAGAAATATAAGTGTGCCTGCAAGAGTGAACAGAAAGCGCATCGCTGACACCGACACGGGCAAACCAGAATTTGATCCGCCTTCGTATTCCCCTAGTGGTGTACGGCTTGCGTCGCTCTGACAAAAATAAAAAGTCTTCCAGTCCAACAGGCTCACTCAATATCTTGGCTTTCAACCTTAGGAACTCCGTAAGCATTTTCTGTGTCTCTTTGGACAACAACACGTTTCGTTTCTTTCCACCTTTGCCATTTCTCACAATCAAACTACCGTTGCGGAAATCTGATACACGAAGAGCCACAAGCTCAAAGCATCTTAAACCAGACTCAAGCAGTAGTCGGATTATGAAATAATCGCGGATATGGCAGTAGAAACGCTTTCGCTGTAGCGCCAAATCTTTTGCGTCTCGTAGCGCCAAGTAAAGGCGCTGGACCTCATCTTCAGTTAAGAACTGGTCACGAGTAACAATCCAATTTCTCGACATTCTAACTCCGATTCTCTAAAAAATCCGCTCTATCGGGGTCACAAATGATTTCCTCTCACCTCGGTCTTATCTATTGAGAGAGTGTGTTCCCGTCGAAATTATCTCTGGACCCTTTTGTTCCCAGGAAATGACCCCAGCAAAAATAAAAATAATTTTTCTAAAAATCGTTCCTCAATACTCATCAGCCCGACCAATAGTGAGAACTCTGTTGCCGTCTTCTTGATAGAACTCATAGTCGTTGTCGTAATAGTCGAACTTGAAAAAGAACCTTTCGCCGTTGACCTCGAAGAACGCAAAATCATGCTCACCATATGGATCATTGTCTTCGGTAAATTGATGGAATGACTTAACCGCCGCTAAGACTTGAGCTTGGTCTTCACTGTCGGCCACTCCAGCCGTCAGCATTACCCGACAGCCAGAAAGCGTTTTTCTTAAAAGGTCATTCTTTTGAGCAATCGAAGTGTTTTTCATGGCATCACCAATTAAGCAGCTTTCTTGCTATCGGTGACTGACTCGTCTTTTACATCAACCTGAATGAACTCAGTGACCTTTTCAAATTGGCCAATGACTTCTTCACCGTAAGCGGTAACAAGTGCTTTTTTGTCTAAGGCTGTGCGGCTCTTTTGAACCAGTGAAACAAGAACATTCCCCAAAGTCAGGGTATTGATTCCTTGATTGGTCATTTTGATTTTGAAAAGGTCTTTGAGGTCTGACTCGCGCTTATCAAGACGTTTACGCTGTTCAATAACCGCAATAAGTTCTTTGGCTAACTGTGCATCTTTCATCTTGTCCTCCTAGCTCAATCAATCTTGAGCATCTGAGTACAGGATAACGCACAGCATATATTTAGTCAATCAAATTTTGATATTCAAAATTAGTGTATCAAATTGATCTACTCTTCATCAAAATCCCAAGCCTTCTTTTTCCTCACTTCTTGCAATCCGATTCTTAGAGCTTTTAAGGCAATGTCGTTCATCTTAACAGCCCTCACACCTTTTGGATTCTTTGGATCGCGGCCCTTATTGAATTTGCTATAGAGGTCTTCCAATTCACTCTGAAGCGATTCTAAAACCTCTTTGTCCTTTACCCTGAAGGCAAATTGAAAGTTGGCGTATTTTCTAGGATCGGCTTCACTTTTGGTCTTTTTCATTCAATCCATCCTTTTGCCCTATATTAGCTTATTGTAATTCATTAGTCAAAATTTGAGACACTAATTTTGAATATCAAAATTTGATTGCCTATTTATGCAAGGCGTTATATTATGAGTCTAGGCTTGGCTGATAATTCAGCCTAGCACGATGAACGGTCATCCATTGTGGATGAGAAGCGAGAAAGGTTTCAAAGGCGGCGATTTTTCAGCCGATTTATGGAGAGTATGAGTAAAACTTTTGGTGAAGTCTTAAAACAATTGATGAGCGAACGCAATTTGTCAGTGTCTCAACTGGCAAAGGCCATCAATTGCCCTCCAAAGACCGTACAAGAATGGCTTGGACCTCATGGCCGAGTTCCCCGTGACCTCGATGTATTAAAACGCCTGGCGCAACATTTTAATTGCTCAACACACTCCCTCCTTTTTGGCGAGGAAGATCCAAGAGGCATACTCGGCGACATTTTAGAAAAAACAGAAATCCACACGGGCCTCTATGAAATCACCATAAAGAAAGTGAAGACGGGAGGCCACAAGTGAGAAATGAAATCCTAGCGACAATTTGTTTCGTCTTTCTTAGTTCGTCGGCTTACGCCGATGGCACTGACCAAATTAAACAACTATGCAAGGACGAGTGGACTAAGGCAGGTACGTTGGACGAGCAAATGTACACTCATTGCTTAAAGCGCCAGGCAGAAGGTATCGCCGAAATAAAGACCATTCAAAACGAATTTAATGGCAAAAATTGGTTTGAGAATATGTCAGGTCCGAATTGCTTTAAGAAGTGGACCAAGCGCGATGCCATCAATTATGAAATGGTCGCCCACTGTATGAAATCCGAGAAAGAGGGCTATCTCAATACAAAATATCAATACGACAAGAAAGATAAAAGCGTTGCCGTTGATTGCCTCATCAATCAAATGACATCCGAAACTCCAATGGAGATGAGTGCCTACTGTATTAAAAATTATTCGGCGTCGGAAAAAGCCAAAGCAGATTCATTGATGACTCAGTACGCGCAGGCCAACCCAAATGTACAAGGCGTCAAAGGTGCCAGAAATATGATTGAAGGTGTTTTCTTTGGTAAGCAAGACAAGCCCGTGGCCTCAACGCTTCCTCAGCTTCCCGACGTGACAAATCTTGTTCCACAACAGCAAGTGGCTCCTCAAAAAACAGCCAATAACGATAGCGCGAAAAGTCCTGGCATGGTGGATAAGGTAAAAGGTTGGTTCTCTGATTCAAATAGCAAATCGTCAGGCTGTCCAGAGGAGAAGGCACAAGCCAATTTCATCGCAACGTGCAAAGCGGCCCTTGAATACAGTGCGATGACTGTCAGCGCCCAACGAAATCCCAGCGCAGAAAGCAGCATGTGTCGTTGTATCGCACTAAATTTTAGTGTCGAGAAAGCTGCCAATCCTCCTGCCTGTGATTTCACGTTTCAAGACGTTTACGCAATAAAGCGAATGGACAAAGTTTACGTTAAATGCGGCGAATGAAAATCGCCAAGGGAGGCACATGAAAAAGACAATTATACTTGCATTGCCGCTTCTAGTAGCGGCCTGCTCATCGACGCCAAAAACAGAAATGGAAAAGGCTGTTGCTAATAACATCGGTGAGGAGCGAATCATTTCACGAATTGATGACATGAAATCGCGTCCTGACTGGCTCAGGGAGTCTGATCCGTTTCGTATTGAAGGTGCAAAAGTTCTGTCACTGGGACAAACGACCATTCCAGCGTCAGATAATTTGGCCGCTGCATATCGCATAGCCGAATCAAATTCAAAGGCAGGAATCTCACACTCAATCTCTCAACGCCTTGACTATGTATTTCAAGATGCGCAGGAAGGAACTGCCCTTGATTCCACTCAGTCTCGCTACATTGGCGCAACGGCCAGCCAATTAACAACAAGTGCGCTGAAGACTTCAAAGCGATACTGGGAAAAAGTCGCTGTGGTTCAAGAAGGTGGACAAGTTACAGTTCAATATCGTGTATTCGTCCTTTCGGAGATGGATGAGCCTCAATTCAAAACTGCGGTCCTCGATGCAGTTCGCAAGGCTCAAGGTAAACAAGGTGTCAGTGCCGACTTTGCCAAAAAAGTTGCGCAACACTGGGATAAATTCGTTGGCAATACAGAAGCTCCAGCGGGTGAACAACGTCAGCCATCCACTGCAACAGAGAATGAGTAACGTGGACGATTACAATGAAACTATCGTCTCCTTTCAATTTATTTTTAGCTGTCCTTTCTGTGGCGGTCAGCGCGACCGCTACAGCCAAGGCTCCTGCGTGGTTTTCTGAGCAGAGTCCGAAAAAAGACGGCAATTTACTCACTCTTGCATGTTCTGGGAACGGACCTGACAAAGTATTGGCGAACAAGGCGGCGCTCGATCAGTGTCGCGGTATCGGTACAGAATATGTCAGTGGCTATACCTTCAAGTCCAAGTCACTATCCATCGAAGACAACAAGCAGGCCGCGTGGCACTCAGAAACAAAAAGCGAAATGCAGGTTAGCGGTCTTGAGTGCCAACCCATTCGCCAATCGTGCGAAGATGAAGATGGCTCATGGCAATGTTTTGTTTCCTGCCGCTTTGACTTGGCCAAAGCTAAAGTCACTCCAAAATCGGACGAAAATGCCGACCACAACAATAAGGACATAGAGTCTTCCGATTTAGTTTCAAGCAAAGATGCGACAGGCACTCTGCCCGTTGGCGAAGGCCGCTCTAAGAAGTCGTCACTTGTACAAAGCGAAAATCGACATTTGTTAATATCGACCGTGCCGTCACCCTGCGACGATATTTTAGTGATAGGCCGACCGAGAATTGTCAAATGTGATGAAAACCCAAAGACTCTGCTCATATATCCTGAAGACCGTGAGATTGTGATTCGGCTAAAGGGTTACAAACCAAAACACCTAAACTTAAAGCAGGATCGAAAACCTGTGAACTTTGATCCTACTGAAACCGTGGATGTGTACCTTGAAAAACTTTAATCCATGTCGAGTTGTGATAGCTTTTGCTTCAATCTCTTTTTGCATTTCATGTGCAACTCAACCCGTTGGCCCTGAACGCATTGATCCAGCGACAACAAAAGCAACTGACCAAAAACCAGAGGGCCTAATTGAAGACGCTGCGAGATTGCGAGGCTTTACCGTATTCCCCGAATCAGTGAGAACGGCAATAACCCGAATCAACAAAGCAAGTGGCGACACCAAAAAAACTTATCGAGAAATTCAAAGTTTAATTTGCAACGGTACTCAGCCGCGACTCAATGGTGAATTTCAAATCAAGGTCTTACCGCCGCAAAAAGCTCCTAAAGGAACTCCGCTCGATAAAGTTACTGAAGCCAAGAAAGATTTTTTGTTTCACGCCAGGATTTATCTTAAAACGCGGTTCTTCTTTACCGCCGCCAGCAAGCCGATTACTCGATTTTCAAGGATGGACAAAGGTGTTCAGGTCTTTGAGGATCACGAGTATAACCCCGACTTCGCCGCCTATATGTCAGGCAAAGAAAGCGAGAACCAATACAAACTGCGCGGCCAACAATACAACATCCCATTCTCGTTAAGTCAGAATAAAAAGGAAATTGAAGACTTCTATCGCTCCCTTCCGTACCTCCCACTGTTCCGCGAACGCCGCTGGATCGAAAATATCTATTCACCTGATTTCCATATTGATATGCCCTTCCTCGCGGTCGTTTCTACAAACAGATCAGCACTTCTTGTTCCCAAGGCGGCGTCATTTTGGGAGATGGGTTGGGACAGATATAACGGCAATCCAATTCCGCAATCGTTGAATGTCTCAGCCGTTGCAGAATCGAGTGACACGTTGCCAGTTTTAAGAACCGATCCGTTGGACACATTTTACAAGCATGTTCCTGTTATGGTTTCGGAATTTGGATGGAAGATAAAAGACCAAGGCGTGCTTTATCCAATACAAATCGCTTTCGCCGAAGACTTGAATTTTTTGATGGAGCACTACACGTTTACACTGTCACGCGAAGCACTTGAAAAAGAGATGGGTATTTCTGATCCAGGCTCGCAACAACACTACGGCCCAGAATACCATTCAGGAAAATTCAAAGCGCAAACCGCTATAGACAATCGTGGGTTTATTTGGGAGCAAGTTTTGAAAAAAACAACCGCACTAAAAGAGGCTCCGCAAGCCGATAGCAGCACAGCGTTCTCTCTAATTTTAGACATGGGCTTGTTTTGCCGCTATGGAACGCCCGTCAGTGAGTTGCAAAGCGACTAGCAATTATAAGCGCGTTCTATTGATTTTGAAGCCGTCTCAATAAGGTTCAGGTCTTTCATACCGATATTTCTTTCCAGACGGTGTGCATGTCGCACATCGCAAGAAAGGGGTATCGAAATGATACATTCAAAAATCAGAGTATTTGCAAGCGTCCTTTTGTCTCTAACGCTTCTCGCGTGCAGCGGAGGCGGAGGATCGGGAAGCTCGTCAAGCATCGGTGAAGATCCTGGCGACAACACTCCGCCCATGTCCACGGACTGGCGTGACTATAATTTCATGTTTAACTGTGGCATGACTTATTCAGGCGCTAATCATTCATTTGCAGTGCAGTACAAAAGATTTGCCCAGCCAATTACAGTCAATCAATCAAAAATTGGCGCGGTCATCACGGGCATTTATTATCCAAGTGGTCAGGCCGTTTCTATTTATGACGATGCTGGCGGCGATCCTGGAACTCTTTTGGCAACAGCCAATGCGTCCAACTATTTTGATAAAAGTGATGGCGGCGGTTCAATGTGCTGTAATGATCGAACCTTTGTTTGGTACATGCCGAGTTTCTTGAACACAACTTCGGGGAGTACCTATTACATCGTTACAACGCCGAACAATCCAGGGGAATACACAAGTTTCAAAGTGACCTATCTTCAAGGCGGTTCATGCTATTCCGCCCAAACAATGAAGTGCCAAAAGATGGATGACTCTTGGGAAAACTGTCAGATTCCTGGAGGCCAATTCAGCGTAATGTTGCAAGACGTACTTTACTAAAAGCAAAATTGAATCAGTCCGTGGGCCAAATGGCTCACGGATTTACTTTTAGGCCGCTTGAAGACTTGAGGTGGATTTCGGAATCGCCTGAAAACATTCACCTTTCAAAACCGAAAACCCTTGTCCCTCTTTCAGAGATTCTTTAGGAATGGATTGAATCTTTGTCCAATAGCCGTATTCGGTGCGCTCACCATTTGAAATCTTAATCGAAGTCGTCAGTCCATCTTCGGCAAGATAGAGATAGCTTTCCTGACCAAAAGGTTCCAGCCAATCCAAAATTAAAGCCTTCTGATCTTCGGCTCCAAAATGACATAGCAGAGAAATCTCCTCGATGATTTGCCCTTTGTATTTGCCACTTTCATATTTATAAGCACCGCGCACTAGCTCCACAGCAATTCCCTTTTCTTTCATTTCTGAAATAATCGGAATGATTGCCAAGCCTGCGTGAAAAACATCGGGATGCTCAACCGAGAAAATGATTCGTTTGCCAACTGGGTAAGCTGCATCCACGCCCAACAAATCTTTAGCACCGTATTCAATTTCCCTGAGTCGATCTTCAATCGAATAATTTTGTTTGTTGAGTCCATAGCGTTGATAAAATTGTTGTCGATCATCTGGCATGACAAATGGCTTGTCGGCGAACTCTAAGGACCAATAGTGAATTAACTTTGGCTCCAAATCTTTCCAAAACAGAAATTCCTTAACTTGGTTTTTGATTTCATCCAGTGGCGGAGCTTTTTTGCTTTTACGCCCGTGAGTCTTAATAAAAGTAGAGATGAACAAATAAATCTCAGAATAAAGGCGAAAAGTTTCCTTTGTATTGCCAATTTCTATATTGAGTTGGCCTGCGGCCTGTTCAAAAAGCGGCCTCATAAACCTAGCAACATTTCTTTCGATCTGACTAGAAACGCCTTTTGTTTCGTGCGCCAAAAAATCCAAATAAAGGTCATCAAGCCGATTGCTGTAATCATCAATCTTGGCAACTTCAGGACTCTTGACGGCATTAAGGCGATGTTGAACCTTTAACAGGCTTTCATCAGTGCCATTATTTGATTGTTTTGTTTTGCTTCGTTTCACCGCGCTACTATTCGGATTTACGACCAAAATCGTAAAGGTCTAGCTAGGTGAAACTCGTTTTAGGCTGGAGTAAAGGCTGGAAGCGGTTAGCCTTGAATCTGCTTTCGTTTTTGAATGGCACCTGGACCAGTTTCGTCGAAAACCATACTGACTATCTGGCCATGCTTCATTTGTGCTGAATAGAATTGCAGAATATCAAGACCTAGAATCGGTTCATCCATCTTGCGGATTATTGTCACGGGCCAGTCTTGGAGAAGCGTGTAATTTCCATCAGTACCAAGGATGCGAATGTTCACTTTCGTTGTCGGCTCGGCAACATTGCCGTTCGCAGTTTCCAAAAGTTGATCGCCTAAGTACGGCAATACGTCATCGACGCCCAGTTGCTCTACTAGAGCCGCTGTGATCGAAGTAACATTTGCGCCTGTGTCGATTAGTGCTTTGGTTTTTACCCATTGACCAGTTGGTCCAGAGACTTCGATTTCAATATAGTTCAGACCTGCCTCGGTGTCTTGTGTAGGGTATTGCTGACCTTGATGATATAGAGCTTTCATTTTTTTCCGCCTTTAGTTGAAGTGTATCTTCTTACTCTAAGATTGTTTGCGAACAGGTGACTGCGCTGCTGATGGGCTATCGTCAATTCTATCCACCACTTCTTGAGCAACTTTTATCTTTCTGTCTTGCTTCCACTGACTAGCTTTTTGCTGAAATGGAATATCACAAGTGACGTACATTCCAGTTTCACGATCAAAACCAACAGTGACCGTCGTGCCCACAGTTCCTTGTACAAGGCGATTCTTATGGATGCGAAAGTACGTTTTATAGTCGTCCCTATCAGGTTCGATTTCTGCCGCAAAAGTCGCCGTCTCCAAGATTTTCTTGCGGCCCTTGATTCGGTCTTCAAAATTCGTTTTGTCGGAATTACTTGGATACAACTGTGCGAAAATTACGATTGGACAGTTCAATCTTTTTCTATAGTCATCAAGCATGTCGCAAACGCGAGTAAATACATCTGTAGAGTTCGCGCTTCTATTAGCCGTTGAAGATGAAATCTTTTGAAAGTAATCAATAACAATCAAATCAAAGTCATTTTTATTTCGGACCAGGCTTTCAAGAAAGTGCTCAAGACCTTCCAAGCTAGTCGTAGGCTGTCGAATGTTAGGAAAAGCATTGTCGATAACAACGAGGCGTTTGGACTCCCACATTTCAGTTTGAAAACGCTCAACTTCTTTACGCTGATCTTCCGATATTGCATCCAAGCGAGTGTATGGCCACTTTTTATAATGAAACGCAATTCGCGTATAAACCTCACCCATTGTTTCTTCATTGGTGAGCACCAAAGCCCGACATGGCTTATCCGTGGCTGGATTATTTTGATTCAGCACTGAGTAAATAATCTGAGCCGCAGTGGATGACTTTCCCTCGCCCGTCTTTGCTCCAAATAGAAGAAGGTTTTTAGCGAAAAGTGGAATTGTGTTGTCGAAACAAGGCAACATGCACCTTAAACGATATTTGGCTGATTCGAGATATTTCTGATGATCTGTCATCGCATCTAAAAAGTAAGCGTCTTGAGGTTGATCGAGATTGAGTGACTGAGCCGCTTTTCTTTCTGCGTCCGATTTCAAAATGTCCTCATGTTGCTGCTGGTACTTTACAAGATCCACGCGAGACTTTTTTTCACGAACTTCAAGCTCAACTTTTTGAACAGCTTGCTTTCGATTTTCAAATTCGGCAGCGGCAGCTACACTTTCCTTGAACTTATTTATATCCGCTTCACTCATCTTCTCTGACGGCTGTGACTGATAGCTCTTTATTTCGATTGTTGGATAAAATTCTTGAACGCATTTTATTTGATCGACTGAAAGTCGTGTGCCTGTGGCTTCCATGACCGAAAAAACTTTGTCGAGCGTCAAGCCCTTCTGCTTGTAACCATGAAGAAGTTTTTGAAGGTCGTTAGATAAAACGTCGGACATAAAATGCTCCTATTGACCAGAGGACATGAAATCTTCAATGTCTTTGGATTCCTGAAAATTGATTGGCGGCATCGAATGATCGCTGGAGCCAAAGGTGGATTGGGTAGAGACTGAATCACTTTGACCAAAGGACCGTTTGTTTCTTTGGCTTGAGAAAGAAGAGTTTTGTTCTTTTCTTATCTCTTCTTGGTCGCCCACGGGTTGACCATTGGGTGTCCGTTTTCCACTCGGCAATGCTGACTTGCTTAATAGTTTTCGATGGTTGAGCAAAATGACTTCGATTTCATTTTGA
This sequence comes from Proteobacteria bacterium SG_bin7, assembly GCA_002083485.1. Lineage (GTDB taxonomy): Bacteria > Bdellovibrionota > Bdellovibrionia > Bdellovibrionales > SG-bin7 > SG-bin7. The sequence continues at coordinate 24,994 of LWDK01000003.1, read as the reverse complement.
AGATCAATGAAATTGATTATTCCGTGGTTCTGACAACATTCCAGAAATGTTCGTACCTTCTTTGGTTTACATTTCAGAATCGTTGCCCAGACATTGACTTTAAGTTTGGCCGAAGGCGCATGTTCAATACCGTCAGCGCCGCCGACAAGACACTCTATAAGAAGCATGAGACGCCCATAACCTTCAGCGCCAAGCTCATTACTGAGGCCCATAAACGATTGGTTTTGAGTGGAGTTATTTGAGAAGTGTTTGAACCACAGCATATTACCCACCATTCCCGACTGGCTTACTCAGGTAATAGACTTTTTTCGATGTGTGCTTTCCATCTGTCGTAATGGAAGCATGGGCGCTTCTAAATCTTGTATTCAGCGTTTGTGCGAACCTGCGTCTCGTCGGCGCAAAATCGTATTTGTTGGCCTCCAGCCACTTTAGAAATAGTGGGTATAGGTCATCTAGCCAAACCTGCGTCAGCCCAACCTCAAGCTCACTGGCTTGGATAAAAGCTAAAATTGCGGCTTCTTTTTCCGCCTTTGAAATTAAATTGCGTGTTGCCATGTTTATCTCCTCACACAAGTAAAGATTGTGTGACACGCCTTACTTATATCGTGGAGACCACATGCTATTTACGTTTCACCCGAAACTTGCGACCTTGTAACTATTTGATTTTGCTAGTTAAAATTGAGTGAAAAAATAATTTTGATTTTTGTCGTCTTTGGATTTTCAAACGGTCGGAGTTCGAGGGTTAGCGACCTTCAATTTTTCGCAGCGACAAATTCACATCCCAACCACGTTTTTCAATTTCTTCCACAAGCTCCTCTAGCTTGAAGCCTTCTAGGGAAACCCCTAAAGAGGGACGCTGGATTTCGGGTTGTAATTGAATTGCTGACCGTGGATCTTTCACGGCAGTACCACTCGCATCTATCAGGGCTTTAGCTGTTTTCAGATATTGAAGTGCTCTTTTATCAATCTCGGTCGGCTCACGGCTTTGAAGCTGGCGAACCAACTCTGAGGCCAAACGGTTTAGATGGGCAAAAGGAATCCGTTCTGACTGCCTCCACCACGAGACAGCCTGCGGTCCAAGGGACTTACCACACAAGCGAGCGACCTCCTCATGGGTGCCGCCCAGAGCGGCCATAAGGTCATCAAACTGATGCCTCGTGATAGGGTATCCCTGTTTCCTGCCTGCCCGTTTTTTCGTTTCATTAGCCATATCCGCATCTTAACCGTCATTCATAGTTAATACAAGTTTATTATTGCAAATAACGCGGAGTAGTGCTAATTTATTATAGTAATTGATAGTTAATATATGCAAATGACGCAAAGAGCAAAGGAATCAAGTATGGCGAAAGAGAAGACTAAGGTCTTAAAACTAACGGTCGGGGAGCTTTTAGAAAAACTGGGCACGGGCGAGTTAGCCCTGCCTTCGGTGCCAGGCCCTTACCCTTTTCACCACTTCAAAAATCGAAACAATTTGTCTGCCCATGAATGGCAAAAACTAATTGAGGAAACTGATTACCTGTCGATTGAATGTCGTCGTGATCTTTCTTCGGTTGGCGGCACAAGAAGCAGCGCACGAGTCAGACGCGCATACGAACATTTAGAAACCCTGCGCACGCTGCAACTTGGCTCTGACATCCCTGACATTGAAACTTTAATTTACTCAACACAGTTGGCACTTGCAGTCGCTAAAGAGTGTCTTGCCAAGCACAATGCCCAACCTCGCAAGTTCACAACTTATGATTCAGAAACGGGCGAACCTCTCAATAAACCAGATTACTCAAAAGTTGATTATACAGAAGTTCTTCAAAGCATGGGATTTGTCTCTGCCCATTTTCAACCAAATAGAGCCGCAAGACGAAAAATGAAGAGAAAGGGTTTGATCCACTAATTTGTGGTGAACAAATATGGCAAAGGGTAGCTCATCACATGAAGGACTCTATTTCACTTGGAGAATAGGCAAAACCTGCGATGCTTTTCGCGCCTTTATCTCCAAGGGTAAAGACAATCCTCTGCCTATCTCTGCCAAGGTTCACCCAACTCTAAAGGCAATCAACAATCTGCTCAAAGCTAAGAAGCTCCATAGGGAACAGGCTGAACAAAACTCCGATTTCAAAAAATTGAAACATCGACTTGAACAAGAACTTGGTTCGCAATTCGCATTGGCGTCTTATCGTGCGATGGAAAAAATCGAACTTAAATCCAAAGACTTCGATTTTGAGCCAGTCCTAGAAGAGTTCAAAGCCTTCAAAGATGATACGGCCATCCCCGTCGATTACTTCAATTACATGAAAAATTTCTGGCTCCCTTGGTTTTTCTCAAAGGGCTGTACTCATCCAAAGCAATTTAGACAATTCAGAAACCAAGCCGAACTTCATGTCAAAACTGCCAAAAAGAGAAACGGCGAAAAATACTCACACAACACTTACAATGTGCTTTGCCGTACCATTAACCAGTTTATGTTTTTCTGTGAAAAATATGATTACGTTGGCAAAGAAGACACCTTCAAGATTTGGGTATCGCTCACGCTAGAGCAACAGAAGCGCGACCATTCTGAAAACAGTAGGTCTGAAGATGTTTATGCCTTGAAAGACCTTGAAGACATAAAAATAAAAATCGACAAAAATTATCAAGAAAAGCCAGACATGAAGCTCTTGGCATACGGACTTTATTTTGGAGTTATCACTGGGCTAAGACGCGGAAACTTCGCTGGCATGAAAGCAGAAAATCTTTTTCCTGACGCTAAGATTCCATACTTCTTAGTCAGAGATAATATCATCAGTGGTCGCAGTCGCGGCAAAAAGGGATACATCACTCAAAAGGACGCAACGAAAACCTCAACAGGCAAACCAATCGCTGTCCAAATGGTCCAACCTTCAATAGAAATCATAACTGAAGTCGCTCGTTACCTGAAAACACACCTTGGAGCCAAAGAGCTATTGTATCCAAACAAGCCTGGTCAAATTGCAAAGACCTGGAAACGAATAGCAAAAGAATGTGGTTTCAAATATCTGACACCGCTAGATTGGCGTCACAGCTACGCCACTATTGGCGCGATTCACCTAGAGAAGATGTACAAGGGCAATCCAGCGTTCTTGCAACGATGCTGTCTGCACGAGGATTACAGAACCACACAAGGCTATATCAGGACTCACGCGCCAGAATTTTTAGACGTTTTTTCGATGCCTCTTTTTGGAGGCTAGAGATTTCTTTTTCCACGCGTTGCTCAGACTGAGCTTTGCGCTCATCAAACCACTTTTTCATTTCAGGGCTTGTCAGATGCTCATGGAGCGGAATCGCCCACTTCAGATCGTCGGGCACGTCTTCGTATTGATCGTTGTTTTTCGTCAATCCTAAGACTTTACCCATCTTACCAACCGTTTTTACCATTTTCGATTTTTTCGATTTCGATTCTGTCAGTGATTTCGATAATTTGGTAGGGGGTACAGGGCTCGAACCTGCGACATCCACCTTGTAAGGGTGGCGCTCTACCAACTGAGCTAACCCCCTATTGCGATAAAACGTATTCCTACCTTTTTACCTTTTCTTAAAATGTTTTTACCATTTTCAAAAATCACTGTTTTCATTTCCTAATTCACTTCAACAACTTGGCGTCATCGAACTTTTCTAAAATCATTTCCGCGACACCTTGTAAGGGTGGCGCTCTACCAACTGAGCTAAGCTCCTAACGTAATTAGTAGAAGACATCGAACTTAAGGACTTGACCACCTATTGTCGAGGAATTTCGCTTTGCATCAAGTCATGCATACATAAGGAACTTTCCTCATAATCTTGTGAATGAAGTTACGCGTTCTTACCCTAAACATGTGGCATGGTTTAGATGGAAATTCTAGCATTCATATGGGTCAACTTGAGCCCCAAGGTCGTCGGGAAAAGCGCCTCACAAATGCGATAGCAGATTTAAGAGACTGTGCCGCCGATGTCATCTGTTTACAAGAAGTAAACCCCGCCCCAACCCTGTCAAAAGAACTCAGCGAAAAATTAGGACTAACTCAGATTCACACAATTGATAATAGCGGCCTTCGCTTTGGGAAGTGGGGGTTACCACCGCCACTATTTTGCGGCATCACGACACTCGCGGACACCAATTTAAATTTAAACTTTCTTGGTGAATTTCAATTGAGCGGACCGGCATTGAGTTACGCTTCTGATTTTTTTTGTTTCCGCTTAAAAGAAACAAGAATGGTTTTATTCGGTATGTTGGAAGATAGTCCATGGGGAAGAGTTTTGATCGGCAACTATCACCTTCATCACGGCGTCGAGTTGACTGGAGCTTTGAAGTCAAAACTAAATGACCTTTATCGCGACAAGGTGGTATCTGAGATTGAACTTAAAGGTGCATTTGATTTTTGTTACGCTGCTCGTGATCGACGCTTACGTGAACTCGACAATTTAAAAAAACAAATCGATCGACTACGTAAAGAGTTTCGCACCGACAATATTATTCTGGCTGGCGATTTAAACTGTAGTGATGAATCTCTTGAGTGGAAAAAAGTCATTTCGTGGGGATTTGTTGACTGCCATTCCAAAGTTAACGGAAACGATGGAGGATTCACTTGGGATTCGCGCCTAAATACCGAAAACCACCGGTACGGGCAAAATTTTCATTTTCCTTGGCCTATTAATCAAATCACCGAAAATGTCGAAGCACGTGAACAGCTACGTCAGGCCTTCCTAGAAAATGAATTTCGCCTGCGCCGAATAGACTACCTTTTTGCACGTGGTCCTATATCACAAGCAATTCGTAGCACGAAACTTTTTGCCGAAAAGCCCGATACCAACGGAATATATATTTCGGATCACTTTGGTGTTATGACGGATTTCCAAGTCTAAGCGACCAACCTCATTGAGCGCTCAATAATAAACTTGTCAACAACATTTGGAGCATGTATTTCGAGCGTCGAACCTTTGCCGAGTTGCGAGTGAACTCTTGCCCAGCCACCTAGTTTTTCAACCTCGTATTTAATCGCATCAAGACCAACCCCTCGACCTGATATTTCAGTGACACGCTCACGTGTTGAAAATTGACTTAAAAATACCGCTTGGATGACATCTTCATCCGAGAGTGTATCATAGCCCGGCAAACCCCTTTCCGCCATTTTACGCCGAACAACTTTAGGATCTATACCAGCGCCATCGTCAGAAATTTCTATTTTTATCCAATCTTGACTATCCTTTTGATATTCATCACAGGTGACCATGATTAAGCCAGACCGTGGTTTTCCTTTTTTTAAACGTTCATCCGGAAACTCAATTCCATGATCAACGGCATTTCTAAAAGCATGCACTAAGGTGGCAAAGACTCCCGAGAATTTTTCTGGAAAAATTTTAACTTCGGTCTGGCGAAATACAATGGGACTCACCTGCTTTCCTAGCACGGATGCCGTGCTAATGACTATCTCGTCAAAGTGTGACAGCGAGTTAATAATCGGCTCGCAAAAGGCCTCTTTGGCGATGTACGCCATACGCTCATCAGGATTATTAATATTTGCGATATCTTGAGCCATCCGCCACATATCATCGACGGAAAATTCCAAATGACGACTACGGGTTGATCCAAACGCACCTATAATTTCTTCGTTGTGTTTCAAAAAATTATCAAGTGCCTGGCAAATTTGTCGATAATAATTTTCGAGCTGGTCAAACTCTTCTTTCATAAGGACGTCGCCCACGCCCTTGATTTGCACTAACCAATCTTCCATCTCGTGACAAATTTCCGCGAGTTTTACAATCGAGAACGTTGCGGCACCGCCTTTAAGCGTATGTAGACCGCGCAAGAAATTTCCGAGCTGTCGTGAGTAGTCCAAAATATACTGATCACCGGAATCATTAAGCTCTGCTTTTAAGTCAGCGACTCCCTTACCAAGGCTTTCGATCAACTCTCTCGCGTCTTTCAAGAAGGTCATAAATTGACGACGATTACGCGATACTCTAAGCACCATGCGAACGTAATTTCTTTCTTTATCAGCGTCTTCTTTGGCGCGAATTTCCTCGGTCTTGTCGGTCGCAACTAAAACAATGCTCGTAATTTTTTTATCATCGTTTCGAATGGGAAAATAATCCAGCATAACATGGCGATTCGAAATCGATGTTAATTTTTTCGGCCCGAGATCTTTTACGCTATCAAAAGGAATCGTTTCATTAAACAAGTGGCTCATCCACATTTTGAAAGTTTCCAGCTCTTTACTTTCAATACGCAAAATATCTTGTATGGAAATATAAGGTGGAGCCATTTCAAAAGTAGTTTCACAAGCTTTTGAGTGAATTGGCAGAACCGTCCCCTGCTCATTAAATACCAAAATACCTTGGCCAAGACTATTCAAAATCGCCTTCAAAGTTAAATTTGTTTTATTCATAGCTTGGGTACGTTGCCGAACCATAAATTCAAGATTTTTAGAATATTGTTCCAACTGGGTTTGCGCTTCTTCGAGTTTAGAAATTTCGCCTTCCTTGAGTTGAAGCGATTTTGTGACCTGACTATCTTGAGTAATTTCTCGAATGACGACAACCCAATGTGGATTTTCGGGATTGCCATGGTTCATTCTCAGCGCCGAGGCTCTTACCAAGATCGCTTTGCCTTCACCAACCCGCATGACACCATCGACGTAGGGAATACCCTCTGAATTAGTTGCTAAAATTGAGGCGTCTGAAAGAAATCCGTTTTCAAAAGTGATCCAACGATTAAGTGGCTGTCCAATGGTATTTTCGGTAAAAGAGATCCCGCATAATTGACTTGCGACTTCGTTACAGTAAACCACTCGCAAGTCTTTATCGATGACTATCACTCCATCTAAAAAAACTTCAAAATATTTATAACTCAAATTGTTCTACCCAATTAAAATTACTCAATAATTTATCGGTTTTGAGAACCCTAAGTTTGAGATGAAAACGGGTTTACTGGCCCAGTAATTGGTCGAGTTTTCCTTCACTATCCAAAGCCTTCATATCGTCGTAGCCGCCGATTAACTTTCCGTTAATAAAAATTTGCGGTACGGTCATCCAACCTGTCTGTTTCTTTAGATTTTCATAAAACTCAGGAGGTTTGTGATCTACGTTAATCTCTTCAAATTCGATATTTTTCGCTCTCAAGAGATTTTTTGCCCGTATGCAATATGCACAGATTGTCTTTGTATACATCAGGACTTTAGCCATGCTCACACATTTAGTTGGTTTGAGCCGCCTGTACTGCCAAAACCACCAATACCTCGCGCCGTCTCCGAGAGATCATCAACTTTGACAAATTCAGCTTGGAATACAGGACAAATTACAAGCTGTGCAATGCGGTCTTGATCGTTAATAACGAAGTCTTCGCTGCCCATATTCGCAATAATAATTTTTACTTCGCCGCGATAATCCGCATCGATAGTTCCTGGGGTATTCAATAAAGTAATTCCGCGCTTGATCGCCAGCCCCGAACGAGGGCGTGCTTGAATTTCATACCCGAGAGGGATCTCAAAGCTAAGCGCCGTTGGAACCAGATAACGCTGTCCCGGTTTCAATATCATTGGCTCTTTCATTTGAGCGCGCACATCAAATCCACTGGAGTATAACGACTCATATTTAGGAAGTTCACCCTTAAAATGCTGTAAAGTTTTTACTTTGATAGAAATTTTTGAAGTCATAATAACATTCCTTCGAGCTCACGCTCTTTGACAGGACCCAATAATAAGATCCCCATGTTTTGTGCGTCCCAAAATATTTTAGCGTACTCATTAACCCGTTCGACACTAACCTTGTCAATTTCTTCTAGAACTTCCTCAACACTACGGTTGCGGCCAAGCATTAAATCGTTTACCGCCAGAGAATTCATTCGAAACTCCAAATCTTCATTAGCAAGCAACATTTGCCCTTTGATCTGAGTTTTAGCCATCTTAACTTCTTCTTCAGTCACACCAGTGCTATGCATTTTAAGTATTTCAGAATTTAGAGCTTTCATTAATTTTTTTAACTTCTTTGGTTCCGTGCTCGAATATAAAAACTCTACGCTCGTGTCGGCTTGAACATGTTGATAGCTATAGACACTGTAAGCGAGTCCCAATTTTTCTCGAATCTCCTGATAAAATCTCGACGACATCCCCCCGCCCGCAATTGTCGTCATCACGGCTCCCTCGACACGCCAATGATCATTAAATCGCGGTGCAGGAATTCCCACCAAAACATGTACATGCTCTTGGGGCCGAGTAATCACTTGAGAAAAAGCCTTCATCACTGTGGGTTTAGGCTTGATCGTTCGTACCCCTGCCGGTAAATGCCCAAGCAGCTTGTCCGTCAAAGCCAACAACTCGTCGTGATTGATATTTCCCGCCGCCGATACGATAATATTCTCGCCAACGTATCTAAAGCGATAATAGTTATTTAACCGAGCCCTCGTAATGTTTCCCAAAGAGCGAAATGTACCAAGAATCGGCCTACCAACAGAGTTTCCTTTGTACGCTTTCTCAAAAAAAACATCGAAAATATGTTCATCTGGAGAATCTTCTCCTGATCGAATTTCCTGAGTGACCACCAAGCGCTCTTTATCATATTCATCGGCCGGAAAGGTTGCGCGCGACACAAGATCGGTCAAAATCTTCATACAAAGTTCAAGATCACTCGCCAAACCTTGAGTATAATAGCAAGTATGTTCACGTGAAGTGAACGCATTGATCTCTGCACCGACCGCTTCAGGAAGTGAGACAATTTGAAAAGCATTGAAGTTTTCAGTTCCCTTAAAGACCATGTGTTCGATCAAATGCGAAACACCACAAAGCCTTTTCTCTTCATCACCACTGCCAGAATCAATCCAAATTCCCAGCGACAGCGCACAGGTATCCGTGTGTTTTTCAGAGAGCACCCGGATACCGTTACCAAGCTTGGACGCGCGAAACTCCATGAGATACTTTTTCTTCTACTGTTGTTGAAGTGCCTTACGCGAAAGCTTTATGCGGCCTGAACGATCGATATCAAGAATCTTTACATCGACCTTCTCGCCTTCAGAAAGCACGTCAGTTACGTTGCGAATTCGCTCATGTGCTACTTCCGAAATGTGTAAGAGACCTTGAACATTAGGAAGCACTTCAACGAACGCACCGAACTCAACAATTTTTACAACTTTACCATTATAAACTTTGCCAACCTCAGGCTCTTCACAGATCGCCTGGATCAACGCAATGGCTGCCTTCGTCTTTAGTGGGTCGACTGAGGCAATGTGAATCGTACCGTCATCCTCGATATCAATTTTCACACCAGTTTCTTCGATAATTCCACGAATAACTTTACCGCCCGATCCAATGACTTCCCGTACTTTTTCAGGCTTAATTTTGATAGTTTCAATGCGCGGAGCATACTCAGAAATTTGCGTACGCGATTTCGTCATTACTTTTTCCATCTCGTTTAAGATGTGGTGACGGCCTTCACGCGCTTGCGTCAACGCTGTTTCCATAACTGCAAAACTCACGCTATCAATTTTAATATCCATCTGTAGCGCCGTTACGCCGTCGCGCGTTCCTGCAACTTTAAAGTCCATATCTCCGAGGTGATCTTCATCACCTAAGATATCAGACAAAACGGCAACATCGTTTCCTTCTTTAATCAAACCCATAGCGATACCCGCGACGTTCCCTTTCACGGGAACGCCAGCATCAAGCAGCGCTAACATACCTGAACACACAGTCCCCATTGAGGAAGAGCCGTTAGACTCAAGAACCTCACTCACAATGCGAATGGTATAAGGAAATTTATCTTTGTCTGGAATGATGGCTTGAATAGCACGCTCGGCTAAATTTCCGTGACCAAGCTCACGACGAGATTGGCCACCCATTCTTCCAGTTTCACCCACTGAAAATGGCGGGAAATTATAGTGCAGTAAGAACTTTCTTTTAACAGTGCCTTCTAAGGCGTCAATCATTTGTTCATCGTCTTCCGTACCAAGTGTCACGGTGCCAAGAACTTGGGTTTCACCACGGGTAAATAGACCAGATCCGTGAGCTCTTGGCAGTAAAGCGACTTCGCAAGCAATGTCACGAATGGTTTTCGTGTCACGACCATCGATACGCACTTTCTTTTTCAAAATCATATCGCGAGCACCGCGGTATTTTAGATCTTCGATCACAATACCAATATCTTTTTTTGCTTTCGCTTTTTCATCTTTATCAGAAATATCGGCCGTGAATTTCTCAACTGTCTCTGTTTTGGCCGCGTCATAAGCTTCATAGCGTTTGCCTTTGTCTTTTATAGATTGGGCAGCTTCGATTTTTGACTTCGCAAAACTCTCAACCTTGCTTTTGAAATCGCTCTCGACAGTATACGCTGTGAATGATCTTTTCTCTTTGCCAATTTGGCTACGCAATTTTTCTTGCGCCTCCAAAGTAGGCTTTAAGCTTTCGTGACCAAACTTCATCGCCGCTAGGCAATCAGCCTCAGTGATAAACTGAGTCACACCCTCAACCATCAAAATACCGTTTTTAGTCCCGGCCACAACAATTTCCATATCTGAAGTTTCAAGTTGAGCTTTGGAAGGGTTCGCAACGAATTGTCCATTTATTCGAGCCACAACAACGGACGAAGCTGGACCATTAAACGGAATATCACTGATATGTACCGCTGCGCTCGCGCCAATGCTTGCCAACACTTCTAACGGGAAAGTGTTATCGCAACTCAAAGTCGTCGCCACGATCTGGGTATCATGACGATAGCCTTCTGGAAATAATGGACGGATCGGTCTATCAATTAAACGGGCTGTTAATACAGCGTTCGTTGTCGGTTTACCTTCTCGTTTAAAATATCCACCAGGGATTCTTCCCGTCGCGTAGAATTTTTCTTGGTATTCAACAGTTAGTGGAAAGAAATCGACATCTTTTTCTTCCCGGGATGATACAGCAGTAACTAAGACAATATTGCTTCCGCACGTTACCAGCACGGAGCCGTCCGTTTGTTTGGCTAATCGACCGGTTTCGATTTTTATCTCTTTACCGCCGACCACTGCCACAACTTCAGTTTTCATGGATTCTCCTTAACCTCTGAGTTCCAGTTCTTTAACTACTTTCTCGTAGCGAGCTGGATCTTTTCCTTTAAGATAATCCAGTAATGACTTTCTTTGATTGACGAGATTGCGCATGCCAAGCTGGCTGTGCACATCAAGTTTGTGAGACTTAAAGTGTTCTGTAAGTTTTAAGATACGAAACGAAAGAAGTGCGATTTGAACTTCTGAACTTCCCGTATCTAGTTCTGAGCGACGAAATTTTTTAATAATTTCTTTTTTGTGCTCATTAAGTAATGCCATATTTCCTCCTCTGACATCAAATAGTTGATGAGTTACAACAAACCCAAAATAGCGTTCTGGCTTCTCGCTTTTTCGAGTCATAAGGAGCCAAAGTAGGTGGGCGCTACATTTTTGTCAACTTAATCTATAAAAGTCTTTTAATATTAGGTAGTTCCATTCAAATATATGGGATTTAGAGCCTCGCAAAGAATTGCAGTCGGGCCCGGTGCCACTCACATAGGAAACATTTCTCATTTGAGAGATTCCGTTGATTCCTTAAAAACCCCTTGTTATCAAAGGAGTTCTTAATCCTTAACTAGGAGGACTCGTGAAAAAAATACTACTTGGCTTACTGGTTTCCTACTTTGCATTTGCTGATGAAGGAATGTGGCTTTTTAGCAGTCTTCCGCTCGAAACACTAAAAAACAAATATGACTTTGTCCCGACTCCTCAATGGATCGAACACGTTATGAAGTCGTCAGCACGATTTAATTCCGGCGGTTCAGGATCATTTATTTCAAGCAACGGCTTAGTCCTGACAAATCATCACGTGGCTTCTGACACTATCGAAAAAATCTCGACCCCACAAAAAGATTATCTTCGCGATGGATTTTACGCAAAAACCTTAGCTGAGGAAATCCCCGCACACGATTTAGAAATTAACCAATTAGTGAGCATAAATGATGTTACAAATCGTGTGAAAGCAGTCGTTAAACCTGAAATGTCGCCTGCTGAAGCGCTAAAGGCGATTCAGGCAGAGATCAGCACAATCGAAAAAGAAGCTCAAACCCAGAGCGGACTAAAATCCGAAGTTGTAACTTTGTTTAAAGGCGGCGCCTACCATCTTTATTCTTATAAGATCTACACCGACGTCCGTTTGGTTTTTGCACCGGAGTTTTCAATCGCCTTTTTTGGTGGAGATCCCGATAATTTTCAGTACCCACGTTACGATCTCGATATGGCGATTGTGCGGGTTTATGAAAATAACAAACCGGCAAAAATTGAACATTTCTTAACTTGGTCAGCCGAAGGTGCGAAAGAAAATGAATTGGTTTTTGTTTCTGGCCACCCAGGAAGTACTGAACGCCTTAACACTGTGGCATCACTCGAATTCCGTCGAGATTATCTTTTACCATTCCGTCTTGAATTATTACAGCGCTCAGAAGCCGCCCTTCTTGAGTATGTAAAGCGCAGCAAAGAAGAAGCTCGTCAAGCCCAGGGCGAACTTTTCGGTGTACAGAATAGCCGTAAAGTCTATGTTGGCAGACTCGAAGGATTGCGTTATGGCAAAATTATTGCCGATAAAAAATCTTTTGAATCAAAGCTTCGAGATCAGGTCGAAAAGAGCGATAGGCTTAAAGGTTATGCCAAAGCATGGCCACAAATTGCCCAAGCGCAAAATAAATTCCGTAGGATCTTAGTCGATTATTATATGATTGAGAGAGCCAACGGATTTAAATCAAAACTTTTTGATATTTCTAAAACCTTGGTTCGCTTGGCTTACGAAAATCAAAAACCAAATGGTGAACGTCTCCCCGACTATCGTGAGTCAAATCGCAAAGCGTTGGAGTTAGAACTTTACTCCACAGCGCCAATCTATCCGGCCTTTGAGGAATACTATTTGGCGCATTCTTTGGAGACTTTAGTTGATAAACTCGGTGCTGATCACCCTGTTGTAAAAAAAGTTTTGCAAAATACGACTCCCTCCCAACTAGCGAAAGTACTTGTACAAGGAACTTCAGTAAAGGACCCCGAAGTTCGCAGAAAAATTGCTGCTGGCGGGGTGGCCGCAATTAAATCGAGCGTCGATCCGATGATTTTGCTCGCAGTTTTAATTGACGATGATGCCAGAGCGGTTCTGAAATCTTACAATGATGAAGTTGTTGGCCCCGAGCAAGAAGCCTATCCGCAAATTGCCCAGGCGATTTACGCCATCAACGGGAGCTCCGTTTATCCCGACGCGACCTTCACTTTGCGTTTAGCTTTTGGTGAAGTGAAAGGCTATCAACAAGACGGCGAACAAATTCCTTCAATGACGACAATGGCTGGAGCTTTTGAACACGAAACCAAGCACAAGTCCGAGGAACCTTATCGTCTTCCTGAAAGCTGGAAGAATAGTAGAGATAAGTTAGCGCTTTCAACGCCTTTTAATTTTGTTTCTACCGCCGACATTGTTGGTGGAAACTCAGGTAGTCCAGTTGTGAATCGCGCCGGAGAACTTGTTGGCTTAATTTTCGACGGCAATATTCAGTCGCTAGTTTTCAGCTACGGTTATGAGGATGTGCAAGCACGATCGATCTCAGTTCACTCGAGCGGCATGCTTGAAGCACTCAAAAAAATCTATCAGACTGATGGACTCGTTGAGCAAATAGGGAAGTAACAAGAGGCCAGAATCTCTAAATTATTCTGGCCAGATTCACCGTTAAAAACATTCCGATAATGACCTCCCTTATCGGAACGCCGACTTAAGGGTGAAACAGCACTCCACAGTGTGGTGGAGCTATCGACGTACCCATAAGATTGGTTAGAAGTTCTTTGGCGGAATTTAGCAAACTTTTTCGTTTTATCTGATCTTCTTTTGCAATCTTATAAAAGTTAATCGTATCTCTAATTTGTGCGAAGGTAGTCGCACCTACCCAAAATATGTCTAGAAATACAGCCAAACCTCTAAAAACGTAACTCCCGTCGCTAAGACTCAAGCTACCGAAAAAGGCATGATAGGTTACAAAGCCAAGAAGAAATGAAATCGCATTCAACTGCCCACGGACAGGTTCGGTTTTCTTCCAAAAAAACTTTATTGAGTTAGTCCCAATCTCAAGTATATTTATTCCGGTTTTTGAGTTTAACGTTAACCAACTATTCACAATATATTCGCTGGTGTCTCGATATTTTCCAAATATTCTGGCAACGATTGGAACTTTGCTTTCGTCGTTTACTAAGTATGTGAGTAGTTGACTCATATTTATTAATGCGTCGTTTGCTAAGGTTTGTTTAACTCTTTCATGCAATGAGTTTCCAACAAGCCTAATATATTCAAAATTTAAAATGATGGGATAGAGTAGTTTGCTCCACTGCTCCTGTTGAAGCAGATCATATGCCTCATCATAAGCTGCATTTACATTGCGGCCAAAACCTCCTAACCTAACACGTGCTACGGCCTTTCGAATTTCCTCTAGAGAAAAACGATTTAGGTTTATCGTCAATATGAATTTCTCTAACTCCTCTGGGCTACTAACTTCCTCTGCCATAGTGAGAAGTTTTCCATATGTTAAAATATTTCTAGAATAGCCCGAGGGCCGAGACAAAACTGACGAGTTCTTAACCACAAATGCTGTGAAAGGGTATTCATATTTTAGAATATCTATACCAAATGCATCGCAAAATCTCTCCAAATATTCTTCTGGACGTAAAGTCGATTTATTTTTCTCAACAAACTTAGAAAATGCACTCTTCACGTAAGACGAGTACATATCAACGACCCGTGATGTCGGCGAAATTTCAAAACTTACGACGTTGTTAGGATTATTCGCCGCGAAATCTTTTATTACACTCTGTAGGGATGAAGTCGTGCCCGCGTACAATCCAACCCCAGCCGTTCCTTGATCAGAAGGATAAACTCCCTGCAGTAAAATTGATTTAAAGGCCTCGTCAGTTTTTGTGCCGTGATAAATTTTTAAACCTGGAATTATGCTTGTAGGCTTTGCGAAAAACATCTCTGAATTGATGTCATATTCAACTAAATTCCTTTGGACGGAATCCTCATCGTAACCCTTTGCAAACAGAAACTGATTTATCGGCGGTAAGCCATAACGTTCTACTAAGTGGTTTATCCCGTAGCGAATAAAAAGCTCGTGAGTTGCCGTCGGATTAGTATAACTCCGAAAAGATTTAATAATGATTTTTTCGAGCCATCCCTTAAATACCGGCTGCCCTAAGTAGTTTATAAATTCCGAATTGTTAAGCGCGTCAGCCACAACATCTTGAACTTGCTGCCTCGTTTGCGGAGATTGATCTAATAATATCTCTTTATTTGGCTTCCCACGACCATAGAGATAAAAATAATTAATGGCTACTAACCTTAAGTATCTAAGCGTAATAAGTATGGGGTGATTTATTTTTTGCCGAGCAAAAAAAGTTGATTCAAATTGTTCTTTAGTTGCAAAGTGAATTGTCGGTGAACCATCAAAAACCTCTTTTATTCCGTCGCCGAAGATTGAACTCTTAATAAATCCATTGCGTCCAAGTCTAATTTTTTCTACCGGAATGTAGCCCTGATTTATTTCTTGCTGACCTTCTCTAGATATCGGATCGAGCCTTGAAGGATTAATAAAGTCGATTTTTTTATCCCAAAATCTGAGCCGCTAATATTGAGGGAACGAGAACTAATAACATCTATATCAGATTCGCCAATGATAAAATCAGCGATATCAATAGTGGCAAGTGATCTTAGTTCCGAAATAATTCCTGCGAGTTCCTCAACGGACTTCGCAGAGTTTAACCTTCCTCGTAGCCAATATAAATAGTCACGGGTGGTACCCCCATAAAACTCGGCACCAGGATTTTCCTGCCAAATCGCGCGAAATATATTAACTTTTGGAGCAAGCTCGGCCGCTAAAGACTCAAATTGCTTGCGACTTAAAAATTGCGACAAATTATCTTGAGCAAAACTGATTTCTGCGTTTAGTGATAGTACTGTCAAAATAGTCGACACAAGACGCAAAAGTGGCACAAGTCCCTGATAATTTGCCTTTAGATATTTCAATAAACACACGATCATAATTAACCTCATCGGAATGCAGATTTTGAGCCACCCAGAACATACAGTTTTGAAAAAGTTCTTGAACTTGCAAAAGTCATCCAGAGAGAAATGAATCCCCACTTGAAAGGAGTGGAGATTGAGCTTTTACCTAAAAGGCGAGCTCATGAAGGTAGTTCCGATTGAACCAAAAGGTCCTAATAAGTTTTTTACTCCCATAATCTATGGTAGAATTGCCTGCGTGCTAAATCAATAATTGAAAACTCTCTTTATGCGAAACCCCTGTCCGGGTTCCTTCGTAAGCACAGAGACAAGTTTTCCGCTAGTTTGGCTAATGACTCGAACACCTTCGGGGGCGTCCTCATAAACCGGATACCTTCTCAATAAATCGCTAAACGTAAATTTTGAAATTTGTCCGTTGCGAATGCTTTTCTCGTCCTGATCAAGGACAGGCATTTGATCCCAATGGCTCAAAACCTCTGACAATTTAACAAAACTCTTATGAGAAGAAATATCGCTCGTCGTTTCCAACTCACCAACAGTTACCGCATCTTCAACTCTAAAAGGCTCTGACCAGGTCCTTCGTAATTCTTTTACACTCGCGCCACAGTTTAATTTCTTTCCAAGCTCCCTTGCCCAAGCGCGAATGTAACTTCCCTTCGAGCAATCCATAGAAACCGTGACCTCGTTATTCGTTAAATCGACATTTTCTAATTTCAAATTATAAAAGGACATCAGTCTCGGTGTCAGCTTCGACAAATCATACTCGCCCTCAGCGCGTTGCTTTCTTCCTTCTTCATACATTTTCTTTCCATTAACTTTAATGGCAGAAAAAAGCGGAGGTGCGAGTTCAAGATCCCCGGTCATTTCAAAAACCGCACTCATGATTTCCGTTTCGTTTACAGTCACGGGATTTTCTTTCAGGACATTTCCGTCGAAATCGTCGGTATCAGTTTCAACTCCAAGCTTTACTTTCACTACATAACCTTTATCTCCCGTCAGGAGATAATCGGAAAGTTTGGTCGCTTCACCAACAAGAACTATCATTAAACCACTCGCACTGGGATCAAGCGTTCCCGCATGCCCAACTGACTTTGTTTTGAGGATTTTCCTAACGTTGGCAACAACGTCATGACTAGTGCAGCCAGGCTGCTTATCAATGAGTAAGACTCCGTGCATACTATTAAGCTTCTATCTCTCTGAATTTATCCCAAATTTGATAAGACGTATCGGGATAGAAACGTACTTTTGGGCAAAACTTCATCTGGAGTTGCGACCCAAGGTGGGCCTGGATATCCGTATGATCTTCATCCAAAAACTCACAAACTTTTTTTGCTTTTTCAGGGTTATTTAAGACAGAAATTAGTATTTTAGCGTGCTTCAAATCCTTACTAACTCGCACATCAGGAACTGAAAGTACAACACCGAGCTGGCTTTGATAATGCGAAATCAAGTATCGCGAGAGGACGTCGCGAATCGCATTTTGCACCCTTAAGACTCGGCGATTTGTATCTTCCATACTAAGCTAATTCCCTTTGTACTGAGTCGCGCGTAAAGGCTTCTATGATATCACCGACTTTAATATCGTTAAAGTTTTCAATACCAATCCCACACTCAAAACCAGTCGCTACTTCTTTTGCATCCTCTTTAAAACGCTTCAAAGAACTGACTTTGCCTTCATAAATAACGCGACCTTCGCGCACTAGACGCAACATCGCATTGCGTGTAATTTTTCCATCCACAACAGCACAACCGGCAATTGTTCCTGCTTTTGGAACGGTGAAGGTATTGCGAACTTCGGCACGACCAATGGAATTCTCCACGATTTCAGGAGCCAGTAATCCCGACATTGCTTTCTTAAGATCATCCGACAATTCGTAAATGATGCTGTAATATTTGATTTCGACGCCCTTAGCTTTAGAAAGCTTCTGGGCGGCATTATCCGGGCGAACGTTGAAGCCAACAATAAGTCCTTTTGACGTTGAAGCTAAAAGAACATCTGACTCCGTAATTCCGCCGACCGCCGAATGAATAATTTTAACTTTCACTTCTGCGTTGCCCGCTTTCGAAATTAAACCCTTGATCGCTTCCATACTGCCAGTCACATCTGTTTTCAAAACGATGGGCAGTTCTTTAACGTCCTTCGCCTGCATTTGTGCAAGCATGGTTTCCATCGTCATCGGACCTTTTTCCGCAAGACTCTTTGTCTCTTCTTCTTTGGCTCGGAATTGAGCCAGGGCTGCAGCAGTTCGATCATCTTTACAAGCCATAAATTTATCGCCTGCCACTGGTTGTCCATCGAGACCAATGATATCAACAGGAATCGATGGCCCCGCCTCTTTCACCACCTGGCCGCGGTCATTTAACATCTGACGGACTCGGCCCTGAATTTTTCCTAAACAAATCGATTCACCAACACGCAGAGTTCCCTCTTGAATCAAAACTGTAGCCACATTGCCGCGCCCTTTTTCCATTCGGGCTTCGATGACAACACCTTTTGCTGATCTATCAGGATTGGCTTTTAACTCTTCCATTTCAGCAACAACAGCCAACTGTTCAAGTAATTCTGGAACACCCGTTTTATTTAGTGCCGATACGGGACAGAAAATCGTCGTACCGCCCCATTCTTCAGGAACAAGTTCAAACTCAGTAAGTTGTTGCTTGATTTTATCAACATTCACTCCAGGTTTATCCATTTTATTAACCGCAACAACAATTGGAACCCCAGCGGCTTTAGCGTGATTAATCGCCTCACCGGTTTGTGGCATCACACCATCATCGGCAGCAACAACAATCACGGCAATATCGGTAACATTGGCGCCGCGCGCGCGCATTTCTGTAAAAGCCGCGTGGCCAGGGGTGTCGATGAATGTAACCGACCTCCCGCTCTGTAAATCAACTTTGTAGGCGCCAATATGTTGAGTAATACCACCAGCTTCTTTTGCGGCAACATTTGCTGAGCGAATGCTATCAAGTAAAGTTGTCTTACCATGATCAACGTGACCCATAACAGTCACAACCGGCGCTCTGGGAATCGCTTCTTTTTCGATATTTCCATATTCTGCTTGTTTTATCAGTTCCTCTTCACTGAGAGCTACGTTTTGCGCTTCAAATTGAAATTCAGGAACAATCAAGGCAATCGTATCAAAATCTAGCGGAGTATTCTCGGTGGCTTGAACTCCATTAGTTAACAAAACTTTTGTAAGTTGTGCGGATTTTACACCTAAATTTTGCGCCAATTCTCCCACAGACATTGTGCCGAAGACCTTTACAACACGTTTATGAGCGGCAGGTGTTGTCAGTTCTGTAGCTCTAGCGTCGCGAGAAAGTAAACCTTTTTTCTTTTTCGGTTGGAAAATCATTTCGCGCTTGCGAAATTCTGTCGCCGAAAAATTTAAATTTTCTTCTTCACCGCCAGCTCCACGTTTTTTAAGCGCCTTTTCTACGGCTTCTGCCTCATTATCGAGCTGAGCACTGGAAGCAAATCCAGCGCGAATATTTCTCTGTGCGCCACTGCGGGGTACGCGCATTTCTTTTCCCGCCACTGAGGGTATCGGCGATCCAGGCATCCTATCAGGTCGAGGTCCCACGCCCGTAGGCCTCGGCCCCATACCAGTACGAGGAACAAAACCTCCGGGTCTTGACGTTCCGCCTTGGGGACGCTCACTTCGAAATTGAGCTTCTTTTTCTTTAACACGGCTAAGATCCATCCGGCCAACGATGTTTTTTCTAGCTACTGGATTTTGGCCAGGCACTACGACCTCAATTTTTACCGGCCTTTTTGGTTTTTCCGCCTCTGGCTGCTGGGCGATCGCTTCTTGAGCCGGCGTCTCTGGTTCATGAGGTATTTCAACCTCTTCGCTAACAGCGGTTGCAGATACCACTTCTCTTTCCGCGGCCTCTGCAGCCTCTCTCTCCGCCACTTCTCTTTCCGCGGCTTCTTGCGCTGCTATCTCCGCCGGTGTGGGTTTTCTTCTTAAGACAATTCCCGAAGATTTACCCTCGGCCGCTTTCTTTTTTGTCGAAGGAACAGCCTTTGAAACCACGGCTTTTTTAACAGCTGCTTTTTTTGCCGGAGCTTTCTTTTCTTCAGCTACCGCTACGGTTTTAGCAGGCACGGCTGTTGCCGATTTCTTTTTTATCGCTGTCTTTTTAACGGGTTTTGCCTCTGCTTTTTCAGCATCGAGCTTTGAACGTATTTGTCCAATGAGCTCGTCATCAAGGTCAACCATGTGGCTCTTGATCGGCAGCTTCCACTCACGAATTTTATTCATGAGCGCCATGGTTTCTAGGCCAACTTCTTTTGCGAACTCAAAAACTTTCATCTGGTTCATTCCTTAACTTCTTCCTCGGTTTTAGCCTCAGCAGAGTGGAGCTTTGCCATTTCAGCTTTCAACATCTCGTCAGCAGACGCCTTAGCTGCGGCACCCGTGTCCACTTTCGCTTCTCTAGTCGGAGCTTGTGGGACACCACCCTCGGCTTCGTATTTTTTCATAGTTGCTTTACAATCTTCAATTAACTTTTCCGCCTTCCCTTTGTCATCATAACCAGGGATATTCATTATATCTTCAACTAGCGTTTCAGCTATACTTTGGAAAGATCCAAAACCAGACTGGAAAATATTTTGTGCCATTGTCTCGGTCATGCCTGGAATCAACATAAGGTTGAAGATAGATTCACTTGTACGTTGAGCCGCTGCCGAGTCCGAAAGAATATCTAGTTTCCAGCCCGTAAGCTTCGCAGCAAGTCTTACGTTTTGACCTTTTTTACCGATCGCTAGGCTCAATTGGTGGTCGGGAACAACAACCTCCATCTCCACATTGGCTTCATCTACAAAAACTTTCGAAATTTCCGCGGGAGCGAGAGCGTTGCAAACAAAACGCGTAATCTCCTCGTCAAACTGTACGATATCGATTTTTTCACCTTTAAGTTCCTGCACTATATTTTGTACGCGTGAACCTTTCATACCCACGCACGCTCCAACTGGATCAACCGCTGGATCTTTACTGGACACGGCAATTTTAGCGCGCTGCCCTGGCTCACGAGCGGCGGCATGAACAGTCACAATGCCGTCATAAATTTCGGGCACTTCAATTTCAAAAAGTTTTATTAGGTAACGGCTATCAGCTCTTGACATGATAATTTGTGGCCCGCGAGTCGTTTGACGGACATCAGAAATATAACCCTGAATACGATCTCCCGGTTTAAATTGCTCACCAGGAATTTGTTCTCTGGGAGGGAGATACGCTTCTGTCCTACCAAGATCTACAACGATCGCACCACGCTCAATACGACGAGCGATACCGCTTGCGATATCACCTTTACGTTGTTCATACTCATTAAAAATAATTTCTCTTTCAGCGTCTCGCACGCGCTGAGTGATAATTTGGCGAGCCGTTTGAGCGGCAATACGACCAAGATCTTTTGTTTCTAAGCGTAAACCGATAGAATCTGCAATAGCGGCATCTGGATTTAGTTTTCTCGCTTCATCAAGAGTAATTTCGATTTGATCGTCGACATAGTTTTCATCAGCAACAACCTCACGGAACTCAAATAGCTCGACTTCCCCGCTTTCTTCATTGTATTGCGCTTCAATATCTTTATAAGTGCCATATTTTTTTCGCGCCGCACTTAGCATGCCTTGAATAACCGCGTCGATAATGATCTGCTTTTCGATCCCTTTATCTTTACCGACGGATTCAATCATTCGCCCTAATTCGGAAAGCATATTTGTAGCCAAAATTCACCTCACCTTTGTTAAAACTTACTCAATTTTTCTTCTTTTTCTTTGGGTTTTTACTCTCTTTAACAGGAGATCCAAAGTTAAAAACAATCTTACCTTTTTCAATATTGTGAAATGGAAACCGAGTCACGCTTCCATTAGTATCGAGGGAAATCCCCTCAGAATCCGCGCTCACTATTTTCCCGTTATACTGCCGCTGATTAGATTGGGAGGTGGCATTTCTCACTCGCAGTTGGATTTCCGATCCAACTGCCGAGTTAAAGTGCTCGGGCCTCTTAAGAACTCGGTCCAATCCCGGACTTGAAACTTCTAAATTATAACTCTCTCCCGGAATCAAATCATCTTGATCCAGATGCAAATTCAAAGTGCGTGATACAGCCTCACAATCATTCACGGAGACACCTTCGGTGCGATCAATAAAAACGCGAAGTATGCGACCATGCTGACTTCCCACAAACTCTAAATCATAAAGCTTACAACCGTTTTGTTCGGCGGCCGCAACTGCTACAGGCCATACTTTTTCTGTGATCGCACTGAAATCCATAAACCCCTTTACCCGCAATCGATCAGGTAAAAAAATAGGGCGCTTTTCAGAGCGCCCTAACCACGGACTTATCCATGCCTAAGGGGTAACAAATGGCCAGGTAAAAATCAAGTCATATTAGGTAATTAAATAGAAGTGCTATAAAGAATTGCGCTGCCATTATCACGATAGTACCGAGGTCTCCTTCCAACCTCTCTAAGCGCAAGTTTTTCGTAGAATTTCCGGGCGCTTAGATTACCTTCGTGAACCTCAAGCCAAAATGGCAATTGAGTTTCATGCGAAAATAAATTTCTTAAAACTTGGGTCATTATCCCCCTATTTTGTAAATCGTTACGACTTGCCAAAAAAGTAATATCAACGTGGTCAAAGGCCCTCTTATAAAGCACAAAAGCTGCAAGTTCGTCGGAGGGCAAAAAAGCGCCGAGCCCTGATCCCGAATTTAATTCCCCCACAACTTGGTCAATCGTCCATTGGGGAAGGCCTAGGCCAATGAGCCCCCCCATTATTTCCATAATGGAATTGACATCGCTTTTATTAAGAGGGCGTAACGAAATTTCTAACAGCATATTTTTTATGAAGGACCCCAAACCATTCCTGCAAACGCTGGTCGACTCGCTGCCGGCTGAGGGACGCTTTAATTTCGTCTTTCTTAGTCTTTAAGTCTGCACCTTGAAACATTTTTGAATTTTTACGAAAAAATTCCTCGGCTTCTAAGTCCGTAACCGTAACATAGGAAGACTCAACTTTAAAACGGATAAACTGTTTGGCAAGCAACTTTCTTTTTATCTGATTCTGGATCTCATAACTGCTGACGTTTAGCGACTTCCAATCTGCTCTTCCTTTTAAGCCTCTTTCAACTTTTTGACGAGCTGACGCTAATGCTTCTGCAGAAACATTTGTAACTGAAAATTGTTCGGCCTCAAGACTAACGATGAGTTCAAGCAGCACAGCGTTCACATCACTTAAAAATTTTGGACCATCGGGTTTAGCTTTTTCAAAAGTCTTTCCACTATAAAGTGCGCCTTCGATTAAACTGTTAATTTCAACTTCGCGGGTTGTAACAAAGTGATCGCCCGCCGAACCAATGATTTTACTGATCGTTTTTGAAAATCCAAGAATAGGAAATAATAGAAAGAGCAAAATAATAGGAGAAACGTTTTTCATTTCTCCTATTATGCCAATTCTCTTTTAAGTAAGCAACGCACTTAGAAAGTTACGCGACCACGCACAGTAAAGATTGAATAGTCTTGATCTTCAATACGACCCGTTGGGTACATCGTGGTGAAAGAGGGCTGAATTGCCGCCTCAGTACGGTAACTTAGATTGCGGTACCATTGATACTCAACTCCCACCGAGAAAGTATCGCTGACTTGCACTTCACCACCAACCAACAGGCCAGTGTCTAGTGCATGGCTGCGCGAACGGCCAAAACATTGAAAGAACTGACCGCAAGAATATTCACGGTAAGTATACGAAGCCAACGCGCCAACTAACGGACGAATTTTGCCAGTAAAGAAAGAATATTTTACCGCTGCGACGCCATTATACTGATCAACGTTATCGATCTCCGGGAACCCAAACGGAGCGGTCATTGGACGTTCAATGCGCAGTAGTGAATAATAAAGAGAGCCTTCAAATACCACGTTGCTTGGAGACTTAAAACCCCAGCCAAAACCGATA
The DNA here is from genome assembly GCA_002083485.1 of Proteobacteria bacterium SG_bin7. Lineage (GTDB taxonomy): Bacteria > Bdellovibrionota > Bdellovibrionia > Bdellovibrionales > SG-bin7 > SG-bin7. The sequence continues at coordinate 1,014 of LWDK01000003.1, read as the reverse complement.
CTCGCATCGGATTTCATATTCCAAACATTTTGGTAGTTTGGCATACCAACACCAAATGAAAAGTAGTTCTCATCTCTGGGTTTACTTTGGGCTTCTTTTAGAGCGGCTACATCTTGTTTTAGTTGATTAACTTCAGGGTTAGCCGGAGCTGCTGCTGGCGATTCAACCACAGGAGCCGGCCCGGGCACAACCTGTACTGATTGTGGGGCTGGGTCGTCAGCGCCACTAATTTTTTTCAGAAGAGTCTCCGAACGTTTCTTTTCATTTTCTAGACGAGTTGCTTCGAGCTGCTCAACGATCGCCTGTTCAGTTTGCATTTCAACTTCCTGGCGAGCCTTCCTTAAGTGGTCGGCACGCGAAGGCGCAAGAGGTGTGGCTTCAATATTTGAGGCCGGCGAATTATGTACCGTTGGTGCCGGCGCGACTGAAATCGCCGCTGGAGCAGGCGTACTTTCCGCCATTGGTGCTGACAGTGAATTTACCTGATTATTGACAGTGATCGTCGGTGCTGGAGCCACCGCGGCTGCCGATGCTTCTGGAGCCGATACCACTACTGGTGCGTTTTCCACTTTAGCTGCCTGCTGATCTTGAATCATCTTTTCAGCAGCCAACTGTTTAGAGTAAAGCTGATTAAGTTCTTGCTCCAATGCATCGTTAGCGTAAGCTAAGCCACCTAGCGCAAGTGCTGCCCCTATAACAAATAAACTTTTTGACAAGTTCATATGGTTCTCCTTATATCCCCCGCATAACTGCGAAATGATGATGATATGCATCAAAAGCTGACAAATGACCAACGTTTCATGGTTTTTTGAAATTTTTGGATGAAAAACGAAATCGCTTTGTGTAAAAAAATGATTCTTAACTGATGCTCTTTATAAAATTTTCAGGGAGCACGTGCTTGCCTCTGTGGCGGAATTGGTAGACGCAGTGGATTCAAAATCCACCGATCGCAAGGTCATGGGAGTTCGATTCTCCCCGGAGGCACCAGTTTTTTGTGACTCCTTTATTTTTGAT
>LWDK01000002.1:6929-26171 GCA_002083485.1 Proteobacteria bacterium SG_bin7 | reverse complement strand
TGACCGCCGCGAGCACCGTGAATGCCATTTTTCCGGCGGCAGTTGTTGTGTCCAAGCGTTCGGACAATGAAATAAACGCCACGTTGTGGGCCTTGAATTCATCTGCTTTATTGGAAGATCGGATAAAAAGATATGGTTTTGGTCGAGAATAACAAAGAAGTCAGCGCTCAAATGATCGCAATAATTCAGAAAAAATTTTTTGATTTCAAGCCAGCGTGAAGCTGGCACCAATTTAGCTCGATGACAAGTGCCATGTGACCGCGCAAACAATGCGAGCGGGAGAGCACTATGGCAGTCAATTGCACAAATGGACATGATTAGAGGCTGCATCTACACTTCTCTCAAACGCTCTTGAAAACCGGGATTCAACAGTGAAGTCTGAAGGTGAACCATACCTGATCGGCGTCAATGGAGTTTCCGAATAGCCAAGTCCGACAAGTATGCTTCTCACCCCAGGTAAATGAGCGTCTCCCCATGGTAGAATTATGCGATCATTTTGGCGTAAGGCAGCCAAAGTTTGAAAAACGAGATCTTCATTCCGAGTATCCACTATCAATTTTCTGTTCAAATTCGATAGATTTTCAAAGTCCGCGTCGGTTGCTTCGCCTGAAATCGGAAATGAGACATACATAGTGCTGGCAAGCCATTGAATAGCAGCGGACAAGGTCTGAAGTTTTAGGTCGCCGGACATTTCTTTTAGCTTAATGCTTTCAACCTGGAACTCTTCCCACTGGCAGGCGATTCCCGCTTCGCGGGCCATTCGGCAGCTCCGTTGGTTTCGGGCAACAAGATATGAGGGGCGATCAAGGCGACCACCAACATCTGAAACACACGAAGCGTTTCCGAGAGAAGAGCCTAGCAAGGCTTTGAATCTGGATTGATCAACAGATTTGAGCTCGTCTATTTTTTTTGAACTCAGCTCCCGAAACGCTTCGAGCGAGATTGGAGATGAATCGGAAGCCTGCACGACGGTCCCGTTGCACGCGAAGAACTCACTTAAAACAAGAGTTCGATCTGGCGAGTTCGACGTCCAGTCGCTAATTCGCTTCAACGCCCGTCTGAAGTAAGCTTGTGGTCCTTGATGTATCATACCGACGAAGAGAATTTTCTTGTCACCATTCTTGTTGGTGAACTCTACTACTGGAGTAAACAATGTGCGGCTCTTCTGGCAGGCGTATTCCTCCCCAAAAACTGGAACAGCGCCCATGATAATTGCTGTAATTATTATGAAAATTTTCATTTTCCAGTGATCCTCGCTGCTCGACGTCCAGGCGGTCCAAATATCCAATAATCGGCGACTCCGTAATAAGGCAGGGGATATGTATTTACCTCCCCAGTATCTTGTTGTTGCATAGACATCATCGAACGCACTTCGGGAGAGAAGGCTCGTGTGGAGAATAATTGCGAACGGAGATTGGAGCCAAGCGACAGGTTTGCTCTTCTCAAAATACTGTCAAAAGGACTTTCTCCCTCAGTTTTTTCGGTCGCCATTCCTAAATGAACTACGGCAATTTTCAACTTGGGACGGAGAAGGTGAATCCAATCCAGAGCCGGCATGCCAGAGCTGTCATTAAAAACTTCTGGACGAATCTGAGTGTCAAGCGACCACCCGTGATGACTCCCCATGTGCACGATTAACTTTGGGCCAAAACGATCGATACAGTTCAAAATCGATCTGGCGATAATGAATTCACGGATCAAGTCGGGTCCTTGCGCTGTGGGTACGTTTTCGATCGGAGCGCCCAATTTCTCTGCCATCTTTTTTTGAACTTGTTCAGGAAACGTACGAAACACTGAGGTTTTATCAGCGATGACTGCATCGCGATCGTCAGATCCTGCGTGGATGAAATCCATATAGTCCACGCCACATCCATTCCATTTCGCACGTTGAATGGTATGCATTAGATTTCGATAATCTTGGTATCGATACCAAATGAGGTCTTTAATTCTTTTCTCGAACAGTGGCTGATCAGCGCCCGCCCGCAGAAAGGCCTCAAAATCTGACTGATCCTGAGCTAAGACCATCTCTGTGGCTAGCGCGCTGGTTGCCGCGCGAACTTTTGGATCGGAGTAAATGGCGGACAAAGCGGAAATTTGTTCGGCGTTTGCGTGTGATTCACCAAGAAAGACTATGTCGTATCTCTGGAGAAGGCCCACGATTCCTGTGTTGACGTCAACTCCCTCAGCCAGTCTTGTTTGCGCATTGGACAGAGGGACGAAAAATGTCGTCATTAAAGCCGCTAAGTATCTGCATAATCTGAATTTTTTTGTCATGACCAGGCGATATGCAGAACTCGGGCCGTTAAATGCAATCATTAAAGAAATCTCCAAAATATAGACCTCGATTTTAAACGATATGGCATCCTGGGGGATTTTTATAGACTGGGCAGTATAGCGGGCCTTCCGATAAAAATCGATTTTTCGTCGGCGAGATCAGTAGCAAATCGCGGTCATCAAAGGTCAAAATCATAGAGTAGCATCATGACTTAAATGGTCGTTTAAATGATCAGAGCCTAAAAGCTCATATATTGATTTCAGGATTTTAGTGACCTGCGCGTGGCTTATGGAGATTGGGTTCCTTGGCAATCCGCATCGGTATTATTTCCGATGATTAAGTTCGCAAAAGAAAATTTAACATGCTTTTTGCACTTCTAAAAAAGTTGTTACTTTAGATATTTTTAAATGAGGTTTTAAGCTATGAGAGCCATTATTTTTCACCTTTTAGTGACATTTAACGGCAGTGTTTACGCAATCGAGGGTATGGATAAAGAAGCCGTTCGCCAAGTTGTTAGAACCAAAATCCCTGATTTGCGAAAATGTTTTGAGGAATCTAATCCAAAAGGTGAAGAAGGTACGCTTATAATGAAGTGGACAATCGACAAAGGAGGAAGTGTTTCGGCCGTCTCCGTTGAGGATCGAACAACATTTAAAGATGAAACATTTCTCATCTGCGCAAAGGATACCGTCAAAAAATGGAAATTTGAAAACCCACCTCAAGGCATGGTGGGAGTTGTGATTTTTCCTTTTATTTTCCAAAAAAACTAAGATCCTTGCATCGCACGGTGAACTAAAGAAAGCATTTAGTTTTTGGTGACCAAAAGTTCAATGTAAACAAAACACTTGATTGAGAGAAATCTTGAGGTTTGCTTCGCGCTGATCAAAAATCAAAAAATTTTATTGGAATTATCGCGGTCGCTTGAGCGCTGACTTTTAGTTAGTTACGAACAAAACATTATGAATTAGTCAACTTAAAAAAATCTATATTTAAACAAAAGACATCTTCAGCTGGTGAGGCGTGCGCAATCTTTTGAGATTCCTCGATATTTTTTAAGATTAGTTCCCGTATTTTTTCAAAATCAGCTTCTGAAATAGACATTGGTGATGTATAAAATAGTTCCTTTTTCTGCCGAATATCCATTTTCTGAATCGCCTTCATTCGCCAATTTGAGTGATGTTTAACTACTAAGGGTGAGTCATTTGAAATATAAATCGAGTTTTGACCCATCCTGTAAATTGTATTTTCTCTGACACAAACGCCGGTTCGTTCCAGAAAGTTTAATATTTCTTCTACCCTTGTGCGATTTAAATTAAAGCGTCCTGCAATTTGATCAAGGGTTTGACCATCATCAATGGCAGTAGTTACAAAAACGGCCACATAAATCCAACTTGAATAAAAAATAGCTCGATCCTCTGCTGTCAATTCAATATGCGAACCAACTCGGGATTTTACTCGCAGTCGCTCATCAAGAATAGCGTTCTTTTTTGACTCCCAATAAGATTTTAATAACTGAGTTCCAGCTCGTTCGATTTGAATTAGTGCAAAAAAATACTCGCGCTCCAAATTTGTGTGAGTGAGTATTTTTGAAATCAAGGCTGCTTGTTCAAAGCTAAGATTTTTTAAGCCAGAAAGTACATGTGCAAGAAAACTAGGATTAACACCAATGGCTTCAGACAATCGAGTAAGGTTTGATGTTTGACTTGCACGCGCTTCTTCAATCCACGCTTTTAAGTAACTTCGGTATCCTTGAAAGCTGAATATATCCAGTGATTTACTCATATTTACTAATCGGTAAAAAATATATTTATCTTTATACTAAATACATCTAGAAATATTGATGCGATGCGCATTATATTGGAATACGAATTGAATAACATAAACATAGGAGTTTTTATGAAAAACATATTGGATTTAAAACGAATTATACTGTCTATTATTTTGATAGTTTCCCCAAATTTTGTCCTAGCTGGAGGGACTGGACCGGGAGGAGCAAACAGCATCGAATATACTTTTGAAGTGGCAAAAAAGTACTTAGCGGAAACTTTAATTAACATTGATGCGACCCAATTAGAAAAGCTACCGCCACCTTCAAAGATAGTACTTCAAGAAAAACTGAATCAGTTAGTTATCGAAATTTCGGGTCTTGATCTTGATTTTGATCATCTTAATGAAGAACCATTTAAACATATCAACGGTTCTGAGACTGGCATTCAAACTGCTATTGGAGTTTCAAATAGTCCAATAAAAATACGTAGTAAGATTTTGGCATCTCAGGGAAGTCTTAAAGTAAAAGACGCCATGTCATATTTAGCCCATGAAATAGCACACCATCTCCAAATCGAAAACAATAAATCCATGACGACTTTAGAAAGTGAAGCATGGATTCTCGCAAGAGCATGGCTTGACCTTTTTAATAGTAAAATAAACTTCCCAAACCTTGTGGAAATGGGTGGATTTTACGTGGCAAAAGGTGCCCTGTGCAAAGACACAGCCGAAATCAGTGCTGATCCATTTATTGGCGTTATATCAATAGTATCAAATACCACTGATATTGAGGCGTGTAAAAACGATTACAACAATAAGAAGTTTGATGACAGTAGAGGAGCAGGTTCTATGGCAACAGCTATAGCAATCAAGGCTACTCTCAAACATATACTATATTCCAACGTAGTCGACTTTAGGTTTGTCCGTCATAATGCCGTAGCCACAACTCCGTACGCTCAAAGTGAACGAGACAATCAGGCTTATGGTGTTGTGGAGGCAACACCTCTCGTTGGTGGTAATTTAATGATAAAGTATTACCATTATACTGACGCAAATTATAGAAATACTGGGGAAGCTTTCAGCGGACGTTCATCATATACTTCCCACTATTCACTATTCTACAATGCGTACAACATTCAATATAAAAAGATACAGTAAAATGTACTCGAGGAACAAACAGGCGGAAATTAAAAATCAGAAAAAAATAATTTTGAATTTTAGTCGCGCCTGTTCTGAACCGCTAATCCACCAAAAATTAATCTTTTTGAAGCGCAGAAGTCGGCAAAGATATGGGATAGTGATCACTGTGGAGGAAGATTCTCGCCTTTGGCTATTTACACTGCGCGATTATTAAATTTCCTCTGTCAGAATCGCTCGCGGCAGAAGCGACATTTTTCAAAAATCGAAATTTGAGTGGGAATTGTTTCTGTCGGCAACTGTTTAATTCGTTTGGGAAAACAAAATTTTTCAGAAATTCTTCGACGCAACTCCCTATCAAAAACACTTCGATCCTAGCTAAAGCCTGAGTATTTTCACGGAGGCAAACTAACTAAAGTTTGCCTTCTGACTTTTAAGGCGTGCCATTTAGGGCGTGGATGCCCAGAAATTCGAAAAAGTCTTGCAACCGATCTGGCCCGAAATTCAGGATCGGGTTTGCTGGTCAAGTTTTGTTACCCAAGACCGGATCACCGATGCGCCCTACCAACGGCACATCTTCAAATTACGTAAGCGGTTTCGTGTTCTCCCGGGGGCAGAGAAAATAATGGGACCCTTTCCAGATTGGGCTATGAGTGGATTTCGCACCAATCAGAAAGATCACGGCCGGGTTTGTTCTCGTTTATATGGGTTGACTAAAAACACAAACCAAATTGAATCAATGTGCAAAGTTTGTTTCACAAAAGAATACACAATGGAAAATTGGCCTGAAACTGTAACCCAACTTATTGCAGGAGATCTTATTAAGATAGAATCCGTTTTAAGCGGAGGCAGCGACGCACTTGCTGAAAATTATGGATGTCACTTTGATAAAGATTCTAAGGTAGACTGTCGTAGCGATAATTTCAATATAATAGGGAAAAGCTCCAAATCAAATGAAAATGTGCAAATTATGTGTACCAGCAATCACGAAATGAATGAGTCTGAATTCAAATTAATATTCAAGGATATTTTTGAATTAGAAAAAAATTAGGAATTATTCCCATGGGGTATTGCCAGTCACCCTATTTTTAGCGAAGAACCTACTGCTAAAGCTTGAATTAATTATTGGTAGCAGTGAAGCAAAGGTAATCTTTCTAAAGCGACAAAATCAGAAAAGATATGAAAAAATGGCCAAGGAAAACTCACAGAGTGCTCCTTGGCCATTTGAGTTTGCTCAAAGTGATTTTTTCATTGCAAGGAAGACAAATCCTTTGGAACAACTTTTTTGGTTTTTAAAAAATCAGGGAGATCAAAAAACTCTCAGATCTATTTAATTCCTTTATAATTTTCAAAAATATTTAGAAATTTATTTTTCAATGCTGTCCTAATGACACTTCGATTGCTGCTAACGCATGTGTAGTTTTGTGAAGACAAACTACACGGGCCTTGCTTTCTGGCCTTTAAGACATGTTTTTTGGAAAAACAGCTAAGGTAAAATCAAAAAACTGTCACATGCGGGTGGTCAGGAAGTTAGGAATCAAGGTTTCTAGAACATACTTATTATTCTAACCCATACTTAACGGCAAAGTAATGGAGCCTATTCGGAGGAATATCAAGCTTTCTCGCAGCTTCTGCCTTTGAACTGGTGCTACTAATGGCATCTGACACCATCTGCATTTTGATCCCCTCTAAGTAGTTGTCAATTTCTTCGAGTGTTTTTGGTCCATTCGTTACTTTCTTTTTATAAAGACGGGCATCTAAGTCTTCAGCCCGTACGATATTGTCATTGCAGGCTATCAAATGGCGTGGGGGAATTGTATAACCGTGACAGGTGCTTACGCATATTTTTAGCATGTTCTTCAGTGTTGGCTGGAGCTGACAGGATTTCTCCCGTCAGATTTCAGCTTGTAAAATATGCGTGTTTTATTTTGGGAAAGCGGTAATCGGAAGAAACAGACTCATTGGAGCGTCAGTAAATTCAATGAATCCATATTTTAAATAAAAGTTTTTTGCAGCTTCATTTTTTGAATCAACAATCACGCAATACACGCCCACTTCGGTAGACACACGTTTTATTCTTTCAAGGGCATTTGCCATGAGCAGCTCACCGATACCCTGTCCTTTTGTTGAGAGGTCTCTTGCAAGTCTGCCAATTCGTATAGCTGGAATTGGATGCTTTGGGAGCTTCTTCGCAATTTCAGGTGGAAGTGATTCTGCATTAATTCCTGAACTCATCATGGAGTAATAACCAAGGATTTTTGTTGGATTGGCTGAGTCAACCAAAACGAGGGTCACGTTAAATCCATGACCCTGCTGTTGACGAGCTTCCCTCTTTAGAAAATTGTTTAGCTCTGCGATTCCACAATCAAAAGAATTTCTATCAAATGTTTTATCTAGAGTGCGAAACTCTAATGCCAACTTGATGCCTAAACCTTATTGCCAAAAATTTCTTTGTGACGCTTAAAGGCTCGTTTAAGAGCTTCGTTTGGTGCAGGAGGATTCAATAAAGCATCTGCAACGAGTTCGGCATCTCTACGGGACAATACAAAAACATCAGTCTGTGAAATGGTTTTCTTAGCAGCTTCAATAGAGTGGAAGAGCATAAACGTGCTGGTATCCAGACCGCTCATATCAGCAGCTTTTTTTATCAGCTCTTTTTCATTCATAGCCGCTCTTATATTGATGTTATTGTCTTTTCGTTTTCTTGCAGTAGACATAAAAATCTCCTAATCAACTACAAAGCCATAATAACATCATGTACGCACAATAGCAATACATTAAATAAATCTGTGTAGTTTCATATACTTATGACTTATTTTTCTGAAGGGTCACAGTCCAGCCACGATTTTCTAGCTCATTGACCAATGACTCGGTAGGGATACCCTCTAGGTCATATTCTTCCTTTAACTCAAGTCTCTTCGGGGAAAGAGCTACGCAAGCGCGGTAACTGCTCAATTAACTCAACTTTTTTTGGAAGCCGGCAAAACAGAAACTAATTTGTACACTGATATGAGCAACCCCACATCTAATAAGATTTATCAAAACATCGGATATGAATTTGTCTGCAACTCAATTCATCTCGGAGTACTGTAATGGCTGATGGGTTTAAACGAGTCTTCACTGATGCTCCCTGGGAAAAGAAAGTTGGATATTGCCGAGTTCTGAAGGCAGGCGACCACGTCTACGTCACGAGCACAGCTGCGGTTGAAAATGGTAAAACATTTGCCCCCGGCAATGGTTACGAACAGGCGAAAAAATGTTTTGAGATCATCAGCGATTCGCTGGCAAAGATTGATGTGCCATTGTCAAAAGTAGTTAGGACGAGAATGTTCGTTACCGATATTTCAAAATGGCAAGAATATGGTCGAGCCCATGCTGAGTTTTTCAGTGAGCATCCACCAACGACTTCAATGCTTGAGGTTAAAGGGATTGATTGATCCTGAGATGTTAATTGAGATCGAAGCGGATGCTTATGTTGGTGATTTGTGAATTTTGAAATAATAGCAAAGGCACTTGCAAGCGGATTTGGATTTTTACTAATGTGTCCCTCTGCCTTCTATTGGTATCATTTTTCAGAAGTAACAATCCAGTGGTTTTTAAAAATTCTTATTAGGAATTATGATTGTCAAACTTGTGGACAAATATTTTCCCGTCAGGGTTCGCTTGTAAATTCTGCTTGTTTTATTTGAGAATAAAATTCAGATGAACACTTCAGGAGAAACCTTGAATCGTTTAGCTAAGGCTCTTACTTGTCTGAGATTTAACTCACGTTCTCCCTTAAGAATCTTTGAAACTACAGACTGTCCCCCAAGCTCCTTAGAGAGGTCTGTTTGGTTGAGCCCTTGAAGCTCCATCAGATAGTCCAACATCTCAGCTCCAGATACAGTACCAGTTTTATACTGAGCACGTTCATAGTCTCCAACCAGCTCCGTCAGTGTTTTAAGATAAACCTCAACCCCTTTGTCATCAGGTTGCTCTTCATTGATGAAGGTAATTAGTTTTTCTACAATCTTAAGAGCCACTTCATGTTGGCTTTTAGAGGTTATGGTTTGAAGGGGGAAGACCTCAATAAGCTTCAAGTAGGTTGGGTCAACCTTGTTTTGGGAGCCTTTTACATCTTCTTTTAGCGTATCAATCAATTTTTTAGCAGTGCTCATAAAGCTATTCCTTCCATTTATCTTTATCGTATTCAGTGTGGGTTAGAACATGGGTCACTATTACAACCTTCACTCCAAAGGTAATCTTGGTAATGGCTCTGACCTTGTTGCCTCCAACATCAAAAACCGTCTGGCTACCCACAAAGTCCACATTTCCTCCAAACATCTGTTTAACGTCTTGAGGATTCTTAAACTCAGCTCCTTCAATAAGCTTCATCCACCTATCCAAAGCCTTACGGCTCGTGGGGTGTTTTTGCTTAAACTCATCAATGATGTTTTTACCAAGAAGCTGCACATATCAGAATATAGCAAATTGCCATACTTTGGGTCAAGTTAAAAATATAGCAATTTGGACTATTTATTTTCTTCTGTTTTTCTAGATATTTGAACCTTCCAGCCCCTATATTCGATTTCGTCCACAAGCTGGTCTAGGGGTAAGTAGACTTAGGTCGACTTGATGGGACTTCATTACCCCTATCTTCCTCAGATGGGGGAGCCTTCGAGTAAACAATGTTTTTATCCTAAACTTAAATCAGAAAATCTGGCCGGTAACTAGTGGTAGTATGCGCATTCAAGCTCTTTAAGCTCTGCTCTGAGTTGTTGGGGACTGGCCTCATAAAGACTTGCACCTTTACCACGAAGCTGCGCCATCCACTAAACCAACGCTTGCATGTGGCAGAGCAGTTTAAACGGTCTTGTGATAAATAAGATTTACTACAATGTGATATAAGAGAATAATGGGTATTGTCGAGGCAGGTTAGTGTTGATGAAAAGAGTCTTGGTTTCCAAAGATATTGACTCAAATGAGCGACAAAAGACTCCACTATCTCAGCTCATCAATTTTGGGCCTGTAACACTTGAAGAGTTTCACTCGATGGGCTTTACGACGTTGGGTCAACTCGAAGCTCTGGGTTGGGAAGATGTTTGCCGGAAATGGGTAGAGCATTTTCCTGAAAGGCTGCACGTAATGGCCTTTGTTGGTGTGATTGCTACCCTTGAGGGAATTCCGTGGACAAAGGTGACTGAAGCTGAAAAAGCACCAGCGCGTCGACTAGTGAATGAGCTTAGACGCGAATTCGGAATGCCATCTGTAAAACCACCAAAGAGAAAGAAAAGAAAGTGAGAAGTTAGATGAAACAAAACAAACGAAATTTTAATGGAGTCAAAAACACTGGCCGAACTCTAGCCAAGAGGCTGAATGAAATTGGCGTGTATAATTTAAGCGATCTTAAAAAAATGGGATCTGTGACGGCTTATAAAAAGATCGTTAAATCAGCGAAGGGACGAACAGTGCCTCTTTGTTACAATTTATATTCTTTTGAAGGTGCAATTCGGAACTGTGATTGGCGCGAATTAAGTGAAAGCACCAAATCCTCACTACTTCAAAAAATTGAGAGAAGAAAATAGCTACAACATACAACTGACAAGAGAAAGGTACTTTATGGCGTTAAAAAAATATCAAGGAAGCTGTCATTGTAAGAAGGTAAAGTTTGAAGCTGAAATAGATCTTCAAAAGGGAACTTACAAATGCAACTGCTCTTACTGTGCAAAGGTTCGTAACTGGGGTCACATTACAAAGCCAGAGTTCTTCAAGTGGATGAGTGGACAAAGTGAAGTGTCGGTTTATCAAATAAATCCAGGCACTCCGAATGAGTATTATTTTTGTAAACACTGTGGTGTTCGCTTAGGAACAAAAGGTTACATTGAGGAAATTGGTGGTGACTATATGAGTGTGACTATCGCCACTTTGGACAATATAACTCCAAGTGAGTTAGCCGAACTTCCAGTGCAATGTATGGATGGCGCAAATAACGACTGGTATAGTGTTCCGAAAGTGACTAGGCATTTGTGAATATTTAAGCCGACTAAAAAATAAGTTGAGGAGAGCAAATGGAAATTCAATGTGAGTGTGGAGAGGTTAAAATGGAACTTGCGCAATTCCCGAAAAACTCTCCTGGTCGTCTAGTTTGTTATTGCGATGATTGTCAGGTTTTTTTGCATAGTTTGGGTCGCTCTGATCTTTTAGATATTGCTGGTGGCACCGAAGTTGTCCCCGTTTATCCTGCTGAAGCAAAAATTATTTCAGGAACCGAATTTCTTAGATGTACAAGACTCTCTTCAAACGGCACTTATCGTTGGTGGAGTTCTTGTTGTAAAACTCCCCTTGGAAATACGCATCCAAAAAGGCCTTGGTTAGGTATTATGCACAGAGCTTACAATGTCAAAGACCCAAAGTTTTTAGAAAAAACATTTGGACCTGTACGAAGTCGAATCAGAGGAGATTTTGCAAGAGGTACACCGCCCGACGGCACCTCTCCGCAAATAGGGTTCAAAGATTTTTTAGTGGTCTTTCCTTTCATGCTTAAGGGCATACTTTTAGGTAAAAAGAAGAACTCTCCTTTTGTTCGAGAGGATGGCTCTCCGATTATGGAGCCTAACGTTTTACATTCAGACGAAGTATCGGGAATTCGTCAAGAACTTGGATTTAAGTAAATTGTCCAGGTGGATAGCAAGTTGATAGAATTAATAATTTGTTTAAAAAAGCGAGGCGGAGTATGTCATCAACAATAATTCCAACAATGAGATACCAAGACCCAAAAAAAGCAGTCGATTTTCTCTGCAAGGCTTTTGGTTTTGAAAAACATCAAGTCTATGAAGATGAAAAAGGTCAAATCATGCATGCTGAACTCAAGCATGGAACAGGCCTCATCATGATTGGTCCAAATGTCGAGTCAGAGTTTGGCAAATATATTCGATTACCAAAAGACATAGGTGGTTTTGAAACTCAAGTCACTTTTGTACTTGTTCAGAATGTAGAAGCACACTTCAAGACAGCAAGAGATAATGGTGCTGAGATTCTTATGCCGCTTACAAAAAAAGACTATGGAGCCAGCGATTACACTTGCCGTGATCCAGAGGGTCATGTGTGGAGTTTTGGCGACTATAATCCGTGGCAGAAGAGGTAAAAGTGAAAAAACTTATCTGCCATGCTCAACCGCTCATTTTGTAAATGGAGTTTTGAATGAAATCTGAGCCAAAAAGAAAAAGCAAAAAGAACTTATCATTTCACTCAAAGCTAGAGCGTCTTGCTGACGGTATGGAGTATTTTGCAGTTTCTGTTCCTAAAAAGACATCAGAGACTTTGGGTACAAAGGGACCAGTTCCTATCACGGCCCAAATCAATGGGTCAGAAGTTTTCCTAGCGAGCTTATATCCTGTAGGTGATGGAGGGCACAAACTCAGAGTCAAAAACAAAATATGTAAGTCAGTGGGAATCACTGAAGGAGACAAGGTCAAAGTTGAGTTTTCTATACGTGATCGCTCAAAAGAAACAATTATTCCAAAGGACTTAGAGATTGCTCTTAAAGAAGATGACGTACTTGAGGATTTCAAAGGAATTCCAGAAGGCAAAAGGAGCTATCTTCTTAGGTTAATTGATGGTGCGGTTAAAGAAGAAACTCGTGCCAAAAAAATCCAAGATGCTGTTGAACAAGCCCACAGGAGAAAAGACCGAAATATAGCAGCAAAAAACTAAATACAGGCTTACTGATAGATGCACGGTTGCATCCAACAAATTAGATAGCACTTCATACTTCTTTTTTGCTGCTGCTGATGTCGAATTGACCGTTCCTGCAATTAAAATAAGACGATCTGTATGTAAAATTTTATTCATATTTGTCCTTTGAAAAGTCACCGCGTTTAAAAAGCTCGCGGTTGAGTTATTTAAAAAGTCAATTGCTCCTTAGATGGCTGTCATTAATGGTGACACCTAAGCATCGTTATTAAGCTATATCCGCCATCGGCCCGACTCTCATCTTTACTTTACTAACTTTGACAATAAGACTTCCAATTGATCCGAGCATTGGCTGATTCCTTGTTCAAAGCCCATTTCAATTATTTGGTTTAATGCTTCTTGAGTCGGGTACTTCAGTTTGAAATCTACATTTGTTCCAGACTCAGTTTTAGTAAAAATCGCTTCACCCTTTGACGTTGGAAGTTTTCCGTCTATATTTCCTGTCTCATCACAAAAAAGATCTTCCATATCGAATTTCTTGTGCTTGTTAATTTTAATGTAGTTCATCCTTGCCCAATGTCTTTGGTTCTCAGGACCAACCATTGCGTAATGCCAATAGCCACCCTCTCTAAAGTCCATCGACTTGGTTTCAACTCTCCAAGGGGATGGTCCCCACCACTGATTTAGAAATTCCTCTTCTGTATAAGCTCTCCAAACCAATTCAAGCGGAGCTTTAAATTCACGGGACACAGTTATTGACTTGTCCTCAAGGTTTCTTTTTATTTTTGTTTTTTGGTTCATTGTTTTCCTCCATTTGTTGGTTTAATAATTGTTCGAGCTTGTCGTAACGATTTTCCCAGAGCTTTCTAAAGGGCTCCAGAAATTGATCCAGCTCACGTAAGCTATCAAGATTGAAGTGATAGTAGATCTCTCGACCCACTTGTTTTTGCGAGACCAAGTCGCTTTCAAATAAAATTTGAAGATGTTTTGAGACAGCTTGTCTGCTGATCCTGAAATGTTCTGCAATCGTACTTGGCGTCTTTGCATCTAGAGCAATAATGTTCATGATTTCTCTTCGCCTGGGATCAGCTATAGCCTGAAACACATCTCTTCTTGCCATAATGGATACATTATATATGCAACCAATTGATTGCGCAATATGTATTTTTCATTGTCAATAAATCCAAGTGAATTAAATAGCTTACGGTACTATTTACAATATACCTACTGGTAGGTATATTAATACTCATGGGACGACCACATAAAGATTCAAATAAAAAAGCAGCTAAAGACCTTCTGTTAGAGGCTGCTTTTCAGTTGATTCGCACCAAGGGATACACCTCAACTAGAATTGAGGAAATTTGTGAGCTTGCTGGTGTTACTAAGGGCACGTTCTTTCATTACTTTGATACTAAAGAGGCTCTCGCTGTTGCGGCTGCTCAACACTGGTCACGGGTTACGGGAGAATTTTTTAAATCAGCTCCATATCATAACCCCAAAGATCCACTTGATAGGTTTCTTGGTTACATCGAATTTCGTAAAGAAATACTTCACGGGAAAATTCCTGAATTTACCTGTCTTGTCGGTACTATGGTGCAAGAAGCCTACAACACCCATCCTGAAATTCGTATAGCCTGTAGAGATAGTATTTTTGGTCATGCTGAAACTTTAGAAAAAGACATTCAAGAGGCAAAGAGACTTTATGCACCGAAAGCCAAATGGTCTGTGAAAAGTTTGGCCCTTCACACTCAAGCGGTCATCCAAGGATCATTTATTTTGGCAAAAGCCACCGACAGCGCAGAGGTAGCTTCTCAAGCTATCGATCACTTAAAAAACTACGTACAACTTTTATTTAATCAACAAACAAAAAAGGAGAAAAGTTATGGCTAAGAACTATGTGGATGGGTTTGTGTTACCCGTCCCCAAAAAGAATGTGAAAGCATACGTAAAAATGGCAACCCTTTGTAGTAAGGTTTGGGTTGAACACGGTGCTCTTGATTATTATGAATGTGCTGCCGACGATGTGAAAAAAGGCAAAATAACTTCTTTTCCTCAATGTGTTAAACTCAAAAAAAACGAAGTCGTTTTCTTTTCCTACATCACCTACAGGTCTCGAAAACATCGTGATCAGGTACTAAAGAGAGTGTTTAAAGATGGCCGAATGAAGCAGATGTGCGAATCCCCCAATATATTTGACATGAAAAGAATGATTTATGGCGGGTTTAAGACGGTAGTCAAATTAGACAAGAAAGTACGGAGGTAGTCATGATTAAAAAAATACTAATTGGATTAGGCGTTATTGTCGGAGGAATTTTGCTTTTCGCTGCCGTCAAATCACCAGAGATGAACGTAAGCCGAGAGATTGTGATTTCTGCTGCACCTGAAGCCCTATTTCCATATATTAACAGCGCCAAAAAATCATACGACTGGATGCCTTGGGCAGAAAGTGATCCAAGTGTTGAAATTAAATACTCTGGCCCAGATGAGGGCGTGGGTGCCACTTCAAGCTGGAAGGGAAAAGAAATGGGCGTTGGCACTTCTGAAGTTGTAGAAAGTGTCGCTAATCAAGTTGTCAAAACAAAACTCACCTATACCGAGCCTTTTGCAATGTCGCAGCTTGCTGAAGTGTCACTGACACCCATATCTGGCGGCACACTTGTTAAATGGAGTGTAAGTGGGCACAGCAACTATTTCTTTCGACTTATGGGAATATTTGTGAATTGCGACGATATGATCGGAAAAGAATTTGAGAAGGGTCTAAATAAACTTAAAACATTAACTGAGAATAAATAGATAGGGTGGATCAAGATTATGAAAACACAAACTAAAAGAAATCCTGTGGGATGGTTTGAGATTTATGTACGGGACATCAAACGCGCCAAAAAATTCTATGAGTCTGTTTTTAAAACGAAACTAGAAAAGCTAGGTCCAGATGATCCCAATTTAGAAATGTGGGTTTTTCCAGGGGATATGGCGGCTGGTGGAGCAAACGGCACCATTTGTAAAATGAAAGGGTTTGAACCAGGTAACAATAGTGTCCTTGTGTATTTCTCGTGTGAAAATTGCGCTGTGGAAGAAAAGAGAGTCAAAGAGTTTGGGGGTAACATCCAGAAGTCCAAAGAGTCTATTGGAGAGTATGGATTTATATCTTTGGTTTACGACACTGAGGGCAATATGTTTGGCCTTCATTCTATGAAATAAGTCTAACAAATGGAGGAAAACATGAGTCAGTTCAAACAATCAGTTTTTGTGAGTTTGCCAGTGAGCGATTTATCAAAATCAATTGTATTCTATAAATCCATTGGGCTTACGCAGAAGATGGAGTTTCCAAATAATGAGGGGGCGTGGATGGAATTGTCAGACACGTTTAGCGTTATGCTTATTACACATTCAAAGTGGAAAGAATTTACGCCAAGGGCGATACCAGATGCAAGGAAGACTGCACAGTTTGGGCTGTCTATAACCACAGAAAGTAAAGAGACCGTTACAAACATGATAGAAAAAGGAACTAAAGCAGGAGGAAAAGCTGATCCTAATCCTGTTGAAGAGTTTGATTTCATGTTTGGCCGCAGCCTTGAAGACCCCGATGGGCACATTTTGGAATTTAAGTGGATGGACATGTCTGCGATGCCCGCTTCTAATTAACAAAGGACATTTAAATTGAAAATACCAAAAAATAGAATCTGTTTGATGTTAGACAAGGATGCTGAACAACCGGCCCACTTTTACGCGGAGATCTTTCCAAATCAAATAACACCGCGTACACTCACCGAAGCGATGTCTAAAGGTGGAAATGAAGCTAAACGAGTATTCGATGCAATGATGAAGATGAAGAAAATCGATATAGCTGCAATTGATACCGCTCGACGAGGAGGAAAACATGGGTAAAGTAAAAGTCTGTGCTTTTGCCGTATCACTTGATGGATTTGGGGCTGGTCCAAGTCAGAGTTTAGAAAATCCATTGGGTGTACGAGGTACTGAGTTACACAACTGGTTCTTTAAAACCAAGACTTTTCAAAAAATGCATGGTGGAGGAGATGGTGGAGTAGAAGATGTTGATAACGCTTTTGCTGAGAGATCTTTTGATAACATTGGTGCCTGGATTATGGGGAGAAATATGTTTGGACCCATTCGTGGACACTGGCCTAACAACAAGTGGCGCGGCTGGTGGGGTGAAAATCCTCCCTATCACACGCCAGTTTTTGTTTTAACTCATCATAAAAGAGAACCTCTTGAAATGGATGGTGGTACAACTTTTTATTTTGTGACTGATGGAATTGAGTCCGCTCTTAAAAAAGCAAAGGATGCCGCCAAAGGTAAAGATATTCGTGTTGGAGGTGGAGTTCAAGTTATTCGAGAGTATTTGAAAGCAGGACTGATTGATGAGTTACACTTAGTGTATAGCCCAATTTTTCTTGGCTCTGGCGAAAACTTACTTTCAGGTATTGACATGCCAAAACTCGGATTCTCCGTGATTGAAAAAGCGTATACCAAAGATGCTATGCATGTCGTTTTGAGTAAGAACAAGTGAGCATTGAATTTAACCACCATCCTCCAAAGACTTCAGAGTCTGATGTCCCAAAGCCGGAAGGGCGCTAAGTGAAGACAGTCATATTTGCTTGCGTTCATAATGCAGGTCGTTCGCAAATGGCCGCTGCTTTTTTTAATGCGTTGGCTGATTCGAGTAAAGCTCACGGGATATCTGCAGGCACCCAGCCTGGCAAAAGAGTACACCCAGAAGTTGTTGAGGTTATGAAAGAGATTGGAATTGATCTTTCTACAGCCAAACCCCAACGGTTAACTGACGAACTGGCAGCACAGGCTCAACTTTTGATTACAATGGGATGTGGAGACCAGTGCCCCCACGTTCCTGGATTACAGCGCGACGACTGGCCATTGCCGGATCCAAAGGGTAAAGCGCCAGATGAGGTTCGAAGAATCCGAGATGAAATACGAACCAAGATCGAAGACCTTCTCCGCAAACAAGATTGGCAGAGCAAATAGCCTGGTGTATCTTATTTCTGTGGTTCTACACTGGGTTAATATTGGATCGGCATTTATTTAAGGCTCGTTAAGAGTTTTTAATGAGATCTTGCTCCCATAACCCGCTATGGCCGCGAATGTTGGTAATTTAAAAAAAGACCAAAAGCTAAAGGCATTCTTTTGTATGGTTTTTGAATTTAAGGACGGCAAGATTTTTCGACAAAAGAATTACGACTGCTTCGAGGCTTTTTAGCTTTGGAAAATAGTAAATATGATTTCTATTCGACAACTAAAGAAGGGCCGAGGGGTCACCGTAAATGAAGTCTTGACGGCCTTAGACAAGGGAATTCAAATAGGAATTAGCTAACATAATAAACAACAAGAGGAGACGATTGTGAGTGATAATAGTCGAATGATGAAAGGTATGTTTCTGGGTGGATTGGCCGCATTTATTTTTGTTTTTTTGTTTGAATTTCTTGTCCACGGATTTTTGATGAAAGAACAGTACGAAGCAACCATGAACGTATGGCGACCACAGGCTGAATCAAATATGGCAGTCATGCTCCTAAGCCAATTTCTCTTTGCAATGGCCGTCGCATTTTTCTACCCCATTGTTGGACCTGATAAAGAGTGTAAGAAAGCAGCACCGTTTGGATTTGGGCTTGGGTTAGTGATGGCTATGCCTCAGATAGCGTCTTACAGCTATTTGCCAATCCCAATCACCATAAGCCTCCTGTGGGCAGTAGCCTCATTTGTAAAAGCATTTGGAAGTGCATTTATCGTTGCAAAAGTTTTCAATAAATTTGGTGGATAATGGCGAGTTTGTATCGATTCCCAATATAAAATGAGGTTTATTTCGACAGGCCGGCTGTAGGTTTGTGGCAGCTAAGGCTGCCACAAAGAGAACTACTATTTGCTGAATCTAACAGTGTTAGGTTTTGATCCAACACCCGCTAAGCTCATCCCACATTTTTCCATAATCCTAATGGATGCCTTATTTTCTGGGTAGGTCTCAGCAGCAACTGAGGTTGCTCCATTTTGCAACGCCCATTCAATAAGTGCATTAACACCTTCTGTGGCATATCCACGGTTTTGAAATTCATTTAGAATTGAGTATCCCACTTCAACCGCGCCATAGGCATTTGGTTTGCCCTTAAACCCCATACAGCCTATCAGGGTATTTCTACTCTCAGCGGACTTAAGAATACAAAACCAATTCCACCAAACACTTTTTTCAGGATTCTTCTCAACTGCATTGGCAAGAAACTCCATTGCACTCTCCATCAGTGGTGGGGGAAATTCTTTGGGCACGATTGCATTCAACAATTTAGATAGCACTTCATACTTCTTTTTTGCTGCTGCCACTGTCGATTCGACTGTTCCTGCAACCAAAATAAGACGATTTGTAT
>LWDK01000002.1:0-6873 GCA_002083485.1 Proteobacteria bacterium SG_bin7 | reverse complement strand
CGTGGTTAGCGTTATTTAAAAATCCACAAGACCACGCTTAGGATAAACGCTTTGACGCTCTTGAAATTCTCGGCCAAGAACTAAATACAGAGGACTCTAAAGCAATGAGTTGTAGCCAACTACTGACGCTTGTAAACTTGTTCCATGCCTTTGAACTCTTTGCCAGTCGCCATATCGGGCATGTACATTGTAAAAGTAGCGTTGTTGTTATCAATAATTTTAAATTCCGAGCGCATCTTCTGCGAAGACTTTCTTATCGGACAGTGATACTCACCAGTCTCCGCTATCACTTTAGTTGTTGGATCAAAGGTCCCCTCCAGCCGCATTGAAGCCGTCGACATAGAATCATGCCACGTCGATTCAAATTTTTTGGTGACATTGTTGTACCCCATCATCCCCGTTCCTTCGTAGGACTGACCCATCATCTTGCCCTTGAAATCTTGCTGAACAAAACGGCCGCCGAGGATAGATTTAAATGTGGAGCTGCCCACTGTTTCCTCCGGTACTGCCCCTTCGCTCTGCCAAGACTTTGTAGTAACCTTCCACTTCCCAACCAAGCTCTTTAACATCGCATGCTCAGGACCAGGAGTTGCGGAATCCTGCCAAGCCTTCATCATTTCAGCCATTTTTTGATCTGGCGCAGATTTTTCAGATGAATATGCCACACTTGCTAAAGAAAAAAGTAAGCTTAATAGAATATTTCTAGCTTTCATTTTAAACTCCTGTTTTTATTTTTCTCTAAAAAGGTTAAGTTTTTGATTAAGGCTACGTCAACAAAAAATATTGGGTACTGCAAGCTAATTAACACTGAACTATTTCGATAGTCCTGAAGAAAATGTGAGGGGTAAATGATTGATCATACTGGCGTAACAGTTAGTGATTACAAAAAGAGCAAAATCTTCTACGAAAACGTAACGGAAAGCCAGGCTTTAGACCGCATATGAAAACACAACCAAAAGAAATCCCGTAGGAGAGCTTACATGAAAGTCAAAAAT
This sequence comes from Proteobacteria bacterium SG_bin7, assembly GCA_002083485.1. GTDB lineage: Bacteria > Bdellovibrionota > Bdellovibrionia > Bdellovibrionales > SG-bin7 > SG-bin7. The sequence goes on along the minus strand of LWDK01000002.1, from coordinate 5,878 downwards.
TGTGAATGTTGTTATATGCCAATGAAAAAAGATCCAAAAGAGAGTGGGTCAGACCGATATTGTAGCTACTGCTTTGTGAACGGAAAACTGGTAGCTGAAAATATGACTCTTAGCGAATTTAAAAAGAAGTCATTCGACAGCATGGTAAACATGGGAATCAACAGATTCAAAGCGTGGATTTTCTCGCAATTCATTGGAATTGCACCCTACTGGAAGAGTCGAAAGAACTAAATCTATCGACAGAAGTAGCCACCAAAGGTGAGGGAATTATTCAGATTCTAGGGACGAGCCACGATGCCTCGCCCCCTTCACACAACCCTCTACTTCTTCGCAACAACACTCAACGACAACTCAAACGTGTCATTGATAATTTTGTCCGCCGTCAAAGACTTAAACAAACTGCCCGAGCCATATTTAAGACCCCATTTCAAACGTTCAACCACTATTGTCGCAGTTCCCTTGACGCTGCTTTTGTCGGCCGAAATTTTCGCTGGGAACTCTATATCCTGAGTGTTGCCGATCATCGTGAATTTACCTTTCACTGTAAACTCATCTTTTGATCCCGCTTTGGGTGTCACACTCGTGATTTCAAAAGTAGATTCCGGATGCTTCTCAACATCAAAAAAATCTGAGCTCGACAAATGGTCAACGAGTTTCTTTTGGTACTCTGCCTTTTCTTTTAGGTCCTCGTTAGCAATCGTCTTCATATCAACAACGATTTTCGCGGCAGAAACACTGCCACTCTTATCGGTGTCTACAGTCCCAGTTTTAAATTTTATTGAGCCGTTATGGAAGGTTCCGATTTTCTTTCCAGCCTTCCACAGAATCGTGCTCGCTCCCGTATCTATTTTGAAGCTCTCCGCAAAAGCGGTTGTGCTGACCAGGGCCATTGCCATAATAAATAATTTCTTCATGTTGTTCTCCTTTTTAGTTCCAACTTTTTTTAAAGTCGTTTGTATATTGCGTAAATGATAACGGACTTCGTCCCATAATTTTTTGCACATCTGACGTAACAGCGGCGTTGTATCCCTCTCTTAAAAATCCAAAGAGTATTAACAGCAGCTCCGCATAGTCTTCAGGCAATCCACCAGCAAGAAGTCCCATTTTTAATTCGCTCGGCTGAATTTCCACATACTCAATCTTTCGATTTGTAACATTCGAAATTTGTGCCGCCACTTGATCATGATCGAGAGCCTCTGGACCAGTCAAGTTAAAGGCTTGATTATTCAGTTCTTCGCTGACGAGTAAATTCGCAGCGACCGCGGAAATGTCCCGCGCATCGATGAAACTTGTTTTGGCAGTCCCTGCCGGTAGCAAAATTTTATTTTGCGCATTGATTCCTTGAATCCAAAACGTATTAAAATTTTGCATAAACCAGTTTGGGCGAATGATATTGTAATTGAGTCCCGATTTTTCGAGTTCCAATTCTGCTTTGCGAAATGGCGAAGCCTCATTGGCGTCAACACCTATTGCGGTCATCAAAACGACCTTTTTCAGTCCCCTTCTTTTTGCCTCTTGAATAAGAGGAGAGAGGAGCGCGTGTTGATTAGCATAACCTGGGGGTGAAAGTAAAAAGGCGCGATCAGCACCCTCAAAGGCCTCTTTGATTCCTTCGCCCGTTACGAGGTCAACATGAACTTGTCCATCACCTAGATTTCCTCTTTTACTTGTCGTGGCGCGGGTCCTGAGACCCAACGTTTGCAGACGCCTTAACAAGTCACCGCCGACAGTCCCAGAGGCCCCGACAACCAACGCTAACTCACTTTTCATTTTTGTAGCTTTCATACCAACTCCTTATTTTTGTTACATCCAGTATCGTACAAAAAAGTACTGTTGATTAGGTGCAATTATTGAATAATATTGTTTCTTATAAGAAACAATGGAGGCCTAATGGATATTGTACTTGTCCAGATGTTTGTAAAAGTTGTTAAGATGGGTGGCTTCTCAAAGGCCGCAGAGGCGATGCGCATTCCAAAATCGACGGTCAGCAAAGCCGTGACTCGCCTAGAAAGCGAGACGGGATCAAAGCTCCTTATCCGCACCACACGCAGCCAAACTTTAACCGCTACCGGTCGCGCTTTTTATGATAGTTGTGTTGGCCCCGTTCAGGCCATTGAGGACGCACAAAAATCTTTGTCGGGAAATGATAGCCTTCTCACTGGCACTTTGAAAATTACCGCACCTGAAGATTTAGGAACCGAAGTCATCGCTCCTGCCGTAGGCGAACTTATCCACCGCCACCCAGGATTAAAATTTGAACTTATTTATTCTGACTTGGTGATGGACTTGGTTAAAGAAGGATACGACCTTGCCGTGCGCATTGGAAACTTAAAAGAAAGCAGTTTGAAATCAAAAAAAATCGGCGAAATTAAATTGATTCTTGTGGCTTCACCCGGATACTTAAAAAATAAATCCAAAATTAATCAGCCCGAGGATTTAAAAAATCACACCTGCCTGACGCTCGGTCCTCGTAGCACGCAAGGCGAGTGGTTCTTAAAATCAAAAAACCGCCATGCAAAAGTTTTTATCGAACCTCGCATCGTCAGCAATCAAATGTCGAGTCTCCTAAAGGCAACGATGGCAAATGCGGGTGTGTCGATGATCCCAGGATTTCTATGTCGGCAGAATCTTGATAACGGAAAGCTCGTACGGGTTCTCCCGCTATGGACAACTATGGGCTTGCCGGTATCTCTTCTGTCGCCTTTGGCATTTTCGTCATCGGCCCGTTTAAGGATAACTGCAGATCACTTGGCGGAGGAGATTCAAAAGGCGCTGGGGTCGGATTTTTAAGACCGGAGTCCTGTTAACGTCCAGGGCCTCTTTTACAATGACTATATGACAAACAACTGCGCTCTATTTACCGGAAGTTTATCTAGGATCCTACTCAATATTTTTATTCTCGCAATTTTAAATAGGGTTCCGTTTTTTTAAAAAGGATCATTCCTAGCAGCATTGCACCGACGAAAAGAACGGCTCGAAGATCTCCTGAGGCGAGCGAAGTTACTCCCGGACCTGGACAAAATCCCCCAAGCCCCCATCCAATTCCAAAAAGTGCAGAGCCAAGTATTAAACGAGCAGTGACATCTTCTCTTTTTGGAATGTACCACTTTGTATCTAAGATTGGTGAGGCTCTTTTCTTTACTAGTGGGTAGGCGATGATGTGGATCCCCACTGCACCAATCATGACAAGAAGAAGAGAGTGATCCCAATCTGACAGATTCAAGAAGCTGATAATCTTCTTGGGCTGGGTCATCCCTGAAACCGCGAGTCCAATGGAAAACACAAAACCCACTGCAAAAGAAACGGCATTCTGCTTAGCGAGTGCTGGTTTCATACCGTCCCCCCCGACAAGTAGAGCACTGCTTGCACAGTCAAAATGCCAAAAACCATGAATGTTAAGGTTGCTACCACGGATCTTACAGAGAGCCGGCTTACACCACACACACCGTGACCGCTAGTGCATCCACTCCCCATGACCGTTCCATATCCTACCAGAAGCCCAGCAATGAAGACACTTGCCAAGCTTCTTCCTGAGGCGTTTGTAAAAAGGTCGGGGCGAACGTTTTGAATTAGAACTCCGCCAGTTATCAATCCACCAATAAACATCCACCGCCAAAGTCCATCATTTGTAGGTTTAGCAAGAGATGAGGCGACTATTCCACTGATTCCTGTCACACGCCCATTGAATAGTAACATTACCGTCACGGCTATTCCAATAAGGCCACCACCCAAAAGAGGGCTTAAAATTTGAGTTGAGTCCACCATCGACCTCCACTACTGGGTAGTTTTTCTTATATCTCATATTCTGTAAAAGGAGCTAAGGGCAATTTAATTAATTTTCTAAAAATTCCGCATTGTTGCTCTGTATAAAAAATTTTTTCGCCTGAGAAGCTATTCATTGAGTCTATTGAATTTTTGGTTGATCACCTTCAGCACCATTGATATGTGGTTTTAATGAATAAAAATCTTATAAAAAATTTTCGCTGGAATTTTGAACAACTATCACTGCTAATACTCTCGGTTGGCTTTGTGGCTACAATCTCAACCGCTTGGTTAAGTGCCACTAACTTGCGTCAGTCAATTTCTGCAAATGCTGTTGTGAACATTGATGTAACCGCCCTGATAGAGGTGGAGAAACTTCGCAACGCCGTCGAATCTCAGTTTGCCGACGGTCGAGCCTTCTTCTTGCTTGGCTCAAAAACTCTTTTTGATAAACAAAAAAAAGACAAAGAAATATTTGCCGAATCCTTGGCAAAATTTGAAAAGCAATATACGTTGTCGCAAGTTCCTGAAATCATCAAACGCCTTGTTGCGTTACAACAACAGCATCAAGAAATTTTTGATCAAACAATGGATCTTCGAGGAAAACAAACTGATGAAAGAGCTGTTGCGCAGTCTTACCAATCAAAGACAACTCCAGTCCGTACCCAATTCAATGAAAGCCTCGATGAGATTGTCAAATTGTACAACGACGAATTGAACCGCGTCCGCAGCCATGCGCGCGAAACGGCGGCTGGTGCCGATGTTCAAATTCCGCGGAGCATGACCAGGCTTTCGGTGATTTTGGGAGTCCTATTTTTGGGTATGATACTTTTAGTGATTCGCATGCTCAAAGAGCGTAACCACCAAACTGCAGAACGTACTCGCCTTTTCAACGAAGCCAAAAAAGCAATACTTGCCCGTGACGAGATAATCGCTGCAATTTCACAAGATTTGGCGGAACCATTGAGTGTGATTTCCCAGACCGCCGAGGCGAAAGATACGGACAGCTCCGAAATTATTAAGAGTTCCGTGATCGTCATCCAACAACAAATTAAAGACATTGTTGATCAAACCAAAATGGACATGGGCGGCCTAACTCTGCGACTGGATCAGCTCGCTCTCGATGTTATACTTGAGGACGCTCGGCTGATGATGCAACCAATTGCTAAAAAGCGAGATGTACGCCTTCAATTTGAATCTGTAAACCCACCGGTTCTAGCTTTTTTTGATTACGAGCGCGTAATGAGAGTGCTTTCAAATTTAATTAGTAATGCCATTAAGTTCAGTCCAAAGCACAACAAAGTTGTCGTTAAGGTTCGAAGTGACCAGCAGTTTGTTTATGTTTCGGTGACTGATAGCGGACCAGGAATTCCTGAAAAGAGGCTTGCGGAAATTTTTGATCATTTTTGGCAAGCTCGAAAAACAGCCGATCAAGGAGCTGGCGTAGGTCTAGCAATTGTTAAAACTATCATTGACGCTCATGGAGGTACCGTTCGCGTTGATAGTCATAGCGGGCACGGTTCGACCTTTACTTTCTCTTTGCCACGCCGACGACCAGTTGGAGCGCATTTAAAAAAACCGGCTACGACAGTTCGACAAGCTGTTCGTGAAATTGAAGTTTAAAAAGGGAATAGATTTTTAAGGGCCTGTTTCGGACCACTCAAGCTTAACATAGCCGTTAGCGCCACCGTTACCACGACCACCACAATTACTATTTCCCCCTGCACCACCGAGAGCACCTAGAGGAGAAGCTCCACCGAGAGCAGGTCCACTACAATTTGTTACGCCGCCTTTTCCGCTCGCCCCCGGAATATCTCCGCCAGTACCAGCGGCACCAACCGGGCTACCACAACCGTGGCAAAGCACACCGCCACCGCCGCCACCAGCGCTATATGTGGTCCCAATTTCGCCTGCCGAATTTGATTCTAATGTAACAAGAGAGGCGCCTCCAGCACGTCCGCCATCACAAGCAGCAACTCCACCACTACCCACGGTAATTTTTAAAACTTGACCACCCCGTACTGGAATATCCTTATTATTAAAAGCCGATCCTGAGCCTCCACCAGTACCAGAATAGGCCGTACCAAACTCTCCACCACTACAATTTGAAATGTAT
>LWDK01000001.1 GCA_002083485.1 Proteobacteria bacterium SG_bin7 | reverse complement strand
TATATACATTAATTTAAATAATAATTTTATATTATAAATAATAATTTTATTTAATGCACGTGCAGGGCTATAAGGGCCTCAACAATTAACGCCATACTTAAACACTATGGCCCAAACAAAGGAAGTCCCATGAAAAAAAATTTATTACTAGCAATCGCAACTTTCTCAATGCTTGCTTCCACTATCGCTGAAGCCAGAAGCGTAAAAGCATTTACCCTTAACGCACAGTTAAAGAAAATGCACATCGACCCCAATAGCTACTTAGCAAAAGAAAGATTCAGGGCAGGCTCAATTGTTGTTGATCAGTTTACAAAAACAATTACGTTACAACTTGATCGCAAGTGGTATTGTCCTCCTGGAGCTCTTTGCTCAATGGTAATGCCGGCTCCAATTATAATTAAATTGCCGCTAGTAAGTGTTACAAATGGCGCTTGTAACAGTTTAATTTTCGAAGCTCGTAGAGATCAACGTCCAGTTGATGGAAATCTAACGGTATTGTCAGTCGTAGATAACTCAAGATTTAATTGCCCATCTCTACATCCCGTTGAGCCCACTGAAGTCCATCTTGAAACTGTATCTGCTGGAATGGATGGACATGTAGTTAAAACACACTCTTCATTTACTGCTGAAAAACTTCGACCCACTAGTTTCTAATCAGTCTTCTATACTATTCTTCGCCGCGACTTTTAATTTGCGGCGAAGGCACAAAAACAAAGTTATTTAAAATTTGTGTTCTACGATAATACGTGCGCCTTTTTTAAAGGTTACATATGACCATGCCCACGAAAGCATGACAAAAAGTTTGTTACGAAATCCAATTAAATAATAGATATGTACAAGTAGCCACGTAAGCCACGCAAAGGTTCCATTGTACGACCAGCCATGAATTTCAACAATAGCGCGCTTCCTGCCAATTGTTGCCATCTGACCCTTGTCGGAATAAATAAATTTCTTTCGCATTTCGTTTTTTAAATCTGAAATTATCATTTTTGCTGCATGCCTTCCCTGTTGCATCGCTACAGGAGCAAGTCCCGGGAGATTTTGGGCATTAGCCATATCACCGACAACAAAAACCTTTGGTTCTGTGGGCAAACTAAGATCATCAGTAACAACAATTCTTCCGTCTTTATCTTTTTGTACAGCCATCGTGGCAGTAATTCCCGCTGGCCGAACTCCAGCCGCCCAGATTACCGTTCGCGCCCTAATTGCCAAATTTCCGGCGAGAATTCCGTTGCCATTTATCTCTTCCACTTGAGTTCCTGTGAGAACTTCCACTCCCATGTTTTCAAGATGAACTTTAGCCTTGGCCACCAAGTCATTGCCAAAGGACGGGAGAATGCGAGTTCCTCCCTCGACTAAAATGATTCGGCTCTTACTCGGATCAATAGCGCGAAAATCTTTTGATAAAGTTTTTCTTGCAATTTCAGAAATTGCGCCTGCAAGCTCGACTCCCGTCGGCCCACCACCAACAATTACAAAAGTTAAAAGCTCATTTCTTTTTTCCTCGTTAGGTTCCTTTTCAGCCTCTTCATACGCAACCAAAATACGGCGCCGAATTTCAATAGCGTGATCAAGTGTTTTTAAACTCGGCGCCTCGGACTGCCACTCGGGGTGAGAATAGTAACTTGAGTCGGCACCGCAGGCGAGAATCAAGTAATCATAACTTAATTCACCAAATGCAGTCGCAACTTTTTTTGCTGACAAGTCCACTGAAGTCACTTCTCCTAAAAGGACACGAATATTTTCGTAACCAGAAAAAATTGAGCGAATTGGCGAAGCGATATCCGGTGCCGTGAGACCCGCGGTTGCGACTTGATAAAGCAGTGGCTGAAATAAGTGGTAGTTACGTCTATCAATGAGCGTCACATCGATATCGAAGCGCCCCGCTAATTTCTTAGCTGCTGAGATTCCACCAAATCCACCACCGACGATAACTACTCTCTGCATACAAATTGATAATACTAAGAGTTACTACCGACACGGTAGCACAAATGCGTTATGGCGCAGACGGTTGTAGCACTGTTCATGAGCCAAATATTACCGGAAGAGGCCCTCGCATGCCAACTTAGAATGCGTTGATATTGAATCATTCGTTTTTAATTCACGTGTTAGCTGGAAATTTTCAAGATCTGCGACATCAAGAACGATAGGCTTATAGTCTGACCCCGTAACAGAGGAACGAACCCTTTCCCAGGTATTATAAGCCGCGATTTTTATTTTTTGACGAGAGCTTAATTCAATATCTTTTAGATATTTTTTAGCCTCTGCCCGCACTTCCCTCTCTAAAGTTAAGCTAGGAGTCTGAATGCCTTTAGGGGCGAACCTTTCATATTGCACGAGTTGCACAATGGCACGTATAAAATCAGGATATGAAATATCAACTACCCTACCCGCTTCTTCAACGGCCGCCAGTAGTGCAAAGTACGGGGTAACGTCCTTTAAATCTTGGTCCGGAAAATAACGTCGGAGCGATTTGCTTAATTTGGTTTTCTGGGTTTGATCAAGTGAGAAAATTTCACCAACTTGCCGTTCTAGCCATGGATTTGTACCTAGACGGGTGATAATTTGGGAAAGCGCAAAAAGCTTTATAACTTTCTGACGATCAGAATTTTTAATCGAAATAAACTGGCCAAAGTCAATTGGACTGATCTCTCCCGTCTCGTCATTCTCGTGCACTGGCTCTAGGACTAAGTATTCTTTACCTTCAAAGTTTTTAAAATAAATCCGGTAGTTACCCGCATGGCGATCAGGATCAAACTCAATTTCTTCTTGATTACCAAACAAAATCTTATTTTCAATTTCTAAAATCTTTTTGGCAGCGATTTTTTTAAAATGATCGGGAAGATCATAAAGCGAAGTCCCACGCGCAAATTGCGAGACTAGCATACGATCTCTAACTAACGTCTCTTTAGGCACTTCCACTTTAATTTTAGGATCACTCATGTCTATATAAACAAAGTTTCGGGCCCGATGAGATTTTGAAGCCTCTTTGTCGACCTCTGTTTCTTTCTCCACCGCCCGCCGAGAAGCATTCACAATACTGCGGAAAAGGCCATATTTTACACCATGATGTTTAATCAAGTACTCCGTCATTTTTTCTAGAAGGGCAAATTGGGTGCGCACATGATTTATGGAACCAGCACGGAAAACTTTGATAACAACTTCTCTCTGAGTTTTTACTTCGGTAGCTAGGTACGCATATTTTAACGATGCGGCTCCTAAAAGCTGTTTTAAAATAAACGGAAGTTCGTCTGTTCCCAAAATTTCTCTGGCATCGGCATAAATATCTTCGCGCATCGGGATGTCAGCTTTTTCTTGAAGAGACCGTAAAATTTCAGTTTCTTTTTCAGGTAAAATTCTCGCCGCCACCAAGAATTGACCAACTTTAATTCCAGTAGCCCCAAATACCTCAAGAATGTGTTTTAGGGTATGCCCAATAGAATTACCTTGGGTCTTTGGCATTGCATAGAGATAACTTAGAATCGTTTTCTGCAGAGCTGTATTTTGCCCATTCACTTCTTTTAGCGCATGTAAAAACGCCACCAGTAGTTGGCGCGCCACTTGTTGTGCCTCGGAATTGCCTTCACCAATTAGGTGCTCAATCACTTTCAGACCCATGCCTTTATTTAATTTTTCGCCTTTTAATAGACCGCCCTCCATAAACATATCTAAAATCGCCATGCGAGCGGCGAGCGGTAAACTCTGATACATACGTCGAATACGCTCAGGACCAATTGTCGGAAAAGATTCACGGATGAGTTTAGTCGCGTCAACATCACCCCGCAAAAAAAGTAAGAAGTCAAATTGGTCCTTTTTCGGCCAATCAGTCACGGCCTCAAATACCCGATTTACCGCTGCATAAGTCTGGTCACTTTTCTCAACACTTTGACCATTTGGAAATATCTTCCATTTGTGAATTTTAGCGCTCTCCTCTTGTGTCGATAAAATATCTACAGAAAGCTCTTCGAGAAAATTCACATAGCGTAAGCCGCCAGACGGTAGGCGTTTCTGTAAAAGAGCCACAACCTCATCTAAATCAGTAGCACGACGACTAGCACTGGTTTCAGCTCGTAGTCTTTTGTAAGACTCATCACCTTTAACAGAGCGAATTGCAAATTCCTCTTGAATACCTTGTTCAAAAATACGTCCCTGCTCAACCGCATATTCTTGAAGTTTTTGTTCCCACTCGGGAGTCGCATCGATCAACAAACCATTGAGGAGTTCATCGCTCAATGAAGACACGCCGCGATTTGTAAGAGTCTTGAACAACTCTACTCGTCCATCAAAATCCTTCGGGTAAATTCCAAGTTGACGTAAACGGTCGCCGATCATGTGATGGGTTTGCTCAACCATCGACGGTTCATACTTCCACACCGCGGGATGAAGCTCCTTCATTTTGGCAAAATATTTCATCAACGGCTTTTCGAGCTCTCCACCTTGCCAATGCGAGTTCGTGGGCCAAAATGCATCAAATTCGGCAAAAGCCTTTACGTCATCCATGTTTTTGATTAAATCGGGATGCATCATGATAAAATTATGAAAAGTACGAGCCATTCCTGAATAAGCCCAAGAGTTATAATTTCTTATAACTTTAATCATTCCCTGCACGTCTTTGGCGTTCGTGGAAATATGACTCATCAACTCCTTGACAAAGTTGAATTTAAAAAACGGCTTAACAAGGTGATTGGTATAGACGTTGTTCCAGCGCTCCGACTTTTCTCCAGAAAGACCTTTACCCCACATTATCACTTGCGCTCTCATATTTTGTGTAACTTGATCACTTTTTTCATTTAAGTAACGCCAAAAAATTTTAAACTCTTCAAGTGTAGTATCGGTGTCTCCTGTCAACTTATCAAACAACCACTTGGCATTGTCCCGAGTATATTCGTAAAAGAGATCGTCCCAACTGTCCCTATGTTTTTCTTCAAACGAAGTTATAACTTTTATAAATCCGTGTGCGTCTTGCGCCGCCGCGGTCTTCTGAATTTCATAGTGAACATTTCCCCATAATCTAAAGTTGACGACAGCGAATGGATTTCCCAAATCGATTTGCTCATCCTGCAGTATTTGACGAACCTTCATGAACCCAGCTGCATAATTCTTATTGGGAAAGTTCCAGCGATTACTTCTATCTCCATTTAAGAACGGACTAGAGAAAATAAGTTCTACGTCCTGCCTGTCGGTAATCATATCAGGATTACTTAATATTCGCTGCTGCAGATTATTCGTAAAACGCTTTTCTCCTGGAAAAAAATTACGACCTAACGACTCTACAAGTGCCTTAACACTTTTAAAACTTCTAACATATTCATCGTAGACTGGAATTGTTTCTGAAAAACCCTCAGAAAGATGGATATCCCATTTTATCTTTTGAATTGTCGTTAAACGATCCCAAACACGCGCATCAAACTTATATAAGTCAAAGTCAACTTTTCGGCTTAGCGGGCCGATTTCATCCCAGACTTTTTCGCTTCCCTTGGGTAGACCCAAAACTTCCACCAAGGCATTTGCTATCTCAAGCCTCATATGCGAATAAATTCCCTTGTTAGTCATACCAACATCAAGAAATGACTTAAAAAACCGAAGACGCTCCTGAAGAGTGAATTGGCCAAGTTTTCCACCGTACATTTTACTCAAGCCTACAATAGCTTCGACAGTCCGGTTTTCAGGAAAAAGCTGGCGCAATTCTTCGAATCCACTCTTATAGTTAGCCTCGATACTCTCTACCAGACTTATCAGTTGATTTTGGATAAAGTTGTCATGTAGAAGTTCGACAGGCAGTCTACTAATAGAATTCTTAGAAAAAATTTCTTTAGACTCTTGAAGCGAGATTTTTCCCTCACGGACCAATAAATCCCACTTTGTAATTAAATGGGCGATATAGGTGCGAAGACCACTTTTTCTTAAGTTTAAATTCGAAATAGCCTCTGATTTATCGTCAAGGTAAAGAGAGATCAAACTCGAAAGAGTATTACCTAAAAATTTCGGATCATGACCGCGTTTAATAAATTCCTTAATTACATTTATTTCGCGTTGACTTTCTTTATAGGCTTCAACTTTGTCGCTGCCGTACTTTTGAATCGCTTTACCTAAATTACGTATACCTACGACCGCGGCAACACCCGATCGGCCAGTCCAAAAAACGATGCCCTTACCAAGATTATACGTGCCGATCACTCCCATTTCCGCTAGTTGATAGCTTCCCATGGCGAAATTTTCATATTTTTCGCCCGCCCACAGGGCTGTTTTATAAACTACGTCAACGCTGCCAACAGCAAGGCGGGCAGTAAGTTTTGCCCCCCCCACAACTGTGTTCTTAGAAATACGTACTATTTTAGGTCCAAGTGCTATAGTACCTCGATAAATAGCGGAGGATTTACGATAAGTATATCCTGAAACACCAAGTACAACATAAGAAGTCATGTGAGAGATTCCGCTTGCCGCATTGATAGTGGCATTTTTTATAGCTCGGCCCCATTCTGACTTTTTAACCAATGGCGCAGAAACAGGAACATTCACTTTGGTCTCTGCGACCACAGAATTCGAGTCCTCAGAAATATCAGCAACAATTTTTTCTGGAACCTGTGCCTGCTCCTTTAATTCTTGGAGTTTTTCTCTTTTGGATTCACTTATTTCAACTTCAATTTGTTTTTTATTGTCATCAAAACGGCTAGAAATATAGTTTAAAATTTGACTTCGATATTTATAAATGATTGTACTCATCATGACCGCAGTAATTCCCGAAACAAATAAGAGTGCATCTTGGGTGTCCACATTGGAAATTCGGTTCCAAAATACTGAAGGCAAGTTCGCCACAAAGGACCGCACGGGAACTATGTAACTACAATACTGCTGCAGAAAGTCACTGGGATCGGTATAATAAATAATTTTGTTTAACGCCTGTTGAGGTAAATCAATCAGCGGCGTGAGATCTGGGAATTCAAAACTAGGGCCACTCGTTTTAGCCTCGTCACTACCCACTATCTTGTCGGCACCATCTTTAACTGAGGACAATAAATTACCTATAGACTCTTTACTTGATTCCCAGAACGTATCTGGGATTAACCCTTTGGTTGTGACGTACACGGAGGAGACGGCATCGAATATGGCTTCCATAGAGTTCAGTGAGAAAACCGCACCTGCAACAGGAACTGCGAAAGTAAGTTTACTGAAAAAACTTTGCGTATAAATTTTGAGCCGGTATTGCAAATACTTAAAGCCAGAAGAAAATTTCTCATCATGGCTCACATTCTCCAAAATGTCTTTCTGTTTTGAGAGATACGTGATGTAAGCTTTAATTGCTTGCATACGGATCGGCCGTAAGTCGTCTTTAACTGCTTCCTCTAATTGACGGGCTCGAAACACACGAATGGGTGCGTATTTTCCTCTTTTGACATATTTTTCGCGTAAAAAATCAAGCGCACTAGTCTCAAAATTATAAACCGCCCATGGATTGAAGCCCGCCGCCACAAGCCTCTCAGTCGTCGCAGCATCGGCCTTAATAATTTTTTGAAAATCAGGTTCTAAATTCTTAAAACCGCTGATCGCTTCAAGGTTACGATAAATACGCGGATCATCACTTAACCCATAAGCTTCAGGGTTGAAACGCGACATTGCTTGACCAATGGCACCGGCCAATTCATCCACGTTTTTTACCATCGAGAGCAAACCGACGGTCAACTCCATGGTAATTTCAATTCTCGGTCCTTGTGCCTCTAAATTTTTGAGAAGCTTCCTATACTCCGTAAGTTTTTGTGCTACGTGCTCCCTAACACTATCGGATTTTGCTTTGTCATAAGATATCTGTTCCTTGACAGTTTCTATGGACTCTTTAACTTTTTTTATCTCAACTTCCGTAAGATCTTCTGACGTTACCGCTACACGTGGAATAGGGCTTCCGGAAATCAGTACATTTAGGCGCTTGATGTCTGAAGGCAAGAGTAGACGTTCAATCACGTTACGAATTAATTTCTTAGAAGATTTAATTCCTCCAAGCATCAAGATTTGGGGAATTATCTGCGGACTAATACGCAAGTCTTCATCTAAAATTTCCTTGGCACTTAAAGAAGCGGCTTGTTTTAAAACATCAGCCGATGCTTCTTCTTTCATACTCTCAAGCGGAATACCAGATTCTTCGAGAGGCTTTAAATATTCATTTACGGCTGCATCAAGACGGGCAGCGGCAGGGTCCTCACCTTTTTCAGAAGCAGTTTTGGCAAAATCCTGCAAAGCTGAAAAAGCATCTTCTAAATCGCCGCCATCACTTGGCGGGGCGCCTGTTGCCGAACCGATACCTATCGAAAAAACTAAAAGTAATGAAATAAGCTCACGAAATGCCATCGCTACATCTAAAGCAATAGATATTCCAGCGGTTTAAGACCGAAAATGAATATAGCAGAGGTGAGGGTGGGATACTTGAATAACAACTGTCAAACTCATAAACAAGTCCAACAATTTGCGGCTTAGGTCAAA